>CACNUI010000006.1 GCA_902623545.1 uncultured Alphaproteobacteria bacterium | reverse complement strand
TAATACAGAGTATACGCTATATATTTTTACAGAAGGACGTCTGTACTTAATTGATAAATTTATTTTTGATGATTATAAAATTGATGAATTATTAATTTATGTAAAAAGCTTGGTTGTCAATAATTGGAAAATACATAATAAAATTGATAATACCAAAATTGCTTCTATTAATTGTAATATTAATTATTTTAACTTATTAGAATTAAAAAAAATCAAGCAATTAATATCTGATGTCTCTAATATTAAAAAAATAAATTTACAAAAAATTTCTATAAATAATAATGAATATGAATTAATTTTTTATGGTAATTTTAAAATGTTAAGATTATTATTTTTAAAAAAAAGGTTAAATATCGTTGTCGATGATTCTGTATGCAACATTAGTCTAAAATGAATAAACAAAATATTTTTAAATTTAAATTTCCAAATAAATATAACGAATCCAATTTTTATGTAAACTCAACTAATATTGAAGCATATAATGGGCTATTTCTTGAAGATAACAACTCAGTTTTTTTGATTGGCCCAAGAAAATCAGGTAAATCTTTTCTAGCCAAAATGTGGCTAAATAACAATGAATCACTAATTTACAAAAAAAATCTGAAAGAAATTATAAGTGTTAAAAAAAACGTCATTGTGGAAGATATTGACAATTCCATCAATCAAGAAGATATCTTCCATATTATTAATCACTGCAATAATAATAAACTTAAGATTTTAATTTCTTCTTCAATAAAATTAAATAAAATTGACATCACTTTACCAGATTTATATTCAAGATTGCAATTATTTAAATTTTTATACATTCATCAACCCGATGATGATATGTTATTAAATATTTTAACTAAACTTTTTATTGAAAAACAATTTATAATTAATTCTTTTGAAATTTTTGACTACATACTAAACAGAGCAAATAGATCTTATGATAATATGATTAAAATTGTTAAAGAATTAGACACTTTATCTCTTGAAAAAAAAAGACAATTAACAATACCATTAATCAAAGAAATACTATAGATGGCATCAGAATGAATAAATATCGCTCACATTTATGTTCAGACTTATCTATTAATAATTTAGGAGAAAAAGTCACTTTATCTGGGTGGGCAGACACAATTAGAGATCATGGAAATCTATTATTTATTGATTTGAGAGATAATTATGGGATTACACAGTGTGTTATTGATGGAACTCATTCTTTATTTGAAGAAATAAGTAAATTGAGTAATGAAAGTGTTTTAACAATTAGTGGAGAAGTTGTTAAAAGATCTGATGATACAATTAACAAAAGTCTGCAAACAGGTGAAATTGAAATAAAGATTCAAGATTACAAAATTTTATCTAAATCTGAAATTCTTCCCTTGCCTGTTAATTCTGATATCGAATATGGAGAAGAAGTAAGATTAAAATATCGATTTTTAGATTTAAGAAGAAATAAACTACACAAAAACATTATATTAAGAAGTAAAATAATATCAGATATTAGAAAGAAAATGATAGATAGAAACTTTGTTGAATTTCAAACACCCGTCCTCACTTCATCATCTCCAGAAGGAGCAAGAGATTATTTAGTTCCATCAAGAATACATCAGGGTAAATTTTATGCTCTTCCTCAAGCACCCCAGCAATTCAAACAATTATTAATGATTGCTGGTTTTGATAAATATTTTCAAATTGCACCATGTTTTAGAGATGAGGACAGTAGAGCAGATCGTTCTCCAGGTGAGTTCTATCAACTAGACTTTGAGATGAGTTTTGTAACACAAGAAGATGTGTTTGAAGCTATTGAGCCAGTTTTATTTGAAATATTTGATGAAAATAAGAAAAATAATGAAATTAAGGTAAGTCCGTATCCATTTAGGAGAATACCTTACAAGGAGTCAATGGAAGTTTACGGCTCTGATAAGCCTGATTTACGAAATCCACTTGTTATAGATGATTATACAAATGTATTTAAAGGTTCAAATTTTAAAATATTTAGTAACCAAATAGAAAATGGATCAGTTGTTAAAGGAATAATTGTTAAAAATACTGGCGATCAACCTAGAAGCTTCTTTGATAAATTGAACAATTGGGCAAGAGAAGAGGGCGCAGCTGGATTAGGATATATTTCATTTACAGAAAATAGTTTTAAAGGTCCTATTGCAAAGAATTTAAATGAAGATCAATTATTATTATTAAAACTTAAAGAAAATGACTCAATTTTTTTCATTTGTGATACATTAAAACAGGCTCAATTATTTTCTGGTAAAGTAAGAGAAAAAATTTGTAACGATTTAAATTTACTTAATAAAAATTCTTTTGAATTTTGTTGGATAGTTGATTTTCCAATGTATGAAATTGATGAAAAAACTAATAAAATACAATTTAGTCATAATCCTTTTTCAATGCCTCAAGGTGAGATGGAAGCTTTAGAAAAAAAAGATCCTCTTGATGTCAAAGCATATCAATATGATATTGTATGTAATGGTGTAGAGTTATCTTCTGGCGCAATTAGAAATCACAAACCAGAAATTATGTATAAAGCGTTTGATATAGCTGGATATTCGAAAAAAATATTAGAGGATAAATTTTCAGGAATGCTTAATGCTCTTAAGTTTGGAGCACCTCCTCACGGAGGTAGTGCGCCAGGTATTGATAGAATTGTTATGTTACTTGCTGATGAACCAAACATTAGAGAAGTAATAGCATTTCCAATGAATCAACAAGCTATGGATTTAATGATGGACGCCCCTGCAAGTATCGATAAAGAAAGATTAGAAGAATTAGGTATTAAATTAATAGATAAAAATTAATCCTGTTCCAAAAATTGCAATAATTGTTCCTACCCATGCTCCATAAGAGGGTATTTTTTTTGTTAATATCCAAAGAAGAAATAATATCATTATTGGGCTTGTTGATGATAGAGTTGCTACAATACCTGCATCAGCTTTTTGCAATGCAATTAAAAGTAAACTCATACCTAAAGCCATGCCTAAAAAGCCACTAAGAATTGATTGGTAAATAATTTTTGCTGTAAGATTAACCTTTGTATTAAAAACTTCATAATTTAAAAAAAATGTAAATGATAAAAAAATACATGAAATTGTTGTTCTAATTGCAGCTGAAGCTATTGGATCTGCTCCATATGACAATATAGGCTTCATCATAACTAACCCAATTGCTTGGCACAATGCAGCTCCAATGGATAATATTATTCCTACATAGATTGATCCCTCTACTGTTTCCCATCTATGTTCAGATCCTTTTTTGTTTCCATAGGAAATTGCAAAAACTACACCAAAAAAAACTACAAAACATCCAATAATACTAATAGTTGAGGCAAGTTCATTTAGAAAAAAAATATTAATTACTACAGTAAAAGGAGCAGCTAATGAAAATAAAATATTATTTCTTCTAGGACCAATTTTTTGTAAAGCAATAAACAATAAAGTATCACCTAAGAATATGCCTATAATTCCTGAAATTATAATAATAGTTAAGTAATCAACACTAATCGTATTCCAAGTATTTATATAAAAAGTGTAAGCAATTAACATTATAGATACAAAAAATAATCTAAGTCGATTAAAAGCCAAACCTCCGATAGTTCTTGTAACATCTGCTGATACCAAAGATGCTACTGCCCAACAAAGTGCAGCAGCCATTGCTATAAAGTAATAATAGATCATATTATTTATTAAAATAAACTTAAAATAAATTTAATAGGTATTGATAAATACTCACCTAAAAGATGTTCTTGTAATGCAAATCTTTTGATTAATCCTGTAGCTCTTAATATTGCATATATTATTAAAGCCCATAAATAAATTCCAAAAATAAAATTTATGTATGATATTATTTTTTTAAATTTGTTATAATTATCCATATGAAACCTAAATATTGGAATAAAGGTAAATCTTATCTATCAAATAAAGATAAAGTTTTGAAGAAATTAATTAAAACTTATAAAAATGAATATTTAAATCTAAATTCTAATTATTTTCATTCATTAATAAATTCGATTATCGGTCAACAAATATCAGTATCAGCAGCTGATTCGATGAAAACTAAATTTTTTAAACTTAAAAGAAGTATAACACCACAAACCGTATCTAAATTACATACTAGAGATTTAAAAAATTGTGGTCTATCTAGACAAAAAATTTTGTATATAAGAAATGTTGCTAAATTTTTTTTACAAAATAAGAAATTCATAAAAAATATCAATAAATCTTCTGAAGAAGAAATTTATAATAATTTAATTGAAATAAAAGGAGTAGGGAATTGGACTATTCATATGTTTTTGATATTTAGTTATGGAAGTTCAAATATTTTTCCAACAGGTGATTTAGGCTTTTTAAAAGCTATTTCAAAACTTTATAAAGTTCAACTTCCCATAAGTGAAAGAAAACTTAAATTGCTCTATAAAAAATGGAGTCCATATAGTTCACAAGCTACATGGTATTTATGGAGATCATTAGACCCCATTCCAGTTAATTATTGATATTTGCTCCTTGCTCAATCCAAACTTTTAATATCTCTCTTTCATTTTTTGTAATTCCAGTAAGATTATTAGGAGGCATAATTTCAGCATCAATAGCCTGAGCTTTGATTAATTTTATATTATTTACAATATCTTGAGCCGTGTCATAGACAACTCCTTTTGGTGCCGCTTCAATACCTTCAAAAGTTGGGTATTTGGCATGACATGTTCCACATCTGTATTTAATTATATTTTGTACTTCATTAAAACTGACTAATTCTAAAGAAAGAGATGCATTTGCATCTTTTTTTTCAAATATTGAAAGACTACTTAAAGTCATTAAAAAAAACATGATTAAACCTGCTGATGGCAAAATCCAAAATTTATATTGTTTTTTATTTCTTAAATTAAAGTAATGGCGAGTCAAAATGCCAGCTATTGATATAACAGCTAATATTAACCAATTATTTACTGCCCCATACGTAAAAGAAAAATGTGAGCTAATCATTATAAACAACACAGGTAGTGTAAAATAATTATTATGTATTGATCTGTTTTTTGCTTCTATCGAAAGATTTAAATTTGGCTTTTGATTGTTTTCAGCGGAAGTAACAAGATTTCTTTGTGCAGGAATAATGACTCTAAAAACATTAGCTGCCATAATAGTACCAATAATTGCTCCAACATGTATGTATGCAGCTCTTGATCCATATATTTGGGTTAAAAAATAACTTAATAATACAAATAATAAAAAACCAGTTGCAATCAAAGTTTGTTCATTATCTTTTAAGACATTTTTACAAAGATAATCATATAGAAGCCAAGCCCCTATCAGTAATAAAATAGATATTAATATTGCTTGAAATGGTGTTAATATAATGCCGCTAGCTCCCAACATCATAGAGCTTGCATTTAAATAATAAACTAAAATTAGAAGTACAAAACCACTTATCCAAGTTGCATATGCTTCCCATTTAAACCAATGAAGAACTTTTGGAAGTTTTTTAGGAGGTCCTTTTAACTTTTCAACTCTATAAAACCCACCTGAATGAACAGACCATAAATAACCATCAAGGTGTTTAAAATCTGGGTCATCTCTTTCAAGCCTGCTATCCAGCCAATTAAAATAAAATGATGTTCCAATCCATGCTACACCAACAATTATATGAACCCATCTAACAATTAAATGTAACCACTCAGTATATACTGCAAATAATGTTTCTGTTGGAACACCTAAATTATAAAAAGCTGTAGTAAAAGATATAACTATAGATGTTGCAATTACAATATAGATCCTTTGTTCTTTAGATTTTAAACCTGAAAATGCCCCAAGGATAAAAAATAACAATAATCCTAATAATGCTGATGCTGGTAGTGACAAAAGTAAATTATGAAAAAAGGTTTGAAAGTCATAGGATTGAACTGGCGAAACAATTTTAAGAAATAATTCCATATTAATATCTTATTTTATTTTCTTCTTTTTCCCAAATATTAAATGCTTCAATAGCTTCATCGCGTGATATTTGACTGATAGGAATTTTTCTCTCTTTTATTTCTAATGATAGTTCATCATAAATAAACTTGTCATCAAATTTAATTTTTGCTGCATCCTCTCTAGAATTACCATAATAAACTTTGTCTATATGTGACCAATATATTGCACTTAAGCACATAGGACACGGTTCGCAACTGGAATACAATTCACAACCTTCTAAGTTAAAGGTATTTAATTTTTGACATGCATTTCTAATGGCAACAATTTCAGCATGAGCAGTAGGATCATTATTAAATGTTACTCTATTTACTCCTTCTGCAATAATTTCATTTTCTTTTACAATTACACTTCCAAAAGGACCCCCATTATTTTTGATATTATCAATTGATAATAATATAGCTCTTTTCATAAAATTTATTTTTGTCATATTACTTCTTTAATTTTATTATTTGATAAATGTTTTAAGCTATTTTTTATTGATATTATTCTTGTAATTATTGAGAAAGATATTTCATTCGGATCTTTTGAATTGCCGATGTCAATTCCAATAGGACACTCAATTTTCTCAACTATTGATTTTTTATGACCATTATCAATTAATCTTTTATAAAACCTTTTCTTCTTTGTAAGAGATCCAATTAAACCAACAAAAATATTATTTTTTTTTAAAATTTCATTTAATATTTTTAAGTCATAATCATGACTGTGAGTTAAGACTATAAAATAAGAATTATCTTCTAGTTTTGATACAATCTCCCAAGGTTTTTTCGAAAGTAAATAATTTACATCTTTGATATTTGTCATTCTTAAATAATCTTCTCTTGAATCAATTATAAAAGTATTAAAATTAATATTTTCTAATTTAGAAATTAACGCTTGACCAATATGCCCTGATCCAAAGACATATAAGTTAGGTTTAACATTATTAACAAAATTTTCATTTTTTAATGCATCTTTTGAATTACTATGTAAACTTAATTTAACTTGTACGTATCCACCACAACATTGTCCAATTCCTGGCCCAAGTGGAATATTCATTACTTTATTAGCTATATTATTAGCTATTAGTTTTCTCGCTTCATCTATAACTAAATATTCTAAGTTTCCGCCACCGATAGTTCCAAAGATAGTATCAGTTGAGATTAATATAATGTCATCTAAACTATTGGGCGATGATCCTTTAACTTCAATGATTTTAGCCTTAACTATTTTACTGTTAAAACTTATATTTTTACTTAACTTTTTAAGATACATATTAGTGCAAAGTTTTTAATATATTTTCAGCAGTAGCAGGTGCAATTAAATTTTCAGATTTTTTTCCCTTATTGGCATTATATACTGCGTCCTTTAGTGCGATAAAACTTGAAATTGCTAGCATAAATGGTGGCTCTCCAACAGCTTTAGATCGATTAATAACTTTTTCTTTATTAAAACCACGATCATATATTTCGACATTAAATTTAAATGGTGTTTCACCGGCAGTAGGTATTTTGTAAGTAGAAGGACTATGGGTTGTTAGAACTCCATTTGATTTCCAAGATACTTCTTCAGTTGTGAGCCAACCTAATCCTTGAATATAACCACCCTCAATTTGCCCTTTATCAATTCTCTTATTAATAGAATTTCCAACATCATGAATTATATCAACTTGAAGAATTTTATTTTCACCCGTTAATTTATCAATGATTACTTCAGTTACAGCTGCTCCATAAGTAAAATATAAGAATGGCCTTCCTTGAAGTGTTTTTGTATTTACATTAATTTTGTCAGTTTTATAGAAACCTGAAGATGACAATGGGATCCTATTTAAGTAAGCGGTATTTATCAATTCTTTAAAAGATATTTTTCTGTTATCAAAATAAACAAAATTATTTTCATATTTTATTTTGCTATTTGTTTTAAAATAATCATAGATAAATTCATTTAGACCTGATTTGATATTATTTATAGCATTAACAATTGCTGCTCCATTTATATCAGTTGTTGCTGATGCTGCACTTGCTGATGTGTTAGGTACTTTTTCTGTATCTGTTGAAGAGATTTTTATATTTTCGTAATTAAGGCCAAATTCATTTGAAGCCACTAGAGCAAGTTTTGTCATTAATCCTTGACCCATTTCAATTCCTCCATGATTTAAATGAATGGATCCATCAGTGTAAATATGAACTAAGGCACCACCTTGGTTTAAATGAGTAGTTGTAAATGATATTCCAAACTTTACAGGTGTTATTGCTATTCCTTTTTTTAAAACTTTATTTTTTTTATTAAAATTATCAATTTCTACTTTTCTTTTTTTGTAATTAGATCTCTTAATCAGTTTATTAAAAATATCTTCAATCACATTGTCAGTAATTCTCATTCCATAATGAGTAGTATTTTTAATTTTATCTTTATAAAAATTAATTTTCCTTATTTCACTTGCTTCAAGTTTCAATTTTTGAGCAATATTTTCAATTATATTTTCAATACAAAACATTCCTTGAGGTCCACCAAATCCACGAAAAGCAGTATTAGAAACAGTATTTGTTTTACATCTATACGAATTAATTTCTATATTTGGTATGTAGTATGCATTATCGATATGATAAATGGCTCTATCATTTATAGCCCCTGATAAATCAGGAGAGATACCACATCTCGATGCCATCATTAACTTTAGAGCAAGTATTTCACCATTATTTTTAAAACCTACTTCATAATCAAATAAAAAATCATGCCTTTTTCCAGTCATGATCATATCATCATCTCTATCAACTCTTAGTTTTACTGGTTTAGATAATTTTTTTGCTGCAATGCTTGTAATGGCTGCAAATAAAAAAGATTGTGTTTCTTTTCCACCAAAACCACCACCAATTCTTCTTACTATTACATGGATACTATTGTAATTTTGTTTTAGTACCTTACCAATAATTTGCTGTGTTTCTGATGGATGTTGTGTTGAAGAATAAACTAAAAAATTATTATCTTCTTGAGGAATAGTCATTGCAATTTGACCTTCTAAATAAAAATGGTCTTGCCCCCCTGAATACAATTTACCTTTTAAAAAGTTGTCTGATTTTTTAAATCCATCTTTTATCTTTCCTCTAGTTAGATACTTTGGTTTTAAAACAAATGATTTTTTCTTTAATGCTTCTTCAATTGAAACGATCGGTTTAGATATTTTTAGGTCTATTTTAACTTTTAATGCAGCTTTTTTTGCTAAATTATTAGTTTTTGCTATAACTGCAAAAATTGGTTGCCCATAGTATTCTATATTTTTTGAAGTAAATATTTTATCCCCTTTAAATATTGGCCCAACATCATTTAAACCTTCAATATCTTTTTCAGTTATAATATCTACTACGCCTTCTGAAGATAAAACATCTTTATAATCAATTTTTTTTATTACTCCTTTACTACAATTACTGTATCCAATTACTGCGTGAAGTAAATTTTTAGGTTCTGATATATCATCAGTATAAATTGCTTTTCCAGTAACATGTTTTACTGCACTTTCATGTTCAATATTTTTTGTAAATATTTTATCCATTAATATAACGTAGATTTAATTTTATTATTTTCATTTAAAAACCTCTCTAAAAGGTTTTGACTAATTTTAGTTCTATAATTTTTTGAAGCTCTCATATCATCTATTGGATCAAATTCTTTTCTTATAATTTTCTTTGCTTCATTAATATTTTCATCATTAAATATTTTATTTAATAAAAATTTTTGAGCTTTTTCTGCTATTTTTGGAGTTTCTGCCAAACCTCCACAAACAATTTTTATTTCTTTAATAATATTTTTTTCAATTCTAGCATTTATAGCCATGAAAACAGAGCTGATATCATCATCAATTCTTTTTGAAATTTTATAACATTTAAGAATATTTTTTTTATAGATGGGTATTATAATTTCTTTAATTATTTCTTTAGGCTTCAATTTTGTTTTTCGATAGTTGAGAAAATAATTATCCAATAATAAAGTTTTTTTAACTTTTCCTTGAATTATAATTTTACTATTGAGTGCAATTAATACAGGTAAACTATCGCCTATTGGAGATGCGCTTCCAATGTTACCTCCAAGAGATGCAGTATTTCTTATTTGCTCAGATCCGTATCTTTCAAACATTTTAGCAAATGTTGGATAAATATTTTCTAAAATTGGTAAAATATCATTTATGGGGGTAGCAGATCCAATATGTAAATTGTTGTTTTTATTTTTAATATAATTTAAATCTTTATTTGAGCCTAAATAAAAAATATTTTTTAAATCTTTCCTTTTTTTTGTTACTTCAAGAGCTAGATCTGTACCCCCGACTAGTAAATGTCCATTACTAATCTTTTGATAGTCTTTTATTAAAGAATTTAAATTATAATGGATGAAAAACTTAGAATCATTTTTTTTAATAACAGTATCAGTTTTCTTAATTGATTTTAATAATCTAATAACTTTACTCTTCGAAAACTTATCACTTTTATAGCTATACATATTCTTGATTGCATTTTTAATTGGAAGATAACCTGTACACCTACATAAATTGCCAGAAAGAAATTTATCGATATTTTCTTCTGTTGGTTTTATTTTATTTTCATACATATTGTACATTGACATGATAATACCTGGTGTACAAAAACCACATTGAGATCCGTCACTATCAATCATTGATTGTTGAACAGGATGAAGTTTATTTTTTTGTATATGCTCAACTGTTATTAATTGCTTACCATGCAGAGAATACAAAAAAGTAATACAAGTGTTTATACTTTTATAAGAAATTTTATTTTCTTTTAATTCTCCTACAACCGCAGTACATGCTCCACAATCACCAGATGCACAACCTTCTTTTGTTCCAGTTAACTCATGATTATTACGAAGATAATTTAGTACCGTTGTATTAATGTCTAAATCTTTGATAGATATTTTTTCTTCATTTAGAAGAAAATCGATATGCGTTCTAGACATTAGCTTCCTCTATATGTTGAATAACTCCACGGGGTAATAAGAAGAGGAACATGGTAGTGCTCTTCTTTGTTAATTCCAAATCTAATTATTACGTCATCAAGAAAGAATGGTTCATGAAGATTTGTAAATT
The DNA here is from genome assembly GCA_902623545.1 of uncultured Alphaproteobacteria bacterium. Taxonomy (GTDB): domain Bacteria; phylum Pseudomonadota; class Alphaproteobacteria; order HIMB59; genus CACPNW01. Next base: position 52,507 of record CACNUI010000006.1, on the reverse strand, counting down.
CCTTAAAATAACTCCCGCAAAGAAATAATAACTCATATTTTCCAAGATTAAAATTCTCTTTACCTAATATAGGTACATCACACCTGCCATCTTCATTGAGAATGAAATTTGAAATTTTAACTTTATTTTCACCATCAATTTTGAAAAGAGACCCTTTTATACCAGAACCAGGCTTACCATTATAGGTATCCAAAACATGAGTAGTTAAATATCCTTTAGACATAATACATATTCGTTTATACAGTATTTAACTAAATATTAAATCAAGCATTTTTATGAAAGACGACAGAAATTATATAGGTTACGGAAATAATGACTCTAACTTTTATTGGCCTAATAAATCAAAACTCGCTCTTCAATTTGTTCTAAATTATGAGGAAGGTGCTGAAAATTCAATAATGAATGGAGATGAAGGATCAGAAACTTTTTTATCAGAAATAATTAATGCAAAGCAAATAATAGGTGCCAGAAATATGAATATGGAATCAATTTATGAATATGGCTCAAGAAGAGGTTTTTGGAGAATACATAATGAGTTTGAAAAAAGAAAATTACCTTTAACAATATTTGGTGTTGGGATGGCTTTAGAAAAAAATCCTGATGTTTGTGAACAAATAATTAAATCAAAATATGAAGTAGCTAGCCATGGTTATAGATGGATAGACTATCAAAATATAACTGAGGAGGTTGAAAAAGAACATACTATTAAATGTAACAACATTATTAAGGATATTTTTGGATATTTTCCTTCTGGTTGGTATACTGGTAGAACAAGTCCAAATACAAGAAATATAATTTTAGATAATACAAATATTATTTACGATAGTGATTCATATGCTGATGATTTACCCTACTGGATAAAAGTAAAAAATAAAAAACATCTTATTATTCCATACACTCTAGATAATAATGATATGAGATTCTCTACCTTACAAGGTTTTAACACAGGTGAGGATTTTTATAATTACTTAAAAAACTCTTTTGATACATTATACAGAGAAGCTAATGAGTTCAATAAACCTAAAATGATGAGTGTAGGTTTACATTGTCGATTAATAGCTAGGCCAGGAAGATTTGCGTCTTTGGTAAAATTTTTGAATTACATTTCCGGTTATAATGACATTTGGATTTGTAAAAGAGAGGAAATTGCCAATCATTGGTATGAAAATTTTAGTGATGAAAATTAAAGATATAAATAATTATAACTCTGAAAAGTTTATTGATTCTTTTAAAAATATTTATGAAGAATCTAAATTTATAACTGAACATGCTGATAAAAAGCGACCATTTAAAAATAAAAAAGAAATGATATTAGTGTTTTTAGAATTATTTGATAACTTAGATGAAGAAACTAAAATAAATATAATTAAAAAACATCCTGATCTAGCCGATAAAATAAAAATAAATAAAGGTTTGTCTGAATTATCTGATGAAGAACAAACTAGATCTGGTTTAAAAGATTGTTCAGAAGAAGAATTTAACTTATTTAATGACTTAAATTCAAGATTTAAAAATAAATTTAATATCCCATTTATTTTTGCAGTTAGAAATAAAAATAAAAATGAAATTATAACAGAGTTTAAAAGTAGATTAGATAATAATAATTTAAGCTTAGAAATAAAAACTTCAATTTCGCAAGTAAAAGAAATTGCTAAATTAAGATTAACAGAATTAATTAATGAATAAGAAATACATTCAAAAAAATTATATAAACTTATGTAGTAAGGTTTTAGGTACAAAAATTCATAGTTTTTCTGATCAGTTTTTTGGATCAGCATCCAGATTGCTTAAAGATGAACAGCCAATTTTTAAAGAAGGCGTATATGATAAAAATGGGAAGTGGATGGATGGATGGGAAACAAGAAGAAAAAGAATTAAAGGAAATGATTACGTCACTATTAAGTTAGGTCTTCCTGGTAAAATTAATTTTGTTGAAATAGACACAAGCTATTTTAATGGTAACCAACCTGAATACGCAAGCATAGATGCTTGTTATTTTGAAAAAAATAAATTTAATTGGGTAAACATTTTATCAAAAAAAAAACTTAATCCAAATTATCTTCATGGTTTTAAAACTATGCAGAATAAAAAAGTTTTTAATTTCGTAAGATTGAATATCTATCCAGATGGAGGAGTTGCAAGATTAAAATTATTAGGAAATTTAGATGTATCAAAATTAAAATTTCCAAATAAAAAATTTGATTTACTTAGTGTCCTTAATGGATCAAAAATTGTGGCATGTAGCGATGAACATTTTGGTAGGGCAGAAAATTTATTACTTCCATTTAAATCTAAAAATATGGGCAATGGCTGGGAAACTAAAAGAAGAAGAGGATCAGGGTATGATTGGGTTATAATTAAACTTGGAAAACCTGGTTTAATTGAAAAGTTTAATATTGAAACTCATTATTTTAAGGGTAATTATCCGTCCCATTGCTCAGTACAAGGCCTTTATTCAATAAAAAATATAAATGTAAGCAAACTAATAAATGAAAGCAAAAATTGGAAATATTTAATAAAAAATAAAAGTCTTAAACCTAATTCATCATTAAAAATTAATTCTACTACACACATTAAAAAAATAAATTATTTGAAGTTAAATATTTATCCTGATGGTGGCATTTCACGGATTAGAGCGATTGGAAAGTTTTTGTGAAATATAAGATAAAGAATATTAGTAAAGAAAATTTTAAAAATTATGGTGATTTAATTACAACATCTAATACAAATTATGAAAGTATTAACAGAAATACAACTGATAGTTTTTTTGATTTAGCAAATATTCAAATAATTGGTGATGACAAAAGATCTAGATTAAATATTTTCCAAGCAAAGAAAAGAAATTTTCCATTAAAAATTAACATGTTGGAAAATCACCCCTACAGCTCTCAAGTATTTCTTCCTTTTAATGCTACAGGGTTTTTAGTTTTAGTTGCTCCAATAGGTGACAAACCTAAAATTGATTTAATTGAAATATTCAAAGTAAGTGGTGGTGATGGTATAAATTTTAATCCCAAAGTATGGCATTTTCCACTAATATCTCTTGAGAATGAAAAATATATTACCATTGATAAAAAAGATGCTGATAATAATATCGAGATTTATAATTTTGAACAATCAGAAATATTTGAATTAAAATATGAGTGATACAATATTAAATATAGAAAATATTACAAAATCTTTTCCAAGAGTAGTTGCAAACAAAAAGGTTACTTTTGATATTAAAAAAAATGCAGTTCATGCAATTTTAGGAGAAAATGGAGCAGGAAAATCTACTTTGGTAAAAATTCTATATGGCCTTTTAGAACCAGATCAAGGAAATATTAAATTAAATAATAAAGATTTTAAAGTTAGTTCCCCAGCAGAAGCAAGGAAACAAGGAATAGGAATGGTATTTCAGCATTTTTCTTTATTTGATTCTTTATCGGTAAAAGAAAATTTAATTTTAGGAATTGATGAAAAGATGTCTTATTCAGATTTAGAAGATAAACTAAAAAATATAAGCTCAAGATATAATCTTCCCTTAGATTTAGATGCTCCAATTACTGCTTTATCAGCTGGAGAAAAGCAGCGTGTAGAAATTGTAAGAATTTTATTACAAGATCCTCAGATACTTATTATGGATGAACCAACTTCAGTCTTAACACCACAAGAAGTTGAAAGTTTGTTTGTAACATTAAATGCACTCGTCAAAGAAGGTCGTACGATATTATATATTACTCATAAACTTGAAGAAGTAATATCAATATGTGATACAGTTACAATAATGAGAAGTGGTGAAATTATAGATACTTCAAGCACTTCTAATCAAACAGCAAAAACACTAGCAACAAAAATGCTAGGACAAAAATTAGATGATTTAAAAACTAATTATGGGCATATAAAAGATGAAGTTAACTTTGAAGTAAAAAATATTTCATGTGATTTTAATGATCCATTTTTAACAGACCTTAAAAATATTTCTTTTCAAGTTAAAGTGGGTGAAATTTATGGCATTGCTGGTGTTGCTGGTAATGGACAATCAGAATTAATGGATATTTTAACAGGGGAAAATATAAATATTAAATCTGGATCAATTATTTTTGATAGTAAAAATATCGAAAAGTATGGACCACAAAAAAGAAGAGATTTATCTATTTCTTTTGTTCCCGAGAACAGATTGGGTCATAGTGCAGTACCTGAATTAAGTTTGTCTGAAAATATTCTTTTAAGTCAATTCCCAAAAAATAATTTTATTAAAAATGGTATAATATTGAAAAATAATGTTGATGAATTTGCCAATAATGTAATTAATGAATTTAAAGTTATTACTCCTGGTAATGACGCTAAAGCATCAAGTTTATCTGGAGGGAATTTGCAAAAATACGTCATTGGTAGAGAAATATCATCTAAGCCAAAAATATTAATTATTTCACATCCAACTTGGGGGATAGATGCTGGTGCTGAGCATTCTATAAGAGAGTCTTTGATAGAATTATCCCAAAATGGAACTTCTATAATTGTTATTTCTCAAGATTTAGATGAATTGATTGAAATTACTCATAAAATATCTGTTATTTATGATGGTAATTTATCCGAACCTTTTAAAACTAGTGAAATAGAAATAGAAAAATTAGGATTATTAATGGGTGGAAAAAATGAATAGTTTATTTCCATCTATAGTTTCTCGCCCACAGAATTCGGGTTTAATGAATTTTTTTGTTCCCATAATATCTATTGTTTTAACTTTAATTACAGGTTCAATTATTTTTGTTCTTCTCGGTTTTGATCCAGTTTATGCATTGTATACGTTTTTTATTTCACCTATTTCTTCAACCTACGGTATTTCTGAATTGTTTGTAAAAGCAACTCCTTTAGCCTTAATTGCCATTGGTCTCTCATATTGTTTTAAGAATAATATTTATAATATTGGAGCTGAAGGACAACTTACCATGGGTGCAATTTTTGGTGGAGGTATTGGAATACTATTTCATGATACAAATGCTTTCTGGTTGTTGCCATTAATGATTTTTGCTGGAGCAATAGGAGGAGCTTTGTGGGGTTTAATACCAGCTATTTTAAAAACAAAATTTAATACAAATGAAATTTTAACAAGTTTAATGTTAGTTTATGTTGCTTTATTTATTTTAGATTATTTAGTAGTGGGACCTTGGAAAGATCCATTTGGTTATAGCTTTCCTAAATCAAGACCATTTAGTGAATCTGGAAGAATGCCTCTATTATTTGATGGTTTGAGGGTACACTTTGGATTAATTATAACGCTATTTTTAATTCTTGTATCTTGGTTTATATTTTCAAAAACTATTTTTGGCTTTCAATTAAAAGTATCTGGTTACAGTCCCAAAGCTGCTAGATATGCTGGTTTTAATCAAACAACTTTAGTTTTTTTTGCTTTTGCAATTTGTGGTGCTTTTGCAGGTATTGCAGGTTTAGCTGAAGTATCTGGCCCAATTGGATTATTATATAGAGATATTTCTCCAAATTATGGATTTACTGCAATTATTGTTGCATTTTTAGGTAGACTTCACCCAATAGGTATTATTTTTGCTTCTTTAGTTATCGCTCTTACTTATCTTGGCGCTGAAGACGCACAATTGTTTTTACAAATACCTTCAGCAGTAGGTTTTATATTTCAGGGTTTGGTTTTATTTTATTTATTAGGTGCAGAATTACTAATTAACTATAAATTAACTTACAAAAAACTATTATGAATTTAGATTTAATACTTGGAATATTACAAATTGTTTTAATTGCAACAACACCTCTTGTTTTTGCTGGTATAGGTGAGTTAGTTACAGAAAAATCTGGAGTATTAAATTTAGGTGTAGAAGGAATGATGTTGGTAGGAGCAGTGTCCGCTTTTATCATCTTAGTAATTACTGGAAGTTATTTTTTAGCTTTTTTTGTATCTATATTATCAGGAATTATCATGTCTGGTTTATTTGCTTTTTTAGTTCTATTTTTAATGTCAAATCAAATTGCTACGGGATTAGCACTAACTATTTTTGGAATAGGTCTTAGTTCGATGCTTGGTAAACAATATATAGGAACACCAATTGATGGTCTGTCACCATGGTTTTTTGTAATATTTTCTTTCTTAATTGTTTTTTTGGTTAGTTATTTTTTTTACAAAACTAAAGCTGGTTTGATTTTAAGAGCAGTAGGGGAATCTCATAATTCTGCACATGCATTAGGATATAGCGTTATTAAAATTAGATTTTTATCAATTTTATTTGGAGGTTCTATGTGTGCTCTTGCAGGATCATATATTTCAATTTGTTATGCACCAATGTGGCAAGAAGGTATGACAGCTGGACGTGGATGGATTGCATTAGCTTTAGTCGTATTTGCAACTTGGAAACCAGAAAGAGTACTTATTGGAGCTTATATATTTGGAGGTGTTACTATTCTTCAAATGAATCTTCAGGCTTTAGGTTTAAGATTTCCTGGTCAATTTTTCAGCATGGCGCCATATGTTGCAACTATTATAGTTTTAGTGTTAATTTCTAGTAATAAATTAAGAATAAAACTTAGCGCACCAGCTTCTTTAACTATTCCTTTTTATAAAGGTAGATAAATATCCACTTTTTTTTTTCTATAATCATATAGAATTATTGATCAAACCCTTTTGTATATATTAAGTATATAGCTGAGTAATCGTTATATTAGCAGGTGAGGTTAAAATGATTAAAATAATAACTTTTTTATCTACTCTTTTAGTATTTGTATTTGGCTCAGCATATGCAGACCCTAAAAAAGTAGGTTTTATATACATAGGTCCTCCAGGTGATCATGGTTGGACATATATGCACGACGTAGGTAGAAAATATATGGAAAGTCAACTAGGCGACTCTATTACTACTACTTATCTCGAAAATATTCCTGAAAATGCAGATGCAGTAAGAGCAATTCGAAAGCTAGCTGACTCAGGACACGACTTAATATTTACAACATCTTTCAATTATATGGATCAGACTCATGAAGTAGCGAAGGATTTTCCTGATATAAAATTTGAACATGCTACAGGGTATATCCAAGCGGATAACGTTGCTACTTATTCAGCTAGATTTTATGAAGGAAGAATGATCGAAGGCCATATAGCGGGTCATATGACTGAAACTAATACTATTGGTTATATAGCTTCATTCCCTATTCCAGAAGTTGTAAGAGGAATTAACGCATTTTATTTAGCAGCATCAAAAGTAAACCCAGACATTAAAATGAAAATTATTTGGGTATTTACATGGTATGACCCAGGTAAAGAAGCAGATGCAGCTAACACATTAATCAATCAGGGCGCAGATATAATTGTACAGCATACTGATACTTATGCCCCATGCCAAGCTGCTCAAAAAGCAGGTGTTTATGCATTTGGTCAAGCTTCCAACCAAGAAGAATTTTGCCCTGATGCTCATTTAACCTCAATAGAAGATATTTGGGGTCCTTATTATGCCGCAAGAGCAAAGGCTGTTGTAGATGGTACTTGGTCTTCAGGTGATACTTGGGATGGTATGGATAAAGGTATGGTAGTAATGTCTCCGTATAATACTAAACTAATGCCCGCAAGTTTAATTCAAGAGGCTGTTAATATGGAAGTTGGAATTAAAGATGGAACTATTCATCCTTTTACAGGTCCAATATACAATCAAGCAGGTGAACTTGTAGTTCCTGAAGGTGAAGTTGCACCAGACGGAATGTTACTTGGAATGAACTTCTATGTTCAAGGCATAGATGGTGAAGTACCTCAATAAATTACATTAATTTTTGCCTCTCTTTTTGAAGAGAGGCATAAAATATTTGCAAGTAAGGATTAGGAAATGGCAGACCTGCATGTTAGTTGGGAAGAATACAGAATTAAAACAGAAAACTTAGCTAAACAAATTCATAAAGATGGGTGGGATTTTAATCAAGTTGTTTGTATAGCTAAAGGTGGTATGAGAGTAGGTGATGTAATGGCAAGAATATTTGATGTACCATTAGCAATATTATCAGTAGAATCATACAAGGGTGAAGGTATAAAAAATAAAAGAGGGGCAATAACTTTTTCCCGTGATCTGGCAAAAACGAGTCCAAATATTGGTTCCAAAGTATTGATAGTTGATGACTTAGCTGACTCTGGAATAACATTAAAAAAAAGTATAGATTGGTTAAATCACACATATGGTTTTTATATTGATGAACCAATAAGAACAGGTGTTCTGTTTTATAAGTCTGTTTCAACTTTTAAACCTGACTATTATGTGGATTACCTAGAAGATTCTCCATGGATACATATGCCATACGAAAAATATGAGACTATGAAACCAGAAGAATTAGATTAAATAATGGTTGAAATATCTTTCAATTTTTTCTTTTGTTTTGCAAAAACTGGTATATTTGCATCTTTAGAAGGATAACCAACAACCAGTAAAACAAAAGGCTTTTCATAATTTGGTCTTTTTAAAATTTTATTTAAAAATGTCATTGGACTTGGAGTATGAGTCAACATTGCTAAGCCAGAAAAGTGTAAACAAGAAATTAATATACCAGTTGCTATACCAACTGATTCTCTAACATAATAATTTTTAATCTTTTCCTTTTTTGATAAAGAATATTTCTTTTCAAATATAGCTATTAAATAGGGGGCTTTTTCTAAAAATTCCTTATTAGGGTCTGTGCCAAGAGGTCTTAGTGCATTTAACCAATCTTGAGAAGCTTTCTTATTATAAAATTTATATTCCTCTTCTTCAGCTGCTTTTCTTATCTTATTTTTTACTTTTTGATTTTTTATTATAACGAAGTGCCATGGTTGAAGGTTTGCTCCATTTGGTGCAGATCCTGCAGCAAGCAAAGCATTATTAATTATCTGAATATCAAAAATTTTTTTATCAAATTCTCTAACACTTCTTCTATTTTTTATATTTTCATAAAATTTTTTTGAATTAATTTTCATTTCTTTAATAGTTTGTTTTGAAAATTTTAAATCTTCAGTTATGTACTTGTTTGTTTTATGCATTGGGTAGTAATAATAATTGGTACTATTTTAATATCTATTTCAATTAGTAATCCACTATACAGATTGATAATAAAAAAAAGAATACAATTAAATCTTTTTTTACAAATTTTATTTAGAATTATACTATTTTTAATAAGTATTATTATTATTTTTTATGGTCTTTATTTACAAAGTATTTATTAGTATCTTCTAATGTTACGATCAATTAAGGCTGCCCACGCATCTATACCGCCTAGAACATTTACACAGTGTTGATAGCCCTGGGATTTTAGCCATTTACAAACGGCCTGACTCCTAGTTCCCGTATGACACATTACAAAAACATTTTTATCTTTATCTAGTTCTGTGAATCTTTTTGCTATTTCAGATAACTTCATATGAATTGTGCCTTTAATGTAAGCGTGCTCTCTTTCTGTGTCCTCTCTAACATCAACTATTTGAATTTTTGAATTTTCTTGCCTTAAATCATTTAACTGATGTACTGTAATTTCAGAACTGTTATATAAATCCATTATATTATCTTACATAATTAATATAATAATATCTACTATTTTAATAATTACATATGAGATATTGAAAATAAAAATTGTGTATTTATTTATTATCTTTATAAGAAGTTAAAATAAAAATGACAAAAAAAATTACCTTTTCAGCTTTTGGTAGAGACTCATATTACCACAGAGATTGGTTTAAAAAAAATGGTTTTAAATTTGACAGAAGCTCAAGGAAATGGACAGTTGAAAATTTACCAATAGACAATGCTGAAGAATTTGCAAGTTATTGTCGAAAATATGGTTTGACTTTTGAGAGATCTGACAGAATGATAACTGAATTTGACTATGCTGATTATTTATGGGATGGAAGAAGAGAAGATTTTATGAAAGAGTCCGAGAAAATAAAAATTCCTCAACCTAAAAATAAAATTTAATATTTTTGAATAAATTTTTACCTATAAACAATTTTATATTACTGATAATACTATCTGCAATTTGGGGGTCAGCTTTTTTTGCTATTAAAATTAGTTTAAATGGCTTTACTCCTGTCGGAGTAGCTTCTTTAAGATTAATAATAGCATCCGTTTTCTTATTATTTTTTTTTTATTTACAAAATAAAAATTTTTTTTTTACAAAAGAAATTATTATTTTGTTAATTGCAGTAGGGATAATTGGTAATTTTATCCCTTTTTTTCTAATTAGTTGGGCTGAACAGTATATTCCTTCTTCAACTGCTGGTATGTTAATGGCAATTGGTCCTATAATTACATTATTAATGTCTCATTTTTTAACCAAAAATGATAGATTTACATTTCTTAAATTTTTTTCAATATTCATTGGTTTTATTGGCGTGTTATTTATTTTTAATATAAATATTTCAAAAAACATAATAACGGATTATAATTTTTTTGATCTTATTTCTAAAATATTAGTGATTTTAGCAGCATTTGGATATATGTTTTCAAATATTCTTGCATATGAAAAATTAAATGAAATTGATTCATTTACTATAACTACATTTGCAACTACTTTTGGAGCAATATTTTCTATCCCCTTTTTTCTAATAGATTTATACTTTAATAATTACAGCTATAGTTTTAATTATTTTTCAATTTATTCATTATTATATTTAGGAATTTTTCCGACAGCAATAGCATTCCAATTTAGATATTATATCACCAAGACTTCTGGACCAGTTTTTTTATCCTATGTTGCTTATTTAATACCTGCTTTTGCTGTTATTTGGGGCTATATTTTATTAGGAGAAAGAATTGGAATAAATTCTTTAATTGGGATTATAATGATATTAATGGGAGTTTATTTAGGGCAAAATAGTCTAGTGAGTAAAATAAGCAAAAAATACGTAAAGAATTAATATAATTGCAATAAAAATAGATACATTTTTAAAACTAAAAAACTTCATTTGATGTTGATATTTTATTATTTTTAGTTCAATATACACTAATTATGACTGACTCAATTAAATATTTATTAGAAGAAAGTAAGGCTCCAAAGTTTTGGTATAATATTAATTCAGATTTACCTAGTCCACCACCACCACCTTTACATCCTGGAACTAAACAACCCGCAGGACCGGATGATTTTGCTCCATTATTTCCCATGAGTTTAATAATGCAGGAAGTCTCAACAGAAAGAGAAATCGAGATACCTGAGCCTGTTAGAGAAGTGTATAAGCAATGGAGACCTTCTCCATTATTTAGAGCAAGAAGACTAGAAAAATTTTTAGATACACCTGCTAAGATATATTACAAATATGAGGGAGTAAGTCCGACTGGAAGTCATAAACCCAACACAGCAGTACCTCAAGCATTTTTTAATAAAGAAGAAGGCATAAGTAAAATATTTACAGAAACAGGTGCTGGTCAGTGGGGCAGTTCTCTTGCATTTGCTGGACAAATATTTGGAATAGATATTGAAGTATTTATGGTTAAAGTGAGTTTTGATCATAAACCTTATCGTAAATTAATGATGCAATCATTTGGTGCTAACTGTCATGCTAGCCCTTCAAAACTCACAGATTTTGGTAATAAACTTCTCTCAGAAAATCCTGATAATCCAGGTAGTTTAGGTATAGCAATCTCTGAAGCTATTGAGGCAACTGTTAAAAGTGGCGGTAAGGCAAAATATTCATTAGGTAGTGTTTTAGGTCATGTTTTAATGCATCAAACAATAAATGGAAATGAAGCAATTATGCAAATGGAAATGGCAGGTGATTATCCTGACATTATTGTTGGTTGTACAGGAGGTGGTAGCAATTTATCAGGTTTAATGTTCCCGTTTTTGGGTCAGCAATTAAGAGGTGGCCAAAAAATAGATATTATTGGATGTGAACCTGCTTCATGCCCATCCTTTACAAAAGGAAAGTATGCTTATGATCATGGAGATATGGCTAAAATGACACCTTTAATTAAAATGCATACTTTAGGATCAGATTTTTTACCTCCAGCAAATCATTCAGGAGGTTTAAGATATCATGGAATGTCATATCATTTAAGCCACCTTTATGAACTTGGTTTAATGAGAGCTAAAGCCTATGCCCAAAAAGATTGTTTTGAAGCCGGATTAACATTTGCTAAGCAGGAGGGGATAATACCTGCTCCAGAAGGTAATCACGCAGTAAAAGGTGCAATAGATGCTGCTCTTGAATGCAAGGAGAAAGGTGAGACTAAAACTATTCTCTTTAATCTTTGCGGTCATGGTTATTTTGATATGTCAGCCTATGATGACTATTTAAATGGATCAATGGCAGATGATGTAATAGATGAGGACGGTATTGACAAATCTATTTCTCAAATACCTAAAGTAGCTTAAATTTAAGTTTTATTTTTAATTATTTAACTTAATAAGTACATCTAATTATGGTTGAAATTAAACCTTTTAAAGGCACACGACCTTTTAATGAAGATGCAAAAAACTTAATAGCTCCATCTACTGATCACTTAAGCATTGAAAACATAGAAATTTTTAGAAAAAATAACTATTGGAATTATCTGAAAATTCTTAATCCTGTTGGACAATTAAAAGAGATTGATACTCTTTTAGAAGCAAAACTACATTTTAATGAAATGAAAGAAAATAAAGTAATTAAAAAAGACATCGAAGATCATTACTATGTTTATCAAATTGAATTTAAAGGACATATTCAGACTGGCTTTTTATCACTTGCAAATATTGATGATTTTAAAAATAAAAAAATTAAGGCTCATGAAAAAATTTATGAAAATAGAATGAGAGAAAGAGCTGAGCAAATGTTGAACATTAAAACTCAAATTGGACCAATTTATGTTTTTTTTGAAAATAATAAAGACATATCAAAACTTTTAAATTCAATTATGAAACAAAACCCAGATTATGATTTTGAAAGTTTTGATAATTCAATACATAAACTTTGGTGTGTTTCAAATAAGGAATTTATCAAAAATTTATCATCTTTATTTTCTAAAAATATTAAAAATTTATATATTGCTGATGGACATCACAGAATGGGTGCAATGACATTAATTGGTGAATTAAAATATAACAAAAATATCTATCAAGAAAATTTTATGATAGCTGCTTTTCCACATGATGAGGCAAAAATATTTGATTATAATAGAGTGGTTAAAGACCTCAATGGATTATCTGAAGAGAAATTTTTAGAATTAATTTCAGAAAGTTTTACTATTACAAAAAAAGATAATGCATTTAAGCCTGATAGAAATAGAGAATTTGGCATGTATCATGAAAATAAATGGTATTCCTTATATTTCAAAGAAAAATTAGAAACTAAAAATTTTGTTGAAACTTTGGATATAAATATTCTAAATAATTTTATTTTTAAAAAATATTTGAATATTGAAGATGTTAATAATGATGAAAGAATTAGATTTATAGCTGGATGCCATGGCTTGGAAGCTCTTGAAAAAAAAGTTAATGAAAATAAAGATAGTGTGGCATTTTCTATCTTTCCATCTCATATAACTGATGTTATTAAGGTCGCCGACAATAAATTAACTATGCCACCAAAATCAACTTGGTTTGATCCTAAACCTCTTGATGGTTTAGTTGTTTACGAATTTGGGAAATATATATGAATAAACCTAATTTAAAACCAGCAAATCCTAACTTCTCTAGTGGACCAACATCTAAAAGACCAGGTTGGGACATAACTGTATTAAGTAATGCTTTAACTGGTCGATCTCATAGATCAGTAGAATGCAAAGCAAGATTAAAAGAAGCCATCGATAAATCTAAAGATATATTAGGTTTGCCCCAAGATTATTTATTAGGAATTATGCCTGGGTCAAATACAGGCGCATTAGAGGCAGCTATGTGGTGTCTTCTCGGAAAAACCGGAGTAGACATATTAGCTTGGGAGAATTTCGGTAAAGACTGGGTTATCGATGCAATTAGTCAATTAAAACTTGAGAATTTAAATATTCATGAGGAGGACTATGGAAAGCTGCCAGATTTAAGCAAAGTAAATTTTGATAATGATGTAATATTTACATGGAATGGCACAACATCTGGTGTAAAAGTTCCAAATGGCAATTGGATACCTGATGATAGAAAAGGTCTAACCATCTGTGATGCTACATCAGCAATTTTTGGTATGCCAATAGATTATAAAAAATGTGATGTAATTACATGGTCTTGGCAAAAAATTTTAGGTGGAGAAGCCGCTCATGGAATGATTGCTATATCTCCTAGAGTTGTTGAAAGATTAGAAAGTCATACACCATCTTGGCCAGTCCCCAAACTATTTAGAATGGCTGAAGAAAATAAATTAATTAAAGGTATATTTGAAGGAAATACAATTAACACACCATCTATGATTTGTGTTGAAGATATAATTGATAGTCTTAATTGGGTTTCAAAAGAGGGTGGATTAAATTCTTTAATTTCTAAATCTCAAAAATCACTTAAAATAATTAGCGATTGGATTGATCAAAATAATTATTTAACTTTTCTCTCTGAATATCAAGATATGGATTACATATCTAATACAGGTATAACTTTTAAAATAACAGAAGATTGGTTTACTAGTAAAGACGAAGCAGGTCAAAGATCTATTATGGCTGAAATATGTAAATTATTGTCAGAAAATAATGTTGGATTTGACTGTAATGGATATCCAAAAGCACCTCCTTCATTTAGAATATGGGCTGGTGGCACCGTTCAAACTTCAGATGTTGAATTAGTACTTCCTTGGATTGACTGGGCATACAACGAGATAAAAACAAAACATGCCTAAAATATTAATTTCAGATGCAATGGATAATATTGCATCTGAAATTCTTTTAAAAAATAATCTAGACGTTGAAATAAAGACAGACTTATCACCAGAAGAATTAAAAAAAATAATTGCAAATTATGACGGCCTTATCGTTAGGTCAGCTACTAAGGTAACCACTGACATAATTGAAGCAGCTACAAATTTAAAAATAATTGGTAGAGCAGGAGCAGGAGTTGATAATATTGATGTTGAAACTGCAAAAAGTAAAAATATCATTGTTATGAATACACCTGGAGGTAACACAAATGCAACCGCTGAACATACTATTGGATTAATTTTTGCATTACTAAGAAAAATACCTACCGCTAATGATACAACTCATAGAGGATTATGGGAAAAAAAGAAAATGAAGGGAAATGAGCTAAAAGGTAAAAAAATAGGAATTCTAGGATTTGGTAATGTTGGAAAGAGAGTAGCGGAAATTTCTTATGCATTAGGAATGAAAGTTTCTATTTATTCATCTTATTTTAATTCTATTAAAGACGATTTTAAAAACTATGACTCAAGTGACTTAATGAATATTTTATCAAATTCTGATATTATTTCTTTCCATTGTAAGCCAAATAAGGATGGTAGCTCAATTATTACAAAAGATGAATTTAAAATTATGAAAAAGAATTGCATATTAGTTAATACAGCAAGAGGTGGTTTAATTAATGAAATTGATCTAATTCAAGCGCTTAAAAATAAAACAATTAAAGGAGCTGCATTAGATGTTTTTATAAAAGAACCTCTTGAAAATAGTAGATTATTTAATTTAGATAACATAATTTTAACACCACATATAGCTGCTTCAACTGATGAAGCTCAAATAGTTGTAGCTGAAATGGTTGCCAATCAATTCTGTGAATATTTTAAAAATAATAATATTATCAATTCAATTACTTAATAAAAATTTCAGTTAGATTTTCTAAATAACCAGAAGGATTGGACAAAATATTACCATCTAGAATATTAGCTTGATCTAATATAAGATTTGACATTCTTTTATGATCAATTTTGGTCAAATTATTTGATAAGTTAATTATCATAGGATGATTAGGATTAATTTCCAAAATTTTTTTAGAATCAGGAGTTTTTTGGTTATGCATTTTCATTAATTTTTCCATATTAATGTCCATGCCTGTTTCTTCTGCAACTAGAAGTATCGGGCTCCTTGTTAGTCTCTCAGAAATAATAACATTTGATATATTTTCTTTAAGTTCAGTTTTAAGAATATTGATTAAATCATTGATTTTAGTATTTATTTTTTTATCTTTTTCTTTTTTATCTTTTGTTTTTTCTCCAACTTTTGAAACATCTACTTTTCCTTTGGTAATTGATTTAAATTCAAGATCCTTAAATTTATTTACATTCTGTATCCAAAATTCATCAACTGCATCAATCATAAACAGCACAGGTATTTTTTTATCTGCAAAAACCTCTAATTGAGGTGAGTTTTTAATATGATCTTTATCCGTATTGGCAAAATAGTAAATTTCTTTTTGATCTTTTGCCATTATTTTAATGTATTCTTCTAAGGAAATCTTACTTTGATTTATTGAATTTTCAAATCTTAAGAGAGGCAGTATTTTTTCATGATGATCATTTTGTTCGTATAGACCCTCTTTTATTACTGGGCCAAAGTTATTCCAAAAAGTTTCAAACTTAGGCTTCTCTTTTTTTGCTAAATTTTCAATTTCACTTAATATTTTATTTGTTAAACCTTTTTTAATCTTAGTAATTATAGGATTGTTTTGTAACATTTCTCTACTAATATTTAGAGAGATATCTTGAGAATCTACTACTCCAGGTATAAATCTTAACCAGTTAGGAATGATATCTTCACATTCATCTGTAATAAATACTTTTTGTACGTATAATTTAATTTTATTTTTTCTGTCAGCATTAAATAAGTCCATTGGTTGATTTGTAGGCAGATAAACTAAGGCTTTATAGCTTATTACGCCTTCTGCATTGTAATGAATTGTTTTAAGAGGTTCATCAAAGTTAAATGAAATATTATTATAAAATTGTTTATAGTCTTCCTCTTTTATATCTTTTTTATCTTTTAACCATAATGGACTACCCTCATTAATTTTTTCCTCATTCTCTTTATCGTCAAGATCTTTTAGGAAAATTGGAAAAGGTATATAATTTGAGTATTTGGTTATTATGGATCTTAATCTAAATGAGTCTAAAAATTCATCAGCATCTTTTTTAATATTTAAAGTAATACATGTCCCTCTTTTTTCTTTTTTTGCATTTTCTATTGAATAATTTTCTTTGCCATTTGAAATCCAAAGATTGACTTCGTCTTTTTCCGCATCTCTTGATAAAACATCAACCTTATCTGCAACCATATAAGAAGAATAAAAACCAACACCGAATTGGCCAATTGCAGAAATGTCACCCTCTTTTTTATTTTTCATTGCTTCTATGAACTTGCTAGTTCCAGATCTCGCAATAGTACCAAGATTATCAATTAAATCTTGTTTAGTCATACCTATTCCATTATCTTCAATTTCAATGATTTTTTTCTTTTTGGATACTCGAATATTAATTTTTAAATTTTTTTCATCTTTTAAAAGATTTTTTTTTGAAAGTGATTGATATCTTAATTTTTCGCAAGCATCAGCAGCATTTGATATTAATTCACGTAAAAATATCTCTCTCTCACTGTAAAGAGAATTAGCCACTAGGTCTAAAAGTTTACTTACTTCCGCCTGAAACGATAGTTTTTCTTTTGAATTTTCTGACATTTTTTAGAATTTAAGCATTCATATTCATAATTCAATAGTAAGCAATAATTTTTTGACACATTTAAGACTATATAATCAAAAAATATGATATTTATATCTATTATGAGGTTAGATAATATTCTTAAGGTTATATGTATTTCAATTATTTTTCTTTATGCCTGCACTTCTAATCAAATAACTAATACGGCTAATAGTTGTATTATATTTGATCAAAAGAAACATTGGTATAAGGCTACTAAAAAATCATATGATAAATGGGAAACGCCAATTGCTTTTCAATTAGCTGTTATCAAACAAGAATCATCTTTTACACAATTTGCAAAACCGAAAAGGAAAAAATTGTTAGGTTTTATTCCAAGTTCAAGACCATCTACTGCTTTTGGTTATGCTCAAATTACTAATCCAACTTGGGATTGGTATAAAAATAAAACTGCAAATCAAAATGCTTCAAGGGCTAATTTTAATGATGTAACTGATTTTATTGGCTGGTATACAACTCAATCAGAAAATATGGTTGGCATATCAAAAAAAGATTATTACAATCAATATTTAGCATATCATGAAGGTCAAAATGGCTGGTCCAAAGAAACATTTAAAAGTAAAGAATGGTTGATTGAAGTAGCTAAAACTGTAGAAAGAAATACTAATATGTTTAATAAACAATTAAAAAGTTGTGAAGATAAACTAAATAGAAGAGGATTATTTGGGATATTTTAATGCCAGTTCTTAATAGTATTAATCAAATGTTAAACGAAATGACAGAATGGCGTCATGACTTACATAAAATACCTGAAATTGGATTAGAAGAATATGAAACATCTAAATACATTAAAAATAAACTAAAAGAGTTTGATATTAGTTTTAAGGATGGTTATTCAAATACTGGATTAGTTGCTTGGGTTGATGGTAACAAAAAAACGAATGATAAAACAATAGGGCTACGAGCTGACTTTGATGCCTTGCCAATGCCCGAAAAAAATGAATTTGATCATAAATCTACAAATAAAGGTATGATGCATGCTTGTGGCCATGATGGGCATACAACTATGCTTCTTGGCGCAGCTAAATATTTAAGTGAAAATAATAATTTTGATGGAAGAGTTTATTTTATTTTTCAACCAGGTGAAGAAGGTTTTGCCGGTGGAAAAAAAATGATTGATGATGGAATGTTTAAAGATTTTAAAATTGACGAAGTATATGCTCTACATAATTGGCCTGAGCTACCATTTGGCACTTTTGGTGTTAACAGTGGTCCCATGATGGCAGCTGTAGATGAATTCGATATTGTTGTTAAAGGTAAAGGAGGTCATGCTGCATCACCTCATTTATCAATTGATCCAGTTGTAATTTCTGCGCAAGTAATTTCAGCAGCTCAAACAATAATAAGTAGATCAACGGACCCAGTCGATAAAGCATTAATTAGTATTACCAAAATTAACGCAGGAACAGCCTATAATGTTATTGATGATCAAGTTAAAATGGGTGGAACAATCCGAACATTTAAAAAAGAAACACGCGTACATGTTGAAAAAAGATTAAGAGAATTATGTGCTGGTATAGCTGCAGCACATGGTGCTGAAATTAAAATACAATTTGATTTGGTAAATAAATATCCACCAACTATTAATTCAAAAAAAGAAAGTGTTTTTGCAGCTAAAGTTGCTATGGATTTAGTTGGTGAGGATAAAGTAATTACAGATATTGATCCTTCAATGGGTGGAGAGGATTTTTCTTATTTATTAGAAGAAAAACCTGGTACATATTTATATTTAGGACAGGGAGATAATAATCATAAGGCCCATCTTCATACAACTAAATATGATTTTAATGATAATCTTTTACCAGTAGGTGTAAGTTTTTGGATTGAATTAGTAAAAAAATATTTTTCAAAATAATTTTTGATGATAAATTTTAAAGCAATTTTTGCAATAATTGCTTATAGACTTAAAGAATTCTTTTCAGAGTATCAATATTCTTTATTAGCCCCTATCACAACTAATATTCTTTTTGTTTTAGTTTTTCTAACATTAGAAAACTACTATTCAATTTCTATTGACTCTAAGTCCTTCGTTTATTTTATAGCACCTGGTTTAATAATAATGATTGTTGCTCAAGAAAGTTATGATATTCCATCAGTTACTCTTATAAATATGAAACAAATTGGTTCTTTAGATGACTGGTTACTTGCTCCAATTTCAAGGATTGAAATACTTTTTTCATTATTAATTAGCTCAATTATAATTGGTTTTATAATTGCAATTTTAAATTTTTTAGTTTTTTCTTTATTAATTGATATTCAGATTTACAGTTATTTATTTTTTTCTTATTATCTTATTGTTGTTATTATTTTTTTTTCTTGTTTAGGATGTTTTGTTGGAATACTTTTTAATTCATGGGATACACAAAGTACATTTTCAAACTTCTTTGTTACTCCAATAAATTTTCTTTCAGGAACTTTTTTTTCTATTAATTATCTACCAGAAAATTTTAAATTTATTTTGCAATATAATCCATATTATTATGTTGTAACTTTTTTTAGAGATTGTTTTAATGATGAATTTAATTTTAATTTTTATCCAAATTTATATATATTTTTCTTTATTGTAATATCATTCTTACTTACAGCGTTTATATATTTTAAAGGTTTCAAAATTATAAAATAATATATTCAAATAATTTTTATATTTAATTATTACAAATATATTGCAAATTTTATTATCTAAATATAGAAAAAGATATGATCCGATTGTTAATAGTTTTAATCATTATAGTAATTATACTATTTATCTTGAGATCTAGATCAAAATCTCAGTATAATAATTATGGTAATTTTTATAGAAATTTAATTCTTATAGTTATAATTGGAGGTATAATTTTCTTCCTTGCAACAACTGGGAAATTCTTAATACCACAGTTTTTAAACCTTATTAAAGTTGGTTTACCATTCTTAACGAAATTAATAGGGATATAATGAAATATTTTTCAACAAATGATCTACCCTTAAATGATGATATGATTAACTTTTGGAATAATAACGGATATTTAGTTATTGAAAATTTCAAAACAGATAAAGAATGTGATGAATTAATTGAACGATCATCATATCTTATTGAGCATAATAATTTTAATAATCAAAAATCTATTTTTGATACAGTCAATCAAGCTCATAATGATGATAGTTATTTTTTAGAATCAGGAGATAAAATTCGTTTCTTCTTTGAAGAAAAAGCTAATTTAAATGATGACAACATAGAAGAAAATAAATATTTTATTGTAAATAAAATAGGTCATGCCTTACACGACTTAGATGAAGTTTTTTATAACTTTTCTCATAAACAAAAACTTCAAGATATAGCTTTATCACTTGGTTTCTCAAAACCAAAATTACTCCAGTCCATGTATATTTTTAAGCAACCTAAAATAGGTGGCGAAGTAGTTTGTCATCAAGATTCTACTTTTTTATATACTGAGCCAGAAAGTACTATCGGTTTCTGGTTTGCATTAGAAGATGCAAATAAAACAAACGGATGTTTACAAGTTGCGAGTGGAGGTCATAAAGGTCCATTAAGAAAACTTTTTAAAAAAGTAGATGGTAAAATGCAAATGATAGATATTAATGATGAACCATTTCCTGAAACTGATACTTTTGTAGAAGTAAAAAAAGGATCACTTGTTTTATTACATGGTAGACTTCCTCATTATTCATGTGAGAATACAAGTATGAAATCAAGACATGCTTACACAATTCATGTAATTGACAATAATAACGAATATCCTGAATGGAATTGGTTACAAAGATCTTCCTTACCTCTTAAAAGTTTTATTAATGACTAAAAAAATAATTTTAGATTGTGATCCAGGTCATGATGATGCTGTAGCAATAATGTTAGCTGCTTCTTCTAAAGAGATTGACATACTGGGCATCACCTGTGTTGGTGGAAATAGTGGTTTAAATAATACAGTAAATAATGCTCTTAAAGTTTGTACCTTAATTGAAAGAACGGACATCAAAGTTTACTCTGGCGCAAATAAGCCTATCCATTATGAATTATTTACAGCTGAATATGTGCACGGAAAAACCGGACTAGATAAAAAAGGTGATCCTATAATAATAGATAAAAATTATAAACCTCAAGAAAAATATGCAGTTGATTTCATTGTAGAAACTTGTAAGCATTCAACCGAGCAAATTTATCTATGCCCAACAGGACCTCTTACAAATATTGCCTTAAGTTTAAAAAAAGATCCGTCTATTAAAGAGCATATAAAAGAAATAGTTTTTATGGGTGGTGCCGCTATGTGCTTAGGTAATACTACGCCATCAGCTGAATTTAATATTTATGTGGATCCACACGCAGCTAATATTGTTCTAGAATCAGGTATTCCTTTAACAATGATGGGTTTAGATGTTACTCATCAAGTAAATGTTAATTCAAAAATTATCAAATCAATGAATGAAAATAAAAATAAAAGTTCAAAGTTTTTTGGAGAACTAATGGAATTTTATACAATATTTCATAAAGAATTGTACGAAACTGAGGAAACACCTTTGCATGATCCATGCGTTATTGCATACTTATTAGATCCATCTATTTTTAGTGGAAAAAAAGTTAATGTCACAGTTGAGGAAAATTCTGAATTAACAAGAGGGGAGACTGTTGTTGATTGGCTTGGTGTTACCAAAAGACCAGCAAATTGTTTTGTAATGAATGATGCAAATGATGTAAAATTTTTTCAATTACTTAAAGATAAATTATCGTTGCTGCCTTAACTATAAAAACTTTTTGCAATCTGTCCAGCTAAATTTGCATTATTAATTATTAAAGATACATTAGCATTTAGAGTTTCATTTTTTGATTGTTCGTTAATTTCATTTATAAGAAATGGCGTTAGTTCTTTCCCACTAATATTATTTCTATCAGCTTTTATTGTTGCATTATTAATCCATTTTTCAACATCTTTTTTATTAAGTGCTTTTTCTATTGGAACTTTGTTAAATATTAGAATTGATTTTTTATTTTCTATATTTTCATTGAGTTTTAAAAAAGAAGAAATTTCATGAATTTCATCAAATTTATTATCGACTTTATTTTCTGTTTCTTCATACCAAAAACCAGGCATATAATTTGTTTGATAACCAATTCTTGTAATTCCTAAAGTTTCAAGTAGTTCATTTGTTTTACTTAAATCTAAAATAGATTTAGCACCACTACAAATTACAAAATTTGAATTCTCAGAAAGTGAATATAGATCTGCAGATACATCATTGGTATTTTCAGCATTAAGATGCACACCACCAATTCCCCCTGTTGCAAAAAATCTTATTTTAAATTTAGATGCTATAGAAATTGTACTTGCTACTGTTGTAGCAGCATTTTCTTTATTAAATATTGATAAATTTATATTATGATTCGATACTTTTTGCACATTTTTCTCTTTTGCTAATATTTGAATATCTTCTTGTGATAATCCTATTTTAACCTTACCTTTAATTATTCCTATTGTTGCAGCAATTGCACCGTTCTCTTCAACGGCCTTTATAGACTCATTTGCGACTTTAATATTTTCTGGATAAGGCAATCCATGACTAATTAATGTACTTTCTAAAGCTACTATAGGTTTTTTTCTATTTATTGCTTCCTGAACTTTTTCACTTACATCAAATATTTCATGCATATTATTGTACACTCACTTTCTTAGAAAGATTTTTAATTTTTAAAAAATCACTCTTAGTTTTTAGACTTTTACCACTAGCATAATAAGATCCGCATGCTACAGAAGTTTTCAAAATATCATTCATTTTTTCTTTTTTACTGAACAAATACAGCATCATAGCTGCTAGTGCATCTCCAGCTCCATTTTCATCTACTACTTTGATTGACGGAGGTTTTATTTTTTTTATAAATTCATTACTTCCAAAGATTACATTATTTTTTGAATTAGTAGTAATTATTTTTATTTTATTATTTTGTTTTAATATTTGTTTTACACCTTCAATTATATTTGAGGAATTTGTAAGTTTAAGTAACTCCGCTTTATTTAAGAATATAAAATCAATTTTATTTATAATCTTTTTAATTTTAATAACTTTATGCACTGATGTTGCACACACTATAATTTTATTTTTTTTTGAAAGTTGATTTATTGATTTTTCCAAATAAGTTTTAGAAAAATTTAGATCAAATATTATATATTTATTTTTGATGTTTGGTATTTTTAAAGATTTATTATTTTCATATTCATCTGTATTAGCCAAACCTAATAAAAATTTATTATTTTTATCTGATAAAGCTAAATAGTATCTATCTGTATAATTTTTATTAACTTGATGAACATATATATTTTTTGAGATTTTCTTTCTAATCTCCTCGTTGATAGCTAAACTATAAAAATTTACACCAACAAAATTCGAAAGCAATTCTGCAATATTATACGCCACTCCACCAATTCTACTTTTTTGCGTAATTTGATTAGATCTAAAATTAATTATATTTTTTTTAAGATTTAATAAATAATCGTGATGAATTGCCCCAATACAAACAAAAATGTTTTTAGATTTCAACATTATGAATTATACACCTTTTATGTCAGTTTTTGATGTAGATCCACCTATTATTGATAATAAACATTTAATTAAATGGTTAAAGATTAATTTTTCTTTCTTAAGAAATAAATTACTCAAAATTAAACAACTTGATAGTGAAAGGGATATAAATTTTATTATATTCATAAATAATAAAAAAAAATATGTATTAAAAATTTCAAACCCATCAGAAAAAATAAATATATTAAAATACCAAGATAGATTAATTAATTATCTACGAAGTGATCTTAATCTTAAATCTTTCATACCAAAAATACACCATACAAAGATTGTAAAATATTTAGATAAAAAAAATAGAGAATGCTTTGTTAGGATCTTATCTTATATTGAAGGGCGAATGTATGGAGATATAAAAAGTAATGATAAGATTGAAAATTCTTTAGGCAAGATACTTGGCAAAGTATCAACTAAGTTGCAAGCATTTAATGATATAGATGCTCATAGAAATTTTATTTGGGATCCATCAAATATAAAATGGATTAAAAAAGATATTAATATTTTTACTGGTTCAAAAAAATTAATTTTATTAAAATGTTTTACAGAATATGAAAAATTTGTAAAAAATAATTTAAATAAATTAAGATATTCAATAACTCATTCAGATCCTAATAATTATAATATTGTTATTAAGGAAAATAATGTTTGTGGTTTACTAGATTATGGAGACTCTATTTATTCTCCAACAATAAATGATTTAGCTATATGCCTTTCATATGCATTAATGAATAATGATAATATTTATCTTACACTTAAAAATATAATAACAGAGTACAATAAACAGTTTTCTATTAATGAAGATGAAATTAATTCATTAATATCATTATGTAAGTCAAGACTTATGATTACTGTTGTAATGGCAAAAAAACAAAGAATTAAATATCCATCAAATCAATATTTAAGTATTAGTGAGAAAGATGCATGGTCTTTATTAGAAAAATTAGACAAAATTCCTATCAATTTTTTAATATATATTGTTCGAGAAATATGTGGCTTTGATATTATACACCACCATAATGAAATTATAAATTATATAAATAAATTCAACTTTGGTAATATTTTTAAATTTAATTTACTTGATAAAAATAAATCTATTTTAAAATTAAGTTCTGATTCAGCTTTATTAAAAGGTAATCCAGATAACAGTTTGCTTAAAAGAAGAGTTAATAAAATATTTAAAGAAGATAATTCTTGTATAGGAATAGGTTTATACAATGAAAAAAGAAAAGTTTATAAGGGTCCTAACTTTATTTCTGAATTAAATAAGAATGAAAGACGTAATATTCATTTAGGCATAGATATCTTTATTGATCAGGGAACAGATTTATTTGCACCAATAGAAGGTAAAATTATAATTTTAAAAAATAATAATTTTAAATACGACTATGGGCCCACTTTAGTTTTAGAACATAGTGTTAAAAAATATAAATTTTATACTCTATACGGTCATTTATCTGAAATAATTTTTCAAAAACTAAAAATTGGAAAAAAAATTAAAAAAGGCGACTGGATTGGTAAAATTGGTAATTCTAATGAAAATGGAAAATGGTTACCACATTTACATTTTCAAATAATTTTAGATTTATTAGGACATTATAAGAATTTTCCAGGAGTAGGTGAAGAATTTTTATTCAATATTTGGAAAAAAATTTCGCCTGATCCAAATTTAATTCTACGAATTCCAAAATCTTTTTATTCTAATAATAATAATTTTATAGATACTTTAAAAAAAAGAAGAAAAAATATTTCTGATAATTTATCAATATCTTACAAGAAACCTCTTCATATGCTTGAAGCTAAAGATCAGTATTTTTTTGATAGATATGGTAGGAGATACTTAGATTGTGTAAATAATATTTCCCATGTTGGACATTCAAATTCATATGTCCATGAAGCAATGACTCAACAAAATTTAAAACTTAATACTAATACAAGATATCTATATGATACAATTAACGATTATAGTGAATTACTTTTAAGTAAGTTTCCAAAGAAATTAAATAAGATATTTTTTGTGTGCACAGGATCTGAAGCTAATGATTTAGCGTATAGAATAGCTCAAACTTATACTAGTGCAAAAGATGTCTTTGTGATGGACAATGCTTATCATGGTCATACCAATGCTTTAATAGATCTAAGTCCATATAAATATAATAGTAAGGGTGGTTCAGGTAAAAAAGATTATGTTCATGTATTAGATATGCCTGATCCCTTAAGAGGTAAATGGACATATCTAAATTCAAATTGGATTCAAAAATATATAGATGAAGCTAAAACAATAATAAGAAATAAAATCAAAGAAACCAAAATAGCATGTTTTTTTGCTGAAAGTATACTTGGATGCGGTGGTCAAGTAATTCTTCCAAAAAATTATTTAAAAGAAATATTTTCAGAAATTAGAAGAAACAATGCCTTATGTATTGTTGATGAGGTACAAACTGGTTTCGGAAGAGTTGGAAGAAATTTTTGGTCATTTGAAGAGCATAATGTCATTCCTGATATAGTAACCTTAGGTAAACCTATGGGTAATGGTCACCCTATAGCTGCTGTTATAACTACAGAAAAAATTGCCTCAGCTTTTAATAACGGGATGGAATATTTTAATTCTTTCGGTGGTAATCCTGTTTCCTGTGCCATTGGTAAAGCAGTATTAGAGACTATTGATAATAATAAATTACAAAAAAATGCTTTGTTAGTTGGTAATTATTTTTTAAAGGAATTAAAAAAAATCCAACTAAAATATAAAAAATATATTAGTGAAGTTAGAGGTAGGGGACTTTTTTTAGGAATAGATATCATTCAAAATAGTAATGTGTCTGAACCAAATAAAAAATTAGCTAAACTGCTAATTAATTATATGAGGGATCAGGGCATTTTGTTGAGTACTGATGGTCCTTATGACAATGTTATTAAAATAAAGCCACCGCTTGTATTTACAAAGTTAAATGTAGATCATGTATGCCAAAACTTAGAAACTTTCTTTAGAAAATTATAAAATATATTCCATAACTAATCATTAGCAGACCAATGATTAGATCAATCCAAAACCAAGTTTTATTCGAATAAATATATTTTGATAAAAACTTTGACATATATCCTAAACAAAAGAAAAATAAAAAACTAGCCAAAATTGCTCCAACACCAAATGAAAATTGATCATTAAAATTTGTTGATAATGATCCAAGTAAAATAATTGTATCTAAATAAACATGAGGATTTGCGAATGTAATAAGGAATAAGGTAATTAGTACTTTTCCGTATTCATTAATTATATTTAATTCTTTATTTATATCTTTAATTTGATTTAATTTTATGACTTTATTTAATCCATAAAATATAAGCCAAATTCCACCTAATACTTTTATTAATCCTATAATACTTGGATTAATTTGCACAATATAATTAGATAGATTTATTCCGATTACAATTAGTAAACTGTCAGATAGACTGCAAAATAAAGTAACTGTAAAAACATAAGATTTTTTAAGCCCTTGCTGAATTACAAATAAATTTTGAGGTCCTATGGCTACAATTAATGTTCCTCCAATTATTAATCCTTGGATAAAATCATAAATATACATATTGCCTTAAGTTATAATTACACTATTTTTAAATTATGCACAAAATTATATTGTTTAGTTTGTTTATTTTATTATCAAAAAATGTTTATGGAGAAATGATTAAACCAGACCCTTCAATTGGTCCTAAAGAAGTCATTTCAATTCAATTGAAAGCACTACAAAAAAATAATTTACCTTTTGACGATGCCGGTATTGAACAAACTTGGGAATTTGCACATCCAAATAATAGAATATACACAGGTCCTCTAGACAATTTTATTAGGATGATTAAAAATCCATCCTATGCAATGATGATTGATCACTTAGAACACAATATTATTCCTGTTAAGGAACAAGAAAAAAGTTCATATTACTTTGTAGAGCTTACAGATAGTAATGGAAAAAAATTTGGTTTTGAATGGACGGTTGAAAAAGTAGAGCAAAATGGTGAATTTAAAGATTGCTGGATGACTGTCGGTGTTTCTAGACCAATGCCTTTATCACAAGCATCATAGTGTGCGGAAGATTTACAAGTACTGAAGATAAAGAAAAAATTATAAAACTATTTCCTAACTCTGAAGTTTTAAATTACGCGCATAAGTCTTACAATATATCACCTTCTAATATCGTAAATATTATTTATGAAAGCAACCATAAACTTTTAATAGATGCTTTTATTTGGAGTTATAGTTTTTTTAGTAAACAAAATAATCATACACAATTTGTTATTAATGCAAGAATTGAAACGATTAATGATAAATATTTATTTAAAGAATCATTTACTAAAAGAAAATGTCTTATTATTGCAAATGGATACTATGAATGGAAAAATATAAATAATCAAAAACAACCATATTTAATATCAATTCCTAGAAATGAATTATTATTTTTTGGCGGAATTTGGAGGGAGGAAATCAGAGATAATAAAAAAATGAATGTTGTCTGTATCATTACCAAAGAAGCAAATGAAAACCTTTCCTATATACATTATAGAATGCCTCTTATTATGTCTCATAATGAGGGTCTTGATTTTCTTAAGGATAATAAAAATGAATTTCTACATAAAAACAAAAGTATTATCGAGGATGATTTAGACTTTTATCCAGTATCAAAAATTGTAAATAATCCAAAAAATAATGATGAAAATTGCCTAAAAGAAATATCTTTATAATATTTAAATTTTTTTATCGCTTTTATAATATTAATCAAATATATATTTTTTTTTAAAATGAGCCATTTATTTTATAAACCTGCTAAATCTAGATTGCACAGAAGTGAATTGGCTGTTCCAGGCTCTAATCCAAACATGTTTGAAAAAGCATTAAAATCAAATGCCGATTATATTTTTTTAGATTTAGAAGATGCAGTATCTCCAAATGATAAAATTGATGCAAGAAAAAATGTTATTAGCGCAATAAAAGAATATAATTGGAGAGAAGAAGGTAAAACAATCTCTATAAGAATTAACGGCTTGGATACACACTATATGTATCGTGATGTGATTGAAATTATAGAAGAGGTCGGTGATAAGATTGATACATTATTAATTCCAAAAGTAGGCTCATCATCTGATGTATATATGGTTGATTGTATGCTTAATCAAATTGAACAAAATAAAAAATTTGAAAATAGAATAGGTTTAGAATGTTTAATTGAAACAGCACTAGGAATGTCTAATATTCAATCAATCGCAACATCAAGCTCAAGACTAGAAGCATTACACTTTGGAGTTGCAGATTATGCAGCAAGTATGCGAGCAAGAACCGTTGTCATAGGAGGTTTAAATCCTGATTATCCTGGTGACCAATGGCATCATGGTTTATCAACTTTAGTAATGACCTGTAGGTCATATGGCTTAAGAGCAATAGATGGACCTTTTGGTGATTTTAATGACAAAGAAGGATATCTTGATGCAGCAAAAAGAGCTTCAGCAATTGGTTTTGAGGGTAAATGGGCAATACATCCATCG
The DNA here is from genome assembly GCA_902623545.1 of uncultured Alphaproteobacteria bacterium. Taxonomy (GTDB): domain Bacteria; phylum Pseudomonadota; class Alphaproteobacteria; order HIMB59; genus CACPNW01. Next base: position 22,851 of record CACNUI010000006.1, on the reverse strand, counting down.
CAAATAGATTTAGCTAATGAAGTTTTTTCTCCACCCAAAGAAGAGATAGATAAAGCAAAAAGAATATTATTAGAATTAGAAAAAGCTGCTGCTGAAGGAAAGGGCGCTGCTCAGCTTGATGGAAGAATGATAGATGCTGCATCTGCTAGAATGGCTGAGAATGTTGTAAATATTAATAACTTAATTGAAAGTAAGTAATGGACATACACGAATATCAAGCAAAAAAAATATTGTCCGATTTTGGTGTTAAAATTCCTACTGGAGGTGTTGTTTATAGTCCAGAAAATGCAGAAAATAAAGCGAGAGAAATTGGTGGTTCTAAATGGGTTGTAAAAGCGCAAGTTCACTCTGGTGCTAGAGGTAAAGCGGGAGGAATTATAATATGTAATTCTCCGTTAGAAGTTGCTGATGCAACTGATAAATTGTTAGGTAAAAAATTAATTACAAACCAAACTGGTCCAGAGGGCAAGATAATAAATAGAATTTATATTGAAGAAGCAACTGATATAAAACATGAATTATATTTAGGTTTAGTATTTGATAGATCTTCAGAAAGTATAATGGTTGTAGCCTCAACAGAAGGTGGAATGAGTGTTGAAGAAATTTCAAAAGAAAAACCTGAAACAATTATACGATCTAAAATAGAAGTAGCAGTTGGTATTCAACAATTTCAAGCAAGAGAAATAGCTTTTGGTTTAGGAATTGAATCCAAATTGATCTCAAGAGCTGCAAATACAATTATTGGTTGTTATAAAGCTTTTAGTGAGCTTGATGCAACAATGGTTGAAGTTAACCCATTAGTTGTATCACACCAAGATGAAATATTAGCATTAGATTGTAAAATGAGTTTTGATAATAATGCAATGTTTAGAAGAGACGAAATTGCAGAACTTAGAGATAAAACACAAGAAAATTCAAATGAGGTTTATGCTTCTGACAGAGGAATGAATTATGTAAGCTTAGATGGGAATATTGGTAATATTATTAATGGTGCAGGATTAGCAATGGCTTCAATGGACATGATAAAACTTGCTGGTGGTCAACCTGCAAATTTTTTAGATGTTGGCGGAGGCGCAACACCTGAAAAAATAGTTAAAGCTTTTAAGTTAATCTCTATGGACACAAAAGTTAAGGTAATATTAGTTAATATCTTTGCAGGGATTAACAGATGTGATTGGGTTGCAGAAGGAATTGTTCAAGCTTTATCAAAAATTGAAATTAAACATCCTTTAGTTATACGTTTAGCTGGAACTAACGTCGAAAAAGGAAATGAAATACTTAAAAAAAGCAATATAAATTATATTGAAGCATCAACTTTAGAAGATGCAGCAAATAAAGCAGTGAAGGTTCTTAGATAATCATGTCTATCATCATTCACAAAAATACAAAGATTTTAGTCCAAGGATTCACTGGAAAAATTGGAAGTTTTCATGCTGAAGAAATGATTAAGTATGGTTCTAACGTTGTTGGCGGGGTAACACCTGGTAAGGGTGGTATGACTCATTTAAATCTTCCTGTATTTAATACTGTTAAAGAAGCTGTAGATCAAACTGGAGCATCAACATCAATTTTATTTGTCCCACCAGCCTTTGCAGCAGATTCAGCAATGGAAGCTGCTGATGCAGGTATTAAAACGTGTGTGGCTATTACTGATGGTATTCCCTCTCATGATATGGTTAAAATAAAAAGATACATGAGAAGATATCCAAAAGATAAAAAAATGGGATTAGTGGGTCCGAATTGCGCAGGAATAATTAGCCCTGGTAAATCTATGTTAGGTATTATGCCTGGTCATATTTACAAAGAAGGTAAAATAGGAATAGTTAGTAGATCTGGTACTTTGGGATATGAAGCTGCACAACAACTAAAAGATTTAGATATTGGCGTTTCTACAAGTGTTGGAATTGGAGGTGACCCAATTAATGGTAGTTCTTTTAGAGATATAATAGAAAAATTTGAAAATGATGATGAAACAATAGCAGTTTTAATGATAGGTGAAATTGGTGGACCTCAAGAAGTTGAAGCTGGTAAATTTGCCAAGGAAAATATGTCAAAACCAGTTATTGCTTATATCGCTGGATTAACTGCACCAAAAGGCCGTGTTATGGGACATGCAGGAGCAATAGTTTCAGCTTATGGAGAAAGTGCGGTAGAAAAAGTTGAATTGTTAAAAGAATACGGAGTAACAATATCCAAAAACCCATCAGTTATGGGTGAAACAGTTAAAAAAGTATTACTAGAAAATAATTTAAATTAATATTATTAAACCCAATGAAATTTTTTTATAAAAATGAGTTTTGGATGCTAATATTTTCATTAGGTGTCCTTTATTGGTTATTCAACCCATCAGTACTAATGGCTTTAGTAATGATTATACCGTTGTTATTAGCAGTATCCTCAAGAAAATAAATAATTAAATATATAATATTTTTTATGAAACTTTGTGTAATTAGACATGCAGAATCACTAGCCAATGCCGCTTCAGATCTAGATAATCCAACTTATTATTATGATGCAAAAATTACTGAAAGAGGAGTATCGCAGGCAAAAAAGCTACATTATAGAATTAAAGATTTATCTTTTGACAAATATTTTTGCTCACCTCTAACAAGAACTATTGAAACTTTTTCAATAATTTTTCCAAATCACAAACCAGAATTTGAACCTTTAATTAGAGAACATTTATATCATTCATGTGATGTTGGTAGACAGCCCAAAGCATTGAAAAAAATTTTTAAAAACTATGATTTTTCAAAATTAGAAAATTATTGGTGGAATAATAATATCCCAATAAATGAAAAATTAATTAAACAAGAATCACATAATGATATTAGAAATCGACTTATTAAATTTTTATTAAAAATAAGAAATTTAGATGCAAATAATATAGTACTTGTAAGTCATGGTACATTTCTTAGCCAAATAACTGATTATATGATGGATAATTGTGAATTTTTTATATGTAATTATCAAGAAGTATGTAAAAAATTTTCAATATAAATGTCAAAAAATACTTTTTATGAATTATCACAGTGTATTTTATCCTATCATGACTGGATAAAAGTTGACGGTCTCTGGGACTTACTTCCCAATTATCAAAAAAATTTAACTGATAAAGAGCATTGGACAATTATAATAGATACTTGGTCAAAATCAGAACATAATTCTCAAATTCAAAACCGGGAAAAATGGATTGATATATTGACAATGAGAGAACCTATAAATTTCTTCAAAAAAAATTTAAATGAAAATATTAAAATTTATAGAGCAGGTTCTGAAGATGGTTTTAGTTGGACACTTAAAAAAGAAATAGCCTTAGAATTCCAACAAAGATACAATAATATTATAAATCCAATTTATTTTTCTTTAGATCATAAAACTGTAAATATTATTGATAAAGAAGTAAAATACGATGACGTAAAATTTTATAACAATTTAAGAGGTGAAGATGAAATTGTTATAATACCCTAATTATACATTTCATTAATTATTTTTTTCAAACAAATTATTACTTTTTCTACTATTTTTTTCCCTTTTATTGAACTTGCATTAGTTGGATCACCAATAATGCCATTTTTTGAAAGTTCTCTAGTTAACCATGCTTTCTTAATATTTTTTTCATAAGAAATGATTTTAGAAGATAAATAATCTGGAGATAGTTTGTTTTTAAAAATTTTTGATTGTCTTACAAGATTTGGAAATAAATATAACATAATGGATGTTTCAAATTCCCCACCATGATAACCAAAGTCTTTTTCTTTACTTGATATAATACCTTTAAATTGATCAAATAAAAAATATGTTCCTTTTACTATATTTATTTTAAATTCCGATTTTAATTCTTTAGCAATAATATCAATATGGCTAATTTGCCCACCATGACTATTTAAAAGTAATATATTTTTAAATTTCAACTTACATACATTTTCTAAAATTGATAAAGAATGTGATATAAATTCCAATGAATCAATACTTATAGTTCCATCAAAATCTATATGTTCAGCAGCTGAACCAAAATATATTTCAGGCATAATTAAATATTTATTTGAATTATATTTTTTATTAAATTCTAATAATATTCCTTCAAGAATTTTTTTATCAGTATTTAATGGAAGATGCGGACCGTGTTGTTCTATTGATGAAAATGGGAAAATTAAAACTGTTTTTCTATTTATTTTTTTTATTTCATTTGTTGTTAATTCTTCCCAAAAGTTTGTTAGCATTTTTTTTATTATACATTTATAATTAAATTATGAAATCTTATTCTTTATGGATTGATAAAAAAAAACAAGCTAAAATTTATCAAAAAAAACTTGTTTACAATAAAAATAACAAAACAGTTTTAGTTAAAACTATTTACTCAGGTATTAGCAAGGGAACTGAAAGATTAGTTTCATCTAAAAGCGTAAGTAAGGATCAATTTGAATTAATGAAAGCTCCTTTTCAAGAGGGTTCTTTTAATTTACCTATTAAATACGGTTATATAAATGTTGGGAACATTATCGATGGTCCAAGGAAATATATAAATAAAAAAATATTTAGTCTTTATCCTCATCAAGATTTATATGAAATTTCTATTCAAAATTTAATTTTTTTACCAAAAGGAAATTTGAGAAAATATATTCTAACTGCAAATATGGAAACAGCAATTAATATCTTTTGGGACGCTCAATCTAAAAGTAGTAACAAAATTCTAATTGTAGGGCTTGGCTCTGTAGGATTATTAACTGCATTTTTTTTTAAAATTAATGGATATAAAAATGTTTATGTTTTTGATAATAATAAAAATAAAAGAAAAATTGCCAACTATTTAGGATTAAATTTTATTGATATAAGAAAGATTGAGAAAATAGATGTAGCAATAAACACTACAGCTAATTATAAAGTTTTAAATTCTTTAATGGAAAAATTATCTATCGAAGGAAAAATAGTAGAAGCTAGTTGGTATGGTAAAAATAAAGGAGAAGTTGCCTTAGGTGGGCATTTTCATTCTAAAAGATTAAAAATTATTAGCTCACAGGTATCTAAAATACCAAAATACATGAAAAATAAATATGATTTTGAGGGGAGATTAAAATTAGCTATTAAATCTTTAAAAAATTCAAAATTAGAAAAATTAATTACTAGTGAAAGTAATTTTTTTGATTTAGAAAAAGATTACTATAAAATCCTTCAAAATAAGGATACAATTATGCACCTAGTTAAATATTAATTATGTATTCGATAAAAGTAAGAGAAAATATTCTAATAGCTCATTCTTTACCTGGAGAAGTATTTGGACCAGCTCAAAATATGCATGGAGCTACATATTTAGTAGATGCTGAATTTTTCACTGATAAACTTAATAAATACAATATAATTATGGATTTAGGAATATTGTCCGCGACTTTAAAAGATATTCTTAAAATATATAATTATCAAAATTTAGATGAAATTGATGAATTTAAGGGAAAAATTACCTCAACAGAGTTTTTAGCAGAGGATATTTGCAATAAGATTTTGAATAGACTAAGAAATGAATTCTCTGAAGATTGCAGATCTTTAAAAAAAATTAAAATAACTTTGCAAGAATCAAATGTTGCATGGGCATCATATGAAAAAGAGGTTATCTAAAAATAAATCTGATATCTATTTTGTTTATCCAGGAAATATTAATGCAAAAACTGGAGGGTACATTTATGAAAAAAATATCCTAGATTATGCAAAGATAAGAGATATAAATATTAGACCAATTTCTCTAAGTAAAAATTATCCTTTTCCTACAATCAACGATATAAAATATTTTCTAAAAATTTTAGATAAAATTGATCCTAACTCCAAAATTATAATCGATGGATTAGCCTTAGAAGGAATGTATTCCATTTTTAAAAAAATACTTACTTATAATGTTATCGCTCTAATACATCATCCTTTATATCTTGAATTTAATGGTCAAAGGTCAAAAAAATTTTTAAGATTAGAAAAAGAAAATTTCAAAAAAATAAATAAATTTATTGTGACATCTAAAAATACAAAAAATTTATTAATAAATGAATTTAATGTTCTAAATAATAAAATTTCTGTAGTTGAACCTGGTATAGAAAGATTTGCAAAATATAATTTTAAAAATAATGGTGAAATTCATCTTTTAACATGTGGAAGTATAATCAATAGAAAAAATTATCTTTTTTTATTAAAAGTTTTAAAGCCTTTAGATAATTTTATTTTAGAAATTGTTGGTGATACCACAAGAGATATAGGTTATTACAAAAAACTCAAAAAATTTATTTCTAAAAATTCAATGAACAGAAAAATAATATTCCATGGTACTATTTCAGATAAAAAATTAGCAAAACTATATTCTAAAACAGATTGTTACATTTCCGTAAGCAAGTATGAAGGTTTTGGTATGTCTTTAGCAAATGCATTAATAATTAAAAAGCCAATTATAACCTTTTTTACTCATACTATTTTAAATACACTAGGAAAAAAGGGTGTTATTTATTTCAAAAAATTTGAAGTTAATGATCTTAGAAATATAATTATTAAAAATATATTAAATAAAAAAAATTTTAAAAAACTAAATATTGATATTCATAAAAATAAAAGATATCTTCTTACTCCTCTAGAGTCAGCTAAGAAATTTGTTAAATTAATTTAATATGCATGAATTTCAAAACAAATGGTTAAATCTTAGAGAAACTGTCGATAGAAATTCAAGAAACAATAGAATACTATATTTAATTAATAAATTTTTTAAAAATAAAAAAAATATTAAAATAGTTGACTTAGGTTCTGGTGCTGGATCTAATTATAGATTTCTTAAGTCACGATTATTAAATAATCAATATTGGTCTTTTGTAGATATATCACATCAATCAACAAATTATTTTAAAAAAAATATAAAATTATCATCTAAAATAAAAAAAACTAATTTTAAAATTGTTGATGTAATCGATAATTTAGAAAAAATAAATTTTAATGGTTATAATTTAGTTACAGGATCTGCTTTTTTAGATATTCTTCCAAAAACATGGTTTAAAAATTTTCATAAATTAAATGTTGATACAGAAATTGTCTACTTTGCCTTAAATTATAACGGTAATTTTAAATTTTTTCCAAAACACAAGGATGATAAAATAATTCTTAATATTTTTAATAAAGATCAAAAATCTGACAAAGGAGTAGGGGAAGTGGCCGTTGGACCAGATTGCACTGAATTAATTAATAAAGTATTTAAAAAGACTCACAAAACATATGTTTTAGATTCTACATGGGATGTTAGTAAAAATTATAAATTTCAAATTTATTTCTTAAATTTTTGTAGAGAAATTATTCAAAAAAATAAACTTAACTTTGATGATTGGTTAAAATTTCGTCTAAAAAGTATTAAAGAAAAAAATTCTAGATTTATTTTAAATAATACAGATTTTTTAGCTATTAAGAAATAAATTAACAATAATTTCATTTTCTAATTCATTAAAATTATATTTTGGTCTGATAGCTTTATTAAGATTTGAAATTTCTTTCAAATTTAATGAATTAATTCCAGAACCTATTAATATTGGGGCAATCATAAATTGAAGTATATCAATATATTTATTATTTATTAATTCTGAAATAGTTTTTGATCCTCCCTCTACTAAAATATTTTTATATTTAAGTTTTTTTATTTGCATAATTAAATTTTTAGTAAAATTTTTTTCTTTTAATCTAATTATTGTTGAATTGTTCAATCTAATATTTTTATTACTTTTTGTAAAAATTATATTTTTATTACCGTCATTAAATATTTTATATTTGTTATTTAGTGAAAGACTACCATCGATAATAATTCTATTTGGATTTGTGCCCTTTATTTTTCTTGTTGTTAATAGAGGATCGTCTTTTTTAATGGTATTTGAGCCTACAATAATTGCATCACTGATACTTCGTAAACAATGTAGATAAATAATACTCTTGGGATTATTTATGTAATGTGAATTACCATTATTTAAAGCAATTCTACCATCAATACTTTGCCCTATTTGAGCTATAACTAATTTTTTGTTTTTTCTTAATATCGGGAGAAGGATATTTAAGATTGATTGATAAAATTTACTTATATTAATTTTAGATTCCAGATTATTATTTTTTATGTAAAAATTACTTTTTCTTTTTGATGATAAAGAAATGCTATTATTTTTAACCAATAAATACAAATCACTATTCTTTTTAGAATTTTTTATAAAATCTAGTAAAATTCCTATATTTTTTGATGTAATCATTTGTTTTTGTCTTAATTATATCTATATAAAGTTTTCATGAGTTTCAAATCTAATACAGGAACTATAATAGATAGAGCAATTAACGAACTCAGGACCGGAAGACCCTTAATAATTCAGAATAACAAGGAATATTGGATGTTCTTTAATATAGAACATTCCCAAAGTAAAATTTTTAATCAATTCAATAAGCACTTAATTGATGAAAAATATCTACTTATTACTAAACAAAAAGCTCAATCAATTTTTAATAAGAATATTAAAAGTAATATTTATTTTGAGATAAATCCCAAAACAGATGTAAATCAAATAATAAATTTATTTGTCAATCCTCTTAGCAATAATAAAGTAATTAAATTTACCAATATTAAAAAATTCAAATCTAAAAATTTTCATAATGTTTGTATTGATCTTTCCAAAAATGCTAAAATGATACCATCGCTAGTTTTTAAAAAAATTAACAAAAAATATTACAAAAACATAAATGAATTTGGATTTAAGAATGGAATTTTAACATTTGATTACAAAGATTTATTGAAGCAAAATGAATTAATTTGTGAAAGTATTAAATTAGTTTCTAGTGCAAAAGTTCCACTACCAAAAAACGAAAATTCTAATTTTAAAATATTCAAATCCTATATTGGATCTGATAAACATGTAGCGATAATTGTTAATCCAAAAAAAATAAATAAAAAATCTGTTAATCTAAGAATACATTCAGCTTGTTTTACAGGTGATATTTTTCATTCTTTAAAATGTGATTGTGGTGAACAATTAAATCAATCAATTAATTACATGGTTAAAAATAATGGTGGAATTATATTATATTTAGAACAAGAAGGTAGAGGAATAGGATTAGCTAATAAAATGAGAGCTTATTCTCTTCAAGCAAGGGGGATGGATACAATAGACGCTGATCATAATATTGGTTTTTTAGACGATGAAAGAGATTTTAATATTGCAGCTAGAATACTGAAATTATTAAAAATAAATAAAGTTAATCTTATTACAAATAACAAAAATAAAATTAATTCTATTAAGAAAGCTGGAATTAAAGTCGTAAATCAAATAAATACAAAGCCAACATTAAATAAATTTAATAAAAATTATTTTAAAACAAGAGTTAAAAAAGCTGGGTACGGTCTTAAACTAGTAGTATAATTATGAAAAAAATTCCTAAGATAAGACTTCAATTAACAAATGATAATGAGTTTGATTCATCCAAGTTAAAGAATAAAACAGTTTTATTTTTTTACCCTAAGGCGTTAACTGGTGGATGCTCAGTAGAAGTTGCAGATTTTCAGAAATATTTAACAAAATTTAATAAAATTGGCTTTGATGTAATAGGAGCTTCTAAAGATCCTGTTGATCGGAATAAAAAATTTTCAGATAAGTATAAATTGAAATATCCACTTGGTTCTGATGAAGGAAAAAATTGTGATAAACTTGGCATTTGGATAGAAAAATCTATGTACGGTAGGAAATACTTTGGGATTGATAGATCGACATTTGTAATAGATAAAAATGGAAAAATTCTAAATTCTTGGAATAAAGTCAAAGTTAAAGGTCATGTTGAAGAAGTTTATAATTTTTGTAAGGATCATTAAATTTTATTCAATTCTACCTATTTCTTTTTCTCTTTTGATTACAAATAAACCACTTAATGTAATAATTATTGCACCTACAATCATATTATAAGTTGGAGTTTCACCTAGTATTAAATACCCAAAAATCATACCAAATATAATTACACTGTATCTTGCAGAGGCCGTTAATGAGAGTGGTGCATAAAAAACTGTTAATACTGAAAATAGATATCCAAACAAAACAAATATACTAGAAACAAAAATATAATGTACATTTTCACTGCTTACTTGATAACCAAAAATTATTGAACCCAACCCTGCAAACCCAGTAATCAACAAAGCAGTTACAAATGTAATTTCAACACTATTTGATTTAGTTGCTAAACTCTTTGTAGCAATATCTCTAATAGTTAAAAAAATGGCAGCTAAAATAGGTAATAGTAAAAAATAATTAAATTGAAAATTTTGTGGATTTACAACCACTACCACACCTAAGAACCCAATAATAACTGCACACCATCTTCTTATTCCAACCTTCTCTCTCAAAAAAAGAAAAGCAAATATTGTGACAAAGAAAGGATTAGTCATTAAAAGTGTATAAACCTCAGAAATTGGCAGTAATATTAATCCAAGCAAAAAAAATAGCGCTGTTAAAACTTCATACAAACCTCTGACCTGAAAACTTTTGATTGATAGTATTTTTAATAAATTTTTTTTTTCAAAAAATATTAAATATAAACCTAATAGACTTGATGTAACTAAACCTCTAAGAAAAATTACAGAATATAATGAATTGTCATCGCCTATATTTTTTACAACAAGTTTAACATAACTATCATTTATTGAGAATGATAATTGGCCAGCCATCATAAAAAGTACACCTATTGTCCCAACTGAAAATAAAATCTTGCTTTTCATAATAAAAAAAAATATTTAACTGATATGTTACAAAGAAATACTTCTAGCCATTTATATGGATTTACTGACTTGAAGTCATTAAATGAAAGAGGTCCTTTAGTTATTTCTTATGGAAAAGGAATATATGTTTATGATACTAAAGGTAGTAAATATTTAGATGGAAATTCTGGTCTCTGGAATCAGTGTGCTGGTTTTGATCATCCTGGATTAATTGAAGTTGCAAAAAAACAGTATGAAAAATTTGCTGGTTATCACTCTTTATTTGGAAGATTATCTGAAGAAACGTTGCAGCTATCTGAAAAAATTATTGAAGTATCACCTTTTGATCAAGGTCGTGTATTTTTTTGTAATTCAGGCTCTGAAGCAAATGATACCATGGTCAAAATGTTATGGATGTTAAATGCAAGAATTGGAAAGCCAAATAGAAGAAAAATTATAACAAGAATCAATGGATATCATGGCGTTACTTTAGGAGCCTCTTCAATGACTGCTAAACCATACAATAAAGAGTTTGGATTACCGTCAAAAGAATTCATTCATATTGAATGTCCTCATTATTGGAAATATGGATTAGAGAATGAAACGGAAGAAGAATTTTCCCTTAGGATGGCTAAAAATTTAGAAGAAAAAATCATTAAAGAAGATCCAGAAACTATTGCAGGTTTTGTTGCAGAACCTGTTCAAGGTGCGGGTGGTTGTATACCTCCTTCAAAATCGTATTTTGATTTAGTTCAGCCTATATTAAAAAAATATAACATTCCTTTTATCGCAGATGAAGTAATTTGTGGATTTGGAAGAACTGGAAATTTATGGGGTTGTGATACATACAATATCAAACCAGATATAATTATTTCATCTAAATGTTTAACAGCAGGCTACTTTCCTATGGGAGCAGTTATAGTTAATAAAGAATTTTCAGATAAATTTGTTGAAGTATCAGAAGAGGCAGAAGAATTTCCACATGGTTTTACAGCTGGAGGTCATCCTGTTGGATGTGCAATTGCTTTGAAAGCAATAGATGTAATTATAAATGAGGGTTTATTAGATAATGTAAAATTGATGGAACCCTATTTTTTTGAAAGATTAAATGAATTTAATGATTATGAACACATTGGAGAAACCAGAGGTATAGGTCTAATGGCTGCATTAGAGATGGTAAAAAATAAAGATACAAAAGAACCTTTTGAAGGTCATCTTAACATGGGAGATAAAGTTGCTAATTTATCAATTGATAATGGATTAATTTGCAGACCTTTAGGTCCTGCAATTGTTCTGTGTCCACAATTTATAATTACTAAAAATCAAATTAATGAAATATTTGATTCTCTTCATAAAACTATAAAGCAAGTTTTTAATTAAGTTTCGTATTTAATTATAAAACCTGAATATTTGACATTACTAATGATACTATTTGGAATAACTCCTTCAACTAGAGCTAGTGATGGCCCATCCTTAGCTTTTTCAGTAATAGAAAGTATACTTTGCATATCTCCTTGAATTATGGCCTCTACCTCATCTTTACTTTCTTTATTTTGAATATATCCATTCAATCCCAAAGTTATTGCTAGATCACTAAACCAATGTCTAAAGCCAACTCCCTGAACTTTTCCTTTAATAATAAGTCTATAAGTTTTTATTTCATTTGTATTCATTTAAGTATCAATATAAGTACTTTTTTTTATCATACAATCCTTCAATTTATTATATGAAAAAAAGTATAATTTATTCTTCAATCCTTTTGTTTTTTGCTGGAATTTTTTTTGTAACAAATGATGCAATAATAAATTATCTATCCCAAACAGATGTAAAATTTTATCATTTCATTTTTTATGGAATACCTATTTATTTATGTTTTCCATTATATTTATTTTTTAATGGAACTTTAAAAAAAAATATAAAATGCACTAATTATTTTCCACCTATTTTCAGAGGTTTTTTAAATATTCCCTTACCTTTTATTGCCTTTATAACACTTGAACAAATTAAACTTCCAGAATTCACAACCTTAAATATGACTGCCCCATTAATGGGGACAATATTTGCTATTTTTTTACTAAATGAAAAATTAAATTTTTTAACATACATATCCTTGCTCATTGGTTTTTTAGGTGTGCTATTTGTTATACAGCCTGGATTTGAAAGCTTTAATATTTATTATCTTATTGTACTTATCGGTGTATTATTAATTACAATTACAACATTTATTGTAAATAAATATAATCATGTAACTACAAACATTGGGTATTTTCTTTATGGTGGTTTCTTTGTTCACTTTATTTCAATACCTTTATTTTTAATTAATCCATTAAAAGTAACCCTTATTGAATTTATTTTAATTTCAACTGCTGCATTATTTATTAATTCAGCAATGTTTTTTGCAACTACTGCTTTTAAGATTGCACAAAAACATTATGCATCAGTATTTAGTTTAGTTTACCTCCAGGTATTATGGTCATCTTTAGTTGGAATATTTATATTTAATGAATATATGAATTTATATGCATATATTGGAGCAGTATTTATAGTTTTAAGTGGAATAGTTTCATTACCTTCACAAATAAAGCAATTAAAGGAAGCAAATTAATGAATAAAATCTTATTATTTCTATTTCTTTTCTTTTTTAGCTATAAATCTTTTTCTAACGAAGTTAAGATCTTAAATGAAACCGTTGGCAATGGTTTAGAAGTAACAAATCATTCAAAATTATCTGTTCATTACATCGGTAGACTCGAGGATGACACTGTTTTTGATAGTTCATACGATCGTGGGCAATCTTTTGATTTTCAAATAGGTGTTAGGAAAGTAATCCTAGGTTGGGAAACTGGGTTAATTGGGATGAGAGAGGGCGGAAAAAGAACAATATTTATTCCTTATCAATTAGCTTATGGAGAAAGAGGGGCAGGAAATTTAATTCCACCAAAGTCAAATCTTATTTTTGATATTGAAGTAATAAAAGTAATTCCACCTGGATATAAGGAAATAGATGGTTATCAATTAAAATTAGCGATGACTGATGATTTTAAAATTATAGATATTAGAAATGAAGATCATATAACTATTAAAAATAAAATACCAGGAGCAATACAGATAACAGCATTTGATAAAAATGGGAATTTTCTCCCTAATTTTTTTGATAAGTATAAAGAAAATATACAAATTGGAGAAAAAGTTGTTTTTGTAAGTCAGAACGGAGATATATCATCAATCCTAGCAAATGGATTTGTTGAGCAACTAAATCAAAAAAATATTTATCATCTTAAAGATGGTATAATAGGTTTAGAAAAAATAAATTTTGATTTTGAATAAATCAATAATCTATTTTCTGATTATTTTCAGCTGCATAATTAATAATAAACTGCCATGCTGATCTACCTGTTCTATTGCCTCTTTGCAAGCTCCATTTAATTGCCTCTTTTTCAGTATTTTTATTAAAGGTTAGATTAAATTTTTTACAATACTTTGAAATAATTTTAATAAAATCATCTTGAGAAATATTATGAAAACCAATCCATAATCCAAACCTATCACTTAAACTTATTTTTTCTTCAACACTTTCATCTGTATGAATAGCTGAAGATCTTTCATTTTCTATCATATCTCTAGGCATTAAATGTCTTCTATTAGATGTTACATAAAGAACAATATTTTTAGGTTGATTTTGTATACTTCCATCTAAAGTGGACTTAATGATTTTGTAATCACTATCTATCTTCTCAAATGATAAATCATCAATAAAAATTATAAAATTATAATTTTTTAAATTTGCATATTTTTCATAAATAACTTCGATATCAAAAATATTATTTTTATTTAATTGTATTAATTTTAAATTTTTATTGTTTTTATTTATTTTATAAAAAATTGATTTAATTAGTGAGCTTTTACCATTACCCCTAGATCCCCACAATAAGGCATTATTAGTAAATTTTCCTTCTGCAAAATTAATAGTATTATTTAAAATAGTTTTTTTCTGCCTTTCTATTCCAACCAAAAGATCCAAATCCAAACATTTAAAATTAGAGATTATTTTAAGGTTTTGTATTTTACTATCCCAAATAAATGCATTTGCACTTGATAGTGTAAGATTTGATAAAAAATTACTTAAAAACATAATAAATACTTTATTTGATTTTTCTTATTACACAGTATAATAAATCTCTCAAATTAAATCATCATAGGTACAATTATGGAAGCATTTGGCACTTTTTTACCCCTTATCTTAATATTTGCAGTATTTTATTTTCTTTTAATAAGACCACAACAAAGAAAAGTAAAACAACATAAAGAAATGTTATCAAATCTCAAACGTGGAGATAAAATTATAACTTCAGGAGGTATTATTTGTACAATCAATAAAGTTGCAGATAATCGAGAGTTAACAGTAGAAGTATCGGATAATATTGAAATTAAAATCGCACCTGGTATGGTAGCTGATTTATACACATTGCCAGCTAGTCAAAAAAAAGAACCACCAAAAGAAGAAAATAAAAAAAATTCTAGCTTATCAGGTTTTTTCTCTAAAAAAAAATAACTAAGTATTAAATGAAAAACTATCCTATTTGGAAATCATTTACTGTAATTATTCTAGTATCCTTAGGTATAATTTTTTCAGTACCTTCAATAATTTATGATGATAATTCAGAAAATTGGTTTTTAAAAAATAAAATAAACTTAGGTTTAGATCTTCAGGGTGGATCTTATTTATTGCTTGAAGTACAATTAGCAACTCTTTATGCTGAAGAACTTGAAAATTTTAGTGATAGTATACGTGTATTAGCAAGAGATAATCAGACTAAAATAAATCAAGTTGAGATCTATGAAAATTCAATAATCGTTAATTTTGAAGATAATACAAAAATCAATGATATTAAAAATAGTTTTTTTCAAATGTATAGAGATGTTTCAATCAAAATTAAAGATACACAATTAATTTTAGAAATGAATGATATATATAAAAAAAATATCCAAGATTCAGCAATTAAACAATCACTTGAAATTGTAAGAAAGCGAATAGACGAATCAGGGACAAAAGAACCCTTGATTCAAAGATCAGGAAAAAAAAGGATATTACTTCAACTACCTGGTGTTAAGGATCCAGAAAGAATAAAAGAATTACTTGGTAAAACTGCTAAATTAACTTTTCATTTAGTAGATGATGAAAATTCATCTGCATTAAATGCTAATATTGAGCCTTATGGCAAAATGATACTTTCAGATATATATGATGATAATATTAAATACTTATTGGATAAGCGCTCACTTATTGGCGGTGAAAATCTAGTTGATGCAAAAGGATCTTTTGATCAAACAGAAGGACATGCTGTTTCATTTAGGTTCGATACTGATGGAGCTCAAAAGTTTGGTAAAATTACTACAAACAATATAGGTAATAGATTGGCAGTAGTTCTAGATGGTGTTGTAATTACAGCTCCAAGAATTAATAGTGCAATAACGGGTGGTTCTGGAATAATAACTGGTAATTTTAATGCACAAGAAGCTGCTGATTTAGCTGTGCTTTTAAGGGCTGGTGCTTTACCAGCGCCACTAGAAATAGTTGAGGAAAGATCAGTAGGAGCAGGGTTGGGAGCTGACTCAATTGCAGCAGGACAAATTGCAGCAATCATAGGTATGATATTAGTGTGTCTTTTTATGATCTTGATTTATGGAGCATTTGGAGCGATTGCAAATATTTCACTAATTGCAAACATTTTTATAATTATATCATTATTAGGAACAATTGGTGCAACATTAACTTTACCTGGAATAGCAGGAATTGTTTTAACTATAGGAATGGCAGTAGATGCAAATGTATTAATATTTGAAAGAATTAAAGAAGAAAAATTAAAACAAACAAAAGTTTTTCAAATTATCAAAAATGGATTTGATAAAGCTATGTCTACTATATTAGATGCTAATATTACAACATTAATAGCTGCTGTACTATTATTTGCTTTTGGATCTGGTCCAATAAGAGGCTTTTCAATTACTTTATCTTTGGGTGTAATTGCCTCTATGTTTACTGCTCTGATGTTGACAAACTTTTTAGTGTATTTGTATTTATCATTTACAAATAAAAAGGAATTAAATTTATAATGTTTGGTTTAAATAAAATAATTCCATCACAACCAGATATAAATTTTCTAATTCTAAGAAAAAAATTTCTCATATTTTCAATTATCGCAATTATAATTTCTATTGCTTTACTGGCTTTCAAGGGATTAAATTTAGGTATTGATTTTAAGGGTGGAACCTTAATTGAAGTTAGTACTAAAAATACATCCATAGGAGAATTAAGAGACATATTATCTTCTAACTATAATGATGTATCATTACAAGAGTTTGGTGATCAAAATATTATTTTAATAAGACTTCAAAATAAAAATAATCAAGAGAGCATTGCAACAGTAAATTCTGTAAAAAATCTAATTAAAGACAAAGTTGTTGAATTTAGAAGATCTGAGTTTGTAGGACCGACAATAAGTTCAGAACTTTTATTTAGAGGCTTTCAGGCAGTTTCTTTTGCTTTAATTGCTATTCTTGCTTACATCTGGTTGCGTTTTGAATGGCAGTTTGGTTTTGGTGCAGTGGTCGCTTTAACTCATGATGTTTTATTTACTTTAGGATTATTATCTATTTTAAATATTGAATTTTCTTTATCAACAATTGCAGCTATTCTTACTATTGCTGGTTACTCAATAAACGATACAGTAGTAATATTTGATAGAGTAAGAGAAAATTTAAGAAAATATAAAAAAATGGAATTAGTTGATTTATTTAACTATTCAATAAATAACACATTATCCAGAACTATAATGACAAGTTTAACTACACTTCTTGCATTAGTATCATTATTTATTTTTGGAGGCGAGGTTATTAGACCTTTCGCTTTAACAATGATTATAGGTGTAATAATTGGTACTTATTCATCTGTTTTTATTGCGGTCCCAACTTTATTAATTTTTAAGTTCAGACCGCAAGATGAAGATGATTAAGCATTATTTAAGTTTTCTGTAACTTTTTCCCAATTAACTAAATTATCTATAAAAGCTTTTAAATAATCAGGTCTTCTATTTCTATAATCAACATAATATGAGTGTTCCCAAACATCACATCCAAGTAGAGGAGTTTGACCATGTACGATTGGGTTTTCTCCATTTGGTGTTTTAGTAATTTCTAATTTTCCATTATTTAGAACTAACCAACACCAGCCTGATCCAAATTGACCAATGCCTGCATTTATAAAATCTTCTTTCATTTTTTCAACTGAACCAATATCTGAAACTATTTTATTTTCGAGCTCAGAGGGAATTTTTCCATCTGGATTATTTTTCATTACTTCCCAAAAATGAACATGATTTATATGTTGTGCCACATTATTAAATACTGGAGCATTTTTTTGATAAGAGTTGATAACTATATCATTAACGTTATCGTCTGCTATTTTTTGTTCTTTAATAAACTTATTTCCATTAGTAATGTAAGCCATGTGATGCTTATCATGATGCAACTCTAAAGTTTCAGCCGACATATACGGCATTAGAGCATCTTTACTATAGGGTAGATCTGGTAACTCTAGATTTATCATTTTATTTCCTTTTATTTATAAAATTTTCTTTAAAAATTCACCTGTAAAGCTTTTTTTATTATTTGCAATATCTTCGGGGGTACCAGTTCCAACAATTTGACCACCATTTACACCACCGCGAGGACCAAGATCAATTATATGATCAGCTGTTTTAATAACATCAAGATTATGCTCAATAACGATTACAGTATTACCTTCATCAACAAGAGTATGAAGAATTTTAAGTAATTTTTTCACATCATCAAAATGTAGACCGGTAGTTGGTTCATCAAGAATATATAGTGTTTTTCCTGTTGATCTTTTTGATAATTCTTTTGATAATTTTATTCTTTGTGCTTCACCACCTGATAAAGTAGTAGCTGATTGACCAATTTTTATATAATCTAATCCGACATCCATTAATGTTTGTAATTTTTGTTTTATTGCAGGAATTTTATCGAAAAATTTATACCCTTCTTCAACAGTCATTTCTAAAACATCAGAAATAGATTTATCCTTATATTTTACTTCTAAAGTCTCCCTATTATACCTTTTGCCTTTGCAGATATCGCACTCGACATAAACATCAGCTAAAAAATGCATTTCTATTTTTTTCACCCCATCACCTTCACATGATTCACATCTACCGCCTTTAACATTAAAAGAAAAACGACCTGGTTTATAGCCTCTAGCATTTGATTCATTTAAATTCGCAAACCAATCTCTTATTGGAGTAAAACATCCTGTATATGTTGCTGGGTTTGATCTTGGTGTTCTTCCAATAGGTGATTGATCAATATCAATTACTTTATCGATATGATTAATACCTTTAAAGTTAAAACGACTTTCATCTTTATTTAAAGATTTATTGAAATACTCATCTAACCTTTGATACAATGTATCAATAATTAATGAAGATTTACCACTTCCAGATACACCTGTAACAGTAATAAAATTTCCTAAAGGTAAAGTTATATTAAGATTATCTAAATTATTTGTTTTAATTTTATTAAGTTTGAAAACTTTGTTTTTATTAAATTTCCTTCTATTCTTTGGAACCTCAATTTCCAAAGATTTATTCAAATATTTTGCAGTTAAACTTTTATTATTTTTTAATATTTTGTTGAGATTTCCCTCGGCAATTATATGACCTCCATTAACACCAGCTTTAACACCTATATCAATTATATGATCAGATTGTCTTATTGCGTCTTCATCGTGTTCAACGACAATTACTGTATTGCCTAAATCTCTTAATCTAAATAATGTTTCTATTAGTTGTTGATTATCTTTTTGATGTAATCCAATAGATGGTTCATCCAAAACATATAAAACTCCTGTTAAACCTGAGCCAATTTGACTTGCCAATCTAATTCTTTGACTTTCACCTCCAGACAAAGTTTTACTAGCTCTTGCTAGTGATAAATAATCTAAACCAACTCTATTTAAAAAAACTAATCTATCTTTTATTTCTTTAATAACTCCTTCAGCAATTTTTTTATTATTTTTATCAAGTTTACTTTCAAGTGATGAAAACCATTTTAAACATTCGCTAATTGATTTTTTAGTAATATTTCCAATATGATTTTCATCAATTCTTACGGCTAAAGCTTTATCGTTAAGACGGAAACCATTGCAAACTTCACAGTCTCTTTCAGATAAATATTTTTCTAATTCATACTGAAGCCACCATCTCTCAGTTTCCTCATATTTTCGATCAATAAAATTAATTATTCCCTCAAAATCATATAAAAAATTTAGTTCACTATTTTCATCTCCATAAAGAATTATATTTTTTACTTTTTTTGGAATTTCACTCCATGGAACATTTTTCTTAACTTTGAATTGTTTTAAAATTTTATCTATTGTTTCAACAAAATATTTTTTTTGATAACCAAATACTTTTGTTTCCCATGGTTTAATAGCTCCATCAGAAATTGATCTAGTCTCATCTGGCACAATCTTGTTTTCGTCAAAATATTTTTCAACTCCTAATCCATCACACTCAGAACATGCACCCTGCGGTGCATTAAAGCTAAATAATCTAGGTTCAATCTCTTCAATACTAAATCCAGATACAGGACAAGCAAATTTTGATGAAAATATTGATATTTTATTCGTATCTAGATTTTCTAAATATAATAAACCATCTGATAAAGTTAACGCAACTTCTATACTTTCACTCAGTCTTTGTTGGATATTTTTTTTTACAACAAGTCGATCAATTACAACTTCAATATTATGTTTAAAATTCTTTTTAAGCGAAGGCACTTCGTCAATATCATAGACAACATTATCTACTTTAAGTCGTTGATAACCCCTTTTTTTTAAATCTTCGATTTCTTTTCGATATTCACCTTTTCTATCTCTAACTATCGGAGATAAAATATAAATTCTCTTATCAATATTATTTTTAATTATAAGATCAGTCATTTCACTCACTGATTGTGATTTAATTGGTTTGCCTGTTGTAGGAGAGTAGGGAACTCCAACTCTAGCATAAAGAACTCTTAAGTAGTCATAAATTTCAGTAACCGTTCCAACAGTACTACGAGGATTTTTTTGTGTTGTTTTTTGCTCAATAGATATTGCTGGTGATAAACCATCAATGCTATCTACATCGGGCTTATTCATCATTTGGAGAAATTGTCTTGCATACGCTGAAAGACTTTCAACATATTTTCTTTGTCCTTCAGAATAAATTGTATCAAATGCTAGTGTCGATTTTCCTGAGCCACTTACACCAGTTATTACTACGAGTTTATTCTTTGGTATTTCTAAGTTGATATTTTTAAGATTGTGCTCTCTTGCACCTTTTATAACAATTTTATCTAAATTCATGAATATTAGTGTTATCTAATAACTTTAATATGTTATATGGATATATATAGAATTATTATGGTTGGTAGTGTTAATAAAACAATTTTATTAGGAAACTTGGGTAGAGATCCTGAAATTAGGTCTATGCAATCTGGCGCAAAAATGGCTTCATTTTCCATTGCAACATCAAAAAGATGGAAAGATAGAAATACCCAAGAACAAAAAGAAAAAACATCATGGCATAACATTGTTGTTTTTGGAGATGGTCTTGTCGATATAGTAGAAAAATATGTAAAAAAAGGATCTAAAATTTATGTCGAAGGAGAGCTTCAAACAAGGAAATGGCAAGATAAAGATGGAAATGATAGATACACTACAGAGGTCATTTTACAGGGATATAATTGTAATTTAACACTCTTAGACAGCAGAAATAGTAATTCTCAGCTATCTGATAATTCTCAAGAAATGGATCAATCTAAGCCAATTGAAGACAATTCTTTTGGAAATCAATCAGGTGATTCTGATGATTTAGATGAAGATATCCCTTTTTAAACTTTTATATTAGATTATATTCTTTAATTATTGAAAAACATAGTTTTTTTAATATAATTTAATCATTGATTTATATTGGTTTAAATTGTGCTTTTTGATATAAAAAATACTTAATTTTTCTTAGAAAACTTGGATTTTTTTTGTGCCTGACGATATAAATACATCAAATAACGACAATCAAGAATCAGCTAATATATCTTCAGTAAGTTTAGAACAAGAAATGCAAAATTCCTACCTGGATTATGCAATGTCTGTAATAGTCAGTAGAGCTCTTCCAGACTGTAGAGATGGCTTAAAACCTGTTCATAGAAGAATATTGTACTCTATGAGTGAGTCAGGCTACAATTTTAATAAACCATACAAAAAATCTGCAAGAATAGTGGGTGATGTAATGGGTAAATATCATCCTCATGGAGACTCAGCTATTTACAATTCTATGGTTAGAATGGCACAAGATTTTTCTATGCGATTAGAGTTAGTTGATGGTCAGGGTAATTTTGGATCTTTAGATGGAGACCCTCCCGCAGCAATGAGATATACTGAAGCACGACTTGCTAAAGTATCCGAAAAGCTTGTTGAAGATATTGATAAAAACACTGTTACGTTTCAATCTAATTACGATGACACAACAAAAGAACCCTCAGTTTTGCCATCCCAATTTCCAAATCTTTTAGTAAATGGTGCATCAGGGATTGCTGTTGGAATGGCAACTAATATTGCCCCACATAACTTAGGAGAAGTCATAGATGCATCTTTATATCTTATTAAAAATCCAGAATGTAATATCTCAGATCTTCAAAAATATATTTTTGGCCCTGATTTTCCAACAGGAGGACAAATAATTGGTAAAAACGGCATAACAGAAGCTTTTGAAACTGGAAAAGGAGGGTGTGTAGTTAGATCGAAGACTAGTATTGAAAATTTTAAAAAGGATAGAGAAGCAATTATTCTCCATGAAATACCTTACCAGGTTAATAAATCAAAATTATTAGAAAGGATTGTAGAAATTGTAAAAAATGGAATTGTTGAAGGAATTTCAGATTTAAGAGATGAATCAGATAGAAACGGTGTTAGGGTTGTAATAGAATTAAAAAAAGATGTAGACTCAAATATTATTCTCAATCAATTATATAAACATACTTTAATTCAAACGACTTTCAATTCTAAT
>CACNUI010000005.1 GCA_902623545.1 uncultured Alphaproteobacteria bacterium | reverse complement strand
AATTCTAATACCTCTTTTGAATTTTCAATTAATTTATATTTATTTTCAATCTCTTCTAACTTAAATGCAGCCCTATTTACATATCCTAATTGTTTAGCTTTTCTGACAAACTGATCATTTTTTTGTCTGTAAATCCAGTTTTTTGATTTCATAAAAGATAATAAAAGCTAACAAAAAATTGTTTTTTGGTCACTTTAATATATATGACATGTACGATATTTAATGAAAAGATCAATATTAATAGCTTTCATAATTCTTGCCGTAGTTTTGGGATGGATTGTTTCAGGTCAATTCTCAAATAATGTAGTTGCGCAGAATGATAGTACTGGGTCTTCACAACAAACTGAGTCATCATACTCTCAGAATATTGAAAACAATGAAAGTAAAGATTTCACATTTTCTGTTGAAACACAAATCTTCACCTCAACACTCATTGATCAATCTATTGAATTACAAGGACAAACAATTCATAACAAAAAAATTGATGTGAAATCTGAAACATCTGGAAATATTGATAATATACAATTTGCAAGAGGAGACAAAGTACTTCAAGATGCTGAAATGCTTACAATCTCACTAGAAGATAGAAATGAAAAACTTTCTAGTGCAAAAAAAGATTTAGAAAGACTTAACAAAGAGCTAATTTTAAATGAAAAAAATAGAGATAATTTACTTAAACAAAACATTGAGAGAATTGAATTGTATGAGATTGAATATGCATCTGCTAAACAACTTATTGATAAAGGTTTAAGCTCAAAGTCAAAATTGAGTTTAGCATCTTTTAATCTTGCCAATGCTAAAGCTGATAAAGAAGATATTAAAATAAAATTTGAATCTACCTTAGCAAATCTCGAAGCTCAAATTTCGAACGTGAAATCAGTTTTAAAAAACATAAAACTTGATATAGAAAAAACTTCTATCAAGGCACCATTCGCTGGAATTATTTCAGAAAAAATGGTTGAGGAAACTGAATTTATTTCAATAGGAACCCCCCTATTTACTATAATTGATTTAGACCCTATCAAGATTGAGGGTTATTTATCTGAATTTGATGTGAATAAAGTGAGTGTAGGTACAAAAGCTTTAATTGAAGATAGTAATGGTATTAAAAAAAATGGAATAATATCTTTTATTTCTCCATCAGCTGAAACTAGCACAAGAACATTTGAAATTACTATAGAAGCTGATAATAAAGATCTTTCTTATAAAAGCGGCATAACAACTAAAATTGTTATCAAAGGTTCTGAACTTAAAGCTCATAAAATACCGCCCTCTATATTAACCTTATTAGACGATGGTACCGTAGGTGTTAAAGCTGTAGATAATAATAAGGTCATATTTTATCCAACTAAAACAATCAAGGATACAATTGATGGAATGTGGGTTTCTGGATTACCTGATAAAGTAAATTTAATAGTCAGTGGTCAAGAATATATAAGTATTGGTGAAGCAATAAACTAAACTAAATGAAAATTAATATAATAGATTATGCAATTAGTCATTCCCGAGTTTTTATGGGAATTCTTCTTTTTATAATTTTTTCTGGGGCATCTACTTATGTTACAATGCCTAAAGAATCATCTCCTGATGTGAGCATTCCAATAGTTTATATTTCACTTCATCAAAATGGTATTTCAGCGCAAGATTCTGAAAGACTTTTAGTTAAACCAATAGAAGATGAAGTAAAAAATGTTGAAGGAGTCAAAGAAGTAAGATCAACAGCATATTCAGGTGGAGGTAATGTTTTACTAGAATTTGATGCTGGATTTGATTCCGATCAGGCGATGGTAGATATTAGAGACAAAGTTGATAGAGCTAAAGGTGATCTTCCTAGTGAAGCAGATGAGCCAACAGTAAATGAAGTTAATATTAGTACATTTCCTATTCTTTCCATTTCATTAAGCGGAGATGTGCCAAATAGAACTCTTCAAGATTTAGCTGATATTTTACAAGATGACATAGAAACAATTCCAAGTGTTTTAGAAGCTAAGATAGGTGGTAAAAGAAATGAACAGGTTGATATTTTAATAAATCCAACTGCTGTTGAAAGTTACGGTATAAATTTGGAAAGTCTTATAAATATTGTAAGAGAAAACAATATGATGGTATCTGCTGGTGGTCAGGATACTGGTGATGGAAGTTTTGATATTAAAGTTCCAGGTCTATATGAAACTATTGAAGATGTTTTAAATACACCAGTAAAAACTAGCGGAGACTCAGTTATAACTTTTCGAGATATTGCTGAAGTAAAAAGAACATTTGAAGACAGGCAATCTTATGCGAATGTTAATGGATCAAATTCAATTACTATTGATGTTTCAAAAAGAATTGGTGAAAATATAATAAATACTATTGATGAAGTAAAAAAAATTACATTAAATACACAAAAAACCTTTCCAGAGAATGTTGAAATTTCTTTTGGTAATGATCAATCAAAAGGTATTAAAACTATGTTAAACAGTCTTCAAAATAATGTAATAGCGGCCATAATACTTGTTTTAATTATAATCTTAGGAGCATTAGGAGTTAGATCAGGTTTATTAGTTGGCGTATCTATACCAGGTTCATTCTTATCAGGTTTATTAGCACTTTCTGTAATGGGTTTTACTATTAACATAGTGGTTTTATTTGCACTTATTTTGTCCGTAGGACTTTTGGTTGATGGGGCAATTGTTGTTGTGGAATATGCTGATAGAAAAATGAAAGAAGGCTTAAGTGTAAAAGATGCTTTTGCAAATGCATCAAAAAAGATGTCACTCCCAATAATATCCTCAACTGCAACTACCCTTGCAGCTTTTTTACCACTAATATTCTGGCCAGGAATTGCTGGTGAATTTATGAAATATCTACCAATAACACTTATATGCGTTCTTATTTCGTCATTGTTCATGGCACTACTTTTTGTTCCAGTTTTAGGATCAATTTTAAACACTGTTTCAAGAATACTACTTCAATTTATTGTACCATTACTGATTTCACTAATTTTTTATAATCTAATATCTTATGGATTTGGATTATTAGAACTTCAGAGATTTAGTTTATTTATTACAATAGGAAACTATTTATTGAGTTTCGCATTATTTATATTTGTATTTATAAAAATAATACCAAGAGTTTATAAAATTTCAGAAAGTGTAAATTCAACAGATAGATTAGTTTCAAAAAATGCCAAAATCTTATCTTCAGAATCAAATGAGCCTGTTTTAAATGTGACTGGTTTTGTAGGCTTTTATGCTAAATTATTAAATTTTTTATTATTCCATCCTTTAAAGGTTATGATTAGTGCCTTAGTGATATTAGTTGCAGTAAATTATACCTATACTCAAGTTGGAGAAGGTGTTGAATTTTTTCCAGATGTTGAACCAGATCTTGCAAAAATTGTAGTTTTTGCGAGGGGTAATCTTTCTGTTGAAGAAAAAAAAGATTATGTATCAAGAGTTGAGAATATAATTTTAAAACTGCAATCAGAAAGACAGGAATTTAAAAATATTTATTCTTTGAGTGGAAATGTTAGTGAACAATCAGAATCATCAGAAGATTTTATTGGATCAATAAGTTTGGAATACACAGATTGGGATAAAAGAAGAAAATCTAAAATTATACTTGCTGAAATTTTAGAAGCAACGAAAAGCATAAATGGAATTAAAGTAGAATCAAGAGAACAGCAAGGTGGGCCTGGTGAAGGTAAGCCAATTAATATTAAATTAACTAGTGATAATAAAAAACTTTTAATTACTGAAGGTATTAAGCTTAAAAAATTCATGGATAATTATCCTAAATTAATGAACGTCGAAGATAATTTACCAGCTCCTGGAATAGAATGGGAAATTAATGTAGATAGAAAACAAGCTTCTAAATTTGGAGCTAATATCTCATCTATAGGCAATGTGATAAAACTTGCAACTAATGGTCTTAAACTTGGAGAATACAGACCTGATGATAGTAATGAAAGTATTCCACTTTTTCTTCGTTACCCCAATGAAGGAAGAACACTTGATAGAATTGACAATTTAAGAGTGGCAACTTCAAATGGTTTAGTTCCGATATCCAATTTTGTTGAAATTGTTCCAAATAGCAGAACAGGAAATATAATTAGAGTCGATTCAAAAAATGCTATAAATATTCAGGCAGATGTAGAACCAGGAACTTATCCTGATGGAAAAGTAAGAGAACTCGAGTATGTATTAGGAATTTCAGATACTGCTCCATCTTGGAGAGGAAGAACATTAGATTTACCTCGTTATGAATTAGATAACAAAGTAAGAGCAGAACTTATTGGAGAAAATGAAGATCAAAAAGAGGCTCAAGAATTTTTAACTGGAGCTTTTGGAGTTGCTTTATTTTTAATGCTCATGATACTTCTTTTACAATTTAACAGCTTTTACAGCGCATTTTTAATTCTTTTTGCAGTTGTTATGTCAACTGCTGGTGTATTTATAGGCTTAATAGTAACTGCACAACCATTTGGTATAGTTATGTCAGGAGTTGGTGTTATCGCCCTTGCTGGAATAGTCGTAAATAACAATATCATACTGATTGATACATTTGATTTTTTAAAGACTAAAACATCAAATATAAGAGAGGCTATTATTAAGACAGGAGCTCAGAGACTTAGACCAGTTTTACTTACAACAACTACAACAGTATTAGGATTATTACCAATGGTGACAATGACGAATGTTGATTTTATATCTAGAGAAATAACAAGAGGATCACCAGATACGCAGTGGTGGGTTCAATTATCAACAGCTATAGTATTTGGACTACTCTTTGCAACATTTCTTACATTAGTTGTAACACCATCTGCATTAATGTTTAGAGAAAACATTAAGAATTGGTATAAGAAAAAGATTTCTAGTTAAATTTTTTTTAATAATATTTAAAAATACATGAATATTAAATCTATTACTGTCTATTGCTCATCTTCAGACAAATTGAGTAATAAATATTATCGAGATGCAGAAGAAATTAGTAAGTTAATTTCATCATTTAAAATAAATATTGTCTATGGTGGAGCAAAAGTTGGTATAATGGGTGTTATAGCAAAAACCGCAATGGATAATAGGAATAAAGTTACTGGTGTAATTCCGAATTTTTTATCTGAGAGAGAAATAATTTTTGAAAATATAGATGAATTAAAAATTGTAGATAATATGTCTGAAAGAAAAAAATTACTCTTTGAGTTAGGAGATGCCTATTTGGCATTACCAGGAGGAACAGGAACTTTAGAAGAAATTGTAGAAGTTGTATCTTGGAAAATAATGGGGATTCATAATAAGCCTATAATATTTTTTAATAAAAATAATTTTTGGGATAATCTATTTAAACAATTTAAATTTTTTGAAGAGGAAAAATTTTCAAATAAAAATTTACAAAATAGTTTTCACGTTATAGATACAGTTGATCAATTTAAAAATATATTAATTAAATGGCAAAAATAAAAGTTAAAAACCCTGTAGTTGAAATGGATGGAGATGAAATGACCAGAATCATCTGGGAATACATCAAAGAGCAATTAATTTTGCCCTATATTGATATAGACATAAAATATTTTGATCTTGGAGTGATTAGAAGAGATGAAACAAATGATCAAATTACAATAGACGCTGCCGAGGCGGTGAAAAAATATGGTGTAGGAATAAAATGTGCAACTATTACACCTGATGAAAATCGAGTAGAGGAATTCAAATTAAAAAAAATGTGGCGTTCTCCAAACGGAACAATAAGAAATATACTGGGAGGAACTATATTTAGACAACCAATTATATGCAAAAATGTTCCAAGAATAATCACGAAGTGGAACCATCCAATTGTAGTTGCTAGACATGCCTTTGGTGATCAATATAGAGCGACGGACACATTAATTAATAAACCAGGGACACTTAAAATGGTTTTTGAGCCTAAAGATGGATCTGAAGGATTTACAAAAGATGTATATGAATTTGAAAAATCTGGAGTAGCCCTATCAATGTATAACTTAGATAATTCAATTAAAGACTTTGCTAGAGCTTGTTTTAATTATGGTCTTAACCTTGGTTGGCCAGTTTACCTTTCAACTAAAAATACTATTTTAAAAGTCTACGATGGAAGATTTAAAGATTTATTTCAGGATGTATTTGATACTGAATTTAAAAATAAATTTAAAGAAAAAGACATAGTTTATGAGCATAGATTAATCGATGATATGGTGGCCTCAGCTTTAAAATGGGAAGGTAATTTTATTTGGGCTTGTAAAAATTATGATGGAGATGTTCAATCAGATTCTGTTGCTCAAGGATTTGGATCACTAGGTTTAATGACAAGTGTGTTGATGACCCCTGATGGTAAAATAGTAGAAGCTGAAGCTGCACATGGCACTGTTACTAGGCATTATAGAAATCATCAGAAAGGTATAGAAACTTCAACTAATCCTATTGCATCAATTTTTGCTTGGACAAGGGGTTTAAGTTTTAGAGGAGAATTTGATGGTAATAATGAATTAATAAATTTTGCAAAAAAATTGGAAGAAACGTGTATCAAAACTGTAGAAAGTGGTGAAATGACAAAAGATTTAGCAATATTAATTAACAAAGATCAGAAATGGTTAAACACTCAAGATTTTTTAAGCGCAATAAAAAACAATTTTCAAATTAACTAATAGAATTTAATCTATCTTCTATGTATTTTACACTCTCATTAATTTGACTTGCATTTGATCCTCCACCTTGAGCAAGATCTTTTCTACCTCCCCCGCCCTTTCCACCTAGAATAATCGAAATATCTCTTATTTCTTTTGAAGCATCAAAAAGATCTGTAATATCTTCTGTAACTCCTAGCACTATGGATAGTTTGTTTTCATTTTTTGAAATTATTAAAGAAACACTTTTTTTATTATATTGTTTTTTTTGCTCATCAATAAATGTTTTCAAAGATTTATTAGGGTAATCTTCAGCAATCAAGTATATAAAATTTAATTCTTTGATTTTTTTTACAACAATATTATCAATATTTTTTGATATAGACATATTTTGTTTTAATTTTTCGTATATCTGAATTAATTCTTTAATTAATAAACCTTTGTCTTCAGATTGATTTTTAAAATTATAATCAGCATTAATCTTTTTTATTTTATTCTTTAAATCTTCAATTTGATTATCTTGGTTTTTATTTTTTTCTAATAAATCTCTTTCTATTTCTTTGATATATTTATCTACTGCAACATTTGATACAGCCTCTATTCTTCTTATTCCAGAAGCAACACTAGATTGATTAGTTATTTTAAATTTACTTATTTCCCCTAATTTAACAACATGAGTTCCTCCACATAATTCTTTTGAAAAGTATGATTCATTTTCTTGACCCATTGTTACTACTCTTACTTCATCGCTATATTTTTCTCCAAATAATGCCATCGCACCTTCTTCAATAGCTTTTTTTTGATCCACAATTTTAATTTCAACAATTCCATTTTTTTGAATTTGTTCATTTACAATTTTTTCAACATTTATGAGTTGATCTTTTTCAATTGGATTATTGTGACTAAAATCAAATCTAAGTTTTTCCGAATTTACAAGCGAACCCTTTTGCGTGACATGTTTGCCCAATATTTTTCTTAAAGCAGCATGTAGTAAATGAGTTGAAGAATGATTATATTTAATAAAATCTCTATTCACTGTATTAATGCTTGCTTTAATGTTATCTTCAATTTTGCATCCACCACTGATTACTTTACCTTTGTGAAGAAAATAGTTCCCAAATATTTTTGTTGTATTGATAACTTCAAACTTAAAATTATCATTTTCAAAAAAACCTTGATCACCAACCTGACCACCACTTTCTCCATAAAAAGGTGTTTGATTTAATATTATAGTTGCTTCTTGATCTTTTTTAATTAGATCTACTGACTTACCGTCTGATATGATTGAAATTATTTTACAATCAGCTTTCGTATCAGAATATCCTAAAAATTCTGTTGGCTCTATTTTAGAAGTTATTTCAAACCAAATGCCTTCATCCTCGATGTCTCCTGTACCTCTCCAGCTTTGTCTCGCTCTTTCCTTTTGATCTAACATTTTTTGTTCAAATGTTTTTATATCGACTTCAATATTTTTACTTTTCAAATAATCTTGTGTCAAATCTAATGGAAATCCATAGGTATCGTATAATTTAAATGCTACTTCTCCATTAAATACATTTGTTGAGTTAGAAATTTCCTCATCTAAAATTTTTATTCCTTTTTCAACAGTTTCCTTGAATTTAGTTTCTTCATTTATTAATGTGTTAGTAATGAGATCTTTTGCTCTATCTAATTCAGGATATGAATTTTTAATTCCATCTAAAAAAATAGGGAATAGCTTATGAAATACAGGTTCTTTATTACCTAAAGAATGTGCATGTCGCATTCCCCTTCTCATTATTCTTCGTAAGACGTATCCTCTACCTTCATTAGAAGGCATAACTCCATCAGCTATTAAAAAAGAGGAAGATTTTAAGTGATCTGCAATTACTCTGTGACTAGGATTTGTTATTGTACTTTCATTGCCACATAATTTTGTTGATTCATTTATTATAGGTTGAAATAAATCTGTTGAATAATTATCGTTAGAACCATCTAGAAGAGCTGTCATTCTCTCTAATCCCATTCCAGTATCAATTGAGGGTTTTGGTAGATTTATTCTCTCAGACTTTGATATTTGCTCATATTGCATAAATACTAAATTCCATATTTCTATAAATCTATCACCATCTTCATTCGGAGAGCCTGGAGGACCTCCTTCGTATTTATCACCATGATCATAAAATATTTCAGAACAAGGACCACAAGGACCAGTTTCACCCATTGACCAAAAATTATCAGATGTACTTATTTTAATAATTTTATTTTCAGACAATCCAGCTATTTTTTTCCATAAATCAAAAGCTTCTTGATCATCAGAATAAACAGTTACTAATAATCTATCTTTATTTATTGCATATTCTTTAGTTATTAGATTCCAAGCTAGTTCTATGGCCAGCTCTTTAAAATAATCTCCAAAAGAGAAATTACCTAACATTTCAAAAAAAGTATGGTGTCTTGTTGTGTATCCTACATTTTCTAAATCATTGTGCTTACCCCCAGCTCTTACACATTTTTGAGCAGTAGTTGCTCTGTTATAATCTCTTGTCTCTTTACCTGTAAAAATATTTTTAAATTGCACCATTCCAGAGTTAGCAAACATTAGAGTAGGATCATTATCTGGTACTAAAGAGCTAGAATGAATAACCTCATGACCATTTTTTTTAAAGTAATTTAGAAATGTCGACCTAATCTGATTTGAATTCATGAAAAGGTATTATAACTTGAAAAGTCTGTTGTCTAAATAAAAAAGCGCCTATTTTTTAAATAGGCGCCAGACAAAAATAATATTTACTATTCTTTTATTTCTTCAGCTTCTTTAACTTCTTTTTCTTTTTCTTTATTCTCTACTTTTCCTTCCATCATAGCTTTTTCGACTATTCCAGCATTTTGTAGAATTTGATTTTCAATTTCTTTAGCTATAGTAGGATTATCATTAAGAAAGTTTTTAACGTTCTCTCTACCTTGTCCTATTTTAGTATTTTTGTATGAGAACCATGAACCTGATTTATCAATGATTTCTGCTTTGACACCTAAATCAACTAACTCACCTAATTTAGATATCCCCTCTCCGTACATTATATCAAATTCAACAACTTTAAATGGAGGCGCAACTTTATTTTTAACTATTTTAACTCTAGTTTGATTGCCAATGATTTCATCTTTATCTTTTATTGCACCAATTCTTCTAATATCCATTCTTACTGAAGAATAAAATTTTAAAGCATTACCGCCTGTGGTTGTCTCAGGGCTACCAAACATAACACCAATTTTCATTCTGAGTTGATTTATGAATACAACTAGAGTGTTTGATTGGGCAATAGAACTTGTGAGTTTTCTTAAAGCCTGACTCATTAATCTAGCTTGTAAACCAGGTAATGAATCTCCCATATCACCTTCTAATTCAGCTCTTGGTACAAGTGCAGCAACTGAGTCAATAATTAGTACATCAATACCTCCAGATTTAATCAAGGAATCAGCAATTTCTAAACCTTGTTCTCCTGTGTCAGGCTGGGATATTAATAATTCTTCTAAGTTTACACCTAATTTCTTTGCATATGCTGGATCTAGAGCATGCTCTGCGTCTATAAACGCACAATTACCACCTTTTTTTTGTGATTCTGCAACAATGTGTGTAGCTAAAGTAGTTTTGCCAGAACTTTCTGGTCCATAAATTTCAATAATTCTACCTTTAGGAACTCCTCCAATACCAAGGGCTATATCAAGCCCTAATGAGCCAGTAGATATTGCTTCAATATCTACATTTGTTTTAGAGCCCAATTTCATTATTGACCCTTTTCCATAATTTTTCTCTATCAAGCTTACAGCGGCTTCTAGAGATTTACTTCTGTTTTCTTTATCCATTGAATTTTCGTTATTTACTACTTTTAATTTAGCTTGAGACATTACATTTCTCCATTGATTTCCTATGTTTTTATTAAGATTCTTGCAAATCTTCTTTACTTGTACACGTTTTGTTCTGTTTTTAAAAGTTCTATTTTTGTTCTTTTATAATAATTAAAATAAATTATTGAAAAATATATATTATTTTTAATTAATAAAATTTCAATATTGCTTGAATTAATAAAATCATTTGATAAATCAGCAGTTTTTTAAAAATATGACTAAATTACCTAAAAATTACAAACCTACTCAAAAAAGAAAAGTTCATGAATGCCAAAATGAAAGAGTATTTTAGGCAAAAATTAGTGAATTGGAAAAATGATTTACTTAAAGAGTCATCTCAAACTTTAAATAACCTTCAGAATGAAAATGAAGCAAAACCAGATATAACTGATAGAGCATCGGAAGAAATAGATAGATCATTTGAGCTTAGAACAAGAGATAGAGAGAGAAAGCTAATTAATAAAATTGATGCTGCTCTTCTAAGAATTGAAGATGGATCTTATGGATATTGTGATGAAACGGGTGATCCAATTAGTATTAAAAGATTAGAAGCAAGGCCAGTAGCGACATTGAGTTTAGAAGCTCAAGAAATGCACGAAAAAGCAGAAAAAAGAATAAACTAAATTTATTTTAAATGTCAGATTTTTATATAGGTGATCTTACACCAGGTACTTTTGTTGTAAATGTCAGCAAAGAAAAAGAATGGGGAATTGGTCAAGTTCAATCATCTATTAACAATATCGTTACAATAAATTTTGAAAATGTTGGAAAAAAAACTATTAACCCTAAAGAAGTTGAATTAAAAATAATTAATATAAATGCAACTAATTGATCAGTATTTAAGAAAAGTAAATTATCTAAGAGTATCTGTTACAGATAGATGCGATCTGAGATGTGTGTACTGTATGAAAGAAAAAATGCAATTTCTACCACGTAAAGACATACTCACTTTAGAAGAAATTGAAAGATTATGTGAAAACTTTATAGAACTAGGAGTTGAAAAAATTAGATTAACAGGGGGTGAACCTTTGGTAAGAAATAATATTATAAAATTAATAGAAAAACTTAATAATAAAAAAGAGAAAACAAATCTGAAAGAGATCACACTCACAACAAATGGAACGCTATTAAAAAGATATGCAAAACAACTGAAGCTAAATGGAGTTAATAGGATTAATGTTTCTCTAGATACAATTAATCCGGAAAAATATAATAAAATAACTAGATTCGGAAATATTGAAAAAGTTTTTGATGGAATTAATGAAGCACTTGATGCCAATATAAAAATTAAAATTAATACTGTAGTAATTAAAGATTTTAATGAAAATGAAATTGAAGAATTAATTAATTGGACTAATAATAAAAAAATTGATCTTACATTTATTGAAGTAATGCCAATGGAAGAAACAGATATTTCTAGAGAATATCAGTTTATCTCACTATCTGAAACATTTGAGAAACTAGATAAAATATATAAATTTTCTAAAATTGATTATAATACTGGGGGCCCAGCTAGATTTTATACTAGTAATTTAACATCCAATAAAATAGGGTTTATAAGTCCTTTAACAAATAATTTTTGTGATTCTTGCAATAGGGTAAGAATATCAAGCACTGGTAAACTTTTTATGTGCCTTGGTCAGAATGACTTTGTTGATTTCAGAGATATAATGAGAAAAGATTATAGTGATGATTATATAAAACAAAAAATTAAGTTTGCTTTAAATATAAAGCCCAAGCAACATGACTTTATGATTGGAGATAAGATTAATAAATATATGAAAAGACACATGAACGTTACTGGTGGATAATGAAATTTCATTTTTTATCATCAAACAATCCTGAGGCAAAAAATACAGAAAAAAAACTAACAGAATTATTTGGACAAAATTCTGTAGAAGATGCCGACTATATTATTCCAATTGGAGGCGATGGATTGCTTTTAAAATCGCTTCATAATTTTAATAAACTTAACAAACCCTTTTTTGGAATAAACTTTGGTTCAATTGGTTTTTTAATGAATAATCTTAGTAATGAAAATTTAAATGATATGATTACTAAAGCTAAAAAATCTACATTTAAACCATTAAAAATGACTGCACAAAGTGTTAATAATGAAATCTTTGAGGCATATGCTTATAATGAAGTTTCTCTTATGAGACAGACTCATTTGGCATCAAAAATTAAAATCAAAATAAATGAGAAAGTAAAAATGGAAGAGTTGATATGTGATGGTGTTTTGTTATCTACATCAGCTGGGAGTACAGCTTATAATCTATCCGCTCACGGTAGTATTCTGCCTTTAGACTCAAATATACTTGCATTAACTCCAATTAGTGCTTTTAGACCAAGAAGATGGAGAGGCGCTCTGTTATCTGAAATTAGTAAAATTGAATTTGAAGTTTTAAATAATGATGAACGCTCATCTAGCGTAACTGCAGACAATGTTGAATTTAGAGATATTAGTAAAGTTAATATTGTTTCTTCAGATGAGAATAAATGTACAGTATTGTTTGATAGTAAGCAATCTATTGAAGATAAAATTTTGAATGAGCAATTTAATTATTAAGATCAAATTTTTTTAAAAATACAGATCTTGTTTCCATCTAAATCCCTTAAATATGCATAATAATCTTTACCATGTCTGGGTCCGGGCATACCTTCGTTTTTTGCACCAAGTTTAATTCCAATTTTATAAAATTCATTAACAGTTTTTTTTGAATTAGCTTTAAAAGTAATCATTGTTCCATTTCCTATAGTTGCTTTTTTTTTATTGTGAGGTCTAATCAAGTAAAATTCTATTTTTTTAGGAGTTTCTTTTTTAGCATAACCAAAATAACGATTATGAGATAATACTTTTTTAATTTTTAGAGGTTTTAAAATCTTACTATAAAATGCAGAAGATTTTTTTAAATTATTTGTTCCAATAGTAATAAAAGCAAACATAATTTAGAGATTGGTAGCCTCGGCCGGACTTGAACCGGCACTCCCAAAAGGGCAAGGATTTTAAGTCCTTTGTGTCTACCATTCCACCACGAGGCCAATAATTACTTTTTATCAAACTATTGAACTTTTTCCACCATTTAAATTAATCATATTTATTATATCATCAACTACGGGTTGCAGTGAAGACATATTCCATGAAGATACTACAATGTTCACACCACCAGTTTTTGCACTAAGATTAAAATATGGATAACTGCCTATTGAAGAGTCATTGTACTTTTCTTGAATTTTTTTTAAATGAATAGCTATTTTACTTTCATATAAGTCTGTATTGATGGTTTTAACAAGCTTAGGTTTTCCTTTTTTTATTCTCTTTATTAACTCTAAAAACATAATTTGCATTATTTCTGGAACACCTGGCAATACATATACATTCTTTATTTTAAAACCTGGTGCCGCTGTCATTGGATTTAAAATTAATTCTGATCCAATTGGCATTTTGGCCATTCTTTGTCTACTCTCATTAAAATCACCTTTAGCATAATATTTGTCTAGTATTTTGAAAGCCTCTTTATGTGTTAAATATTCTAAATTAAATGCTTCAGATATACTTTCTGAAGTAATATCATCATGTGTTGGCCCTATTCCTCCTGTTGTAAATACATAAGAATATTTATTACTATAATTTACAACTTTATCGATAATAGTTTTTTTTTCATCTTTAATTACAACTACTTCTTCAAGTTTGATGCCTTCTTTAATCAAATTCTTGGCTATGAAATTAGAATTAGAATCTTGCGTTCTTCCTGATAAAATTTCATCACCAATAACAATAATGCCAGCCGTGTAGGAACTCATAAGTTAATTGATATTTTGTATATATTATTTATTAGTTTAAAATAATTATTTTTTAATGAGACATAATAATATTCCTATTTATTCAAAAAAAGACTTTGAATATATGAGACAGGCTGGTTCTTTAGCAGCACAAGTACTAGATTCACTTTATGAAAAAATACTACCGGGAATAAGTACATTAGAAATCAATGATATATGTCACGAAATTATTATAAGTAATAATGCAATTCCTGCACCTTTAAATTATAAAGGATTTCCAAAATCTGTTTGTACATCTGTTAATCACGTTGTTTGTCATGGGATACCATCAGAAAAAAAAATACTGGAAGAAGGTGATATAGTAAATGTTGATGTTACTGTCATTTTAAATGGCTGGTATGGAGATAGCTCAAGAATGTTTGTAGCGGGACAAACTAATAAAAAAAATTATAATTTTTTAAAATTAACATATGAATCTCTCCTTGCAGGAATTGAAGAAGCTAAACCAGGTAATCATATAGGGGATATAGGAAATAAAATTCAAAACTTAGCAGAAAGTAATGGATACTCCGTAGTTAGAGACTTTTGTGGACATGGTATTGGTAAAGAATTTCATACTCCTCCAAGTGTTTTGCATTTTGGGGAACCGGGAGAAGGACCAAAATTAGAACCTGGAATGTTTATAACGATTGAACCCATGATTAATTTGGGGGGTTGGCAAACTAAAATTCTTAATGATGGATGGACTGCGGTAACAAAAGATAAATCTTTATCAGCTCAATTTGAGCACACTATTGGAATTACTGAATATGGAAATGAAGTATTCACGTTATCTAAAAATAATACAGCTTTTCCAATAAAGGATGTATAAGTAAAAAATGATACCGCGTTATAATAGACCTGCTATTGAAAAGATTTGGTCGTTAGAAAATAAATTTGAAATATGGACTGAAATTGAGTGTCTTGTAGCTGAAAAGCAGGCTTTACTTGGTATAATTCCAAAAAAAGCAGCAATGGAAATTAGGAGAAAAGCTAAATTTAACGTGATTGAAATAGAAAAAATTGAGAAGGAAACCAAACATGATGTTGTTGCATACATAAATAATATTAGCAAATATATAGGTAAATCTTCAAAATATTTTCATTTTGGTGTTACTTCTAGTGATATAATAGATACATCTTTTTCATTACAGTTAAAACAATCATCTGAAATAATTAAAAAAAATCTTGAAGAATTAATTAAAAATTTAAAAGTAAAATCTAAAAAATATAAAAATACTATTATGATTGGTAGAAGCCATGGCATCCATGCAGAGCCAATAACTTTTGGATTGAAACTATCTTCATTTTACTTTGAATTTAAAAGAAATTTAGATAGATTTGATCGTGCTATAAATGAAATATCAATTTGCGCAATATCAGGACCAGTCGGAACATATAACTCAATTGACCCTAGGGTTCAGGATTTTGTTGCAAAAAAATTAAATCTTATTTCGGAAGATATTTCTACACAAATCATACCTAGAGATAGACATGCAAATTTCTTTTCTGTTTTAGGCATATTAGCATCATCAATAGAAAGATTTGCTGTTGAAATAAGAAATTTACAAAAAACTGAAGTCTTAGAAGTTGAAGAGAGCTTCTCCACAAATCAGAAAGGGTCTTCAGCTATGCCGCACAAAAGAAATCCTGTTCTAAGTGAAAATTTAACAGGGATTGCACGATATATTAGAAGTGCAGTAATTCCTTCTTTAGAAAACATTGTTCTTTGGCATGAAAGGGATATTAGCCACTCCAGTGTAGAAAGAATTATGGCCCCAGACATAACAATTGCTACAGATTTCGCCTTACTAAGATTAAACGAAATTATTAAGAATTTAAAGGTATATCCAAAAAATATGAAAAAAAACCTTAATTTACTGGGCGGTTTACATAATACACATAACATTATGCTTAAATTAATTGAAAAAGGCTTAAATAGGCAATTAGCTTATAAAATTGTTCAAGAGAGCGCTATGGAAACCTGGAATAATAAAAAGGATTTCTTTGAGGTTCTCTTAGCAAACAAAAAATTAAATAAATTGTTAAAAAATAAAGATATTAAATTAATTATTAAAGAAAGCAATGAACTAAAAAATATTGATTGGATTTATAAAAATAAGATCAAATAATCTTTATTTTTTAATATAATTAAACTATTTAATATATATGCCAATGTCAGAAGAAAAAATTAAACAGTTTATTTTAGATGCTATTCCAGATTCTACAGTCATAATCGAGGACCTTAAAGGTGATGGAGATCATTATAGTGCTACAGTAAAATCAAAATTATTTATTGGAAAAACTAGAGTAGAACAACATAAAATGGTATATGATGCATTTAAAGGTAAGATGGGTAGTGAATTACATGCTCTCAAACTTAAAACAATATCGGAGTAATAGATGAATAATATAGACCATGTTTCTCAAAATATAGAAAATGAAATAAATTCAAATGATGTTATGTTATTTATGAAAGGTACACCAGTATTTCCACAGTGTGGTTTTTCTGCACGTGTAGTCGATATTCTGACAAAAGTTGGTGTAAAATTCGGTAGTGTCAATGTATTAGAAAGTGATGAAATGAGAGAGGGTATAAAAAAATTTTCTAATTGGCCTACAATACCTCAGCTTTATGTAAAAAAAGAATTTATAGGTGGCTGTGATATTATATCTGAAATGTTTGAAAGTGGAGAATTATTAGAAATGTTGAATACCAAAGGAATAGAGGTTAATCCATCATAAGTTGTTGAGTAATAATTTTTCTAAAGGTGTAATATTTACATGTATTGCATCAATTTTTTGGGGTTTGCCCCAACCTTTATTTTTTAATGAGTTAAATCACGTAAATACACTTGAAGTTGTAATGCACAGAGGACTTTGGTCTTTTGTTTTTTTATTTTTAATACTTATTTTATTTTCTAATATAAATGAATTTTTCGAAATTTTTAGATCATTAAAAAAAATATTAATTTTAAGTATAACAGCATGTTTAATTGCATCTAATTGGGGTGGTTTTATTTATGCTGTTGCTGAAGAAAGAGTTCAAGATGCTTCAATGGGGTATTTTATTACTCCTATGATAAGCATTATTCTTGGATCTATATTTTTAAAAGAAAAAATAAGTAAACTAAAATTATATTCAGTAATACTAATGTTTTTGGCAATTATTTTTTTATTCTTAAATATTAAAGGTATTCCATACTTGGTAATTTCAATTGGAACTACTTGGGCAATATATGGTTTATTAAGAAAAAAAATTAATGTTAGCCCATCTATTGGATTATTGTATGAAACATTTGTAATTAGCTTAATATCAATTCCGTACATAATTTATATTTTTCAAATAAACCAGAGTAGTTTTTTTAGCATTGATATAAAAACAACAACATTATTAATTTTAACAGGAATTGTTACAATATTCCCATTATTTTTTTTTAATCTAGGTTTAAAATTTATTCAATTAGGTCTTGCAGGTGTTCTTTTTTATTTAGCTCCTTCATTTCATTTTTTAACTTCAATATTTATTCTTAATGAAGACATACTTTTACCAAAACTAATATCGTTTTTAATAATATGGATTGGTATTGTTTTGTATATTTATGATACGACTAGAAATCAAATTATCGAGAATAAAATTCAATAACTAAGTTAGGCTCCATAGTTACAGGATAAGGGACGTCATGAATTAAAGGTGCCCTGAGAAAACGTCCTTTTAATTCTTTTACATCAACTTCAAGATACTCTGGTATTTCCCTTTCTTGAGAGCTAATTGATTCAACGATTAAGTTAATTTCTTTGCTTTTATCTTTAATTGATATCTCATCACCATCAGAAACTGAAAAAGAAGGGATATTGACTCTTTGTCCATTAACTTTTACATGTCCATGGTTAACCAACTGCCTTGCTGCAAAAATAGTAGGAACAAACTTCATTCTATAAACTGTTGCATCTAATCTTCTTTCAAGAAGCTCTATTAAAATTTGACTGGTATCTCCTTTAGTATTTGAGGCTTTTTTAAATATATTTCTAAACTGACGTTCAGTTAAATCACCATAATAAAACTTAAGTTTTTGCTTAGCAAAAAGTTGATTGCCATAATCAGACAGCTTTTTTCTTTGACCTTGGACGCCATGCTGGCCGGGCTTTGAGTTTCTTCTATTAAAAGGGCTTTTAGGCCTCCCCCACAAGTTAACACCTAACCTTCTATCAATTTTATATTTAGCGTTATGTCTTTTAGTCATTATTATGAGGGGTATATAGTGATTTAAAGTCCTATGTCAAATTTAATATACTCAATTTTTGGCTTATTTATTAAGTTTTTTAGTAATTCCCCATAATGTCTGCAATTCTTTCTTTGTAAGAGGGATTTTGGTAAAAATACTATAAATATTATTTTTCATACTTTCTTTTTTTTCACTTGGTGTAAAAAATTTTTTATTTTCAAGTTTCTCAATCACATAATTTAAGAATTTAGATAATTGATATTTACTAATATTATCTTTTTCAATTGAATTAGAATTAGTTATTTTTAAATTATTCAATTCAAATAATTTATGACTTAAAACAGTGACTGCATGAGAAAGGTTTAATGAATTACTTTTACTACTTGTTTCAATAGTAAAAATAATATCAGATAATCTCAAATCCTCATTTGAAAGTCCTGAATTTTCAGGGCCAAAAAGTATTGCTGTTTTTTTATTAACAGTAATTTTTCTTTTAATGAATTTAAAATCGTTAGTAGAATTTTTTTCCAAATATCTTCTTCTATTCGTTGTGGCCACAACATAAGAAAAATTAGAAAGTGCAATTTCTAAATCATCGTAAACCTTAATGTTTTTAATAATTTTCGTTGCTTTTTTTGCTGCATTTATTGATTTATTGTTTAACCATTTATCTCTTGGCGAAACAACAATTAGATCTTTTAAACCAAAGTTGTGCATAGCACGAGCAACCATTCCAATATTTTCAGGAAGTTGGGGTCTAACTAAAATTATGCTTGGGTTTTTTGGAGTCAATTTTTATTCTTTAAATCATTTAATAGCTTAAAAGTAATGCTATCAAAAATAGCGCTATAAGATGCATCAATAATATTCGGAGATACACCAATAGTTGTCCAATGTGTATTAGTGGAATCAGATGATTCAATTAAAACTCTTGTGATAGCACCAGTACCTTTTTCTGATGAAAGAATCATAACCTTGTAATCAGTTAACTTTAAATCTTTGAGATTAGGATAATAATCAATTAGGGCTTTTCTTAATGCACTATCAATAGCATTTACTGGACCATTTCCAGTACCCACTGTCATCATATTTGAATCTTTAACTTTTAAAAATACCGTAGCCTCTGCTTCAGTAACAATTTCACCTTTAGCATTCCATCTTCTTTCATCTGTGACTCTAAATTTTTCTAAATTATAAAAATCCTCAAAATGACCAAGATGACGTCTTACTAATAGTTCAAAACTAGCTAAAGCAGTATCAAATGAATATCCTTCTGATTCTTTTTCCTTGATAATCTCTAAGATATTGTTGATTTCATTTTTAGGTAGATCAATATTAATCTTATTTAATTGATTTAATATATTAGATCTTCCTGACTGATTTGAAATTACTACGTTTCTAGAATTACCAACAATTTCTGGTTTAATATGTTCATAAGTTGAAGAATTTTTTTCTATTGCAGATGCATGTAATCCACCTTTATGAGAGAAAGCATGATCTCCAACATATGGAGCATTTTTTCTTGAAGGCATGTTAAGAATATCATTTAATGTTCTAGAAATATGAATTAAATTTTTTAACTTATCTTTTGAAATATTTGTTTTATATTTTGTTTTTAGAACCAAAGACGGAATTAAGGAAATTAAATTAGTATTTCCACATCTTTCTCCTAAACCATTAATTGTTCCCTGTATCTGTCTTGCTCCAGCATTAATTGCTGCTAATGCATTTGCAACTGCATTGTCAGTATCATTGTGAGCATGTATACCAACATTTTGACCTGGTATAACTTTTACTACTTCTGAAACAATATTGTAAATTTCATCTGGAAGAGTTCCCCCATTTGTATCACAAAGCACAACCCATCTTGCACCAGCGTCATACGCTGCTTTAATACAATTTAATGCAAACTCTTTATTTTCTTTAAAGCCATCAAAAAAATGTTCTGCATCAAAAATTGGCTCTTTGTTTTTATTTTTTATTGATTGAATACTATCACTGATCATTTTTAAATTTTCATCTTCAGATATCTCTAAAGCGTTTTTTACGTGAAATGATGATGATTTACCTACAATACAAACACAGCTTGCGCTTGAATTAATAAGTGTATTTAATCCTGGATCGTTATCTGCACTTCTACCTGGTCTTCTTGTCATACCAAAGGCAGTCAATTTACTTTTTGAAAATTTTGTATTTCTTGAAAAAAAATCATTATCGGTAGGATTTGCTCCTGGCCATCCACCTTCAATGTAATCTATTCCTAAATCATCAAGATGTTGGGATATATTCATTTTATCACTAACAGAAAAATTAACTCCTGTTGTTTGCTGACCATCTCTAAGTGTGGTATCGAATAAATATACTTTATCTTCCATAATTATTAGATCGCTAATAGAGTATAAATTAAAATTTACTAGATTTTTCCAAGTTTTTGCAAGATTTCGTCTCTATCAAATAATGGTAATAGATATTTTAATTCGGGTCCATGAGATTTTCCTGTCAAAATTAACCTCAAAGGCATAAATAAATCTTTTCCTTTAAGCCCAGTTTTTTTGTTAATTTTTGATGTCCAATGATCCCATGTTGTTTCATCAAAAGGATCCTCGGGTAATTCATCAACTGCCGTATTAATAAAACTATCATCAATATTTAAATCTTTAGCATTATTTATTTTTGTAATTACTTCTTCCCATTCTTTAGCTTGATTAACAAATGAAATATTATTTTTAATAAA
Organism: uncultured Alphaproteobacteria bacterium; assembly: GCA_902623545.1. Taxonomy (GTDB): domain Bacteria; phylum Pseudomonadota; class Alphaproteobacteria; order HIMB59; genus CACPNW01. Next base: position 80,658 of record CACNUI010000005.1, on the reverse strand, counting down.
ACGCCAAAAACTCTCTTTTTGAAAATTAGATTTTATATTTTTTAACTTATGACTAATCTCATTATAACTAAATAATTTAATGGTATTTTCATTAAGATTTCTTAAGGATTCAATTGAAAATTTAGCAGAAGATCTAGATAAGCTTTGAATATCAAATTTTTTTACTATTTCATTTAAATCTTTGATTGGATCAATATTACTGCTCGAACCAATAAAAAGAAAATAATTAAGTAAAGATATATTTTCGTATCCTTCGTCTCTAAAATTTTCAATTGAAAGACTTCCAAGTCTTTTACTAAAACCTTTACCAGTTTCATCAACTAAGAATGGATGATGAGCAAATGATGGAATAGAAGATTCAAGAGCCTTAAAAATTTGAATATGATAAGCAGTATTAGCTATGTGATCTTCCCCTCTAATAATATGCGTAATTTTTTCTTCAATATCATCAATGACTGAAGGTAAATGGTATAACAATGTTCCATCAGCTCTAATTAAAACAGGATCACTCAAATTTTTTGCATCAAATGAAACATCTCCTTTAATGATATCTTTCCAACCAATATTTTCATGATCTAATTTGAATCTCCAATGGGGTTGGATTCCAGATTCTATTTTTTTTTCTACTTCTTCATAAGTTAGATTTAGTGATGATCTGTCATAAATAGGTGGTTTCCCAGATGATAACAAAGATTTTTTCTTTAAAGCTAATTCCTCTTCTGTTTCAAAACATGGATAAAGTCTATTCTTTTGTTTTAGAATTTGGATTTTCTCATTGTAAATATGTTGTCTAGAGGATTGATTAAAAGTATAACTCCAATTTAATCCAAGCCATTTAAGATCATCTTTTATACTTGTCTCAAATTCTTTAGAACTCCTATTAGCATCAGTATCATCAATTCTTAATATAAACTCACCTTGATTTTTTTGACAAAAAATCCAATTCAAAATTGCTGATCTAGCATTACCGATATGTATTTTTCCTGTAGGGCTAGGAGCGAACCTACACTTCATGTTATTCTTTAGGAATTTCGCAAACGGGAATAGGCTTCATCTTATGAAGATTTGGCTTTCTAATTTCTTCGTATCTACTGAAGTATTCACTAGACTTATTTTCCATTGCTTCTTCTAATTGCTTATATGAAAGACCAAGCTGGCTTTCATCATTTCTACTATCATCCCATAAACCATCTGTCGGTGCTGCGCTAATAATATCTTTTATAACCCCAATTTCTTCGGCTAATTCCCACACCTCAGTTTTAGTACAATCTGCTATTGGCGATATATCTACGCCTCCATCACCATATTTTGTATAAAATCCAACACCAAAATCTTCAACTTTATTTCCAGTACCAACAACTATACCATTATTACTTTGAGCTATTTGGTATAGAGTTACCATCCTTAGTCTAGATCTTGAATTTGCAAAAGCTAACTCACTATCAAAATTTTGCATCGTATTTTGAAATGTTTTAAAGACATTATCTAGCTCGATTATTTTTGTTTCTACATTTGGGTAATTTTGCTCTAAAAATTCTAAATGTCTTAAACTTAAATCATGTTGTGATGAATTTTGCTTAATAGGCATTGAAACAGCTATAGTTTTTAAACCAGTTTGAGCACATAAGGTGCTAGTAAGAGCTGAGTCAACTCCTCCTGACACTCCTATTACTAGTGTAGTTGGATTATTATTTATAGATTTAGCGTAATCTTTAATCCAATTAGAAATATATAAAATTTTATCTTTTGAATTCATAAGTAATATATAAATATAAATTTATAAATTTGAAGATTGCTTTGAGAGTAATTTTTCTTCTTTTAAAAAATCTGATAATAAAAAAGCCAATTCTAGAGACTGCGAGGCATTTAGTCTCGGATCACAATATGTATGATATCTATTTTTTAGATCTTCATCTGTTATTTCTTGGAGACCTCCCATACATTCTGTAACATCTTGACCAGTCATTTCTAAATGTACACCTCCTGGATATGTTCCTTCACTTCTGTGAATTTGAAAAAATTGCTGAATTTCAGAAATTATATCTTTTAATGGCCTAGTTTTAAAACCCGTGTTAGATTTGATAGTATTTCCATGCATAGGGTCACAAGTCCAAACAACATTTTTACCAGCTGAATTAACTGATCTAATTATTTTTGGAAGTATTCCACTAACTTTTTCATGACCCATTCTACATATCAGAGTTATTTTTCCAGACTCATTATTTGGATTCAACACATCTAATATCTTTAATAGTTCTTCTGTCTTTGTGCTTGGACCCACTTTAATACCTATAGGGTTCTCAATACCTCTTAAAAATTCAATATGTGCCCCATCAAGTTGTCGTGTTCTGTCACCTACCCACAACATGTGAGCTGAAACATCGTACCACTTACCTGAAGTACTATCTATTCTTGTTAATGCTTCCTCATATTGAAGAAGTAAAGCTTCATGACTTGTAAAGAAGTCTGTTTCATTTAATTGTCTTACACTGTTTCCATTTATTCCACATGCCTCCATAAAAGATAAGCATTCGTCAATTCTAGAAGATATCTCTCTAAATTTAGCAGCATTCTCACCTTTAACAAAATTTAGGTTCCATTGATGTATTTTATTTAAATTAGCAAACCCGCCTTGAGAAAAAGCTCTTAATAAATTAAGAGTTGATGCAGACTGATTGTAAGCTTGTATCAATCTATCTGGATTAGGATCTCTATCTTTTAGATTGAAGTCGATCCCATTAATTATATCACCTTTATAAGACTCAAGTTCTAAATCATTAATAACTTCTGTAGCAGATGATCTTGGCTTTGCAAATTGTCCAGCAATTCTTCCTACTTTAACAATTGGACAAGAGGCACCAAACGTCAAAACAACAGCCATTTGTAAAATAACTTTAAATGTATCTCTAATATTATCTGGATGAAAATCTGCAAAACTTTCAGCACAATCTCCACCTTGTAATAAAAAAGCATTTCCGTTTGCAACTTCTCCAAGTTTCTTTTTTAATAGTCTCGCCTCTCCAGCAAAAACTAAAGGTGGATATTTGGAAATTTCGTTTAGAGTTTTATTTAGATGATCTTCATTCTGATAATTTGGCATATGAAGAGCATCTTTATTTCTCCAACTATTTGGTGACCATTTATCGCTCATAATTTGAAAAGGCTCATAAACCCTAATATATCTTGAAACAAGGGTTATTATTTAGATCTTTTATTTCTTAGAATTTTTAAGGCTGATCTCTCAATAGCAAGTGAATTTTTGGGAATATTTTTAGTGATAACACTACCTGCGCCAATTCTAGATTTAGACTCAATTACAACTGGAGCTATGAGTGATGTGTTTGAACCTATAAATACATTATCTTTTATTATCGTTTTGTGTTTTTTCTCTCCATCATAGTTACAAGTTATTGTGCCGGCACCTATATTCACATTATTTCCTATTTCTGAATCTCCAACATACGAAAGATGAGCAATAGAAACATTATTTCCAATTTTAGAATTTTTAATTTCAACAAAGTTACCAATCTTTGATTTTTTTCCGATTTTTGTTTTTGGTCTTAATCTAGCACTTGGACCAATATGTGAATTTTCATCTATTGTAACCTCTTCTAAGTATGAATTACTTTTAATTATTGAACCTTTTTTAATAATTGTTTTTTCCTTTATTGTAACATTGCTTTCAATTGTAACAGTAGGTTCAATTTTGGTGTCATAGCTTAAATAACAAGTATTGGGTTTTAAAAAATTGACTCCATTTTTTATAAAATTTTTTACGTATTTTTTTTGTAAGATATTTTGTACAACATTAAAATCATACAATGTATTTATGCCCAACATTGTATCTTTGTTGCACTCAATATAATTGATAGGAATATTTTTTTTTGAAAAAATTTTGCATATATCAGGAAGATATCTTTCTTTTTTAATTTTATTTTCTTTAATATTTTTTAAATTATCAAATAATAATTTAGTATTTGCTATCAAAATACCAGAATTACATAAATTGATTTTTTTTTGTTCAGGTTTTAAATTGATTTGCTCAATTATTTCTTCAACGTAGTTGTTATTTAATAATAACCTACCATAACCATGTGGCTCTGAAGTATTAAATGCAATTAATGAAGCTTTCGCTTTACTTTTTTTAAATTTACTTACCAGTTTTCTTATATCTTTAGCTTCAACTAAAGGTGTATCACCAAATAAAATTAAAATATTTTTTGATTTAACATATTTTTTAACTTGCTCAATTGCATCAGCAGTCCCTTTTTGTTTTTTTTGAACAACTAACTTTGAGGTATTTAGTATTACCTTTAATTCTTCTTTATTTTTTTCATTAGATACAACTAATATATTTTTACCAGATATTTTTTTTGCAATATTAAAAATATGTGAAACAATTGGTAACCCACATAATGGATAAACAAGCTTTGATTTACTTGCTTTAAATCTCGTACTATTGCCTGCAGCAAGTATAACAGTTGTAATATCAGACATTAAGTTAGAAATTTCTTAAAATTTCGTTTCCAACATTAATTATTTCTTTTGAGGCATCTGATGTAACACTTATATCAACTACACCCCTTCCAACTGAAAATGTTTCTGCAAATAATACTTTGCTAGACAATCTGGAGCGAGCAATTTTAGCACCAGCATATCTTAAACGCAAAATCATTGCGTCAGTTAATTTTGCTCTTGGCATCACTCTATTAAGAATAATTATTGGATTTTTTCTTTCTTGTTTTGCAATTTTTAAAAAAGGAAGTGTAGCCATTAAGTCTACTGGACTTGGTTGTACTGGAACAAATACCCTATCAGAAGCTTTTACAACCTGCATTGTTTCAAAAGTTATAGATGGAGGGCTATCAATTATTATAAAGTCGTACTTTCTTTTTATGGCTTTAATTTCATCTATTAAATTCCTTATATCAAAATTTAATTGAGTTATTCCAATATCATCTTCACCATAATAAGATTTTCTTGCTTCAAGCCAATATGATAGACTTTTTTGTGCATCAGCATCTATAACAGCTACTTTGTAACCACTATTACTCCACAAAACTGATAAATTTGCTGAAAGAGTCGATTTACCTGAACCACCTTTTTGATTCGAAAATGCTATAACTTTTCCCATATACAAGTATTGATAATAACTATTTTAAAGATAGATGGAAACATTTTATAAAAAAATATGAAAAAAAATAAGTTAGATATTGCAAAAAATTTATTAAGCAGTGGAGAACTTGTAATATTTCCCACAGAAACAGTATTTGGTCTTGGAGCAGATGCAACAAATGATGAGGCTGTAAAATCTATTTTTAAAGTAAAAAAAAGACCACGAAGTAATCCAATTATCTGTCACTTTAAAAGTATTAAACAAATAGAAAAATATTTTATTTTAAATAAATTTGAAAAAAAATTAGGTTCAAAATTCTGGCCTGGTCCTTTGACAATAATATTAAAAAAAAAGAAAAATTCTAAAATATCAAAATTAGTCTCTAACAACTCAACTTTAGTTGGCTGCAGAATTCCCGGTAATAAATTGGCTAAAAAATTAATTACTTTATTTGACCTACCTATTGCAGCTCCTAGTGCTAATCTGTCAGAAAGAACTTCCGTAACCAATATTATGGATATCGATCCTATTCTAGTAAAAAAAATATTTGTTTTAAAAGATAAACAGTCTTCTCATGGACTAGAGTCCACAGTTGTTAGAATTGATGCCAATAATGAAATTGAAGTATTAAGATATGGCAGCATAACTGTTGAAGAGCTAAATAAATTTGCAAAAGTAAAAATTAAAAAGAAATCATCTATTTCTCCTGGTAATTTAAAAAAACATTACTCCACCTTAAAGCCAATAAGAATGAATGCTAAGAGAATACTTAAAAATGAAGGTTTATTAAATTTTGGCAATAATAAATTAAAGTCTAAAATAATTAATTTAAATTTGAGTAATAAAAAAAATTTAAATGAAGCAGCAAAAAATTTTTATCATTATCTTCATAAATTAGATCAAAGTAGATGCAAAAAAATTGCTGTAGTAGAAATACCTAATAAAGGGCTTGGCAAAACTATAAATGACAGATTAAGAAGAGCAATTAAGTAATTACAATCTATTTAAATAATCCATTAACCTATAATAAATAATGGCTGAAGAATATAATGGTCTTCTAAACAAGTTGCCACCTGGAATTTTAAAATGATTAATTTGCTCAAAAATATCAAAATTATTTGATTTATTTAAAATTTTTTCAGCTACCATTTTTCCACCCATAATACTCATAGCTAATCCATGCCCAGAGTAAGCATGAGCATAATATAACTTTTGATTCATTATAGTTCCAAAAATAGGCAATCTATTAATCGATATTGCCAAGGTACCTCCCCAGGAAAACTCAATTTTAAATTTTTTTAATTCAGGAAAAACTTTATACATTCGTTTAGAGACAAAACTCTTTGCATCTTTTGCAAAATGAGATGTAATTGTTTCAGGTCCTCCAAAAAGAAGTCTGTAGTCTTCTGAAAATCTATAATAATCAATCATAAATCTAGAATCTATTACACCACAATTTCTTTTGATTAATTTACTTGCTAGATCTTTTCCGAGAGGTTCTGTTGCAATAATATAATTATTTATAGGCATAAAATAATTTCTTTTTGATCCTAAAAGATTGTCGAGATAACCATTGCAACCAATAATTACTTTCTTTGCTTTAATAATATTTTTTCCAGAGTGAATTATAACTTCTTTTTGATTATCAACAATTTTATCAGCCGGAGAATTTTCATATATATTTATACCATTTGCTAAACACTGTTCTGCTAAACCATATGTCAGTTTTAATGGGTTCAAATGATAAGAGTCCTTTAAAAGCATTCCAGAAAAATATCTGTCACTATTAACTTCATCTCTTATTGAGTTGTTGTCAAAGTATTCATAATTATTATAATTATAATTCTTCTGCATATGCTCAATTTCATCTTGAAAATATTTATAATCTTTTTTTGTGTTGCCTACATGAAGAACGCCTTGTCTAAGCGCACAGTCAATTTTGTATTTTGCAATTAAATTAATTACATTTGAAACAGCATCTAATCCAACTTTCCAAAAAAATTTTGCTTTTTCAATACCAAATTTTTTTTCTAAGTAGAATTGATCTTTTCTCATTCCAATTCCTAGTTGACCGCCATTCCTACCAGAAGCACCAGATCCAACTTTATTTGCTTCCAAAATCGTTATTGATAAACCTTGATTGGATAAATTTAATGCTGAAGAAATACCTGTTAAACCACCTCCAATAATACATACATCAGTTGAAATATTCTCATTTAATTTAATTTGATTAGGAAAATTAGGTGCTGAATATTTATAAAAACTCTCTTTTTCATTATCATGTTGATTAAAGGTTCTTTTTTTTGTAGTAAACATTAACTTATCTTTAATGGTTTAATAATAATTAGTAAACAAACAGTCTCAATATGATTGAAAAATTTCAAAATTGGTTTCATGAAAACTCTATTACAGAAGTTGAATGTTTAGTTCCAGATCTAGGAGGTATAGCAAGGGGAAAAATTTTACCAACTAATAAATTTTTAAAAGGACTTGAAGATGAAAGTCACAGATTACCTCAGTCAACTTTTATTCAAACAATATCAGGAGATTATGCAACTGAGGACTCAGCAGGTGCTTTACCAAGAAGTGTTTATAACCCGACTGATATTGATGTTATTTTAAAACCAGATTTTGATACAATGAGAATAGTACCATGGTACGAAGATCCTACTGCGCAAATTATATGTGATGCAATAAATCTTAATGGTGATGAGGTTATTAATTCAAGCAGAAATGCTCTAAAAAATATTCTGAAACTTTATAAAAAAGAAAAATTAACTCCAATTGTCTCTCCAGAATTAGAATTCTACTTAGTTAAACCTAATGCTGACTCAGATTATCCTCTAGAAGTACCAGTTGGACAATCAGGTAGACAAGAAACAGGGAAACAAGCCTTGGGTATTGATGCTGTAAACGAATTCGATCATCTTTTTGAAGATGTATATAATTATTGTGAAGATCAAAATATTGAAATTGATACAATTAATCATGAATCTGGTTCAGCTCAAATGGAAATAAATTTCCAGCATGGTGATCCTTTAGATCTAGCAGATCAAGTATTTTTATTTAAGCGAACTCTTAGACAATCGGCCTTGAAACACAAACTTCATGCCACATTTATGGCAAAACCTATGGAGAATCAGCCTGGTAGCGCAATGCATATTCATCAATCAGTCTATAATGAAAAAAATAAAAATATTTTTTTTAATAAATCATCAAAAATTTCAAAAAAAATGAAAAATTATCTTGGTGGTTTAGAAAAATATACTCCATTATTAATGCCAATATACGCCCCAAATATAAACTCCTTTAGGAGATTATTTGCAACCTGGGGCACTCCAAAAAATGTAAAGTGGGGAATAGGAAATAGAAGTTGTGGTTTTAGAATTCCATCGATTGAGGAAAAAAATATGCGAATTGAAAATAGAATTCCTGGATCAGATACTAATCCATATCTAGTTTTTGCAGCTAATTTAGCTTCTGGATATTTAGGAATGAAAAATAATATAAAACCAAGTCCAGAGACTAAAGATAGTGCATTTAAAGATAAAAGTTCTAATTTACCAAAAAACATGGATGAATCATTAATGCTTTTTGAAAATGACGAAGATATAAAATCTATATTTAACGAAAAATTTATTAGATCAATCGCTGCTATAAGAAGAGTAGAATACCAAGCATATCTATCAGTAATAAGTTCTTGGGAACGTGAATATTTATTACTTAATGTTTAAATTTTCTATTAAAATAAAAATAAAATAAACCAATTATAATCAAAGCAAACATTAAAATTGCTGATAACGCATTTACTTCAGGACTCAATCCTAATCTTACTTTAGAAAAAACAACAATTGGAAGTGTATTTGCTCCGGGTCCTGTTGTAAAACTTGCAACCACTAGATCATCTAAAGAGATAGTAAAAGCTAATAACCAACCAGCAATGATAGAAGGTAAAATTATCGGTAAAGTTATTTTATATAGTACCTTGGTATAATTATAGCCTAGATCCATTGCAGCTTCCTCAATATTTTTGTTAAAGTCAGTTAATCTTGCTTGAATAATAATTGCGACAAATGCAATACAAAAAGTAACGTGTGATATGAAAATAGTTAATTGTCCTCTAGATGATGGAAATCCAATTACATTATTTAAGCTTATAAAAAAAAGTAACATTGAAAGACCTAAAATTAATTCTGGTAAAACCAAAGGTGTTGAAGAAAGAAAAATATAGAATGATTTAAAAGGAATTTTTCTTATTCTTACAAGTGAATATCCAATCATAACTCCTAAAATTGTGGCAAAAGTTGCAGATAAAGCTGCAATTTTAATACTAATAATAAATGCCTCAATTATTTGTTCATTATTAAATAATTCATTGTACCATCTTAAAGAAAATCCTTTCCAAACCATTACTCTCTTATTTTCGTTAAATGAGTAAAAAATTAAAACTAAAATTGGGAAATATAAAAAAAATAAACCTAAAAAAATAACTGTACTTTTGATTAAACTAGATTTCATTTTTTTGACTCCAACGAGAATAAAGTATTTGAAAAATAACAATTGGTAAAACCAAAATAATAATTCCACTAAAAGCTAAAGCACTAGCACCTGGCCAATTTCTATTAACAAAGAATTCCTCCCATAATATTTTTCCATAATACAATCTATCACTACCACCTAACATTTCAGGTATAATAAATTCTCCAACAACAGGTATAAAAACTAATAAAGATCCAGCAACAATTCCTGGAACAGATAAAGGAAGTATAACTTTAAAAAAGGTTTTAGTACGATTTAGTCCTAAATCTTTTGATGCTTCAATTAAATTTAAATCAAACTTATTTAAGTATCCATAGAGTGGTAAAATCATCAAAGGTAAATAAGTGTATACAATTCCCATAATGACAGCATATTGATTGTATAATAATTGAAGTGGTTCTGATGTTATGCCTAGGTTTAGAAGTATTACATTTAAAATTCCATTATTCTGTAAAATTATTTTCCATGCATATACTCTTAATAAAAATGATGACCAAAATGGAATAACTACTAAAACTAATAAAATATTTCTTAATCTAATATTTGAAGTCGCAATATAAAAAGCTAACGGGAACCCAATAAGTAGGCAAAAAAAAGTAGATATTAAAGCTAAAATCAAAGAGTTTACAAAAGATCCAATGTAGTAATAATCACTAAAAATATAAACATAGTTTTCTAAGGTAGTATTAATCTTAAATCCATTATCAAAAAGAAAAATATCTTGATAAGGAGGCATTCCCCATTCTGATACCGAAATTGATATTTTAAAAATTATAGCTAATGGAATAAAAAAAAATAGAACAAGCCAAAAATAAGGACTAAAAACAAAATATTTTTCAAATAATTTATTTTTCAATTAATCCTCTAAAATCTTAATTGATTCACTTTCCCAACTACAAATGACTTTTTCCCCTTTTGGGAAATTATAATTTGAGTTGGAGTTAAAATTCTGATCTAAAACTGAAATTATCATATCATTAATTTTAATTTCATAACGGGTAAAGCTTCCCAAATATGATTTTTCTAAAATTTCTCCACTAAAGGAATTAAATGAACTTGTTTTCAAATTATTTATTGATTGTATTTTTATTTTCTCTGGTCTTAGTAAAATATTAGTTTTTGTATTGTTTAATTCTTTGTTTAATTTAAAATTTACACCTAAATCATCAGAATAAAAATTTTCATCTTTCTTATAAATCTCAATTATATTTGCAATTCCTATAAAATTGGCAGTATAAAGACTTTTAGGATTTTCATAAATCTCTTCAGGGCTAGAACATTCCAAAATAAGACCATTCTTCATTATTGCCATTCTATCAGATAAGGACATTGCTTCTTCCTGATCATGGGTGACGAAAACAAATGTAATTTTTAGTTTCTTTTGGAGTGTTGTTAACTCTAATTGTGTTTTTGATCTTAGTTTTTTATCTAGTGCTGCAAGAGGCTCATCTAATAATAATAACTTAGGTTTTTTTATCAAGCACCTTCCAAGGGCAACTCTTTGCTGCTCTCCACCTGATAATTGCTTAATTCTTCTATTTAATAAATGCTCAATAGATAGAAGTTCAGCAATATTTCTTACATTTATATCAATTTCTTTTTGGGTAAAATTTTCTTTTATTCCAAAAGCTAAATTATTAAATACGTTTAAGTGAGGAAATAGTGCATACGATTGAAACATATAGTTTAATGGTCTATCAAAAGGTTCAAGGTTTGTTATGTCCATTCCGTCGAGTATTACACGTCCTGTATCTGGCTTCTCAAATCCACCTAGTATTCTTAGTAATGTAGTTTTGCCTGAACCCGAAGATCCTAAGAGACCAAAAAATTCAGATTTTGAAATATTTAAATTAATATTTTCTAAAACTTTGTTATCTCCAAAGGATTTAGAAATATTTTCAATTACAAGAAAATTATTATCCATCTTAAATCAGCACTAATATTAATATATTAGTGCTGAAATGAAGTATATTTTTTAATTTGCTTTAAATTTATTAAAATATTTAGTTGATAATTTAGATTTTTTCGGAGAGTCTGCAGTATCAGCAAAAAGCATACTTAAAGTTGCTTCATCTGGATAAATAGCAGGATCTTCAAAAATTTCAGGATCAACTAGTTCATTGGCTGCTTTATTTGGATTTGAATACCAAACGTAATTTGTAATATCAGCAGCAACTTGAGGTCTTAAAATATAATTTATAAATTTGTGTGCATTCTCAACATTTTTTGCATCAGCTGGAATAGCCATCATATCAAACCATATTACAGTTCCTTCAGATGGAATTGAGTACCAAGCTTCTACTCCATCTGCAGCTTCATCTGCAGCTAGAAAAACGTCACCTGACCAACCCATAGTTAAACAGATCTCTCCATTTGCTAAATCATCGATATATTGAGAAGAATCAAAATATCTTATGTAAGGTCTTATTTGCTGTAACATTTCAAGAGCAACCTCATAATCTTTCTCATCCTCTGTATAAGGATCTTTTCCAACGTATTTTAAAGCGATTTCCATAACCTCTGTAGGAGCATCCAACATTGCGATTCCACAATCTGCATATTTTGATGCAATAGCTGGATCAAACAAAATGCTCCAACTTGTAATATCATTTTCATCAACTTTATCAGTATTATAGCCAATACCTGTAGTACCATACATATAATTTATCGAGTATTGACCTCCTGGATCATGTGCATCAATTTTTGCTAGTACATCGGGATCTAAATTACCAATGTTTGAAAGTTGAGCCTTATCAAGTTTTTGAAAAACTCCAGCCTTGATTTGATTTTCTAAAAAAGAGCCTGAAGGCACCACAATATCATAACCTGAACCACCAGCTAAAAGTTTAGCTTCAAGAACTTCGTTTGAATCAAAAACATCATAAGTTACATCAATGCCAAATTCATTTTCGAAATTTTCAATTGTATCTTCAGCAATATAATCAGACCAATTGTAAATAAATAATTCCTCTTTAGCCTGAGCTGAAAAAGAAATTAAAACTAATAGAGATATAAAATACTTAAGCATTATTCCCCTCCTAAATAAAAAATACATTAAATAAAATAAATTAAAAATCGAGAATTTTTTTATATAGATCAGGCCTTCTATCTCTAAAGTTACCCCATAATTTTCTATATTCTCTTGAAATTAACAAATCTAAAGTCGCAGTTATTATGCCCTCATCTTTATCATTCATCTGATTTATTACATTTCCAAGATGATCCAAAATAAATGAATTACCATAAAAATTTAATTCAATATTAGCTTCGGACTCCTTCCCTATTCTATTTGAAGCTATTATGGGAATTTGATTTGCAGCAGCATGTCCAACCATTGTATTAATCCAATGATCCTTTGAGTCTAATTCAGGCATGTGTGGTTCAGAACCAATTGCTGATGGATATAAAATTAAATCTGCACCCTTCAATGTTAATATTCTTGCACATTCAGGAAACCACTGATCCCAACAAATTGCACAGCCAACTTTTGCTTTTGGTGTATCAAAAACCATAAAACCTGTATTGCCTTTTTCAAAATAATACTTCTCATTATATCCAGGTCCTTCAGGTATATGCGATTTATTATATACGTCACTTATTTTACCAAAAGAATCAATCATAACTAAAGAATTGAAATACTTATTTTCTTTCTTTTGGAAAAAACTAATTGGTAATGAAATTTTTTTTTCTCTACAGATGTTAGAAAATTTTTCAAACATTGGATTAGATGGATAATCAATTGCAAAATTAAAAAATTTATCATTTTTTGTTGAACAAAAATAATAACCTTGAAATAATTCTTGCAGAAGTAAAATATCAACATTTTCTTCAGAAGCTTTTTCAACTAAATTAATTGCTTTATTTAAATTAGCATCAAAATCTCCCTTAAGGGCTCTAAATTGTGATGTTGCTACTTTTACTTTCATATTTTTGGAACATTCATCGTTATGCAATGAATATTTCCTCCACCATAATTTATATTTTCAGTTTGCAACATAATAATTTCTCTATTTGGGAATAATTCTTCAAAAATAATTTTAACCTCTTTGTCTTCGTAAACATTGAATTTAGGTAGAATAATTTTATTTTTACTGAAATAAAAATTTATATATGAGCTCATATATCTGATTAGTATCTTTAAAAAAGTTAATAAGGTCAGCTTTGTTTTTTTCTAATATTTCATAATTAGGATCTAATTTGTGAGTTGTAGCTATTAAATATTTATTTTTTCCAATAGGGCATAATAAATTATCAACATGCCCATCAGTATCGTCATCCTTTAGACCATTTTCAAACAAAAAAATGTGATTTAAATCAAATAAGATTTTAAATTCTTTAATAATATATTCACTACTATGTTTTTGTTTTCTATTTTTATTAAATATTACACTTTTTGTGCTGAATAAATTTTTTTTATCATCATAGGTGATTGCTCCTCCCTCAATAACAAGGTCGGAGGTTTTTGTTGGAATATTTAAATAGTTTGAAATAAATTTTGATATTTTATTATCATTAAAATAATCTGGATACTTTCCATAACCATTAAATTCAAAACTGATTGATTTTAATTTTTGATCTTCATTATAAAAAATTGGTGCTATATCTCGCATCCAAGAATCATCTAATTTACATTCTACAATATCTATATTTTTATGATCTGTTTTATTTTGGATTTCATTTATGTTTTCTTTGTTTGATAAGACAATTACATGTTCAGTTTTTGCAATTTCGTTAATAACATTGGCTACTTCATCTCTGGCTTTATTAATTACTTTACCATAAAGGTCTTTATTGCATGGCCAAGCAATAAGACAATATTGGTGATCATGCCATTCAGGAATTAGTTTCATATTAATTGAAAATATGTATAATTAGAACATGACTAAAGATGAAGTAAAATTCACTGAAATGAAACATGGCGATAAAGAAGACTATGAACTTCTAGCAAATTTTGAGGATAAATTCATAGAAGGTACTGCGGATAGAATAGTAAGAGTTTTAGAAGGCCTAGATAAATCTCTTGGTGGTTATCAAGTTTCAAGATTAGAACATTCACTTCAAACTGCATCTAGAGCTTTACGAGAGGAAGCTTCTGAAGAAATGGTAGTTGCATCTTTATTGCATGATATTGGAGATGAGATAGCACCTCTTAATCATTCTGAACTTGCAGCAGCAGTTTTAAAACCGTTTGTCTCTGAAAAAACAAGATGGATTGTCGAGCAACACGGTTTATTTCAAGCTTATTACTATAATCACCATTATGGTAAAGATAGAAATCTTAGAGATAAATTTAAAGGTCATGAACACTTTCAAGATACAATCAATTTTTGTGAAAGATGGGATCAAGCATCTTTTGATCCAAACTACGATACAATACCATTAAAAGAATTTGTTCCAATGGTTCAAAGAATTTTTAATAGAACTCCCTATAGAAATTTATAATTATTTTTTTAATTTATGAATTAAGTATAAATCACCCGGATTAAAACTACTTTTATTATTTTCAATAAAATTATCTATAATGCTTTGCTTTTCTTGTTCTATTTCTGCTACTTTCCTAATATTTAGATCTACATATAATGAGCATACTTCTGTTGTTGCAGCTCTATAACCTTCTTCTTTATGAGTCATCTCCAACTTATAGATTAATCTTTTTTTATCTCTATCTAAAAATAATAAGTTAATATCTACTTCATCTCCTTCTTTAACTTCTTTGTCATAAGTTGTATGAGACTCAACTGCAAAGGTAGTTTTCTTTTCTATTTTTGCTGAATCTTCTCCCATATTAAATTTTTTAAGTAACACTTCCCAACCTGCATCAAATAAATGAATATAAAAAGCTAGATTCATATGACCATTATAATCAGTCCATTCTTTTTTAACTTTTCCTGAATTTAAGTATATTTTCATAATTTTCTTTTATAATTATAAATATACTAGTAGATTAAAAAAATGAATAATGAAGTGATAATTTCTTGTGCAGTTACTGGCTCTGGAGATACAGCGAACAAACACCCAGAATTACCTATAACACCAAAACAAATAGCAGATGCTTCTATTGAAGCAGCAAAAGCGGGAGCTGCAATAGCGCACATTCATGTAAGAGAGCCAGATGGAAAACCATCAAGAAAATTGGAATATTATAAAGAAGTTGCAGATCGAATAAGATCTTCAGATACGGATGTAGTTCTAAATTTCACAACAGGAATGGGTGGAGATTTTGAAATTGGAACAGGTAAAGATCCTCTTAACCCAGTTGGATCAAATACAGATATGATTGATGCTTTGAGTAGGTTGGAGCATGTGGAAGAATTACTTCCTGAAATGTGTACTTTAGATTGTGGCACACTTAACTTTGGTGACTCTAATATGACATTTGTTCATACTCCAATGCAACTTCGATCTGCTGCAAAAAAAATGCAAGAGCTGGGAGTTAAGCCAGAAATGGAAGCTTTTGAAATGGGTCACTTATGGTTTGCCAATCAACTTTATAAAGAAGGTTTAATTGATGGACCTCCCCTTTATCAAATATGTCTTGGAATCCCATGGGGATCTCCAGCTACAACAACAGCAATGAAAGCAATGGCTGACATGGTTCCCAAAGAAGGCTTCTGGGCTGGATTTGGTATTGGAAGAACTCAAATGCCAATGGCAGCACAGGCAGTGATTTTAGGTGGAAACGTAAGAGTAGGGCTAGAAGACAATCTTTATCTTAAAAAAGGTGTTTTTGCCTCTAATGCTCAACTTGTTGAAAAAGCTAGATGCATTGTTGAAGATTTAGGATCATCTATACTTAATCCTGAACAGGTTAGAGAAAAATTAAAATTAAAAAAACATTTTTAGTTTGAAAAAAATCAAAAATATTTCTGTAATAGGAACTGGTGTTATAGGTACTGGTTGGATATTGCGTTTTTTAGCATGTAATAAAAAGGTTACAGCTTTTGATAAAAATAAAAAACAAATAGAATATCTTAAAAAAGAAATAGCTAGAACTAAAAAAATTATTCAAAAATTATACAAAAGAAAAATTAACTTAAAAAATCTTAATTTTACTAATAATTTAGCTGAGGCAGTTAAGAATTCTGATCTAATTCAAGAAAATATTCCTGAAAGATTAGAATTAAAAAAAAAAGTTATAAAAGATATTAGTAAATTTGCACCAAAACAATCAATTATAGCTTCAAGCTCTTCTGGATTATTACCTTCAAAATTGCAAGCAGAATGTATTAATCCGCAAAGGTTTATGATTGCTCACCCCTTTAATCCTGTTTATATTTTGCCTTTAGTTGAAATAGTTAAAGGCAACAAGACGAGTAAAATTCATTTTAAGAGAGCAAATACATTTTATAAAAAGATTAAAATGAAAACTCTGTTGGTGGAAAAAGAACTACCAGGATTTCTATCTGATAGGTTGCAAGAAGCATTATGGAGAGAGGGATTGCACATAATTAATGATGGTTACGGAACAACTAAAGATTTAGATGATGCGATCACTTACGGACCTGGTATGCGTTGGGCCTTAATGGGTACATTTCTGACATTTCATTTAGCTGGAGGTGAATTAGGAATGAAACATATGTTAGATCAGTTTGGACCAGCCTTAAAGCTTCCTTGGACAAAATTAAAATCTCCTAAATTAAATAAAAAATTAAAACAAAAAATAATTAATGGAACTGCTATACAATCTAAAAAATTATCTATTAATAAACTAAGTAATATAAGAGATAACTTTTTAATTGATTTGATTGAATTAAAGAAAAAATATAAATTATAGATATGACAAAAACTTGTAAATATGTTGCATTAAAAAATTATATTCCCCAAGGACTACCATCAGAAGATGATTTTGAAATAAAAACAAAAGAAATTAAATTAAATAACAAAAATAATATTCACGTTTTAAATTCTTGGATTTCTGTTGATCCTTATATGAGAGCAAGAATGACAGAGAGAAAAAATTATAAACCACCATTTAAATTAGGTGAAGAAATGGAGGGTTATGCAATTGGTTCAGTTCAAGAGTCAGATGATGATAATTTTAAAATAGGTGATACTGTTTTTAGCAATTTTGGAATGAGAGATAATTTTGTTTGTAATAGTGATCAATTAAAAAAAATTCCTTCTACAGATTTGCCTATTCAATCTTACTTAGGTCCATTAGGCATGACAGGACAAACAGCTTATATAGGTCTATTTAATTATGGGAAATTAAAAGCTGGACAATCCGTGCTTGTTTCATCAGCTGGTGGCAGTGTTGGATCGACAGTATGTCAAATTGCTAAAAATTTAGGTTGCACTGTTTATGCAAGTACTGGCTCTGATGAAAAAGTTAATTGGTTAAAAAATGAACTAAACGTAGATCACGCATTTAATTATAATAAAGTTGCAAATCTTGTTCTGCATTTTAAAGAAATATGTCCTGAAGGTTTTGATCTATATTTTGATAACGTTGGTGGTGATTTTTTAGAATCTGCAATATTCAGAATGAAAAACTTTGGAAGAATAGTCATTTGTGGCAGAATATCTCAGATGAATGTAACAACACCCCCAAGTGGTTTAAAAAATATGGCTCATGTTCTTGTGAAAAGATTAACCATAAAAGGATTTTTAATATTTGATCATGAAAATGATAATGAGCCATTTGAAACCGATATGAAAGATTGGTTAAAAAATAACAAAATAAAATTTAAAGAGACAGTTTACGAGGGTTTAGAAAATGCTCCTAAAGCGTTTATTGATTTACTTAATGGAAAAAATATAGGGAAGATGTTAGTTAAGATCTAAATCGTTACGTATGGAGATGTCCCTCTATACTTGATATCAAGCTTCAACTCTTTATCGATTGGTGGAAATGCTCTTTGTTGACATTCGACCCTTGGACATATTCTACAAGAAACACCAATTGGCATTTGTAACTTCTTATTTGCGAGGTCAATTCCTTCAGAATAAACCAAATCTTTTGCATATTTCATGTCACATCCTAGGCCAATAGAAACAAAACTTTTTGGCATGCCATGTTTTTCAATCCCTTTTTCAAATGCTCTTGCAATACAAAAATAGACTTTTCCATCAGGCATTTTTGAAATTTGTGGGTGAATTTTTCCTGGATTTAAAAATGCAGTGTAAACATTCCATCTTGGACATGATCCTCCATGTCTGGGAATATGAATTCCTGAAAGAGAAAATCTTTTAGAAACATTTCCTGCAATATCTGTTTTTAAAAAATGAAATGGAACACCTGCATTACCTGGTCTCTGTAGATTTGTTAGTCTATGTGTAACTTGCTCAAAGCTACAAGCATAATGGTGCATTAAAATTTCTATATCATATCTATGAAGTTTTGCACTTTTTAAAAAATCATCATAAGGCATCATAAATGCGGCTGCATAGTAATTTAATAATGAAAGTTTAAGCAAAGGAACGACCTCCTCCGACTCAACATTATTTTCTTTGATTACCTTGTCTATTACTTCGGTAGCTTCTAAATAAGCAACTTGAGAAGCTAAATGAAAGTTTCTTGAAGTGTATGTTAGCATTTCAGACAAATAATATGTTTTATTTTTTTCATCATAGCGTTTGACTATTTTTTCATCTTTATCAATTGTTACTATTGAAACTTTGATACCATGCTTTGATTGAAGATATTGTGTTAGTTTTGAACCCGATCCAATATTTGGACCTATTTTAAGCCCTATTTCTTTTCTTAATTTTTCTGAACTTATTTCTAGATCATGAAAATAATTTTTATTCTCTTGCAAAATATCTGAAACTATTTCAACTGGAAGTCTCGTTGGTTTTTCTATTTTGCCAGAATTAATATCCATCGTTTCAAGACGATTCTGCATATCCTCTTTAAAACTTTTAAATGAATCATTTATCGTTAATAGTGCTTTTGCAATGTTCGGATTGGATCCAATAAAATTACTAGTGTCATGGTTAGTAATTTTAAGATCATCAAAAATTTCATTACTCAAAACATCCATAACATCTGAAAGTAGTCGTTTATTAGATTCTGTAGAAAAGTCCTTTATTGATAAATCTAGTTCCTCGGAAGCTTTTATTAACAACGAAAGAGGTATTTTACGTTTCCCGCTTTCTATCAAATTTAAATAGCTAGGTGATATTCCAATGGACTTCGATAATTTAGCTTGGGAAAAACCCTTGCTAATCCTTTGTTTTTTTAATCTTGGACCTAAATTTATATCATCTTCTATATTCATTTACAAAATTTACAATTTTAAATTTTATCAAGTAATTATCTTTACATTAAAAATGACTTATTTACTAGTTTTTTTAATAACTTTTATATAAATGTAAATATTGTAAATTATGAACAGTAAATTAACAGAAAACATTAAAAACCAAAAAGAAGGTTTAGAACAGAGTTCGATTGAGAATAAGGTCCTTGAGGGATCTATAGACTCCAACTACGATCTTAACTTAGCTGAAGGAATTGAAGCTTATTACAGTGAAAGATATGGTTGGACACTCAGAAGAAAATCTATCTAATTCTTAGGCATTTTTTAAGGTTTATTTCCTCCTTAAATGAATGCGTTTCCTTCCTTTAAGAATAAATATCAGCAATATACTTAGGCTAGAAACGGCCTAAGTTTTTGTTTTAATTTAGTAAAAAATCAGCTGCCCTTTCTGCGATCATCACTACGCTAGCATTTAAGTTAGCGCTAACAATATCAGGCATAATTGATGCATCTATAACTCTTAAGTTCTCAATACCATGTACTTTTGTTTTTTGATTAACAACTGAATAATCATCATTGCCCATTTTATTAGTACACGAAGGGTGATATGCCGATTCAGAAGTATTTCTAATCACTTCGTCTAATTCTTCATTAGATTTAATTTCAATTCCTGGTCTTACTTCGTAATCTACATAATCTAAGAGTGATTTCTGAGAGCAAATATTTTTTGCAATTTTCACACTTTCTCTCATTTGAATTAAATCTTCTTGATTTTGTAAGTAATTAAATTGGATTTGAGGTGAAATATTAAAATTATTTGATTTTATTTTAACAAAACCCCTACTCTTTGGTCTGTTAGGACATGCGTGAAATTGAAAAGCATCAAATTCAGGATTTGTTAATCCATGATTGATTACTAACGATGGAAAAAAATGAAATTGTAAATTTGGATGTGAATAATTTTTATTTGTTTTTACAAATCCTCCTAATTCTAAATGTGAGTGAGCTAATTTACCTTTCTTAAAAGTAAACCATTTACTTCCTTCAATGCCTTGGGAAATAAAATTAGTTGATAAATCATATAATGTCTCTTTTTTCTTTGATTTATATTGAATATAAATTTCTAAATGATCTTGAAGATTTTCACCAACTCCTTTTAAATCATTAATTACTGGAATTCCAAAATCTTTAAGATGTGTAGCATTACCTATTCCCGAGAGTTGAAGTATTTTTGGTGAATTAATCGAGCCTGCACTAAGTATTACTTCTTTATTTGCATAAAAATTGTGTGTCTTATTATTTTTTACATATTCTATTCCTATTGCAACTTTGTCTTTAAAAATTATTTTTTTTACATATGTTTTTTTTATTATTTGAAGATTTTTTCTGTTCTTTATAGGATCTAAATAAGCTTTTGGTATACTTTGACGAACACCTTTATCAATTGTTACATCAAATGTACCAAATCCTTCATTATTAAGACTATTTGAATCATCAAAGATATTATAGCCAGCTTCTTTTGCAGCTTTTAAAACTGCATTAAATAATGGAAACTTTTTATCTATTTGAGATTTATTTACTTTTAATGGACCATCTTTGCCTCTTAGATTATTTTTTCCAGACCATGTTTCTAGTTTTTTATAATATGGTAAAACTTTACTATAACTCCATTGATCTAAACCATAAGACTCCCATCTATCAAAATCCTCCTTGTGCCCCCTTGCAAAAACCATTCCATTATGAGAGGAGCAACCACCTAACATTTTACCTCTAGGGCAATATAAAGATCTGTTATTTAAATAAGGTTCAGGCTCAGTATAATATTTCCAATTGTATTTTGGATCATGCATCACATAAAGTAATGCACTTGGCATATCAACTTTCCATGTATTATTAGAGGGGCCAGCTTCAAATAAAGTTACATTATTTTTTGAATGAGATGACAGTCTATTTGCTAGTACACAACCTGCTGAACCTGCACCAATTATTATATAATCAGTGTATTGAGACACTAATTCATTCTTTCAGTATTTCCATCTACTGTCATAGCCTGACCAGAAATGTTTTGACTTTCATCACTTAATAAAAATAGAGCCATTGAAGCAATATCTTCTTTATTAACGAATGTTTGTAGAGATACCATTGATTCAAACTCTTGTTTTACTTTTTTGGGATTAGTTTTTGTTAATAAGGCTTTTGCATCAACTACTCGCTTCATTCGATCTCCCTCTACTGATCCAGGACAAATTGCGTTAACTCTAATTTTATATTTACCAAGTTCCATTGCTAAAGTTTTGGTCAGACCTATTACTGCCCATTTACTAGCAGTATAAGGTGAACGTTGTGCAAAACCATAAAGTCCTGCAGTAGAAGAAAGATTAATTATTGATGATTTTTTTGCTTTTTTTAAAAATGGAATAGAATACTTTGTATAATAAAAATGACTATGTAAGTTTGTCTTTATAGTCTCTTCCCATTCTTCTATTTTTATATTTTCAAGACTTTTGGTTGGACCTGCTATTCCTATGTTATTTATTAGACCATCAATTTTTTTTAGAGATTTTAGTTTATGAAAATAATTTTTAATTTCAGCTGGATTTGTACAATCCATAGCAGTTGCATAAATTTTGTTCTTATATTTTTTATTTATTTCATTAATTTTTTTTTTGTTAATATCAGAAATATATACTTTTCCACCTGCGCTGATAATCTTCTTAGCAATTGCAAAGCCTATACCATCTGCAGCAGCTGAGATTACATAAGTTTTATTTTTCAAATTTATTTTCATAAAATTTAATTATTAATTAATTCATTTTTGGTAATATAGCCAATTGTTTTACCTTTATTGTTAATAACTACTACCGTTAGATTATCTTCTGTAATTTTTTCTTTAAAATTTTTAATTTTGATATTTCCGTTAACTTTAAAAGTATTTCCTAATGTTAAATTCATTTTATTAAAGTTGCTTTCATCTATCATTATATTTCTTGCCTCAAGATTATTAAATTTGCTTTCTTTACTTAGAAAAATATTTAAAATTGATTTAATAATATTCACAATCAACAAGAATTTTAATTATAAGGAGTTAAAACTTTTTCGTGAGGCATCACAATACTTTTTTGGAACTTAGATAATCTTCTAAGTAATTGAGCCGATGGTCTATATGGGTGACGAAAAAATCCCCAAGAAGGTCCATACCTGTATACAACAATTCTTCTCTCTCCTTTATTAACTCTTTTTGCTGAACCATGACATAATGAGTCTACAAATAAAAGTCCATCACCTGCTTTTAAATGAACCTCAACAGATGCAGTCATTCCATCTGCTGATGATATTTTACCACCTTTTAACATCTTTTTTTCTCTAAATTCTGGATGCTCTATGTTAGATTTATGTGATGCAGGTATTACAACAGTTCCACCATCACCTGGACCAATATCATTCAAAGCTAATAAAATATTTACTTGTGCACAATGAAATTTTCCATTTTGAAATCTATAATGATTTCTTTGCAGGCCTTCATGGTTGCCAGAATGTATGCCGATAGCCTCACCTGGGCCTCTAATATTTGCAAAGTTCTCATCAATAAATAATGGACCATGAGTGTGGTCAAAAGAGCCTTTACCTCCTACAAAATGTAACATGTGATTAATCCATGAAGGATGGTCAATTAAATTTTCAAAAGGCTTTCCTGCTTCATAAATTTGTTGAAGATTTAAGCCCTCCTTACCTCCGTAATTATGACCATGGACATGACCGGCCCACTGTTTATTACTTAAGTTTTTTAAATCATCCAAAATTTTATTTAAATTAATAAGTTCTTTTTTACTTAAAGCATTTTTAATAATTAAGTATCCATTAAGATCAAATAAATACTCATCTAATTTAGAAATTTTTTTCACAAAAAATATAAATAATAAATTTAAAATATTTTCAAGTATTTTTAATTAGATTAATTAGTTTGATCTTTTATTTAAAAGATTTGTTAGCCAATCGGGATCCATTTCTGGAACTGAAGATAATAACAACTCAGTATAATCAGGGTGTGGAGGGTTTAAAATTTTACTTTTTAAGCCTTGCTCAACTACTTTACCTTGATACATAACAACTATTTCATCCGAAATGGCTTTAACAGTGGCAATATCGTGAGTAATAAAAATATAAGTTACGCCAAGATCTTTTTGAAGTTTTTGTAACAGTTTTAAAATTCCCTCTTGAACAATTTGATCCAATGCTGAAGTAACCTCATCACAAATAATTAGATCTGGATTAGCAGCTAAAGCTCTAGCTATACAAATTCTTTGTTTTTGGCCTCCTGATAATTCAGATGGCAATCTATCTAAAAACGTTTCATCTAGTTCAATCATTTTTAACAAATCAATTACTTTAGTCTCACGTTCTTTTCCTTTTACTCCATGGTAGAATTCAATTGGTCTCCCAATGATTTCATCAACAGTTTGTTTAGGATTCATTGCGGTATCAGGCATTTGAAAAATTATTTGAATTCTTCTTAATTCTTCTTTTGATCTTTGCTCAAGTTTAGGAGATAATTTTTTTCCATCAAAAATAATTTCTCCTTTGGTTTGAGGTAGTAGGCCAGTTATTACTCTTGCAGTTGTTGATTTTCCTGATCCACTTTCTCCAACTATTGCTACAGTTTTACCTCTAGGAATATTTACAGAAACATCATGAAGAACTTTTGATGAACCATAAGCTGCATCAATATTTTTAATGGACAACATATAATCATCATTTGTTTCTTCAGGCTTTATTAGTGATCTTACTGACCATAGTGATTTAGTATATTCTTCTTTAGGATTTGAAAGCATGTCTTTTGTCTTAGACTCTTCTACCTCTTCTCCATATCTAAGAACCTTAATTCTATCAGCCATTTGAGCAACTACAGCTAAATCATGAGTAATATAAATTGCAGCAGTATTAAATTTATCTACTATTGATCTCATAGCAGACAGAACTTCAACTTGAGTAGTAACATCAAGTGCAGTTGTTGGTTCATCAAAAATTATAAGTTCTGGTCTTGGTGACATAGCCATAGCAGTCATAATTCTTTGTAATTGACCACCAGAGACTTGATGAGGATATCTCTCTCCAATATTTTCGGCATCTGGTAGTTGTAGTGATTCATAAAGTTGGACTGCATCTTTTCTTAATACGTCAGTAGGATTAATTTTTGCTCTATTAGCTGCACTAATTGTTTGATCCATTAATCTGTGTGCAGGATTAAAAGATGCTGCTGCTGATTGAGCAACATATGAAATTTTAGTACCCCAGATTTTTCTTTTTTCAAATTCTGTGAGCTTAGCAAGATCAGTACCATTAAAAATTATTTCACCTTTAATAATTTTGCAACCTGGTTGAGTATAACCCATTGCTGCTTTTCCCATGGTCGATTTTCCAGCACCGCTTTCTCCAATTAAACCTAAAATTTCACCTCTGTATAAATTTAGATCAACCCCTTTTAATATTTTATGCCATCTCTCATCTGAAAATCCATCAATATGAATATTTTTCATTTCTAAAAGAAGTTCTTTTTTATTATTTGATGTCATCTTTTAAACCGCTTGTAATGTACAAATACCAATCAATCACGAAGTTAATTGCAAGAGCTAATAATGCAATTATTGCAGCAGGTATTAGTGGAGTTAATCCTGCGGTAATATCATATTGGGCATATTGAATTAATATTGCATTTTCTCTCACCATAGCAGCCCAATCAGCTGCTGGTGGCTGTATGCCTAAGCCTAAAAAACTTAAACTTGAAACAGTGAAAATAATAAAGATAAATCTTACACCGAATTCAACTATCAAAGGAGATGCTATATTAGGAAGAATTTCTCTAAAAATAATATATGAAAGTTTTTCTCCTCTTAATTTAGCTACCTCAACGTATTCTAATACAACTTGACCAACAGCTACAGATCTTGAAATTCTAAAAAATCTTGTAGATTCTAATACCCCTAAAATTAAAATTAAATTCAAATTACTTGGTCCAAAAACTGATAAAAGAATAAAAGTAAAAATCATTACAGGAATTGCCATTAAAGTATCAATTGATCTGCTTAAGATTTGATCAATATAACTTCTATCTATTGCTGCAATTATTCCAAATATTGTTCCAATAATTAAAGCAATCGTACAGGCTAAGAAGCAAATTCCTAGTGTATTTCTTGAAGCAAAGATTAATCTAGAAAGAATATCCCTTCCAATTTGATCTGTTCCTAATAAGTGTTCTCCACCCCATGGCGCATACGCAACTGGGAAAACTTCTGCTTCGCCATGTGGCGCAATAAATGGAGCAAAGAATGCAGCAAAAAGATAGATAGAAAGTACAATCATTCCAAACCAAGCAGATAAGGGAGCTTTAGAAAATGCTATTTTTATTCTCTCAAATCTAGTTCTTCTTTTAGTTATACTACTAACCTCACCTTTTGCTGAATATGATTGTGTATTATCACTCATTTTGGATACAAAAGTCTAGGGTTTGAAATTATTCCAATCAAATCAGCTAGTAAATTTAAAATAACATAAGTTGATGCAAATATTAAAGCGCAAGCCTGAACAACTGGAATATCTCTATTGTAAACGGATCCAACCATTAGCCTTCCTATTCCTTGATAATTAAATACAAACTCAACAACAACTGAGCCAATTAACATGTAGGCAAGATTAATAGTTATGACTTGAGCAATTGGAGCCCAAGCATTAGGTAAAGCATGTTTTACAATTACTTCATATCTGGTAGCACCAGATAATTTTGCCATTTCAATATATTCACTTGATAAAATATTTATTATTGCTGACCGAGTCATTCTCATCATATGGCCCATTGTTACAAGTGTTAGAGTAAATACTGGTAAAGCAGTTAAATAAAACCTTTCAATTAATGATGTGTCTTCATTAACATTTGCTATTGTAGGAAAAACTGGAAATAAAGTAGCTAATAAAAGTATAAAAATATAACCAGTAAAAAACTCTGGAGAAGAAACAGTAACTAAACTAAAACCAGTTGCCGATCTATCATAAACGCTATTTCTGTATAATGCAGCTGAAATACCAAGAAGTAATGCTAGAGGTATTGCCACTAGAGCACTGACTCCAGTTAAAAAAAGTGTATTTTTAAGCCTGGGAATAATTAGTTCAACGACAAGTCTTGATCTATCTCCTTGGTCACCTTGCACTTTAGATCTGCCTGAGAAAGAACTTCCAAAATCTCCTTGAAATACATTAGATAGCCATTCAAAATATCTTGGAATAGGATGTTTATCTAAACCTAATTCAGATCTGAGAGCCTCAACAGAAGATTTTGTAGCAGATTGTCCAAGAATCTCAGTTGCAAAATCTCCTGGCAAAAAAGAAAAACAGCTAAAAATAATTACTGAAAAAGCAAATACAGTAATTAATCCAAGTCCAATTCTTAAAAAAATTGTTCTAAATATTGGGTGAATTTGGCTAATTTTATCCTCCTTTATATTTCAATTTTGTTATTACTTAATTAGGCTATTATGCAACCAAAATTTCACAAATTATCCGTTGAATTTAAATAATTTATATGTTTGTATGTTAAATAACTTAAGTTTGTTTTTTGTTAAATTTCTTGAAATTATGAACAAAAACACAGGTTTTTGTTCAATAAAAGGGAGGACAAATGAAAGATAAGAAAATAGACAAATATATTAAAGAGCAGTCTTCAAAGCTCACTAAAGGGCTAATTGATAGAAGACAGTTCATGATGTCTGTTCTTGCAACTGGTGTAACTCTACCAATAGCTCTATCACTAGCTGATAAAGCTGTTGCTGCTACTCCAAAAAAAGGCGGACATTTTAGATGGGGTAATGGTGCAGCTGATACTACAGATACACTTGATCCTGCAACTTATCAAAGCTCGTTCATGCAAGCTACAGCATGGTCATTTCAAAACTGTTTAACAGTTGTTGATTCTGATCACAGTATTGTACCTGAACTTGCTGAGTCAATTGAGTCAGATGATGCTCAAACTTGGGTATATAATCTTCGAAAAGGTGTTGAATTCCACAATGGCAAATCAATGACTGCTGAAGATGTTGTACTTAACTATCAGTATCATATGAATCCAGACACTGCTTCAGCAGCAGGAGGTTTATTATCGCAAATTGATACGATCTCAGCTGATGGTGCTAATAGAGTTATATTTAAACTTAAAGGTGCTAATGCGGACTGGCCAGCGATTACAACTGACTATCACATAATGATTAAACCAACTAAAGACGGAGTTGTAGATGCACAATCTACAATTGGAACTGGTCCATATATTATGGATGAATTCAATCCTGGTGTTGGTGCAAAGTTTGGAAAAAGAAATCCAAATTATTTCAAAGGTGATAGCGTTGCGCACTTCGATTCAGTTGAAGTAATCGGAATCAATGATCCTGCTACAAGACAAGCAGCATTATTAAACGGTGAAATTGATTGGATGAACGGTGTTGATCTAAGAACTGCAAATTTATTAACTAGAGATCCTAATGTAGAAATTACTGCAGCATCTGGTTATGCTCACTATACAGCTCCAATGAGATTAAATGTTCCACCATTTGATAACTTTGATGTTCGTATGGCAATGAAGTTTGCAATTAAAAGACAAGAAATTGTTGATAAGATCATGCTTGGATATGGTTCATTAGGTAATGATCATCCCATTGCAACAGCTCACCCATTCCATAATAGCGCTTTAGAGCAAAGAGAGTTTGATGCTGATAAAGCTGCATATCACTGGAAGAAATCAGGTGTGAGTGGTCCAATTGAGATTAGTACTTCTGAAGTACCTTATGCAGGTTGTACAGATGCAACTAACTTAATTGCTGCTTCTGCTCAAGAATGCGGTATTGATCTTCGAGTTAAGAAAGAACCTGAAGATGGATACTGGAGTAACGTATGGAACACCAAAGGATTCAGTATGAGTTCTTGGGGTGGAAGACCTACAGAAGATATGATGTGGTCTGCTGCGTTTACCGATGACACTGAGTGGAATGAAGCTGCTTGGGGTAATATTGTGCAAACAGATTCAACTAAGCGTTTCAACGAATTAGTTAGATCTGCAAGATCAGAACTTGATTTTGAAAAAAGAAAATCAATGTACTGGGAAGCTCAAGCACTTTGTAACTATGATGGTGGTGCTATTGTTTATGCATTTAACCAATATGTTGGAGCTGGTTCTAAAAAACTTGCTCACAAAGATGATGTTGCTGGAAACTGGGAAAGTGATGGTAACAAAATTTCTGAACGTTGGTGGTTTGCATAAACCTCTAATTTTTTTTGTGGCGCATAACATTGCGCCACATATTTTCTCTTAAATTTTCAATAATGTTTTTAAATAATAACAAATACCTATTTGATGGTGGTTCTGGCCAAACTTTAATGGAAATGGGTTTAGATACTTATGGTGATTTATGGTCTGCAAAAGCGCTTATAGATAAAAATTTACATCATATGGTACTAAAAATGCACAAAGATTTTATTAATGCAGGATCTGAACTAATTGTTACAGCAAATTTTAGTGTTAGAAGACGGTTATTAAAAAGATATAATTTATTAGACTCATTAGAATTTGGAATTAGATCTGCAGGTGAGATTGCGCAGAAGGCAAAATTAGAAAGTAATAAGAAAACTATAGTTGCGGGTTCTTTGCCCAATCAGAGTAATACTTATTCTCCTATGCAATTTGAGACAGAAGAAACTATGTTTAAATATTTCTTTGAGGTTGCAAAAATATTAAATGACTACGTTGATATATTTTATTTAGATGTTTTAAGTTCTATTAAGGAAATACAAATCGCTTTAGAAGCATCTAAAGAGTTTAATAAACAAATACTAGTTGGCGCTCATTTACGTTTTGATGGTAAATTACCTTCAGGAGAAGCACTTGAAGATCTTTTTAAAATTATTAATCAGTATAATTGTTGTGGTATAATCTCTGCTTGTGTATCTCCCGAAATTGTTGAGTTGAGTATTCCAATTCTCAAAAAACAAAAACTCCCGTTTGGATATAAAATGAACTTATTTAAAAGATTACCAACTAGTGATCAAAAAACATTCAATACGGAGGGTTTTGAAGGACAAGCTGAGTATGAAGATCCAGTAGAATTACTTGGAACAAGAGATCAAGAATATGGATTAAAAGAATATAAAAACTTTGTATCTAATTCTATAAAAGAAGGAGCTACTTTAATTGGTGGATGTTGTGAAGTTAAACCACGACATATTGAAGCTTTAAGCAAATTATTTTAAAAGTTTTTTTTCTTTTATTTATGTTACATAAAATACTATTTATTTATGGAAGACTCAGTTAAAAATTACAGATTTGTTGTTAAGCCTGTTGTTAAGGAGATTGGTAGATCGCTTGATTTAGCAAGACCAATGAAAATACATCCACTAACTTATCAAGAATTACCATTTAGTCCTGAATATACTAATTATGCTGATGGTCGATTTACACTCGAAAAACTATCTCATGCTACAGCAGATGAAATGTATTGGAAGGCTAGACAAGAAATAATTTTACGTCATACAGGTGAGCATCCATACGAAATATCTGGTTTAGATGCTGAAAATTTACTTCAACAAATTTTTCCTAGAGATATTTCAAAAGTTAAAATTGGAAGATGTTCTTATCAATTTGCTTGCTATCATGATGGAGGAATGATTTCAGATGGATTATTATTAAGATTAGAAAAAAACAAATTTTGGTTTGCTCAAGGTGATGGGCATTTATATAGTTGGTACAAAGCTCATTCAAAAAACTTAAATGTCGAAATAAAAGATCCAAATGTATGGGTAAGCCAAGTTCAAGGTCCAAAATCTCTTAAGCTCTTAGAAACACTCGTTGATCAACCAATAAAAGATAGTTTTAATTATTTTGATTGGATTGAAACTTCAATTGCTTCAGAAAAAGTAATTATAAGCAGAACAGGGTTTACCAATGAACTAGGTTGGGAAATTTATTTAAGACCACAAAATGACTCAAAAAAAATTGGGGACTTAATACTCAGTAAGGGTGAAGATATGGGAATGATCCTTACAGCTTCACCTGGATTTAGATGTAGAAGAATAGAGGCAGGTCTTTTATCTGCAGGTAGAGATTTTACAAAAGATAGATCTCCATTTGCAGTTGGGTTAGGAAAATTTATAGATTTTAATAAAGGTGATTTCATTGGTAGAGAATATTTACTCAACGCTAGTAAGGATTGTTTAACTTGGGGAATGAGAGTGGAAAATAGTTTTGCATTAGTTGACTCTGAAATCTCTATTAATAATAAAAAAGTGGGTATTGTAACTTCAAGCACATGGTCGCCATTTCAAGTTTGTGGTGTTGCTATAGTTCATATGTATCATGCAGAATTTGGACCAGGCACAATAATAGATGTTAGATGTGATGATGGTAGCCTGCAAAAAGGTGAAATCTGTACTTTACCAATGTATGATGAGAAAGGTGAAATACAAAGAGGTATAAAAACAGATATTCCATCTAGCCCAATACCTTGGAAGGGTACGTCAAAAAACTAGTATATTTTGTAATAGAATTATAAATTATATTAGAATACAAATACTAAAATGAATGATGTCATTAAACCTAGTACTAAGATCCATACTATAGATGATGCTATAAGGTTATCTAAAAAAAGATTACCAAAACTAGTCTTTGATTTTATTGATGGGGCATCAGGAGATGATAAACTTGCTGAAATTAATAGTACAGCATTAGATCAAATTAGACTTGAGCCTAAGGTTTTCAGAAATGTTGAGAATAGAAATTTAAGTAAAAAAATATTTGATTTTCAATTTGATTATCCATTTGGGTTTGCTCCAATGGGAATGACAAATCTTTCATGGCCTGAAGCAGATAAAATGATAGCAAAAGAGAGTGTTTATAATAATGTTCCAACATGTGTTTCAATGGCATCTAGTACAACACTTGAAGATATGTTTACTTTTTCAGAAGGTCATTCGTGGATGCAAATATATATTTTTCAAAGTGAAGAATTTATTATGGAATTATTAAAAAGAGCAGAAAATATTGGATACAAAGTTTTAATTCTTACTGTTGATGTACCTATTCTTTCAAGGAGAGCAAGAGATGACAGAAATGGTTTTGGCTATCCATTTAAAATAGGTCCAAAACAATTTTTAGATTTTGCACTACATCCTCAATGGAGTTTAACGACTTTATTAAAAGGAGCTCCGCAACCAATGAATTACGTTACTTCTAAAAGCGGTGATCAAGTTTTTAGACGAAAAGAAAGTAGAGGATCAACTGATTGGAATACTCTAAAAAGAATTCGAAATGTATGGAAGGGAAAATTAATAATTAAAGGAGTAATGAATTCTGAAGATGCCTTAAAAATTAAAGAGGCTGGTGCTGATGCAATTCAAGTATCTAATCATGGAGGAAGGCAATTAGACAGTGCTACTGCTTCTATTAATGCCTTACCATTAATTCGAAAAGCTTTAGGAGATGATTTTCCAATACTTTTTGATAGTGGTATTAGAAGTGGTAGTGATATTTTACGTGCATTAGCTTTAGGAGCTGATTTTGTTATGTTTGGCAGACCTTTAATGTACGCCATTGGTGCGGATGGTGCAAGAGGTCTTCGAAGAATTATCAACTTAATTAAAGAGGAGTTAAGTACAAATCTTGGCTTAGTAGGATTAACCGATATAAATGAAGTTGATAAAAAAATTATAGCAGAGAAAATTTTTAAGGATATAAAGTATTAAGATGGGAGATAAAAAGATTAGAGGTGGGGCATTAGTTGCAAGAGCTCTCAAGGATAAAGGTATTGATAATGTCTTTACACTTTCTGGAGGTTTTTGTAATCCAGCACTTGAAGGATTTATGGAGTGTCAAATTAATGTAATTAATTGTCCTCATGAACAAATTGCTGGTCATTTAGCTGATGGTCATACTAGAATATCAAGAAAACCATCCGTTTGTATAGTCGGGCCAGAGGGTTTTGCAAATGCAGTACCCTCAATGATGGAAGCATGGGGTGAAAGATCACCTGTTATTTTTATAACTGGATCAAGTAGCTTAAAAAGACAAGGAGCAGGCGGTTTTAAGGAAATAGATGATGTATCTATTGCAGCACCGTTAACAAAATACAGTGCAAGTATAACAGATGGCAACAGAATAAGAGAGTTCGTAGATAAAGCATATAGAATTGCAACAAATGGTTATCCTGGTGCAGTACATTTAAGTGTACCAGTAGATATAATGTTTTCATCATTTGCAGATGATGCAGGTTTAGAAGAAAGACCGTTTACTCATCAAAAAAAACCTTTAGCAAAAGCTTGGCCAGATCCTGAGAATTTAAATGAAATATTTGATCTGGCAATTAGTGCACAAAAACCTGTTTTTATTGGAGGGCATGGTGTTTGGTGGTCTAATGCAGAAAAAAAATTAGAGCAAGCTGGTTTTGAATTAAATATTCCAATATTTAATATACCATACCATCAAAAGCTTTTAGGCGAAGAAGCAGATACATACATGGGTCTGGCAGATATACATCAATATCCTCCATCAAAAATGGCTCTCAGTGAATCAGATTTGGTTCTTATGATTGGTGCACGTCTTGATAATCAAATGAATTTTGGTAATCCTCCACTTTTTCCAAAAAGTACTAAACTTGTTTGTATTAATGGATCACATGAAGAAATAGAATTAAATAGAGCTGCAGATATTAACTTACTTTGTGATCCTGGAGTTTTTTTGGATAAACTCACAGAGTTAAAGAAAAACAGTAAATGGAAATTAAACAATGAATGGTTTGAAAAGAATAAAACAGAGAAAAAAAATTGGATCAATAAAACATTAGATGACTTATATAAAGAAACTGAAGAGACCAAAAAAAGTGGTGGAAAAATTCATCCTCTTCAGTTAGCTTTAGATGTTCAAGAAGTATTAACTGAAAATGACTGGTTAGTTATTGATGGCGGTAACACACATTTCTGGTCTGAGATTGCAATTAATATTGCTGGATCAAAAGGAAAAAAACTTGGGGGAATATTACATCCTGGAACATTTAGTATGTTAGGTGTTGGAGTTCCTTTTGCAGTATCAGCAAAAAATCTTAATCCTAAATCTAATGTAGTTTTAATAAGTGGAGATGGTGCATTTTTATCTGGAGGATTATCAATTGAGGCTGCATTCCAAGAAAAAAGACCCATTGTTGTAGTTATAGATAACAACGGAGGTCTTGACTGTATTTCTCAACAACAAGAAAGGTTATTTGAAAGTGGGAAACACTTTGCAACTGATTTTAGAGATATTCCATTTCATTCAATTTTTGAAGGTTTTGGGGGATATGGAGAATTAGTGACTAAAAGAGAAGATTTAGGTCCTGCTTTAAAAAGAGCATTAGAAAGTGGTAAAACTGCATGTGTTAATGTTAAGGCTAAAGGTGTTATTAGTCCAATAGTTGCTGCAGTTAGTGATAAAAGAGATAAAGCATCAATAGAGTAAATTATGGCAATTTTTTCTACACATTTATTAAACGCAATCGATGGTACGCATGCAAGTGATGTAGAAATTGTTATTTATAAAGTAAATAGTAATAACAAGGTTATATTTCTAGAAGATAAAACAGATGGTTCTGGAAGAATGCTTAAAGAACTTGAATTAACGAAAGAGGATTGTGAAAGTGATTATGAAATGATAATTAATTCTGGTAAATATTTTAGAAATACTAGTGAAATAATTAATTCAATAAGTGTTAAATTTAAAATGAAAGATCCTCTCAAAAAATACCACATACCTTTGATTATTTCTCCGAATGGATACTCAATATGGTGGTCTAAATAAAATGAGTAATTCAGGATTAAACATGTCTAGACGTATTAGAAGGACTCCCTATACCGAGAAAGTAATTGAGGCTGGTGTAAGTGGTTTTACTGTAGTTAATCATATGCTTCTTCCAAAATCATATAAAGCAACAGTAGAAGAAGATTATTGGCACTTATCTAAAAATACTCAAATTTGGGATGTTTCATGTCAACGACAGGTTCAAATAATAGGAGAAGATGCTACAAAATTAATACAACTCATGTCTCCAAGGTCGATAAAAAATATGCCTATTGGTAAGTGTTACTATTATCCAATGATTGATGAAAATGCAGGAATGATAAATGATCCTGTTCTTTTAAGATTAAGTGAAAATAAATATTGGCTATCAGTTGCAGATTCAGATGTTCTTCTTTGGGCAAAAGGATTGGCAGTAGGGAGAAATTTTAAAGTTGATATTATTGAACCAGATGTTTATCCCCTAGCAATTCAAGGTCCGAAATCTGAAGAATTAATGTCTTCAATATTTGGCGAAAAAATAAAAAAATTAAAATTCTTTCATTTTTCTTTTTTTGAATTTGAAGGAACAAAGCAGATAATTGCAAGATCAGGGTATAGCAAACAAGATGGTTTTGAGATTTATCTTAAAGGTTTTAGTTTAGGAAAAAAACTTTGGGAAACTATTTGGGAAGCAGGAAAAGATTTTAATATTTCACCTGGATGTCCAAATTTAATTGATAGAATAGAAGGTGGTTTACTATCCTATGGTAATGAATTTACTTTAGAAAATAATCCACTTGAATGTGGATTTAATAATTATTGTAGCAATTTATCTCATGAATTCATTGGAAAGAATGCACTAAAAAAAATATTAAAAAATGGAATAGAAAAAAAAATAAAAGGAATTACTTTTGATGGGTCGCCTACTCCTTCATGCTCAATACCTTTTCCTGTATACTCAAAAAATAGATTTCAAATTGGTAATATCACCTCTGGTATTTATTCACCATTTTTAAAAACTAATATTGGGCTATCAATGGTTGATAGAGATTATTGGAATGATGGGCAGGATGTCATAGTATTAACGCCAGACAATATTGAGAGAAAAGGTAAAGTGTGTTCTCTTCCTTTTAATTATTCTTAAAATGAGTCATTCGATCGAATTAAAGTGGGAATTAGGAGATAAAAAACTTGAATTTGGTAAATACTTAACTGATCACATAGTAATACTTAATGAAAATGTATCTATTGATGCAGGATCATCTCCAGACTATGGAGGAAGTGAAACTAATATTAATCCAGAACAAAAACTAGCTGCTGCTGTAAGTAGTTGTTTTATGATGACATTTTTAGCTTTAGCCGCAAAAATGAAATGGCCCGTTGTTAATTATAAAGATAAAGCAATTTCGTATTTAGGAAAAAATGCAGAAGGAAGAATGTACGTAAATAAAATAGAACTAAATCCAGATATAATATTTGAAGATAATTTTACTATTTCTGATGAAGAAATGAAAAAGATGAAAGAAAGATCACATAAATATTGTTTTATCGCTAATTCGCTATCCAAAGATGTTGAAATTCAAATTAATTAAATGAATTTCAATCTAATATTAACCGAAAAAAATAATAATATTTTTAATATTATTCTTAATGACCAGAAAAACCAAAATACTTTAAGCGAAGACATGATCAATGAATTAACATCTGCACTAGACATTGCTGATAAAGATAATGATGTAAAAGTAATTATTTTGTCATCAAAAGGTAATATTTTTTGTGCAGGACATAATTTAAAAGATTTAAATTTACAAAGATTGCGAAATGACAAAGGTGAAAGCTATTTTAAAAAAATATTTCAAATGTGCTCTGAACTTATGCTGAAGATTAATAAAAATAATAAACCAGTTATAGCTATGGTTGATGGTATCGCCACTGCAGCAGGCTGTCAGTTAATTTCTAGCTGTGATTTAGCTTACTCAAGTAGCAGATCAAAATATGCAACTCCTGGTGTAAATATTGGATTATTTTGTTCTACACCAATGGTTCCATTATCAAGAACTGTAGGTAGAAAGCAAGCAATGGAAATGCTTCTTACTGGGGATCTTATAGATGCAAATAAAGCATTAAGGATTGGTTTAATAAATGATGTCTTTGAAGAAGATAGTTTAAAAGAAAATGTATTTCAAATTGCTAAAAAAATATCGTCTAAATCTTCTAATACTATTAAAATTGGTAAAGAAGCTTTTTACAAACAAAAAGATATGAATTTAGAAGATGCATATACTTTTACTTCAAAGGTAATGACTGAGAACATGTTACATGATGATTCCAAGGAAGGTATTGAAGCTTTTTTAGAAAAAAGAGAACCAAACTGGAAAGAATAATTACTTCTTAAAATGGGTTTGGTTGAAATGGATTGGTAGCTAGCCAAGTAGATTTAGTCTGCATGTAACTTTGCATTCCCTCCCATCCATTTTCACGACCGTATCCTGATTGCTTAAAACCTCCAACCGGAGATTGAGTAGAAGCATTAAAATAATTATTTATATAAACAGTTCCAGCCTCTATCCTATCAGCTAAACGTATAGCTTTATTAGTATCCTTAGTCCAAATACCTGCTGCAAGCCCATAAATAGTATCGTTTGCAATTTTAATTACTTGATCTTCATCCTCCCAGGTCTGTATTGAAGCTACAGGTCCAAATACTTCATTTTGAGCTAAATCATCTTCATTTGGAACATTATCAAAAATAGTTGGTCCAATATAATACCCTTCAGGTTTTTGTTCTTTTCTACCATCAATTAATAATTTTAAACCTCTTTTTTCAGCTGCTTCTATCTTAGATAAAATAAAGTCATATTGCTCTTTATTTGCTATAGGTCCTATTTGCGTTGCTGTATCATTTGGATGACCAACTTTAGCCTTTTTAACAACCTCTAATAAATTATTAGTAAATTGATCTTTTATATCTTTATGTACTAAAATTCTTGATCCTGAAATACAGCTATGACCTGAAACGGGAAAAATTCCTGAAACAACTCCATTAACTGATAAAGTTAAATCAGCATCTTTAAATATAATTTGTGGTGATTTTCCTCCTAGCTCCATAATAATAGGTTTAACATTTTTGGATGCACTTAAACTAGCTGCACTACCCCCTTTTGTTCCACCTGTAAAACTTATCATTCTTACATCTTGGTGTTCAATAAGAGGTGCACCAGTGGTAGGACCAAAACCAGTAACAACATTAATTAAACCTTCTGGAAGATCAGCTTCTTCTAAAATTTTCATTAACTCTAATGTAGAACATGATGCTCTTTCTGAAGGTTTAATTACAACTGTATTGCCTGCTGCTATTGCCGGAGCTAATTTCCAGATTAATGTTCCAATTGGTGAGTTCCAAGGAAGAATTAGTGCAACAACTCCAAATGGTTCCCATTTTAAATAATTATGCATATTTGGAATCTCTGAAGGTATCAATCTACCTTCATACTTGTCACACATGCCTGCATAATAGTAAAAACTCTCAGTCTGCCAGCTGGTTAAAGAAGGAGTGATATTTTTTGGAAGTTTGCCGTTGTCTTTAGTTTCTATTTGCCCAATGCGTTCTGCATTTTTAGCAATAATATCTCCAATTCTAGTTAATATTCTCCCTCTTTCTGTTGGATGCATTTTACCATAAGGACCATCATAATAAGCATGTTTAGCAGATGATACTGCAAGATTAATATCTTTCTCATTACAGTCAGGGACCTTTGCCCATACTTTGCCTATAGATGGATCCTCACTTTCAAAATATTTTTCAGAAGAAGGTTCATGCCATCTATTTCCTGCATAAAATTTGTAGGTTTGAATTTCAGACATAATTTATTTAAACTTAAATATTTTCATTGGTCAACTTTTTTGTGATTAATTAATTTTTTAATATCATATCTGATGCTTTTTCTGCTAACATAATTACAGATGCATTTATATTTCCACTTATCATATCCGGGAAAGAAGAAGCATCTACTACTCTCAGATTATCTATTCCCCTAACTTTAAGCTGACTATCAAGGACAGCCATTTTGTTATTACTTGAACCCATTGCACAAGTAGATGCAGGATGATGACCGGTTTGTACATGATTTCGAACTGACTCTTTTAAATCTTGATCACTTTTGATTTTTTTTCCGGGAAGTATTTCTTCCGAAACAATTTTAGCTAAACTGGGTTTTGATAATACTTCTCTTGTATGCTTCATTCCTTCTATCATGTCATCCATATCAGATGGATCAACAAACCAATTTGGATTTATATTAAGTTCATCATTAGGATTTGAGCTTTTGAGTTTTACACTTCCTGTGCTCTTTGGTCTTAATAAATTAATTTGAAAATGTAATCCTGGAAAAGCTTTTTTACCTCTAGAAAAAAATAATGAACCAAAATTTAATAAATTATCTAAATTCAAAGACCAGTTATCTTTTTCTTCTTTAAAACACATAGGTGTCATGAATACTTGTATTTCAGGCATATCTTTTTCTCTTATTGCATGAAATAAATTTGATGACCAAAAAGGTGCAGCGGCTAATCCTTGTTTAAATAAAATATATTTTAATCCCACAATAATAGCTCTATCGATCCTTTGATATTTTGAGAAACTTAAACTGTCATTTTGAAAACCCCAATTCATTGGCATAACAGGATGATCATGAAGATTT
This sequence comes from uncultured Alphaproteobacteria bacterium, assembly GCA_902623545.1. GTDB lineage: Bacteria > Pseudomonadota > Alphaproteobacteria > HIMB59 > CACPNW01. Next base: position 41,274 of record CACNUI010000005.1, on the reverse strand, counting down.
TCACCTACTCCTGGTAAATTCATTAATAAATCTATGTTTTTTTCTTTTAAATGTTCTTCTGGGCCAATTCCTGATAGCATCAAGCATTTGGGACTACCAAATGCGCCTAAAGATAATATTACCTCTGATGAAGCATAGACTTTACCATTTGATAAAAACAGTCCTTTAGCTTTATTGTTTTCAATTAAAATTTTTATAACAGATGTATTTTTATAAATTGTTAAATTATTAGGTTTAAATTTCAAATAAGCTTCAGCAGAAGATTGTCTTTTTCCATTCCATACTTTAACGTCATATCTACCAACTCCGTTTAGATTACCATTATAAAAATCAGTGTTAACTTTTGCACCTGCTTCAACACATGCATCAATAAATGCTTTATCAATAGCATTATAATTACCAGCTGGCGTAAGTTTTAAGGGGCCTGAATGTGAGTGATATTCATTTTTATCTCTATGAAAAGCTGAAGCAGATCTTTTGAAATATGGTAATACATCATTATACGACCAACCTTCTAAACCCTTTTGTCTCCATCTGTTAAAATCACCTGGGGCACCTCTCATGTAAATCATTCCGTTTAAAAGAGAGGATCCTCCTAATCCCTTACCTCTAGGATATAAAATTTTTCTATTATTTAAAGAAGGTTGTGGTATTGACTCGAAACCCCAATCAAATTTAGGATTTCCAAATATATATCCATTTCCTCCAGGCATTTGAGTAAATAAGCTTTTACCAGATCCACCAGCTTCTATTAGTAAGACTTTTATATCTTTATTTTCACACAATCTTGAAGCTAGAGTACATCCAGCAGAGCCTCCACCAGCGATTATATAATCAAATGTTTTTTTCATTTTTTCTTTATTTAAATTATACTAATAATTAATTTATAAGTAAACTCGAGTGTTTTAATGATGGATAACTTTAAAGAATGGATAGGTAAAGAAATTTCAAGAAGTGATATAATTACACCAAGGCTAGTTGATCACTTGAAAAAAACTCTTGAACCAAACATCTTAGCAAATGGTGGAATCCCTGAGGGTCTTTTCTTATGTCTTTGTCCCGATGTTGTAAATTCAAATAATCTTAGTAAAGATGGTAATTCTAAATTAGGAATATTTTTACCAGATCTTCCATATAAAATAAGAATGTGGGCTGGTGGTAAATTTGAAATTTATGATCAATTCAAAATTGGGTTTGAAATTAAAAAAGTATCAAAAATAGAAAATATTGAATTTAAAAAGGGAAAGTCTGGCAATTTATGTTTTGTAACAATTAATCATGATTACAAATTAGAAAATAAAATAATTGTCAAAGAAAAACAAACAGCTGTGTATAGAGAAAGAATTAACAAAAATTTAATAATTAATAAAAACTTTGAGAGTATTAAAGTCATAGATGAGTTTAATATATTTGGATCAAGCACACTGCTATTTAGATATTCGGCACTTACTTTTAATGGTCATAAAATACATTATGATATTGACTATACAAAAACAGAAGAAGGACATTCTGGGTTATTAGTGCATGCACCATTACAAGCTACTTATTTATTAAATATTGCTAAAAAGAATAACATTAAATTCAATTCTTTTGAATATAGAGCAACATTTCCATTAATTTCAAATAAAACATTTAAAGTACAATTGGGTAAAAATAATAAAAACGAGATAGTCGGATTAGTTTTAAATCATGAAAATATATTAACAATGAAAGCAATATTTAAGTAGAGATTTAATTATTTTTCCTTTCTCTATAAGCAATAAATATTCCACTTGATATAATTATAAAACCTCCAAAATAAATACTGTAAGTTGGTATCTCAGCAAAAATTAAAAATCCCATTAATCCTACAAAAATGAAAGAAGAATATTCAAATGGAGAAGTAACTGCAACATCTGCATTTTTTGCAGCCTGAGACATAAAAAAGTGTCCAATTGATCCCATTACACCCAAACTCATTGCAAATATTAATTGAATCAAATTTGGCATAATAAATTCACTAGGAAAAAAAATTAAAGAAGTAATTAGTAATGCAAATGAATAGTAAAATATAATTGCAACACTTGAATCTGTGCTCATTACAGACCTTGTAGATAAATATACCGATGCCATAAAACAAGCTGATATTAATGGATATAATGATTCTAATTTAAATAAATCAGTGCCTGGCTTAACAATAATTAGCACACCAATAAAACCAATTAATATAGCTGAAGTTCGCAATATACCAATTCTTTCACCTAATATCGGAACTGCAAGAAAAGCTGCAATTATTGGAGCAGAATGGGCTATTGCAATGTTTTCAGATAGCATTAAATTATTTATTCCATATATATAAAACACAACACAGCCTGAGGCTGAAAAAGCTCTTATTGCGTGACCAATAGGTTTTTTTGTTTTTAATTTATCAAATCCAAAATACATTGCTAGAAACAGAGCAATAATGCTCCCACTTAAAGCTCGAAAAAAAATTGACTCCCAAACTGGGAAATGAAAACTTAAGTATTTATAAGTCATATCATTTACACTAAGACAGAACATAGAGAATATCATAAATGAGATACCAAGAAGATTATTATTTTTTGATTTCATTTCTTAATTCAATATACTAAGTTCTTATATTGAGATATAAATATTTTAGCATGAGCAATAAATATACTGTAAAAAAAATTGAAAAGAAAAAAGATTATTTAAGTATTAGTTGGAATGATAATTTTAAAAGTAAATTTCATTTTTTATGGTTAAGAGATAATTGTCCAACTGCAATACATCCTACAGCTAATATGAGAGTATTTAATATTTTGAATGTAAGTAAAAATATATTTCCAAAAAAAATTAATATAAAGAAAAATAATTTAAATATTGATTGGAGTGAGGGCAATCATAAAAGTAATTTTAGATTAAAGTGGTTAAGGGATCACTGCTATACCGAAATAAATAAACAGAAATATAAATCACCATATAAATTTTGGAATGGTAATCTAAAAAAAAACTTTAGCAAGATTATTTTAAATCATGATAAAATTATTAAAAATGATAAACATTTAAAAAAATGGCTAGAACTTCTTCACTCATATGGTTTTGCAATTGTAAAAAATTCACCTACTAAAAAAAAATCTGGTTTTAGGGTACTAAATAGAATTAGTCACCATAGAGAAACTTTTTTTGGAACTCCTTTCGAGGTAATAAATATACCAAAACCAAATAATACAGCTTATACAGCTCAAGCGCTTAGGAATCATACAGATTTACCATATTTTGAGTATGCTCCAGGATATCAATTTTTGCATTGTCTAGTCAATAATGCATCGGGTGGTAATTCTTCTGTTGTCGATGGATTTGCTGTAGCTAATTACTTAAAAAAAAATGAAAAGGATGTTTATAAATTACTAACAAGAACATACGTGAAATTCAAAGACACAGATTATACTCAAAAATCAATTAGAGTTCTGCATTCACCAATTATTACACTTACAAGAGAAAATGATTTTAATGATGTTAGATTTAGCATGGCAGCAATGGGAACTATTGATGTTGACCCAAAAAAAATGAAGAGATTTTATGATGCTTATCAATATTTTGCATCACTTTTACAAAATAATAAATTTAAAATTGATTTTAGATTAGAAGCTGGAGATATATTTTGCTTTAACAACAGAAGGGTATTACATGGCAGAACAGAATTTGACCCAAATTCAGGAAATAGACATCTACAAGGGTATTATATTGAAAGAGATGAAATTATAGCTAGATTAAATTATTTCAATAAACTTAAAATTTAATTTAATCCCATCCACATATTGTTTTAACTTCAAGATATTCTTCTAAACCCCAATTACCACCTTCTCTACCATTACCTGATTGTCGATAACCTCCAAATGGCGTGCCTGGTTCAGCACTGTTACCATTAATGTATACCCCTCCTGATCTAAATTTTCTTGCCACCCTTTTTGCTCTATCTTTATCTTGAGTTTGAACATAATTTCCTAAACCATATGTTGTATCATTAACAATAGAAATTGCATCATCTTCATTTTCAAATGGAATTATTGATAGAACAGGGCCAAAAATTTCTTCTTTTGCTATTCGCATATTGTTTGAAACGTCTGTAAATATTGTTGGTTTAATAAAATATCCATTTTTTAATCCTGATGGTTTTTCTGGACCTCCAGCAACAAGACTTGCTCCTTCTTCTATACCACTCTTAATCAGATCTATAATTTTATTATATTGCTTCTTAGAAATTACAGGACCGATATGATCTCCTTTTTTTGAGGCTAAATCAACTTTAATTTTATTAGCTTCTTCTGAAGCTTCTTTTATTGCTTTTTTATAAATTGATTTTTCAACTAACATCCGAGTTGGAGCATCACAAGATTGTCCAGAATTACTCATTATATTTCTAACGCCTTCTCTAACAGCATCAGGATGTGCGTCAGCAAAGATAATATTACCACCTTTACCACCCAATTCTAAACAAACTCTTTTAATTGTATCTGCAGCATTTTTAGAAATTAGTTTACCAGCTCTTGTTGATCCAGTGAAGGAAATCATATCGATATCATTATGAGAAGATAAATCACAACCTACTCCGTCTCCATCTCCATTAATTAAATTAAATACGCCTGAAGGGAAACCTGCTTCATCAATTATTTCGGCAAAAAGCATTCCGGATAATGGTGCAATTTCTGAGGGTTTTAAAATCATTGTACAACCAGAAGCTAAGGCTGGAATTACTTTTAAAGTAATTTGATTAATGGGCCAATTCCAAGGAGTAATTAAACCACACACTCCTATAGGCTCATAAACTATAAAATTATTAGAGTTATTTTCAAATTTTTTTTCAAAATCAAATTCTTTTAAACGTTTTATAAAATCATTTATGTGATCTGCTCCTGATGCGGTTTGAGCTGATGATGACCAATCAAGAGGGGCCCCCATTTCATCAGACATAGTTTGGGCGATTTCATCCCATCTTCGATTATAAATTTGTAATAATTTTTCTAGTAAAAAAACTTTAGTTTTTTTGTCAATTCTACTCCAACTTAAAAAAGCATTTTTAGCATGTCTTACAGCTAAATCTACATCATCTTTGGTCCCCAATGAAATAACCGCATAAGCATTTTCATTAGATGGATTAATTACTTCTAGGTCATTTTTTTTTATTGGATTTACCCATCTACCATTTATATAAAATTTACGTTTATCAATCATATATTTATAAATTATTTATTTAATTTTTTTTTATATTAGAATAAAACAATATACAATAAGAGGTAAAATTGACATTAGCAAATATTAAACTCGACGTAGAATATGTAAGATCACAATTTCCAGCATTTAAAGATCCTCTTTCAAAAGATTGGTCTTTTTTTGAAAATGCTGGGGGAAGCTATGTTCCAATTAATGTAATTAATAAATTATCTGAATTTATGATTTCTACAAAAGTACAACCGTACGCTGAGTACACTATGTCTAAAGTTGCTGGAAATAATATGGATAAAGCTACAAGAATTTTTGCTGATATTATTAATGCTAAAGAAAATGAGATTATAATTGGAGGTTCTACATCAATAAACCTTTATGTGCTTTCAAATGCATTGAAAAAAAATTTAAGTCCTGGTGATGAAATTATAGTAACAAATCAAGATCATGAAGCTAATATTAGTCCATGGAGAAGATTAAGTGAAATTGGTGCAAAAATAATTGAATGGCAATTTAATTTAGATGACCATGAATTAAAAATTTCAGATTTAGAAAATTTAATTTCAAGCAAAACAAAAATTATAGCTGTTACTCACTGCTCTAATATAGTTGGTTCAGTAAATAATTTAAAAAAAATTTCTGAGATAGCTCATAAAAATAATATAATTGTTATTGGTGATGGAGTTTCATATGCACCACATGGATTTCCAGATGTTAAAGATTTAGATGTTGATTTTTATACTTTCAGTTTATACAAAACTTATGGGCCACATTTAGCATTACTTTACGGTAAAGAAGAAATTTTAAAAGAATTACCAAATCAAAATCATGAGTTTCTCCAAGGAAAATATCCATATACTATTAATCCTGGAGGCCCAAACCATGAGGAACTAGTATCATTAATTGGAATTAATGAATATTTTGACAACTTATATAATCACCATTTTCAAGATAAAGAGAATATTACTATAAATAAAATAAAAAAAATAAATAATTTAATTTCTAAGCATGAGGAAATAATTGCTAATCCAATCCTAGATTATATTTCGAAAAGGGAAGATTTTAAACTTATAGGCAAAGATAAGATTCAAAATAAGAATAGAGCTCCAACTATCGCATTTATTTCAAATAAAATTACTTCAAAAAAATTGTCAGAAATATTGGTACAAAACAAAATTGCTACAAGAAATGATAATTTTTATGCGTGGAGATGCCTTGAGCATCTGGGAATTGATACAAATGACGGTGTTGTTAGATTAAGTATGACACATTATAATAATATTAATGATACTGATAGGGTTATAGAGGCTCTAAAAATAGTTTAATTTCTATTTAAAATACTCAACGTACCAATCTAAAAATTTTTTAATCCCCTGCTCTATACTAGTTTTTGGTTTATAACCGATATCTTTTTTTAATAAGCTTACATCCGCATGAGTTTTCACAATATCACCAGCTTGTAATGGCAATTTTTTAACTTTTGATTTTTTATTTAAAAATTTTTCAATTATATTTAAATAATCTATTAGTTTCCTTGGTTTGCCATTACCAATATTATATACTTTAAAGGGAATTTTATTTTTTGGAATTTTATTTACAACACCAGCTATTCCATCAACTATATCATCTATGTATGTAAAATCTCTTTCGTGATTACCTCTATTGTAAAGGTTTATATATTGATTTTTTATTATTTTATTTGTAAATTTAAATAAGGACATATCTGGTCTACCAAATGGACCATATACTGTAAAAAATCTTACAGCTGTACAAGGAATTTTATAAATATTTGAATAAGAATAAGCCATAACTTCATTACTTTTCTTTGATGCTGCATAGAATGATAACGGAGTATCAGTATTTGAATTTTCTTTAAGAGGGAAATTTTTATTATCACCGTATACCGAACTGGTTGATGCAAAAACTAAATGTTTTATTTTATTCACTTTACTCAATTCTAGTATATTGAAAAATCCTTCAATATTACTTTTAAAATAAGCACCTGGATTATTAATCGAATGTCGCACACCTGCTTGGGCTGCTAAATGAATTATGTGTTTGATTTTATTTTTTTTAATTATTTGATTAATTTTTTTATAATTTAATAAGTCAATTTTATAAAAAGAAAAGTTTCTCTTATTTTTTAATATTTTTAACCGATTTTTTTTGAGTTCTGGATCATAATAGTTGTTTAAATTATCAATTCCAACAATTTTGTATTTACTAACGAGCTCACTAGATAAATGAAAACCTATAAAACCAGCACATCCAGTAATTAAGATGGTCATTAATTAGTGGGCATTTTAAATTCTGGACCTTTTACTATACTATTTGGCCATCTAGATGTGATTGTTTTCAATTTTGTGTAAAATCTAATTCCCTCAATCCCATGCATTGCATGATCACCAAATAGTGATTGTTTCCATCCTCCAAAACTATGAAATGCCATTGGGACAGGGATAGGTACATTAACACCAACCATACCTATTTTAGAATTTGTAGTAAAGTTTCTAGAAATCTCACCGTCTGAAGTGTATATACTTGTGCCATTCCCAAATTGATGTTCATTAACTAAATCTAAAGCTTCTTCATAATTTGATGCTCTGACTACTGATAAAACTGGTCCAAAAATTTCATTTTTATAAATTTGCATTTCTTTTGTAACACTATCAAATATTGTTGGTCCAACAAAATAACCATTTTCATAACCTTGTATTTTTAAATTTCTTCCATCTAAAATTAATTTTGCACCTTCATTTACGCCAGAGTCTATATAGGATTCTATTTTATCTTTATGTTCTTTAGATATAACAGGGCCCATTTGAGCTTGATCATCTGTCCATGGAGCAACTTTAAGTGATTGTGCCTTGTCATTTATTTGATCTACTAATTTATCTCCAATATCGCCAACTGCAACAGCAACAGAAACAGCCATGCAACGTTCTCCTGCTGAACCAAAAGCTGCACCCATTATTCCATCTACAGCTTGATCTAAATTTGCATCTGGCATAACTATAAGATGATTTTTAGCACCTCCAAGGGCTTGGACACGTTTGCCAAATTTAGATGACGTTTCATAAATATACTTTGCTACGGGAGTCGAGCCAACAAAACTTATAGATGATATTTTTTCATTTTCTAATATCTTATTTACAACATGTTTATCACCATTTATTACATTAAAAACACCATCTGGAAGTCCTGCATCAGAAAAAAATTCAGCTAGCTTTAAACTACATGAAGGATCTTTTTCTGAAGGTTTTAAAATAAATGAGTTGCCACATGCAATAGATAAAGGGTACATCCACATTGGTACCATAGCAGGAAAATTAAATGGTGTAATACCTGCGGTAATACCTAATGGCTGTCTAATTGACCATGAATCTATATCCGTCCCTACATTTTGCGAAAATTCACCTTTTAATAAATGTGGAATTCCACATGCAAATTCTACGACTTCTAGCCCTCTTATAACTGATCCTTTTGCATCATCTAATGTTTTACCATGCTCTTCAGATATTGTTTTGGCAAGTTCAGTAATATTTTTTTCTATAATTTCTTTATATTTCGATAAAACTCTAGAGCGTTTTAGTGGAGTATACCTTGACCATTCATTAAAAGCATTTTCTGAACTTTTAATTACATCATCAAAATCATGACTATTTGAATTGACAACCTCACCTATTTTTTCACCTTTAGAGGGATCAAAGATTGGAAGAAAATCTTTTGAAGTGGTGATTATATTGCCATTAATATAATTTTTAATCTTTTTCATTTTTTTTTTTATAAATTAAATAAAGATTTCTAACATATATAAAAATTCCAAATGTTTGGCCAACAATAATTACAGGATCTTGGCGAAAAATTGCATATGTTAAAAGACCTAAGCCACCAAAAATACTTAAATACCAAAAAACAACTGGGATAGAACTTTTTCCAACTCTTTCAGAATATATCCACTGAATAATGAACCTTGATGCAAACAAACCTTGCCCTACAAAACCTATTATAAGAAAAAAAATTTCAGTATTAGAAAGATCTGAAATTAAATTAAACAAGTTTTTTTCCTTTATACAAATATAGTTTTTCTAATGGAATCATTTTGATTTAAATTTAAATATTAAAATAGATAAAAATGCATAAAATATCAAAAGTAAACAAATATTATAATAATAGTTATATTTATTTAAAATAAGAAAATAATTTGAAACAATATAAATTAAATTTATACCACAAATAAAAATTAAACTTTTAGAATCAGAATTAAAATATTTGGAAAAGAAATGTGAAGTATGATCAATTCCTCCAGAAAATGGTGATTTTTTATTTAAGATTCTGTAAAAACATACGTATACAAAGTCATATATTGGATAAGCAAAAGTAACAAATAACAAAATCAAATAGTTAATACTGTAAGAATTTAATTCTATTAAATATTTAAATTTTAAATAAAGTATAATAATGAATCCTGATAACAAATATGATCCTGAATCACCTAGATAATTTTTATCTTTAAATATATTAATATACATAAAATATAAATTAATTAAAATTATTGAAAGCAGCCCTGAGATTATAATTAAATTAGAGTTGTTATAAACCAATGATACAAAAGAGCATATTACTATAAAAAAGAAGGATGAAAAAATTCCATCCATATTATCAATAATATTTATTGAAATAAATATTACTAATAAAATAAATATTGTTAATAAATTAGTAAATAAATAACGATTATCTGTGTAATAGAAATTTAGAAAAATTATTATGAATAAATATATTAGAATCTTGTACTTACCATCTAAATTAAATTTATCATCGTAAAACCCAATTAGAAAAAAAATAAATAATATAAATAATTCATAAAAATCTAAAAAAAAAACAGCAAAATTTAAATATGAAAGAGTTGTGAAATAAATTAAGAAAGATAAAAATATAATACCTCCAATTAAATATGCTTTATGATCTGACCATCTTCCTAAATTATTAGATTTGATAAAAAATCTTTTAAGATTTAAACTAAATATAAATATGTGAATAATAAAAATGAAGAATAATGAAAGTGTAATATTATTAAAAAAATACACTTTAATTAAAAATTATTTTTTTTAAAATTTGGTCAATATTTAATCTAGGAGTTTTATTAATTAATTTAAAAAGTTTTGTTGTTGATGGATGCCTGAAATTCATGTCTTCATATATAGAGGAATAAGCTTTTTTATATGGTATTTTTTTAATTTTTGATTTTGACTTAGTCAAATTTACTATTTTTTTTGCTAAGTTAATTATTGAGATAGCTTTTTGTCCACCAATATTTATAACTTGACCATAAGATTTTTTTTTACTCATTAATAAAAAGATACACTCACAAACTTCTTCAACATCTGTAAATGTTCTTGACTGTTTACCTGTACCATGCACTGTAATGTCTTGATTGTTTATTGCTTGATTTACAAATCTAGGAATTACCATACCATAACTACTACTTTGGAATTTACCTACTGTATTAAATAATCTGCCTACAACAACTGGTAATTTGTATTCATTAAAGTAACTTAATACCATGAATTCATCTAGTAATTTAGTAGTAGCGTATGACCATCTAATTTTTTTTGATGAACCATAAACGACATCACCATCTTCAACAAAAGATTTTTTATTAGATTTTCCATATACTTCTGAAGTTGATGCAAAAAAGATAGGCTTTTTAAATAATTTACAACTTTCTAAAACTGCTTCTGTAGCTTTTAAATTAGATTTCATACTTTGTATTGGTTTATCCAAAATTGTCTTTACACCTACTGCTGCGGCCAAATGAATTACTAATGAAGTTTTTTTGATTTCATTTTTTAATAATTTATATTTTTCTACACTTGAACGTACAAATTTTATTTTATTTTTTGTGTTTAAATATTTTTTTTTTAGAAAATTAATATTTTTTATATTTCCAGTAGATAAATTATCAATTATTACAACATTATAACCTTTTGAAAGGTAAAGATCTGACAAATATCTTCCAATAAATCCGGCGCCACCGGTAATTAGTATATCCTTGTTCATTTAAAATTGAGTTCTATATATTTTATTTCAAAAATACATAAACATATTAATACAATTCGTATAGATATTTTAGTTAAGTTTATGGATTTTATGCAATAATTTTTAAGTATTGAGTGGATATAATAACGGTTGAATGAATTTGTATTCAATTTTACAATTTTTAAATTATGTTTCATTTATTTTGAATATTATTGAATTTCTTAATTATGATTAGTACCCTTATAATATCTATAATACCATAAAATAATCTTTTAAGTGTTCCATATTTTGAAGTTCCATAAATCCTTGCCCTATGATCAACATTTATAAATTTTGTTTTTTTCCCTAATCCTTTAAAAAGAGCGGGTAGAAATCTATGCATACCATTAAAATAAGGTATTTTTAAAAATTCTTTTCTATCAAAAATTTTTAAAGAACATCCTGTATCATTACAATCATCATCAAGAATGAGTTTTCTAAAATTGTTTGCTATTTTAGATGAAAAAATTTTTACTAAATTATCTTTTCTTTTATGTCGTATACCTCCAACTAATGAAATTTCATTATTAGAGAAATATAATTTTATAAGTTTAGAAATATCTCTAGGATTATTTTGGCCATCACCATCTATTGTTATTATTGTTGAGGATTTAGTATGATTAATGCCAGTATGAAGACATTTACTTTGTCCAAAATTTCTTAAGTGACGCAAAACAATTACTTTTGAATACTTTTTTTTAATCAAATTTAATTCAACAAGACTGCCGTCTGTACTACAATCATCAATATAAATAACTTCGTCTACAATTTCATAAATTTTATATTGTTTAAATTCATTAAATAAATATTTTATATTTTCTTTTTCATTATAGATTGGTATCACAATAGACAGTTGATTCATTTATTTGCTATCGTTTTGAAATTTTTCATAAAAGTAAAAACCTAAAGGTAAATAATAAAAACCATTTATCCAACTTGCAAAAAAATTGGCTGATGGACTTAAAGGCCATATTGAAATTAACATACATATTAGTAAAGTTATTTTTAGTGAGTCATCAATTTGTACTTTACGGAAAAAATAAGTATTTATTAATTTTTTTATTAAATTTATTGAAATATATAATAAAAATAAAATAATAAAAAAAGTTCCGAAAATTCCAATTTCAGCTAGTGATTGAAGGTAGGTATTGTGTGGATGTGTAGAACAAGCTCCTGGATTAAACTCTGGTTCTTTGCATAAAATTCTAAATGTTTTAGGTCCGTGTCCAAAAAATGGATTATGCTGAAACATCTTTATAGCAGACGAATATAATCGTTCATGATGCTCAGAAAAAACTTTTACATTTTGAAGATTTGAACTTATGTTCATTTGGTTAATTGTTTCATTAATCATTCTTGATTTAAAGTTTGGATTAATAGTAAAAGCAATTATTGCAAAAGATATAAGAATTATTATTGAGGATAAATAAAATATTCTAACTTTTGTGACCAATATAATACTTATAACTGTTGATAAAATAAAGTAAAATAGAGCAGTCCTTTCACCAGAAATAAATACTGTTGTAGCAAGTATAATTATAAATAAAACTATTAAGAACTTATTTAAAATTTTTTTTGTATCTAAAAATATTACTAAAAATATAATAGATAAAGGCATTAATCTTGATACAAAACTTCCTAATACTAATTCTTTACCAAAAAAACTACTAACCCTTACAGGATCTTGTTGTGGTAATCCAAGAATATTTACTCCAAAAAAATATTGATAAAAAGAATCTAAACATACTAACAAAAGAACTATTGATAAAGAAATTGTAAAATATTTTAAAATTTTTTTGTTTTCTTTTATTAAAAAAAATACTGCTAACGCAAAAAAAAGATAGCGAATGTAAGTTAATGAAGATTCAAGGGAAAAAAATGGATCTATGCTATATAGAGATCTCAATAAAATATAAATATAGAAAAAAATAAAAAATTTAATTATTAGGTCTTTATAGATGAACCAATTTTTTTTTTTTAGAGATTGATATAAACCATATAACGCCAAGATTGAAATAATTGAATTAGAGAAAAATACACCTCCAACAAGTGAAAGTGGGAAAAGAATAAAAAGAAAACTTAATATAATATTAAGCATTAATTAATCTGTAAATTTTTTTGTTTTATAAAATTTTGAAATTATAATGATAAAAATATATAAAATAGAAGCAAGCAATCCAAAAGCTATTGAAATAATTAAAAATAAGTCATATTTTTTTGTTGTTGTATAAGTTGTTAAGTTTATATCATAATTAACAGCTTTAAAATTACCAGATGTATTGATTATCGGATCTTGTAAAAGTTTTTTATATACTTTTTCTACTGATTGAATTGATAATTTATCAAAATCACCAATAATTTTTAAAATAATATCAATATTATTTTGAATATCCTCATCATTATTTATATCAAAGTCTCGATTAAACTCTAATAATTTATATAAAATTGAAGATCTATTTTGTAATTTTTGTAAAGTATTTTCACCTTTAAATTTAAACAATAGCATATCTTTATAAGCTTCGATTTCTTTAATATAATTTGATCTGATATTTTCTTCTATATTTTTAAAGGTATTAATTATTATTAATTCTGACTCATCTATATCTTGAGTAACAAAATCAAGTACAAAATAGTTATCATTATCAGATTTTCTAATATTATAATTTTGCGATATTGAGTACGTATATTCTTCTTCATCCATAGAAGAATAATCACCTCTATTAATTATATCATTCGAATATTTTAAAATATTTTCTCTAAGCTCGATTTTTGCATTAAATTTATTTATAAAATAATTTGCTAAGTAAGAATTACTTAATGTATTTTCATTTGTTTGATCTTCACCATGAAATTCCACATCATTTGTAGATTTTAGTATTTTAAATAATGATGTTATTACAATATATTTATGATTATCTTCCTCATTGAGAAGCTTAATAATCAATTCACCTTTATAACTTTGAGGATAAATAGCATATATTAATGCTCCAAGCAAAGTAGATAAAATTACAATTGATATCATAATCCATTTTTTTAAGAATACGATATGTATTATGTCTAATATATCAAATTGACTTGTTTCAGGTTTTTGAATTTGTGTGGTCATTTTATTTGAATATATATTGGTTATAAATTGGTTTGTAAATTCATTATATAATTAAGTAAATAAATATATTTTATATATATCAAACCTTTGGATTATAACCATTTACAAGGTTTTTTAAAATCTTATAAATTTCATTAGTATTGTTTAAATTAATATTATTTGCAAGTTCAGATAATTTAACCTTTAATATATTCCATTCTATAAAATTTTCTCTTGCTTTAAAGATTTTATTATGACTAGTATTTATAGGGCTATTTCCTATTAACAGTTCTTCATAAAGTTTTTCTGCGCTTCTCAAGCCAATAATTTTTATTTCAATATCTCCATCGGGATTATTTTGATCTTTTATAGTTAAGCCTGAGTATTTAATCATTTTTATTGCTAAATCATATATTTTTACTGGCTCACCCATGTCTAATACAAAAATTTCTGCAATTTCTTTATTTTTATTTATACATGTAGATTGAATAACTAATTTCGCTGCTTCATCAATAGACATAAAATACCTAGTTACTTCAGGATGGGTTACAGTTAAAGGACCTCCATTTTTAATTTGATTTTTAAATAATGGAACAACAGATCCAGAGGAGCCCAAAACATTTCCAAATCTAACAATACAAAAGTTTGTATTATTTATATTATTTAAACTTATTAAATTATTACTAAATGTTATTTTTTTTTCATAAGATAATGACTGAAGAATTAATTCTGCGAATCTCTTTGATGCCCCCATCATATTTGTAGGTCTCACGGCTTTGTCTGTACTAATCAATACAAAATCTTGAACATTGAATTTAATAGCAGCTAAAGCAACATTCAAACTACCAAATATATTATTTTTTAATCCTTCAGATACATTTTTTTCAACTATTGGGACATGTTTGTATGCAGCAGCATGATAAACAATTTCTGGATTATACAAATTAAATATTGTTTCTAACAACTTATAATCTTGTATAGAGCCTAAAACTGGAACTATTTCGATTAAATTTTTTTTAATTATATCTTCATTTGATTGCAATTTATTAATTAATTTTTGAAGGTTATTTTGTATTTCATACAAATAATATTCAGATTGCTCGAATAAAATTATTTTTTTTGGCTGATATAAAACTATCTGTCTACAAAGTTCGCTTCCTATGCTACCACCTGCTCCTGTTATTAAGATTACTTTATTTAATAATTTTTTATTTATTTGTTCAAAATTTAATTGCACTGTTTCTCTTGCTAGCAAATCATTGATATCAAGTTCTTGAAGATCCTCAAATCGAATTTTATTATCAGATAAATCAAAGAAATCTGGAATTGACCTAACTCTAACACTTACATTGCTTAAGGAGCTAATAACTTTTTTTCTAAATTTTTGATCGCTTCTTGATATTGATAAAAATATATCTGTAATCTTTTCTTTTTGAATTAAATATTCCAAATTAGCCAAATCTAGAACAGGAAGATCAAATATTTTTCTTCCAATAATTTTTTTGTCATTATCAAAAAAACAATAAATATTATAATTTTCTAAATATGATATACTTTCAACTAGATTTTTTCCATTTTGATTTGCCCCTACTATTGCAGCTTTCCTATTTGTATTTGATCTGTTAAAAAAAATAAGATTAAAATCTGATTTTCTTAAGATAAACCTCATGGCATATCTTGAAAAAATTATTACCAAACAGGAAATAAAAAAATTTATAATGACAATTGATCTTGGTATTCCATCAATATTTAAAGTATGAACTATAAAACCCAGTATTAATGAATATAAAAATACTGTTTTTACAATAGATGATACACCTTTGTAACTAATGAACCTTATAACTACTGATCCTAATCCAAAATAAATAGATATTGGTATAAATATTAATGGAGCTAGTAAATAGATCAATACAATATCAAATAACTTTTGATAAATAAAAAAATCAGAAAAAAAGTATGGTAGATACTCTCTATAAATAGCTGAGCCATTAAACGGATTATAAAAATAACTTAATCTCAATGAAAATGAGGCCCAAAATGAAAATAATATAATAAAGATATCATTAGTAAATATTATTAAATACTTAACTGAAATAGGCAGCTTAATTAATTTTCTGATAATAGTGTTCATTTTTTTTTCATTTGTTTATTAATTCTATCACCATAACCAGATCCAAATACAGTCAAAATTATATATTTAAAATAACTAGAAAAATTGTAATTATTAATCATCTCAAAATCACTTTTAGCCAGTATTTTCGGATTAGACATATCAATTTTTCTTAATTGAGATAATCCTGTTATACCAGGTTTGTATAAGTAAATCTTAAATTTATTTCTTTCATTTATTAACTCAGTTTGAGTTAATAAACATGGTCTTGGTCCAACTAAACTCATCTCACCCTTAAGTACATTAATTAGCTGTGGTAATTCATCTAACTTTGTCTTTCTAAGAAAAGAACCATGAAAATAAAATGTTTTTTTATTTAGTTCATGAGTTGGAATATTTTTAGTTGTCGTTTTCATAGTTCTAATTTTTAATAAATAGAAAGTTTTATTTTTGTAACCAACTCTTTTCTGCTTAAAAATAAAAGAGCCTTCTTGATAAAAAGAAAATAAAAAAAATAATAAAAAAATAGGTAAAGTAATAATTAAACCTAAAAGAGAAAATATTACATCGTATATTCTAAGCATTAATCTAACTTATTTTTAGCTAACTGTTGTTCCATTGTTATTTTAGGACTCCACCCAAATAAACTTTGAGCTTTTGAGCAATTAACATATAAATTTTTAAATAAACTATTATATGAATCATTTTTATTAAATAAATAAAATAATATTTTAAAAATAATTATAGGCAATGAGAACATTTTTATTTTCTTGTTTAATGAATATGACAGTTTTTGGATTAATTCAGTTGTAGAAATTATTTCATTATCAGAAAGTGATAATGTTTCATTTTGTTTTATTAAAGTTTTTTTGTAATCTACACATAATTCTATAAAATTTGTTAAATTATCAATACCTAAAAAAGATCTTTTATTTTTTATACCACCAAGTGGTAGTGGTATGCTCAACTTAATTATTTTACTCAATGCTAGTAAGTTTCCACTTAATTTATCACTGTAAACTAAAGGACATCTAATAATAATAACTTCTAAATTTGATGTTTTTGAAATTTCTACTAATGCTTTTTCTGCATTAAATTTTGATATTCCATATTTAGAATAAGGATTTGGCGCAGAATATGTTGTATAAGGCTTGTTAATTAAACATGTTTCACCAAATACTTTAATTGAACTTAAAAATATAAATCTTTTAACATTATTATTTGCACATTTTTCTGCTAATTTTTTTGTTACCATATAATTAATATTGTTAAAGTGATTTTTATTTTTTTTATTATCTGCTGAAGCACCCATACAATGTATCAATACATCTGTAACATCAAGTATTTTATCTAAACTTTTTTCTTCAAAATAATTACTTAATTTAAAATTTTCAGTATAATTGTTATTCTTTTTGCTTATTATTTTATTAATTTTATATTTTTTTTTGGCAAGATATGATGATAACTCTTTTCCAATAAAGCCAGATGAACCAGTTATAGAAATAATCATAAATTAATTAAGTTATTATAAATTTCCATGTGTTTTGTGATAACATCATTAATATTATAGTTATTTTCTGCATTAATTCTTGCCTGATATCCCATTTTTTTACGTAAAGTATCGTTTTTAAGAAGTAGTTCAATTGCATCACAAAGTTGTTGAGAGTTTTTTTTATTTATTAAAATTCCAGTTACATTATTAATGATTGAATCTCTGCATCCAGGTACATCAGTAGTAATAATTGGCCTTCCACAAGCTGATGCTTCAATTAAAGATTTTGGGAAACCTTCTCTATATGATGTGAGAACAGCAATGTTTGAATATTTATATAGTCTTGAAATATCTTTTCTAAAACCCAAAAACTTTACTTTTGAATCCTCTTTTATCTTTTCAATATCTTTTGAGCTTAGTGATGAGGGATTTGATGGATCTATATTACCTACTAACCAGAATCTTGCTTTGATATTTTTATTTCGTATTTTTTTTTCTGCTTCTATAAATTCATAGACACCTTTATCTTTTAATAATCTACAAACCATAATTATTAAATTATTTTTTTCATTTTCAGGAACATAATTAAATAAGTTTAAATTAACTCCTGAGCCTGGAATTAGAATAAAATTTTTATTAGAAATTTTTTTTATTCTTAAGAATTCATGTAAATCACTATTATTTTGAACTATTATTTTTTGGTTTTTATGATTTATTGCAAATTTTAAAAGATTTTTTACTACAAAATTTAGTAATTTAATTCTTAGTTTTTTTTTATTTATAAAAATGTAACCCATACCGGTAACTGATATAACTTGAGATTTAATATTTAAAATTCTATTAATTATTCCACCATAAATTATTGGTTTCATGGTTATAAGATGAACTAGTTGAGGATTAATTCTCTTTATTAGTAAAAACAAAGAAATAAATGTATATATCTCAAAAATAACATTAAGATTTGATCTTGATACATGGTAATTGTGAATTTGAAAATCTTTTAGGTGTTCATTTTCAACTTTAGTAAGTTTTTTGTTTTCAATAGCCAAATGGACTAAATACCCCTTTTTTGAAGCTTCTTTTGCTATTGATAATCTGTGACTAAGAAAAAAATTCAATTCATTTACAACAAATAAAATTTTTTTGTTCATGAATTATCTTTCCAACCATGATTGAAACATTAAAATTGACCAAATTTTGTTATCATATATTTTTTTTCCATTAATAAAATCACTCCACATATTTTTTACTAATTTATGGTTTAAATATCCTTGAATTTTAATTTTTTTTTCATCTATTAAATCTTCAGACCAATCCCTTAGCTCATTCCTTAACCAAGAAGATAATGGAATTGCAAATCCCATTTTTTTCTTTTTTATTAATTCTTTTGGTAAATATTTAGACAAAATTTTCTTAAGTATATGTTTGTTGTCAAATTTACCCTTTATTTTTCTTATCTTAAAATGATAAGGTAAGGACCATGCATGTTCAAAAACTTTATGATCTAGAAAAGGAATTCTTGTCTCTAAGCTTACGGACATAGAAGCCCTGTCAACTTTGGTCAATATATCATTTGGTAAATAATTTTTTGAATCTTCTATCATCATTAATTCGGAGTTATTAAAATCATCAGATAAAACAATATCATCGATCGATGGATTATTTATATCTTGAATAATATCACTGGATTTTAAAAAAATAGAAATTAAATTAGAATATGCTTGATTTATGTTATTAGATTTTAAAATTTCAAAAACTTTGTTCAAACTACTTTCAATGTTATAAATATCCATTCTCAAAATTTTATTAAGAATAAGTTCAAATAAAAATATTGGAATTAATTTATAAATTTCATAAATTATATTTCTCACTGAAATTGGAAAATATGAAATGGTTTTCCAATATTTTTGAATAAAAATATATCTATTGTACCCGCCAAATATTTCATCACCTCCGTCCCCACTAAGCGCTACTTTTACATGCTCTTTTGCCAACTTACTAATTAAATAAGTAGGAATTTGTGATGAGTCTGCAAATGGTTCATCATATATATTTTTAATTAGAGGAACTGTATTTAATAAATTATCTTTAGTTACATACAGTTCTGTGTGGCTTGTGCCTAGATGCTTTGCAATTTTTTTTGAAAAAGCAGCTTCATTTAGTTTCCTTTCATTGAATCCTATAGAAAAGGTTTTAATAGGTTCATTCGAAATTGATTGCATCAAACTAACGATTAATGAAGAATCTATCCCTCCTGATAAAAAAGCACCTAAATTGACATCAGCTATCATTTGATTTGATAACACTTCTTTTAATAAAGTTTCAGTTGTATCTACTGCCTCTGATATTGAAATATTATTAATTGAATTTTTATTAGAAATTATTGATTGATTTATTGACCAGTATTCTTCAATTTCAATTTTTAAATTTTCAACTGATATATTTGCGATTGTACCGGGTTTCAATTTTGATATGTTTGAATAAATACTGAGTGGAGCTGGTACATTACCATATTTAAAATATTTACTTAGAGCTTCTTTATTTATCAAATTATCAAATTCATTTAAGCTATCGAATGCTTTTAATTCTGATGCAAATAAAAATATTTTTTTTTGATTTTTTTGGTTGAATCCATAATATAGAGGTTTTTCACCAAATCTATCTCTAGCTATAGATATTATTTTTTTTTGAGCATTCCAAAAAGCAAAGGAAAACATTCCATGACATTCTTCAAGAGTTTTTTTAATACCCCAACAAATTAGAGCATTGAATAGAGTCTCAGTATCACCACTTCCTTTCCAATTTATATTATTACCTTCATTATTTAATTTTTTTCGAATTTCATAATGATTATATATTTCACCATTATATACTAATACATATTCGTTAGACTTGCTAACCATTGGTTGATTGGCATTATTTGTAAGGTCAACTATAGATAGCCTTCTATGTGTTAAGCCTAGATTAAAGTTTGGATCAAACCAAATGCCACTGTCATCTGGCCCTCTATGATTGATGCTATCACCTAAATTTTTTAAAATTGATTTGTAATCTAAGTTGTTATTAGAGTTATCAATAAAACCTGCAAAGCCACACATTATAAATTCATACTAATTATAATTGTCCATCAACTTTATTATCTTTTAAAAAATTTTTAATATCATAAATAACATTATTTTTTTTACACATTTTTTTAAGTGATTTTAAAGAATATTTTTTAAATTCGTTATGTGAAACTGCAATAATTATACAGTCATAATAATTATTTGGAATTATATTAATTAGTCTTTTTTTATTTAAATTATTTAAATCTTTTTTCGAAACCCAAGGGTCGTAGTAATTTATTTTTGCACCAGATTTAATAAAATGATTGCCAATTTCAAAAACTTTTGTGTTTCTTACATCATTACAGTTTTCTTTAAAAGTTAATCCTAAAATTAAAACTTTAGAATTTTTTATTATGATATTCTTTTTTAACATAATCTTTTTAATTTCTCTAAAAATATATTTAGGCATGCTATCATTTAAAGCTCTGCCAGAAAGAATCATTTTTGGATTAAATCCAACAAGATTTGCTTTATGAGTCAAGTAATATGGGTCAACTCCAATACAGTGTCCACCAACTATTCCAGGTTTAAAATTTAAAAAATTCCATTTTGTTGAGGCTGCTTCGAATACATCTTTGCTTTTAATACCTAATTTTTTACATATTAAAGCAATTTCATTGACTAATGCTATATTAATATCTCTTTGAGTGTTTTCTATTACTTTAGCTGCTTCAGCTGTTTTTATGTCTTTTGCTACGAATATACCTGCACTAATAATTGAGTTATATAAATTCTTAATTTTTATAGTGGTAGACTTGTTTGAACCGGCAACTACTTTAATTATATTTT
The DNA here is from genome assembly GCA_902623545.1 of uncultured Alphaproteobacteria bacterium. Classification (GTDB taxonomy): domain Bacteria; phylum Pseudomonadota; class Alphaproteobacteria; order HIMB59; genus CACPNW01. The sequence continues at coordinate 19,408 of CACNUI010000005.1, read as the reverse complement.
TTAAATTATATTTTTTATCACCTGGATTAATTCTTTCTGGACTATAACCACAGAAAAAATCTTTATTATATTTTAAATTTGACTCATTGATTAATATTGGAACACACACCTCCTCAGTTAAACCAGGGTATACGGTTGATTCATATATTACAATATCATTTTTTTTTAAGAATTTACCAACTATAACTGATGCTTTTTTAATATATCTTAAATCAGGTTTTTTATTGTTATAAATTGGAGTAGGTACAGTTATAATATAAATATTACAATTAATGAGATCATAACTATTGTTTGAAAATTTCAAGTATTTTGCTTTTTTAAAATTAACTTCATTTACTTCTGATGTGGTATCTATACTTAAAGATAGGTTTTTAATTCTTTCTTTTTTTATATCAAATCCAATTGTTTTAAATTTTTTTCCAAATTCAATGGCTAATGGCAAACCAACATACCCTAGGCCTATTATGCCAATAATTAAATCATTGTTATTTTTAGATAGATTCATATTATCTATTAATAATCCTTAATATGTATTTAGAAGGTATATTTAAAAATAGTAAAATATATAAAATTAAATATTGAATTTTTTTCCATTCAGTTTTCTTGATATATATTTTTGCGTTTTTATAGTCATTGTTAAAAATATATGGAATAGATTTATAGTAATATAGCTTTGAATAAGCTAATTTAAAATAATTTAAATATTTTTTATATAAATCTGGAAATTTATTACACAAATAATCAAGAGCATATTTATTTTCATCGTATACTAAATTTAAACTTTTCATACTAAGTGAATTCTTGACTTTTCTATACTTTATCAAAATATCTTTTATAACAAGTATTTTATTTTTAGCGCAAATTTTCATACAAAAATCATAATCAGGTGTGTATAATAAACTTTTTGTAAATTGAATTTTTTGTTTATCAATTATAGATCTATTAATCATAATGCTTTGAAATTGAATCTCATAGTAATTTAATAATTTATGAAATATGTAACCATTATTATTTTTAACTTTAAATTTTTTTAAAATTTTTCCATTTTCATTAATTATTAAAGATGAGCCATAACTCATCAAGAAATTAGTTTCGTGCATTTGATTTATTTGTATTTCCAATTTTGTTGCAACAAATACATCATCACAATCAAGAAAACATATATAGTTGCCTTTAGCTTTTGTAATTGCTGAATATCTTGCTTCCCCAATACTTGTATTAATATTTGATTTGAAGTACTTTAGACGCCTGTCATACGATTTAGCAATAAGGGAGCTATTATCTGTAGATGCATTATCCCAAAATATTATTTCCCAATTTTGATAAGTTTGATTATAAACTGAGTCTATTGCTTCTTTTAAAAATTTTTCCCCATTATAACAATTTATAATTACACTGACTAACTGCATACATTATTAATAATTTTGATTTACCAAGTTGAATAACCCCCATCTACAATAATATTTGTGCCTGTAACATATTTAGAAGATGAAGTGGCAAGATACATTAACGGACCTATTATATCTTCTGGTTTACCAATTCTTTTCAAAGGAATTTTACTTTTTAACTTTTTTACAGTATTTGGATGAATTTTTTGGAATTTAGGTGATGGAAAAGCGCCAGGTGAAATACTATTTACTCTGATACCATCTTTAGCAAATTCGCAAGCAGTATATTTTGTATATTGTATTAGTGCAGCTTTTGCTGCTCCATAGTAAGGTGGGTTTGCTTTATTTAAATTACTGTATATTCCTAGATCAGGGCTTAACAAACCATAAATTGAAGAAATATTAATGATTGATGCATCTCCAAATTTTTTTTTTGATTTTATTAATTGAGGGTATAAAATTTTTACTAAATTATTAGTAGCCACCATAGTGATTTCATAACTATTTCGAAAATCATTACTATTAGAATTTAAAGTAGTACCTGATGAGCCTGAGTAAGCATTATTTACTACTACATTTATATTATTTTTTAATTTAATATTTATTACATTTTTCATTTCTTCTTCATCTAGAAGATCAAATACTAGCGGAGTAACAGAACAATTTTTATTTTTTAATTTTTTATATAAATGAGCAACTTTAACTTTATCTTTTCCCTGCAAGAAAACATTTGCTTTACTATCAGCAAGAAATTTAGATATGAAAGAGCCAAGATATCCTGTTGAGCCAGTAATCAATACATTTTTATTTTTAAGTGAAAATAATTTTTGTAAGCCTTCCATTTTAATTTTTTAACCATAGTGCTGGATTTAAAGTATCGGTAGGAACTCGTGGTTTATTTTTATTTATATAATCAATAGACTTTTTCGACAGATTAAGTTTATTTATAAATTTTAAATTTTTTTTAGCATGAGACATTTTAGACATTCCTACAATAACTTTGTCTATCCATTTTTGAGATAAGGAATATCTGATACATAATTCATTAATAGATTCTATTCCTAACTTTTTACAAATTTTACTTAGTTTTAAAAATATTTCTTTATTATCATCTACGAATGCTCTTTTCCAATACCTCCTTTGTTTTGTCAATAAAAGTCCTTGAAGAAATATGCTTCTAGAATGAATAATTAAATTTCTATTTTTTTTTATTTCCATTATCTTATTTATATATTTACTCCATCTATGATCAATTATATTAAACGGTAATTGTATATAACTTACACTTTTATTTTTTAAACATTGTTCTAATTCTTTAGGATTTTGCACAGAAACCCCGATATTTTCAATTATACCTTCTTTCTTTAAGTTTAGTAAACATTTTAAAACATACTTATTTTTTATAAGTATATCCTCATAATCATGAATTAAAATTACATTTAATTTTTTAACTTTTAAACTTTTACAAGAATTATAAATACTGTTTTGAATTGTTTTTTTTAAAAATAATTCATTTGTATTTTGTAAATTTTTAATTTTTTTTAATTTTGTTATTACTTGTAACTTATAATTATTTTTATTATTAAAAGATCCAATTATGGCCTCACTATCACCATAAGAGTAAGCAGTATCTACAAATTTTAGTCCATTATTTATTAAATATTTAATAATTTTGGTTATAGTATTTTTTGGTAACTTTTTTTTATTTGTAATACCATATTTCATTCCTAATTGAGCACCACCTAAAATAACTTTATTTATATTTTTTAGATTATTATTTTTATTAGTTACTTTTATTAATTTTTTTGTAAGATAAATAGAAGAAACATTAACTATATTTCTTTGTCTGTTGAGCAATCTACTTATAAAAATATATTCATCAAATTTATCAATAGTACAATTATAGTTTGAAGCGTTTAACGATTTATATTTTGTGAAAATATTTTTTCCATATTTATTAATTATAAAAGGTGTAACATGCTCTTTTTCGAATTTAGTTTTAGCTTTATTATCTGCTTCTCTAAGATATTTTAATCTTGTTATCTCAATACTTAAACCTTTTGGAAGACCTGATTCACTGTCATTTGTAGTCAAATATTTTAAGGATCTTTGTATAAAATCATCTATCAATTCTTCAATTAAAATTCCATCTGGAAATACATTATCAGCTGTTAGTCTTACAACTATAGTGTTAGATTTATATTTTGCAAGACAGTTAACAATTCTTTTTAATGGGTTATTTAAATTGCCTCTAAAATGATTAATGTCATTTTTCGAAAGTATATCTGAAAAAATTTGATCAGACTTGTGATTTGAAGTAGCAATTATTGCTTTCAAACCTGAATTTATTGCTCTTTTATAAGTTAATAAAGCTTGAGGTATTTTGCAAATTGGTAGCATTACCTTTCCTGGCAATCTTTTAGAATTCATCCTAGCTTGTATAATAATAATTTTGTTCATTAAAAATTATTTAAAATAATCTTTTATACAATTGATAACGTATTTCTGCTCAGCATTTTTAATGTTTGGATATATGGGAAGTGAAATAGCTCTACTATAATAATCCTCAGCACTAGGGCAATAGCCTTTTTTGAAACCCAATGATTTATAAAAAGAATGTCTATATATTGGAATATAATGCAAATTGACTATAATTTTTTTCATAATCAAATAATTAAATAATTTTTTATGTTCTCTGGTATTTTTTACTAAAATTACATAAAGATGAAAGCTAGAATAAATATTACTATCCATATTAGGAAGTATAATAGGTAAATTCTTCAATTCTCGATTATATCTATTTGCAATTGTGTTTCTTATTCTCAAAAATGAATTAATTTTTTTTAACTGACTTAATCCAAGAGCTGCTTGAATTTCATTCATTCGGTAATTATATCCCAATTTTATTTGATCAAAATTCCACAACTCTTTACCTTTAAATTTACTTTTGTTCTTATTTCTTGCAACACCATGATCGGCATAAAGTCTAAGATTGCTTGCTATTTTACTATTGTTGGTAATTGCAGCTCCTCCCTCTGCGGTAGTGATGATTTTTACAGGATGAAAACTAAAAACTGTGATATCGCTAAACTTACAGCTCCCAATTTTATTTTTAAAGTACAAGCCACCAATTGCATGAGATGCATCTTCTATAATTTTAAATTTGTACTTCTTACTTAATTTATAAATTTCTTTCATTGGAGCAGAAAACCCACAGATATGAACTACAACAATAACTTTTGGCAAAATTCTTTTTTTCTTTGCATATTCTAATTTTTTTTCTAATTTTTTATGGCAAATATTATAAGTTTTAATATCAATATCTATAAAATCAATTTTAGCACCACAATACAAAGCGCAATTTGAGCTTGCTACAAAGCTATTAGCGCTAGTCCACAGATAATCATCTTTTTTTAAACCAATTGATAAACAAGCTATATGCAAAGCAGATGTAGCACTATTAACAGCTACCACATGCTTAGAACCTACAAATTTCGCAATTGAATTTTCAAAAAACTTAACTTTAGGCCCTTGCGTTAGAAAATTTGATTGTAGTGTTTTTTTAACAACTGAAATATCCTTATTGGAAATAGACTGTTTTCCATATGGAATTTTCATATTTTTCCAATTTTATCTTTGTTATTTTTAATCCAATTTTTTAAATTACTTGTAGTCATCCACTCATTGTTGGTATCTGAGCTATAAAGAAAATCTTCTCTAACCTTTTTGCCATTTTTAATACGATATGGATCTTTGCTCCAATTATGAATTGCAGGCAAAATTTTATAATAATTTTTATACTCATATGTATATTCTGCATCATCAGAACTAATCATTTGTTCATGTAGTTTTTCCCCTGGCCTTTTTCCTATAATTTCTATTTTAGCATTTTTATTTATTGTTTTAGCAATATCTAATAATTTCATCGATGGAATTTTTTTGACATAAATTTCACCCCCGACCATATTTGTAAAAGTGTTCCAAACAAAATTTACAGCTTCATCAAGAGATATCATAAATCTTGTCATTCTTTTATCAGTAAGAGTAAATTTATTATTAACCATTTGATCAAGCAATAATGGTATTATAGAGCCTCTTGAACCCATTACATTTCCATATCTTACTATTGAAAATCTAGTTAAGTTTTTACCCGAATAGGAGTTACCAGCTATAAATAATTTATCTGATGCAAGTTTTGTTGCTCCATACAAGTTTACCGGGTTACAAGCTTTATCTGTAGATAGTGCAACTACTTTTTTGACACCTTGATCTATTGAAGAATCTATAACATTTACTGCACCATTAATATTTGTCTTTATGCATTCAAAAGGATTATATTCAGCTGTTGGGACAATTTTAGTTGCAGCTGCGTGAACAACATAATCTACATTTTTGAGAGCTCTATTCAATCTATTTTTGTCTCTTACGTCTCCTATAAAGAATCTAACTCTTTTATCATTTTTGAATTTTTTTGCCATTTCCCATTGCTTCATTTCATCTCTAGAAAAAATAATAATTCTTTTTGGATTATATTTTTTTAAAGTTAGAGGAACAAAAAAATTACCAAATGAACCAGTTCCACCTGTTATTAAAATTGAAGAGTTTTTAAGCATTAATTATTTAAATGTATATTTAAAAATTTTTTTTACAAAAATTTAATAATTCATCTACTTCTTTATATTTATTAGTTTCTAATTCAAGAGAAGAAATATGGTTAAAATTAGATGTAAAAATAAAATTGTGTTTGTTGATTTTAGTATCATTTTCATTTGTAATAATTTTAGGAATAAAGCCATAATTTAGCTTGGTTCTAAGTTGTATGAATGATGCCATCTCCAAAATTGTTTGACTTTGACCTGCACCAAGATTTATAATATTTTGATCAAAATTAATTTTGTTATTAATTATTTTTTCAAAAAAATTACTTAAGCTCTCCATAGGTAGAAAGTCTCTCTTTTGTGATCCGTTTGAATTTAATATAATTTTTTTATTTTTTATAGCCTGATAACAGATGTCTTGAATTGCTAAATGCCAACAATCTGATCCAATATTGATAGGTGCGCCAAAAACATTTGATAATCTGAAAATATATCCATTAATCTTTGAATCTGAAATACTTTTAATTATAAAATTTTCGGCAAGTATATTTGAAGTTGCATAAGGATGTGTATTTGTAACTTTTGTATCCTCATTGATTATTCCGATCAATGGATTAGAATAAACATGAGCAGAAGATAAGAAAATAAATTTTTTTACATTTTTTTTTATAGCTGATTTTATCAATTTTAAAGTTTTATAACCATTAAATATATCAGCTTTTTTTGGATCTTTTTCGCAATCTTTTGCATTCATTCCTGCGGTATGGAATATTATATCAATATTATCACAAATATTTTCTAAATTTAGTTGATTGTCCCAATCAATATTTTTTATTTGTACATTATCAGGTAAATCTAACTTTAAATTTTTCTTTCTTGTTACAAGCAATACTTTTTTAAATTTTAAAGAAAAATGCTTTGCTAACCTTCCGGCAATAAAGCCAGAACCGCCTGTAATTAAGATATTCATTATTATAATTTAATGCAGCCACTCTGGATTATTAATAAACAAATTCTCTAAGAGTTCTTTATCTCTTTTAGTGTCCATGCACTGCCAAAATCCCTCATGTTTAAATGCAACTAATTCTTCCATTTTAACTGCTTGTTCCATTGGATCTTTTTCAAGAACAGTATAATCGTCAGATATAAGGTCTAAAAACTTTGGTTCTATTACAAAATAACCACCATTTATCCATCCGTCTTTAATTTGTGGTTTTTCACTAAAATTAAATACCTTCTCATCTTGTATTTTTAATTCACCAAATCTAGCTGTTGGTCTAACTGCTGTTACTGTAATCATTTTACGATGTTTTTTATGAAAAGAAATTAAATCATTAATATTTACATTTGACAAACCATCACCATAAGTAAGTAAAAAGGTCTCATTTCCTATATATTTTTTTAATCTTTTTAATCTTCCTCCTGTCATTGATTTGTTCCCAGTATTAATAAGGGATACATTCCAATCTACAGTATCTTCATCATATGTAGTAATCTTTTGATTTTTGAGATTAATTGAAAAGTCTGAATTTAAGAATTGATAATTAATAAAATATTTTTTTATCACCTCAGATTTGTAACCAAGAGCGATAATAAAATCTTTATGTGAGTACTTGCCATAATGTTTCATTATATGCCAAATAATTGGCTTTTCTCCAATAGATACCATTGGCTTAGGTATGTTATCAGTATATTCACCTAGTCTTGTTCCAGTTCCTCCAGCTAAAATTACAACTTTCATATTAATTACTTATAATACTAAATTGCTCTTCAGTCATGCTTTCAACTTCATTTTTATCATGCAAAATATCTCCTATATTTAGTATTAAGCTTCTTGGATTCCCAATTCCAATCATTGCGAACCAAATATTTGGGGGCACAGTTATTCTAAAATAGTTATCTTCTCCAATTGTTTCTTCTCTGATTATACCATCTTTATTAATTTTAAATATAAATTTTACACAACCATAAGGAACACATAAATTAAGCGTCATACATTTGTGCCTTTTCCAACCCTTTTTCATATCTTTTAGTATCCAGGAAAAATAAGCTTCCCCATAATCAATAAATCCATTATCAGAATTTTTCATAATGTGAAAAATATCACCTTTTTCATTTTTTATTTTGGATAACTTGGTTAATTTTATATTATCTAAGCTTAATAAAACCATTCTAATCCTCTATTTTTTGCCAGATCAGTATATTTTAATATTTGATTAATTGTGATGTCATATGTTTTAACAGATTTTTTATAGTAATTATCATACCATTCAGCAATAAATTCTATTGTTTCATCAAAATCTAGGACTGAACTCCAACCTAAAACATTAATAGCTTTATCACAATTTAATTTTAATAAACCAGACTCATATAATTGATCATTTTCTTCGATTAAGTATTTACTTCCAGTAAGATATAATGAAAGTTTTTTTACTAAAGCCTCAACTGTAGTTACATATTTAGCATTTGGACCAAAATTAAAAGCTTCCCCGTGTAAATTATTATTTTTTGAAAGTTTATATGATAATAATAAATATCCACTTAGAGGTTCTAAAACATGTTGCCATGGCCTTGTTGCCTTTGGGTTTCTTAGTTTAATTATATTGTTTTCTTGCCAAGCCTTTATAAAATCTGGAACAATTCTATCTTTTGCCCAATCTCCACCACCAATTACATTTCCTGCTCTTACTGAGCATATTTTAATATGATTGTTTTTGTCTTTAAAAAAAGATTTTACATAAGATTGCATAGCTATTTCTGCAGTTGCTTTTGAGGCACTGTAAGGATCTGCTCCACCTAATTTGTCAGTTTCTTTGTACCCCCATTCCCACTCTAAATTTTCATAACATTTATCACTTGTAATAATTATTACATTACACTCTTTTCTATATTTTCTTAATGACTCTAAAAGATTAACTGTACCAAAAAGATTAGTTTTAAATGTTGTAACAGGATCAGTATATGATTTTCTTACCAAAGATTGTGCAGCTAAGTGAAATATTAAATCAGGTTCAATTTCATTAATTATTTTTTCAAAGTCATTTAAATTTGTAAGATCACATCTTATATCATTTATTTTATCCTCTAAACACGTAGTCTCAAAATGTGAAGGATTTGTTGGAATTACATCTGAAACTCCAACAACTTGTGCTCCAAGGTGATTAAGCCATAAACATAGCCAAGAACCTTTAAAACCAGTATGTCCAGTTATAAGAATTTTTTTGTTTTTAAAGTAGCTCAGCATTTTTTTAATTAATAAAGTTATTGATATTATATTAGCTTAAATAATCAAGTTAGGCATTTATTATTTATTAAAGACAGCCATTTAGGTATTTTTCTATCCAAAAACAAATATTTTTCTAACTTGAAATTGATTTTATTAAATCCTTGGTGATTTTTTAATGCTTTCTGTAAATCTTTACCTGAAGAAATGAATTCTATTTCTGATAAATCCCGTAAAGGACTTAAATTCAAATTTGAACCAGATAAAATGATTATTAATTTTTTATTTAGTAAAAAAGCCTCTAAAGCAGCAGATGTGCTATTACCAGCAATTATGATATCATACTCTTTAAATAAGTTTTCTAAAGGAGCAGTTTCAATGTTATAAATTTTATTATGATTATCTAAATTTAATATATTAGAAGGATGAAATTTTAATCCGATTTCATATTTATTTTTTTGTAAAAAAGAATACGTATCATCAATAATTTTAAACATTAGTTCCATTGAAGCCTTATTCATTTCTCCAACAATAAGTATTTTTTTATTTTTTTTTGTATCTTCTTTAATACTGATATCTGAAAAAGCATCTAAATATCTTAATGCCTCTACTCGAAATATTTTATCCTTAGGAAAGCCAGATAGATTAAAATTATTAATTGCAAATTCTCCATTTAGCGCAACATAATCAGGTGTTGGAAAGTTATTTTTCTCAAATGTTTTATAAAAATTAGAATGATTATAATAATATAAATGCCAATAAGGCACAGTAGCATGAGCAAAACCAATAATAGGTGCAACTTGGTATTTCTTCCAAGAGTAGAGCATTGCCATTTCCCATGGCTGGTTTTCATAGAGATATAAACCAATTTTTTGATTCGGTAAAAATTTAAAATATTTTATAAAAAGTTCTAACATAAATAGATTATGTATAGAATCTTTTCCATAAAGAGATGAGTTCCAATCATCTTTAAGTAAATGCCAAAAATTAATATTAGAACTTTTATTTCTAAAACGAGATGTAATATTTATAGTTTTTATTTTAATAAAAATACATTTAAACCATTGAAAAAAAACCTTTAAGATGATTTGATAATCAAGAAAAGACTCTAACACATTATGTATCTCATTTTTATTATTTCTATCATTAATATTTGAAATAATATTGTGTGCTTTTTTAGTATTTTTAAAATTTTTATTTCTTATTAAATGATGTATCCAATTAATTTTAAAATTATTTTTTAATAATTTATCTGGAAGACAGTTCCAGAATGATGAAAAAAATATTCCTTTTGAAGATCTTTCTATATTGAAATTAATAAAGTAAGAACAAATAAAAATAGATTTGCTAGTAATTAATGTATTATTAAAATTTCTATTTATTAAATGTCTTCTTTTAAAAATATAATAAAAGAAATAAAGCAAACCCTGTAAAGTTACAGGTAAATAATTAAAAAAACTAATTAAGCTAAATTTTTTCTGTTTATTTTTTTTTAATTTACACTCAAATAGAAGCCCTAAAGAACTGCATAAATTCGATATAGAAATATCTAGTTTTTTATCTTTAGTATAAAGTATTAATTTATCATATTTATTTTGCTTTAAAATATTTTCCAAAACTATCATTTTTAAACAATCATAAATACGTTTTGATTTTAATGGATTTTTTTCAAATATTTTATTCATCCACCAAAGACTGAAGTCTTTTTTTATTTGTAAATTTTCTATTAAAGTTTTATTATTTATTTTTGACTGACTTAACTGATAAATAAAAGTTAGAAATAAGTTTCTATAATTGTCTGATTCTTTTTCTAACAAAAGTGGAATTGAAATATCATTTAGAGTTTTGTTATAAGATGCCCAAAAATGTACATCACCTTTTTTAATTTTACATTTTTGCTCTAAATCCCAAATTATGATATTTTTTACCATTTTAGTAATTTATAGTTGATAAAATATCTTTTGGTAAATTTAATTTGTAGATCAACTTATCTACATTAATTTTTTTTCTTTTTTGAATTGCAATAGCAGTAAAACATAATTTAGAATATTTAGTAACTGCCGAAGTTGAAGGTTTGCCCCAATATCCATGAGCAATAATTTTTAATGGATTAAAATTTTTTAGATTTTTAAGAATTTCATTTACATTTAGTATTACATATCTAGCTTTTTCCCCTTTTTTTAAACCTTGATAGTTTATGTATTGGTAAGATTTACTAAAATTATTGATGCTCTTTCGATCTGTTAGTCTAAGGGTAACTATTAGAAAACCCCCATCAGTTACATAGTCCCATGATTTGTTGAGCATTTTAAGATAATTATTGTTCCAATCTAAACAACTAAGTGAGAAAACAAAATCAAAATTATTTCTTTTCAATTCTTTATTATTTATATTCAATAAATCCTTTAATAAAAATACACCATTTTTATTCATTTTTTTTGCTGTTAAAAAAGATTTATAATTAATTTCTACACCAGTATAATTAACAATGCCAAATTTTTCTCTTAATGCTAGACCTAATCCACCGCAACCACAACCAATATCAAGAACATTATTTGATTTATTTGGTTTAACAAATGAAATTATTTTTCTTTCAGAAGGATAAAAATCTTTCCAATTAATTCTATTTTTTGAAAAATATTCTTCTAAATTATTAGATTTAAAAACATTGTTTTTCATTTTTTAAAAGTCTATTTATTATATTCTTGCCAAATTCCATCTTGTGTTATGTGACTCTCAACTAAATTAGTATCACTAGGGCTATCTATTGAAAAAGATTTTATTGATCTATAAGGAGCAATATATTGTTTAAATTCCATATCTAAAATTCTGTTACTATCACAAGCTTCTGTTATTTCTAATCTAGTTTGACTGTGATTAGCAAATTCATTTAGCTCCTTCCAACGAAATGCAAATATACCATAAATCCTTCTAGCATTTAATTCCGGAGTGAAACTTTTTTTTACATACGGAACTGGTGACCTAGAAGTGTACAAAACTTCGCCATTATCATTATGTATGATCTTTACTGTATCAGGATTTCTCCATATTTTTTCATCAGTTATATGCATTGCTAAGACTGTAGCAGGAATTTTATCATTATTAATAATTGGATCAATAACGCAATCTATCATATCTGGTCGCATCATTGGCTCATCCCCTTGAACGCAAACAACAATATCATTTTGATTTATATTTTCGTCAATTTTAACAGCAGCTTCTGCAACTCGATCTAATGCTCTTGTATGTTTATTACTTGTTTTGATTGAATTAAATTTTTTTTCATTACAAAAATTAATTATTTGATCGTCACAAGTGGCTAGCACAAGTTTATCCCAATTTTTATACATCATAGATCTGATATATACATGTTCAATCATCGCTTTCCCTTTTATTTTATGGAGTGGTTTACCCGGAAATCTCGAAGCTGCCATTCTTGCTGGTATAACTCCATATATTTTTGGTTTTGTTTTCATTTTGTAATATACATATTCTGTAAATCTTTATTATCTTGACCTAGTTTTGAACTATCCATTGACTCGTTTAAATAAACCCATTTTCTATTCTCATGTGAAATATAAAAAGAGTTAAGCAGTTTTATTGAATTAAAAGTATCTTTATAATCAATTGGGTATGGAATTTTAGATTCAAAATATAAATATATATCTTTGTATATTTTGCTATGTCCGTTACCATATACATTTCCTGAAAAATCTTCAGAATACTTATGACAATCTTCGGGATTAGGTGTAAAAATTTGAAGTTCATTTACAGCTATGCCGCCTATCTGAGCCAATCCTTTTTCGCACACTAAGGATATACTTGCTTCAAAATCATCAGGTCTTGCTGCTGTTGTTATTTCAAGAGAGCCTATTGCTTTATTTTCAAATTCAAAAACTGCTACTGCTGTATCTTCAACCTCGATATCTGCTCCATAGGTTTGATGAATGGATGATACTTTTTTTACCTCACCAACTAATTTTCTTAATAAATCTATATGGTGAATACCTTGATTAGTTAATGAGCCACCATCCATAGAAAATGTACCTCTCCAGGCAGCTAGGTTGTAATATCTTTGAGGTCTACACCATCTAACCCTCACAGAGGCACAAACAATTTTTCCTAGTTCATTATTAGCAACTGCTGCCAAAACTCTCTTTACAGCTGAATTATATCTGTTTTGAAAAATTGGAAAAATTTCTAGATTATGATTTTTAGCTATCTGGTATGCTTCTTTAACTTGAGAAGGTTTCATAAATGTAGGTTTTTCTAAAATTATATGTTTTTTATGATTCTTTATTATATCAATTGTATGCTCAAAGTGCATACCAGAGGGTGTTGCTATAACAACAATATTAATTTTTGGATTATCAAAAAACATTTTTTTATAGTTATCATAAGCTTGTATATTAAATTCATTTGCAAAAGTATTAGCTTTTTGTATTACCAAATCGCATACTGCCACTAAATTAAAGCCTTCTATGTTTTTTATAGATCTGCAATGATGTCCAGCAATACGACCACAACCAATTATAGCAACATTAATTTTATTTTTACTCATTATTTTTTGATAATTTTTTTATATTTAAAACCAATTTTTTCATAACAGCTTCAGTGCCAATTGTAAATCTAGTAAAACCCTTAAGACTATTGTGGTCAAAATTATCTTTAAATAAGAATTTGTTGCTAAGGTTTTTTAAAATTTTATGTTTTTTTTCTCCAAAATTAACATGAGTAAAATTTGCATATGTATCTAAAACAGTGAAATTAAGTTTTTTCATTTCTTCATTAAAAAATAATTTACTTTTATTTGATCTTTCGACTGATTTAAGAACTTGATTATATTTATTTATTGCAAGATTAATAAAATGTAGTTGATAGTTTCCCACCTCATACATTGGTTTTGATTTATTAAGATACTTTATAATATTAGAATGGGCTGCAGCATACCCTATTCTAAGTCCAGCTAAACCCCATGCTTTAGAAAAGGTTCTAGCTACTATCAAATTTTCAAATTTTTTTACAAGATCTATGTTTGTATTGGGATAATATGGATAATACGCTTCATCAATTAAAACTAATGTATTTGTATGTAAGCAATGATTAAGAATTTTTCTAATTTGTAAATTAGATAAAACTGTACCTGTTGGACTATCTGGATTAGGTAAACAAAAAAGTTTTGGTCTATATTTATCAATTAATTTCAAAAGCTCGTTAAAGTCTATGTAAGGTTTTTTAGTTATTTGATTTTTTTTATAATTTATTTGTATAGTTTTTACTGCATAAATTTTAGAATAAATAGGATACATAGCAAATGTGGGGTTAGTATGAAAAACCATATCATTAATATTAAGAAACGTTTCAAAAACAGACTTTATCACACCGTCACTGCCATAAGAAAAAATAATATTATTACTCTTTAGTTTCAAATGATCAGATAATTTTTGATGCAAAAAACCACTATCTGGATAAGATGATATAAATTTAGAATTTATCTTGTTAAAAATTTTTACTAAGTAAGAATTAAGTATTGGATCAAAATTTTCATTTTTATCTAACCAATATTTTTTTTTATCCCTTTCAAAACTATCTATCAGTCTGGGTCTTGATAAGTTAACATTTTGGATTGATTTCTTAGGTTTTAAAATAAATTTTTTATTTTTCTTTCTCATTAATAATTAGTTTGAGTAAATTTCTGATAAAAATTGTTGGCATTGTTTTTTAAAAGAAGCATCATTCTTTATTTGGTATTTATCAATTTTACAATTATTTGATTTTGGTAATATCAACGTGAAGTTATCTTTTGTATTTTTTTTATCTTTTTTCATTGCTTCAATTAATTTCTTAATTGAAATTTTTATATGACTAAAACCCATATAATTCTGTAACAATAAATTATGCATTTCATCATAATTTTTTCTTGTAATCATGTTTCTTGAAAGAGCTACAAAATTAGCAAAATCCATGCCAATTGTTACTGCAATTCCATGCGGTATTTTGAAATTGGTAGCAGTTTCAATTGCATGACCAAAAGTATGGCCATAATTAAATATATTTCTAATATTTGAATCAAATTCATCTATTTCTACGTATTTTTTTTTAATTTTAAGTGAATTTATAATATATTTGTTAAGCAGGTCATAATTGTTTAGTATTTTTTCAAAATTATTAGACAAATTTGTAAAAGATTTTTTACCATCAATTATGTGAACTTTTATAATTTCTCCTATTCCCGAATTTATTTCTTTTTTTTCTAATGTTTTTAGAAAAGATGGAATTACAAAAATTGATTTTGGCGGATTATAAGTTCCAAGAATATTTTTATTTTTACCTAAATTAACTGAACTTTTTGAACCAATACATGAATCAGCTTGAGAGAGCAGTGTAGTAGGAATAAAAACCCAATTTAACCCTCTATATAAAACAGTGCATATAAATGCAGTAATATCTTGGATTATACCACCACCTATAGCAACTATATAATCCCCTCTTCTTATTTTATTATTAACAAGGGTTGATATTATAGGAACTATTTTTTGAATAGATTTATTTTCTTCTGTAGGCTTAATTACAATAGTTTTTCTATTAATTAATAAGTTTGATAATTCATTTTTATATAATTTTAAAATATTGATATCAATTATAAATTGACAATTTGTTTTACTTAGATTCTTTTTTAATAAATTAAAATCTTGATCTAAAAAAACTTTATATACACCTTTATGAGACCTAACACTTATAATTCTAGACACGTGTAAATCCTCCATCAATAGCAATATTTTGTCCTGAGATATAAGTGTTTTCTTCACTTGATAACCAAAGAACAAATTTAGCAATTTCATCAGCTTCACCCATTCTTTTAATAGGAATAGTTTTTGAAATTGCTGTACGTTCGCTGTGAGATAATATTTGTTTAGTTAAATCAGTGTTTATAAAACCAGGTGAAATACAATTAGCCAGTATATTATATTTTGAATATTCAGCTGCGATAGACAAAGTTAAGCCATCTAAAGCAAATTTACTTGCAGAATATGAGCCCCTTTGTTCCTTGCTGATTTTTGACCATATTGAGGCAATATTTACTATTCTTCCCCATTTATTTTTTTTCATTACTTTAAGGGCTGACTGACATAACATCATAGGGGCAAGAACATTGACCTGATGAATATTTAAAAAATCTTTTTCATTTATATTTTCGAAAGATTTTTTAAGATTAATACCAGAATTATTAATAAGTATATGAGGTTTAACTTTATTAATTAGCTTTTTACAATCCAGAATCTGATCCTTTTTAGAAAAATCAAATTTATGCCATTCATCGCAGGTTAATTTCTTAAATTTTGAATTACCTGTATGAGTTCCTATAACATATGCTGATTTTTTTTTAAATTCTTTTGCAATAGCTTTACCTATTCCTCTTGATGCTCCAGTTATAAATACTACTTTTTTTTTAAAACTCATAATTTAATATATATCTGGATTTTCAATTTCGAACTGATTTCTCCACTTAATATCAGAGTAATATATTTTATATACTAATTTTAAAGTATTTAAAGCATCTAAAGAGTTACTAGTTTCAATTTTTTTGTTTTTTATTATTGCGTCAGTAAATAAATCTATTTCTTTTTCCCAAGATGGATCATAGTCATATTTTTTTGTGTATTCAGAGACTTCTTCATCATGATTTAAGTTTAATACTGTCAAAGTCTCTTCACCATAACTTTTGCTACTAGATAATATACCTTCTAAAAGTATATTTCCTTTTTCAAAATTAACTTCCAAACTAAATTTATGCTTCCATTGTGTTGCAGAGGAATTTAATGTTGCGAATATATTTTTTTCAGACTTTAATATTGCGTAAACATTATCTTCAACATCATAATTCCAGTGTTTATTAGAAACAAAGCTTTTTACTTCATTGAATTCACCGGCAAATAATCTCATTAAATCTACCATATGTATCCCCTGATCTAATAAAACTCCTCCTCCAGCAATAGATCGTTTAGTTCTCCAATCAGGTTGATTGAAGGTTATTAATTTTGATTTTCCATAAATACCTCTTAAATTAATTATATTACCTAATTTTTTTGACCTTGTTATGTCTAAGGCATCTATAATAGAGTTATGAAATCTATGATTAAAGCCATACATTAGTTTTAAATTAGGATGGTTTTTTTCTTCTAAAATTACATCTTCTATTTCCTTAATATTTCTCCCTGGGGGTTTTTCACAAAAAACATGCAATCCTTTTTTCAAACCTGCTATGACAACTTTTGATGCCATGTCATTAGTCATGCATACAAACAATACTTGTATATTTGTGTTTAATAAATCTTTAAAATTGCTAAAATATTTTATATTCTTTTCCAATTCAAATTCATTATTTTTGTCACAAACTGCTGTAAGGTTCAAATACTTATTGTTTTTAATGCATTCTGCTCTTCTTTGTCCAACAATACCAAAACCTGCAATACCAACACTTAAAACCATAAAATTATATTATCATCCAACTATTCTTTTACCCAAATTTGATTATATGTAGTTTTTTCTGAAGTTTTTGAAAAATCAAAGTGTTCAGCATGTGATTTTTTAATTAATTTAAATCCAAGCTTTGTTAATATTTTTTTTGTTTTATTAAATTGAGATTTAAATTCATCGTTTACTTCAATTAAAATACTCTTGGCATTGATAAGTGTTTCCTTTCCACCCTCAAGTATTAAATGTTCAATTCCGTCAACATCTATTTTGACATAATCAGGTTGCTTTAGGTTAAAATAATCTATGCAATCATTAATTGTAATACCAAGAGTATTATAACTAAAAATACTAAGTATTTTATTACCATCGTGCCCATATTTCTCATTAAATGTAGACATAGCTCCACCCAATTCTGTTGAAGTCATAGAAAAATTACTATCCATAGTTTTATTACTTAGTGCTAATGGAATTATGGTAATTTTTTTTACAAGATTATTTATAAAGATATTTCTAGATAGGATTTCAAGATTAAAAACTGAGGGCTCAAATGAAAAAACATTACAATCTTTTTTTAATGATGCATAACATGAATATAATCCAATATTTGCTCCAATATCCCAAAATATTGAATTATTATCAAATTTATCAATCCAATCCAAAGTTTCGGGTTCTTTACTATGAAATGTTTTAATTCTATAATTTATCAAATTTGTAGGATTTACTAATTGAAAATTTATATTTTTGTACGAGATTTTTATTTGATTGTTCATTGCAATATTAAACAATTTATTATTGAAATATAAGCCTACTTTTGTATTTTTAAAAAAATAAAAAAATATATTTAATGAATAGCTAATTATTTTTTTTATTATATATTTCATTTTAGTTTTAAATTTATTTTGTTACTCATCAAAGCAGCAAAAAATATTTGGCCAGTAATATTGAAAATTACACCATAATGTAAACTCATTATTATCCCAATAATTAAAAGAAATATATTCTTTTTTTCACAAGAAAAGAATAACCAAATCATAAACAAAAAAAATATCAAAAATCCTAAAGATTGAATAAAAGAAAAAATAATAAAATCTCCTCCAATCATATCAGAAGAAAAATCTATAAGATTAACTCCAAAAATAAAATCCATAAAATCAAGTGAGGTAATTGAGTCAAACTTTATGTTTATTTGATTTAAAACAGATTCAAAAGTACTAAATCCAAGAAAGTTATTATTAGTAAAAGTAAATAAAATAATAATTAATAAAATGATAATCGATTTTGTAAAAATTGAAATTTTTTTAAATTGCGAAAAAAAAGTTGCAACAAATAATGCAATATAACCACTAAAAGACATATACATAAACATAGATATAAAAGTAAAAAACTTTAGATATTGATTAATTTTTTTTCTCTAAGTAATAGAAATAAAATAATTACAGTAATTACTGATGAAATTGAGGAATTTAGTGCTAAACCCAAAGAGGCATATATTGATAAATTGTTTAATAGATCTAATCTAGTTCTTTCCATCCAAAAAGGTATGTCATCAATTACAATATACCAATACAAAGGAGGAAGTTTAAAAAATATATAAAACTTCATAAAAAACCATTATAATTAAAATAATTATATGAGTTTTATTGATTTCAAAATTTGAAATTTTAAAAAAAAAATAGACCAAACCGATTCCAAAGAAAAAACGAAGTGAATAAAAAGTAAAT
>CACNUI010000004.1 GCA_902623545.1 uncultured Alphaproteobacteria bacterium | reverse complement strand
GATCTAAAAGAAACCTTTAATGCAGGAACAATTGTATGTGAAAAACATAATATTAAAGGTCAGGGAATCGGGAGAATTACTTCTGTAACACACTCACCAGAGCTTGGACATTGGATTGGTATAGGTTTTGTTGAAGGTGGTTTAGATAAATGGAAAGACACTACTCTTGTTGGCGCAGACCCCGTTAGAAATAAACAAATGAATTTAAAAGTTGTATCACCTCATATGGTCGATCCAACAGGGGAAAGAATGTATGCTTAGACACTCTGCATTAGATACTCTTTATAAGGTTGGTAAATATTCCAGACATGAAAAAAATTCATTAGAATTTAAAGAAGTCAAAAACTTAGAAATTACACAAATTGCTTGCTGGCCTGAAAAACTTAACGAACTTAATAATCTATTAATTAAAAAATTAAATATTAATATTATTCCTACTTTTAATAAAGGAATTGTTTTTGAAAATAATTCATTGTGGAGAATGGAGCCTTTGAAATTTTGGTTATTGAATAGAGAAATAGAAATAAGTGATGAAATTGCAACAACTCTAGATATGTCTCATGCCTTTACAGGTATTGAAATTAAAGGTGATAGCTCAACATTATTTTTAAATAGACATCTTCCTATAGATTTAAGAAATAAAAATTTTCCTGATTTATCTTCTGCAAGCACCGCAATTCATCATGTTAGTATTAAATTATTCAAAATATCCTTAAATAATTATCGTATATACATACCAAGAGGTTTTGCATTGTCAATTTGGGAGATCCTTCTTGAAACTGCAGATCAGTTTGGATATGAAGTATTAGATAGATAAAAAAAATAATCTAGTTTTATGATATTTTCAAAAGAAGAATTTAATTCTAGAATCATAAAAGTAAAAGATTCTATGAATAAAAAAGGTATTGAGATTTTATTAACTACTGATCCTTCTAATATGAATTATCTAACTGGATATGATGGATGGTCATTTTATGTTCCACAAGGTGTAATAGTTTCTATTGATGAAGAGGAGCCTTATTGGTTTGGAAGAAAGCAAGATTCAAATGGTGCAAGAATAACCACGCATTTAAATGAAGATAATATAT
Source organism: uncultured Alphaproteobacteria bacterium (assembly GCA_902623545.1). Classification (GTDB taxonomy): domain Bacteria; phylum Pseudomonadota; class Alphaproteobacteria; order HIMB59; genus CACPNW01. The sequence continues at coordinate 102,430 of CACNUI010000004.1, read as the reverse complement.
TAGGTTATCCTGAAAATCTTATTCAATCTCCACCTCTGCATCCATATGATTTTGTTGTTCAGATGTTTAAAGATAAAAAATGGTCAGATAAAAATATTGGTGTCGAAATGGATAGCTACTATTATACAGCAGAAAATCACAAGCGATTAATAGATAATTTAACAAGTGCTAAATTTGTCAATGCGCATCTTCTTATTAATTGGGTTAGATATATAAAATCTGAAAAAGAAATAAAGTACATGAAAGATGCAGGTATACTTGTAAAAGCAGGAATGCAAACAGCATTTGATTCAATCAAAGAAGGTGTGAAACAAAGCACAGTCGCTGGAAAAATTCAAAATACTCTTATTGGTGGAAATGATGAAACAAAAATGGGAGGAGAGTATGCTGGACTAGGTTTAATATTGGCAAGTGGAAGGTCTGCATCAGCATCACACTTAACTCCCAGTGAAAAAAAATTTGAAAATAATGAAGGGACAATAATTGAATTAGGCGGTGTCAAACATCGTTATCATTGTGCTTTGTCTAGAACAGTATACGTAGGTAAGCCTGACTCAAAGTTATCTGATACTTTAAAAGCAACTAATGAAGGTATTGAAAGAGCTCTAGAACAAACTAAACCTGGTAATACGTGTCATGATGTAGCTGTTGCTTTTTGGTCAGTTTTAGAAAAATATGGAATAGAAAAAGAGTCAAGAGCTGGTTACTCCATTGGTTTAGGCTATCCTCCAGATTGGGGAGAGCATACATTGAGTATTCGAAAAAATGAAAAGACACTTTTGGAACCTAATGTTACTTATCATCTTATGTGTGGAATGTGGATGGATACTTGGGGTTTAGAATTAAGTGAGTCAGTAAGGGTAACTGATAAAGGCTATGAACTACTTACCAATGTTCCTAGAGATTTGTATATAGTAAATTAATCATTAGCATCACCACCACCCGCACCTTTTGCTCTTGATTCTTCTGACTCAGGCACAAAAGTTCTAAAAGCAATTTCGGATATTTTTTTCCAAGATTTTAAATCGGGATTTATGCCTTTAGAGATTGCTTCATTTATATATGATGGTTTAATATTGGTGTCCAATATTTTTTCATTTATAATATTTTTTGTAAGTATTAATTCAAAATCTTCTAAAAAACTTAAATAGATTAGATCTTTTATTATTGAAATATTTTTATTAGTTACTTGTGCAAATACTTTTTTATTTGAAATCAATTCTGAACTAATATTTTTTTTTGAATATTTATAAAGCAAAGGAATAAGAAAAATTGGATCACTACAATTTTTTATAACTATCTTTAAATCAAGACTATCATTTATTTTTGATACTAAAAAATCTATTAAACCTGGTCCTATCATTAAACTAGATTTATTTTTACAATCAAACTCAGAAGTTATACTTTTAGGATCAATAATTGCGTTAAAATTATTATCTAACTCATTAATTTTAGAAGAGAGAAGTTTTATACCATTTAAACCACATACTTCTAACCAAGTAGTTACGAATGCAGCATCTTCATCAGAACCATAACTAAATCCTAATCCTGAAAAAGCTCGTTGTGTATTAGTATAAACCTCGTAGTAAGAATAGCTCACAATTATTAATATGAATTCATTGTTGCAAAACCCCATTCATCAACATTTGTACTATTTAAATCAGATAAATAAGGTGCCCCAGAAAAAAAACTAACTCTCAACCACCTATCTGACTTAGGGTCATATCGGTTTGCTCCAAAAAATGATAACTTAAATCTTAACATGTCGATTGGTATGGTTTGTTTGTCGAGTACATTATCCTCAACTTCTGAGAAGGGATAATCTTTTAATGATTGAATTCTTTTAATTATTCCTCTGAACTCTGGATTTTCAATTAGAAATTCACAAGTTAGTTTATTATCATTCAAATTCTTAATTTTTTTAATTAAATCGTTTACCATTTTGGCAATACCTAAATGTTGCTCTAATTCACTTCCTTTTTCATTAAATCTCTCACCTAATCTAGGCTCTAATTTAGCAGCTGAAACATACCAAAATAAATAGTTACTTTCCTTATTGTTAAAATCAATTTTTTTTACCCATGAGTACTTATTATTAATTATTTTTTTTAGTTCACCAATAGTTTGATTGCCATTTATATCCATTATTTCATCGTCAGACATATCTTCTGCTAGCTCTTCTGATATTTTTGGAAATAATTCAATTAATTGTACTCTTGCAATCTCTTGAGTATCATAATTAAAATTTGAGTCACAATAATCTAGTATATCTAGCCATTTAAAATTTTGAGAAAAATCTAATTGATTACAGTGGAATATGTATTTTTTTAAGTCATCACTTGTAAATTTATTTTTATTAATTTGGAATTCATCACTTGTATTTACTTCTTGAAGATAATTTAAAGCTTTTTTTAAAAGTATTTTATATTTCTCGAAAGCTTCTATATCTAAATCAATATCAACTATTTTTTCTAATGTTTTTGTATATTGACTCATCCATTTATTAATTAACTTTGGATGTTTAATTATAAATGGAGCCATCCCTAAACCAGTTGAATTGCCAATACCTAAATGCTGTTTAATTTTTCTTTCTAACTTAACTGCTTTACTTGGGTTTATTTGTTCAGCAACATGCTCGACTAATTCAACACTAAATTCTCTAATTAAATACACAGATAACATTTCAGCTCTAAATGGTTGATCAAAAATTGTTTTATTTTTTGTATTGCTAAAATCTGATAAACCAAATTTACCACTTCCATATACTGCTGTTGTTCTTAATAAATAACCTACTTTATTTATTTCATTAATATCTGGTTGACTGCCTTGCGAAAGACAATTAACAACGTATTGAAATAGCCTAACACTTTTATTTGCTCTGCTTAAAATTAATTCATTTGGCGAATTTCTTCCTGACTCTTGAAGTGGAATTGTACCTTTTAATCTTTTTAGATCTTCATCAGTTAATTTTCCAACATGCAGCGTATATGCTGTGTCCCACTTACTCGCAATTACACGGTCACTTCTATCTTTATCATCAAGAAAAGCTGAAAAACATACTAGTGAATAAGTGTCATTATTGATTATGATTTCATAAACAACAGTGCCATAACCATCTTTATCTAAGTCAAATCTAGATTTTTTTATTTTCCATTTATCATGTATTAAACGTCTGAGCATGCTTCTAGAAAAACTTAACCTTGAAGGATAGCGAGATCCCATCCTAGCTAATCTCATGTAGTTATTTTCTCTAACTTTTTGAAGCATTTATTAAATATTTATAGTTAATTCAAATTTTTTCATTAATAGATGTAATAATCTATGTCAAAAATAAGTGAAGATATTATTTTAATTGATGGGCTAGAATATTGTAATTGGAATAGAAATTTACTCGAAAATGCTCACCTAGCTGGTATTACTGCTATTCATGCGACATTAGTGTATTGGGAAAATACAGAGCAGTCATTTGAAAAGATAAACTACTGGAATAAACTTTTCAAAGAACATAGAGACATTATTGTACATGCAAGAAATACAAAAGATATTACAGATGCTAAGGAAAATAATAAAGTTGCAATTATTTTTGGTTTTCAAAATTCTGCGCCAATAGCAAATGATATTTTTTTAGTTGAAAAATTTTTTGATGCGGGTCTTCGCTTTATGCAACTTACTTATAATAATCAAACTCCATTAGGAGGAGGGTGCTTTGAGCCAAAAGATTCTGGGGTCTCTAGATTTGGACATGCTGTGATTGAAGAAATGAACAGATTGGGAATGATTGTTGATTTAAGTCATGCAGGAAAACAAACTTGTTTAGATGCTATTAACATTTCAAAAAAACCAGTTGCTATATCTCATGCCAATCCATCCTTTTTTCATAAATCAATAAGAAATATTGATAAGGATGTTTTGAAAAAATTGGTTAATAATAATGGTTTTATTGGTCTTAGTCTTTATCCATATCATTTAAAAAACTTAGGTAAATGTACGGAAGAAGACTTTTGCACAATGATAAAGCAATTAATTAATATTATTGGAGATAATAATATTGGTATTGGATCTGATTTATGTCTCAATTGGCCTGATGAAGTTGTGATGTGGATGAGAAATGGTCAATGGACAAAAAAAATTGATTATGGAGAATCAAAAGATCAAAATCCTAAATGGCCAGAACTTCCTAGTTGGTACAAACAGCCTTCTGATATAAAAAAACTATACAGTACAATGTGTAAGTATGATATTTCTGAAAAAACAGCTGAAAAAATTATTGGATTAAATTGGTTAAATTTTATGAAAAATCATTTCTAACCCTTTCTACTGAGAAAAGTAGCAATTATTAAACTTAATATTACAATTACTGTTCCAATAAACTGGTATAACTCTAAAGTTTCATTTAATAAAAACACAGCTCCAAGAACTCCTACAACTGGTTCAAGGTATAAAAATAATGCAGTGTAAGACTGACCAATTTTGGGTATTGCTACTAGTTGTGATAAAAGAGCAAAACTATAACAAATAGATGGTATTAAAATCAGAATATAAGTATTAAAATCTGAGTTAAAATTTAAATTAAAAAAAACTTTTAAGACAATAAAAAAAATAATTGTATTAAAAAAATTTATAAAAATATTTATTGGAATAGGTGGAATACCCTTTAAAGAAATTTTTTGGTTTACAATAATCATGCTTGCCGATCCAATCGATGCAATTACTGCAAGAGAAATACCTATAGAATTAACTGTATTGAAGGAAGGACCTATGACTAACACAATTCCAATAAAAGTAATAAAAAAAAGCAACTTAATAGAAAGATTTATTTTCTCCCTGTCTACTAATATTGAATAAATAAGTACATAGATTGGATATAAGCAAAATATTATAATAGTAAGACTTACATCTATAAATATAACTGACGTAAGCAAACCAATTGTTAGAAAAATTGAACCGAGTGAAATAAAAATAAATAATTTTAAATTTTCTCTGTAATTTAAAAGTAAATTTTTTTGATATGGTAATAACGGTAATATTATAATTGAAGCAATTGCGTATCTCATAAAAATTACTAAAGCTACAGCAGCATCAGAATTATACGCTAATTTAGTTGTTGGTCCTATTAATCCAAATAAAACTCCAGCGATTAAAGCAAATATAACACCAAATATGAACATTTTATTAAATTAAGTTTTGACTATTCGTTTTCATACAGTTATTCAAGCATCAAAACAAAACCAAAATTAATTATGTCTAATTCATCTAATAGTTTCGTTAAATTTGAAAAAATAGATAAAAGTTATGATGGTGAGGTTTTAGTAGTTAAGAACTTAAATTTAGATATAGCAAAAGGAGAGTTCGTTACAATGTTAGGACCTTCTGGTTCTGGAAAAACAACTACCTTAATGATGCTTGCAGGCTTTGAAACACCAACAAATGGTGAAATTTACTTGGACACAAATCCAATTAGCAAGATTCCACCTTATGAAAGAGAAATAGGAATGGTATTTCAAAATTATGCATTATTTCCACACATGACTGTTCAGGAAAACTTAGCTTTTCCACTTGAAGTAAGAAAAATATCTAAATCTCAAACTCAAGAGAAAGTTCAGAAAGCACTTGATATGGTGGAATTAGGAAATTTTGGAACAAGATTTCCTGCTCAATTATCAGGTGGCCAACAGCAGCGAGTAGCTTTAGCAAGAGCATTAGTTTTCGAGCCTAGACTTGTTTTAATGGATGAACCTCTTGGCGCACTAGATAAAAATTTACGAGAGCAAATGCAATATGAAATAAAACATATTCATGACAGGATTGGTATTACTGTTGTGTATGTGACACATGATCAAAGTGAAGCTCTAACAATGTCAAATAGAATAGCAGTTTTTAATGATGGAGTTGTACAACAATTATCTACCCCAGATATTTTATATGAGAAACCTGAAAACTCTTTTGTTGCAAAATTTATAGGAGAAAACAATACTTTAAATGGTGTTGTGAAAGAAATTAATGGCAGCACTTGTCTAGTTGATCTTGATAATAATCATGGTGTAGTAAACGCTCTTAAAGTAAATGTAAGTGAAGTTGGTGAAAAAACTCAATTATCAATAAGACCGGAGAGAGTTTCAATTGACTCAAATAATAATAGCTCAAATGCATTTACTGGAAAAATTGAAGAACTAATTTATCTTGGAGATCATATAAGAGCCAGATTAGATGTTTGCGGCAATAATGAATTTATTGTCAAAGTTCCAAATGAAGGTAGCTTCAATCATAAAGAAGGAGACACTTTAAATTTAAGTTGGAACTCTGATGACGTTAGAGCTTTGGATATCTAAATTAATTTCCCGGAATACTGCGACTTTTTTTTATTTTTAAGCCTTTTTTTTAAACAAGCTACATGTTATTACGGCATCATTACAGACATAATCTTAAGATTAAACTAATTAAAAATAGGAGGATATATATGTCTAAGTTAATTAAAACCTTCTTATTCGCATCAATTATTTTTGCGCCATTTGCAGCAAGTGCTGTAACTGTTGCATCATGGGGTGGTGCTTATACAGAAAGTCAAAAAAAAGCGTATGCTGACACATATACTGATCCAGGTGCGATTGTATTTGAAAACTACAACGGCGGTTTAGGTGAAGTAAGAGCTCAGGTTGAGAGTGGAAGTGTTACTTGGGACGTTGTTGACGTTTTACCTTCAGATGCAATCACAGGTTGTGATGAAGGATTATTCGAAGATATTTCAGCTGAAATAGCTACGAGTGCTGCACCAGGACCTGATGGTGAGTCAATGTTAGAAGATATGGAAAATAATGGTCTTGAATACCACTCTGGTTGGGATTGTTGTGTACCACAAATTTTCTGGACTTACGTAGTATTCTATGACCCAGATGCTTTCCCTGGTGAAAAACCTTCAAGCATGGCTGACTTTTTTGATGTAGAAAAGTTTCCAGGTAAAAGAGGAATTCACACTTGGGCAACTGGTGTAATTGAAAAAGCTATGGTTGCAGACGGTGTAAAACCAACTGCAGTTCCAACTGTTTTAGCTAACCAAACTGGAGCTATTGATAGAGCATTTGAAGTGATGGACAGAATTAAAGATCATGTTGTATTCTGGTCTGCTGGTTCAAAACCTCTAGAATTAGTAAAAAGTGGTGAAGTTGTAATGGCGATTGCTTATAATGGTCGTGTAGGTGCAGCTAACTTAGCAGAAGGTGAAAACTTTGAATATATTTGGGAAGGACAAGTTCTAGACCAAGAATATTTATGTTTAATGTCTGGTGCTCCAAACAGAGATCAAGCTCTTGATTTCATGTTCCATGCATCAACTCCTGAAGCACAAGCTGAACAGGCGAAATACATTACTTATGGTCCAATGAGAGCATCTGGTATTCCAATCATTCAAAATAATGAGCCTTGGGGACCAGGCGGAGTAGATATTATGCCTCATATGCCTAATACACCAGAGCGTTTAGCAGTTTCAATCGTAAGTGATCCACAGTGGTGGTCAGATTACGGTGCTGAAATTAATGAGCGTTATTCTGCTTGGATGGGTAACTAAGCTTGATAAATTAAAAATTGTAATTTATTCTAAAGGCGAGATTTATCTCGCCTTTTTATTTGGAGGTTATTATTTCTACTGCAGAGTTATTAACAACTGACGGAATACCACTTAAACAAAGTCTTAAAAAAGCTGAAAGGCGAAATAAAATACGTGCTTTTTTTCTAGTATTTCCATTATTGCTATTTATTGTTGTTACATTTGTAATCCCCATCGGTGATATGCTCATGAGAAGTGTTGATGATAGTCAAATCAACACAGTTTTCCCAAATACTTTTGAGGAGTATAAAAAATGGGACAAAGGTGAAGATGATCTTCCGCCTGAAGAAGTTTACAAAAATCTTTTTCTTGAACTTGCTAATGGAGATAAAAGACAAATAGGTAAAGCATTAACCAGAATGAATTATGCAAAATCAGGATGGAAAAGTTTAATAAAAAAAACTTCTAGAGAGATTAAAAAAATAGTTAAAAAAGGTGAAGAGCCTTTATCTTATAAAGATAAAATGATTGAAATTAACAAATTGTGGGCTGACCCAACTTATTGGTACTCATTTAATCAAATGGTGAATGAACGATCTTCTATTTATTATTGGAATGCACTTGATAGAACTTATAATGAAGAAGGAGATGTCATTCTGCAAGATGAAAAGAGAAGAATGTACATTAAGACATGGATTAGAACTTTAAAAGTAAGCGTCTATGTTACTTTCTTCTGTTTAATTCTAGGTTTTCCTGTTGCTCATTTACTAGCTAACTTACCACTACGTTACAGTAATCTGCTGATGATCTTTGTTTTACTTCCTTTCTGGACATCATTGCTTGTAAGGACGACTGCATGGATTGTTATGCTTCAACAAAATGGAGTAATTAATGGAGTTTTAGTTTGGCTGGGAATTCTTAGTGATGATGGAAGAATTCAAATGGTCTATAATGAAACGGGCACGTTGATTGCCATGACTCAAATATTATTGCCATTTATGATTTTACCATTGTACAGCGTTATGAGAGTCATTCCAAAAAGTCATATGAGAGCAGCACAAAATTTAGGTGCTAAACCTGCTATGGCTTTTTGGCGAGTATATTTACCACAAACTATTCCAGGTATGAGTGCAGGAGGTTTACTAGTATTCGTATTAGCCATTGGTTATTTCATAACCCCAGAACTTGTTGGTGGAAAAGATGGACAATTGATCGGTCACTGGATAGCTTATCATCTAAAAACGACATTGAATTGGGGATTATGCGCTGCGCTGGGATCAATTTTACTTTTTGTTATGTTAATTTTTTATTGGCTGTACAATAAAATCGTTGGCATAGATAATATAAAACTAGGATAATTATGGCACTTCCAAGTTATGCATCACCTGTACAAAGAACTTACTATTATGCATATTTATTTTTCTGTGCAGTTGTGTTTTTCTTTCTCATTGCTCCATTAATAGCAATTGTTCCAATTTCTTTTAGTGTTTCACCATTTATGGTTTTTACTGATGGTATGTTAGCTTGGCCACCAGATCCTGAAGCTTGGTCATTGAGATGGTATAAAAATATGATTGGCGATTGTAGTGCTGATGTTGTTTCTTCTACTGTTCCTTGTTCAAAAAAATGGATGGTTGGAACAGTTAATAGTTTGTTTATCGGAATAATAGCCACGGCAATAGCAACAGCTCTTGGTACAATGGCTGCCTTAGGATTGAGCAGACCTCATATGCCCTATAAAGCATTAATAATGTCCATATTAATTTCACCAATGATAGTTCCGTTGATTATTACAGCTGCAGGTATGTTCTTTTTTTATGCTCGAATTAATTTAGTTTACACTTTTACAGGTGTAATTCTTGCTCATGTTGCTCTTGCAACTCCTTTTGTAGTTATAACTGTAACAGCTACATTAGTGGGTTTTGATATGAATATGGTCAAAGCTGCACAAAGTTTAGGCGCAAGACCAATTAGAACTTTTTTCAAAGTAATTATGCCATTAATTTTACCTGGAATAATATCAGGGGCATTATTTGCATTTATTACTTCATTTGATGAAGTAGTTATAGTCATGTTTATGGCCAGTATTGATCAGTTAACTATTCCTAAACAAATGTGGGCCGGAATACGTCAAGAAATTAGTCCCGTCATTTTATGTATGGCAACTTGTTTAGTAATACTTTCTATTGTTTTATTAACTACTGTTGAGCTATTGAGAAGAAGATCTGAGAGACTTCGAGGTATTAAATCTCGATAAATTTGTGAAAAGTATTGCTGTTATTGGTGCAGGAATTGTAGGAATTTGTAGCGCTTATTTTTTAAAAAAATCTGGATTTAGAGTTACTCTTATTGACAGAGAAGACCCTGGCACAATGACAAGTTTTGGTCACGCATGTAGTTTTGCTGATTACGCAAATGTACCTGTGAATTATCCCGGATTAATTTGGGACGTACCTAAAATGCTTCTAAAAAAAGATGGTCCTTTAGCAGTTGATTTTTTTTATATTCTCAAAAATATACCTTGGGCATTAAGTTTCTTAAAAAATTGTAAAAAAGAAAAAGTTGAAGAAATAGCTAGTTCACTTACAAACTTATTAAAACATTCCCAGATATCTTATGACGAAATATTTAAAGAAGTTAATGTTCAAGAGTATATTAGTCATGAAGAGAATCTATATTTATTTGATACAAAAAAATCTTTAGACAACTATGAATATGCCAATGTCATTAGAAAAAATAATAGTGTTAAGTTTAGAAATTTAAACAAAGAAGAAGTTAAAGATTTGGAACCAAATATTGCTGACGTTTATTATGCAGGTCAATTATTTACTGGATCAAGACATACAACAAATCCTTTAGCCATAAGCACTAAAATTTTTGAAAAGTTTTTAGAATTAGGTGGGATTTACATAAAACAAAATGTTACTAATCTTATTCAGAAAGAAAATAATATAGAAATATACTTAGGAAACAAAAAAATTAATTTTGATAAAATGATTGTCTGTGCAGGTGCGTGGTCTAATAAAATTGCTAATTTACTTGGAGAAAATTTTCCCCTTGATACAGAAAGAGGATATCACATCCTTTTTAATACTAATGAAAAACTAATTAAAAGACCTGTCGCATGGTCTGAGTCTGGTTTTTATCTAATTCAAATTCATGATGGAGTGAGAGCTGCAGGAACTGTAGAAATAGCAGGTATAAATAAGGAACCTAATTTAAAAAGAATTAAAATGATTGAAAGGCAATCTAGAAAAGTCTTACCACAACTTGGGGAAATAAAATCAACATGGATGGGTAGAAGGCCAACACTACCTGATTCTTTACCAATTATTGGCGAGTCATCAAAAAATAAAAATATTATATATGCTTTTGGTCATCAACATATAGGTTGGACTCTAGGCGCAATAACTGGAAAAATTATAACTACGATAACAAATGGTAAAAAACCTAATATTAATATTGAAGCTTATTCACCCAATAGATTTTAAGATAGACTTATTCCAACGTTTTTTACTTGAAGATATGATTTTAATCCATCAATACCTTTTTCACGACTATACCCAGATTGTTTATAGCCTCCAAAGGGAGTAGCATGATTTCCTGTAAACCATTTATTGACATAAACCTGTCCAGCTTCTAACTTGCTAGCTGTCCACGAAGCCTTTTTCAGGTCTTTGGTGAATACACCTGCTCCTAAACCATAATCTGTATCATTCGCAATTTTTATTGCTTCCTCTTGGTCCTCATATTCAAGTATAGATAGTACTGGTCCAAATATTTCTTCTCTAGCAACTGTCATATCTTGTTTGACATTATTTAGAATTGTTGGTTCCATAAAATAACCATCACGTTGAATTCTTTTACCACCATGGGCTGCGTCTGCTCCCTCTTGAATTCCAGATCTAGCATAGCCTTCAACTTTTTGAAGTTGGTTTTCAGATATTACAGGAGTTAGATCAGTGTCTTTTTCAATACCTGGGCCAATTTTTAGTGACTTACTTAAATCAACTAATTTATCTACCACTTCATCTTTAATAGATTTGTGAACAACTAATCTGGACATAGCGGTACATATTTGACCAGCTACTCCAAAAATTCCATGTCTTGCACTATAAAGAATGTCATCTATGTTTGCATCTGGATATACTATACCTGCTGACTTGCCCCCCAATTCTACTACAGCTGGAATTGCTTTATCAGCACATGCATGAAGAATTTTTTTACCTGTTGCTACTGATCCCGTAAAAACAACATGATTCACATCTTCGTGAGATACTAAATACGATCCAGCTTCGTTTCCATAACCACATATTATATTTATTAATCCATTAGGAACCTCAGCATTTATTAAAGCTTGCGCAAATACTGTAGCAGATAAAGGAGTTAACTCCGCTGTTTTTATTATAGTCGAGTTACCAGTAGCAAATGAACATGATAATGATCTTCCAATCATAGATAATGGATAATTCCATGGAACAATATGTGCTGAAACACCAAATGGTTCTAAAACTGTATAATCAAAAACATTAGTTGAAACCGGAATAGTTTTACCTTCAAGCTTGTCAGTGAGACCAGCATAATAGTCAAACATATCTGCAACATCATTAAATTCTTTGACTGCTGCACCTAAGGTTTTACCATTTTCATAACAAAGAAGCTCACCACCTTCTTTAGCAATCTTTCTAGTTTCATCAGCAATTCTTCGCATCAGTTTTGCTCTAGCTAATAAAGGCATATCGACAAGTACTCGACTTTCAAAAGACCCTCTTGCAGCATCAACAGCAAGATCTACTTCATTTTTTTTTGCACAACTTATTTCACCAATAACTTTGCCGTTAGCTGGATCATCAACCTTGATTGTTTCTTTTGATTCACTTTCTATCCACTTGCCATCTATAAAATTTTTGTATTGTTTCATATTTCTTACTTTATATTTTAGTTATTTAAGTGTAATTCTTTATCACTTTGAAAAGAATAATGATAGATTTAATCAATAATAATTAATAATGAGTATTACATTTAACGATTTAAAGAAAAAAATAAAAACTAAAGAAATAGATACTGTGCTTGTATGTGTATCAGACATGCAAGGTAGATTAAATGGAAAAAGAGTAACTGGAAAAGCTTTTTTAGACTACATTTATAAAGAAACACATATGTGTGACTATCTTTATACAGTTGACATGGATATGTTTACTGTACCAGGGTACAAATCTTCTTCATGGGAAACCGGATATGGCGACATGACCGTAATACCTGATTTAAAAACAATTAAAATTGCTCATTGGTTAGAAAAAACAGCAATAGTTTTGTGTGATTGTCTGGATCATAATGGAAAAAAACCACTTGAGCACTCAACAAGGCAAATACTAAAAGATGTATTAAAAAAAGCAGATGATATGGGTTTTGTTTCTATGGTTGGCTCAGAGCTAGAGTTTTTTTTATTTAATCAAACTTATGAAGAAATACATAAAAATAATTATACCAATTTTAAAGAATCATCATGGTACATAGAAGATTATATGATTTTTCAAACCACTAAAGAAGAAGATGTAATGCGTGAGTTAAGAAATTCTCTTTTAGAGTCAGGTATTTATGTAGAGTGTTCTAAAGGTGAAGCTGCCCCAGGTCAGGAAGAAATAAATGTTGTTTTTACAGATGCTCTAAGCATGGCAGATAATCATATACTAATTAAAAATGCTGCAAAGGAAATTGCATTTAAACATAATAAAGCAATTACATTTATGGCTAAATACAATAAAAATGTTTGTGGAAGTTCATGCCATATTCACAACTCACTTTTTGATAAAAAAACTAAAAAAAATATTTTTTATAACTCAAAAGATCAATATGGCATGTCTGACATTTTCAAAAGTTATGTTGCTGGACAAATTAAATTTCTTTCAGAAATATCAATTTTTTTAGCTCCTAACATTAATTCTTATAAAAGATTTCAAGAGGGATCTTTTGCACCAACTAAATCAGTTTGGGGTATAGATAATAGAACAGCTGGTTTTAGGCTAGCTGGTCACGGTTCATCAATAAGAATTGAATGTAGAGTTCCTGGGGCTGATGTGAATCCTTACTTAGCTTTTGCATCACTAGTTGGTGCTGGATTATATGGAATAAAAAATAAACTAAAGTTAGAAAAACCATATACTGGAAATATTTATGAGAAAAAAGTTAATGAAGTTCCAAAAACACTAAATGAAGCAATCCAACTTGCAAAAAAATCAAAATTATTAAAAGAAATATTTAGTAAAGATGTATTAGAACATTATATTCATGCAGCTGAATGGGAGCAAAAAGATTATGACACCTCTGTCAACGATTGGCAACTTAGAAGATATTTTGAAAGAGGTTAATTATTTATGATCAAGACAGTAACTCCCATAGATAATACCATATTTGTAGAAAGAAATTTTGCATCAAATACTGAAGTAGAGGATGCATTAGAAAATTCATTAATTGCTAGAAAAAATTGGAGTAATACTCCTTTAGTAGAGAGAAAAAATCTCGTAAGTAAGTTTGTTAATAGTTTTTTATCAAACCAAGAAGAAGTAATAGAGACTTTATGTAAGCAAATAGGAAGGCCGATTAGTCAATGCCCGGGAGAGATGCGTGGATTTGAAGAAAGAGCCAAGTTCATGATAGATAATTCTGATAAGGCCTTAGAGGATGTAATATCAAAGAAAGATAATGAATTTGATAATTTTATAAAGAAAGAACCTTTGGGTACAATTTTTGTAATTGCTCCTTGGAATTATCCATTTAATACTTCAGTTAATTCAATCGTACCAAGTTTACTTGCAGGTAATGCAGTTATACTTAAACATTCATCTCAGACTCCACTTTGTGCTGAACAATTATTTGAAGCTGCAAAAAAGGCAAACTTACCTAAATATATTTTTCAATTCTTACATTTAGATCATTCGACTACTTCAAAAGTAATATCGGATTCCAGAATTAATCATGTTCTATTTACTGGTTCAGTAAGTGGAGGGAAAGAAATAAAAAAATCAATAGGGACAAGATTTATAAGTGCTGGATTAGAACTTGGAGGAAAAGATCCTGCTTATGTAAGAAGTGATTGTAATTTAAATCACGCTATTGAAAATTTAGTTGATGGATCGTACTTTAATTCTGGTCAATCTTGTTGTGGTATTGAAAGAATTTACGTGGATGAAAAGATATATGATAAATTTGTTGAAGGATTTAAAAATACTGCTGAAAAATATATTTTAGGAAATCCATTAGAAAAAGAGACTAATTTAGGTCCAGTTGTAAAATTAAAAGCAGCTGAATACATTCGATCCCAAGTTTCAAAAGCAATTAATGTAGGGGCAAAAAATATTGTTAATGATAAAATTTTCAAAATGGATGATGGTTCCAATTGCTATGTAGGGCCTTCAGCTTTGGTAGATGTTGATCATTCAATGGAATTTATGAAAGAAGAAACATTTGGCCCAACAGTTGGTATAATGAAAGTTTCTAATGAAAAGGAAGCAATACAACTTATGAATGATAGTGATTATGGATTAACTGCAAGTGTTTGGACCTCAGACACAGAATTTGCAAAAGATATGGGGTCAAAAATTGAAACTGGAACATTTTTTATGAATAGATGTGATTATCTTGATCCAGGTCTTGCATGGACTGGAGTTAAGGATACTGGTATTGGTGTAACACTATCAGTTTTAGGTTTTGATCATCTAACTAGAGCAAAAAGTTATCACATAAGGACAATCTAATGGAAATTGAAAATATCAACTGGAATTATCCAACAACAATGTGGTTTGGTTTAAACAGAATAAAAGATATCCAAAAGGCATGTGATGATTTAAACATGAAAAATCCTTTAATAGTTACTGATCCAGGTATTTTACAAACTGATATAATAAATAAAATTAATAATTCTTTAAATCAATCAGCAGATATATTTAGCAATGTAAAATCAAATCCCACAGGTCAAAATGTGGAAGATGGTGTTATGAAATTCAACCAAAATAATCACGATGGTATTATTGCAGTAGGGGGTGGATCTGGGATGGACACTGGAAAAGGTATTGCTTTTATGTCTAAACAAGAAAGACCATTATGGGATTTTGAAGATATTGGTGACTGGTGGACTCGTGCAAATAGTGATGTAATATTTCCGATAATAGCTGTACCTACTACAGCAGGAACTGGTTCAGAAACAGGACGGGCTTCAGTTTTTACTAATGAGGTTACAAAAGAAAAAAAAATCATTTTTCATCCTAAAATGCTTCCTTCAATTGTTATACTAGATCCTGATCTAACTATTCCTTTACCTCCTTCTTTAACTGCTTTTACTGGAATGGATGCATTGGCACACTGTCTTGAGGCCTATTCATCTGTTATTTTTCATCCATTATCACAAGGAATAGCTTTAGAAGGAATGAAAATAATAAAAGATAATTTATTTGCAGCTTACAAAGATGGTAATAATATAAGAGCTAGGGCAAATATGCTTGCAAGTTCATCTATGGGCTCGATAGCATTTCAAAAAGGTTTAGGAGCGATACATTCACTCAGTCATCCTATTGGTGCAATTTATAATACGCATCACGGTTTAACAAATGCAGTATTTATGCCTTATGTTCTAATTAGAAATAAAGAAGCAATTGAAAATAAGATAGTAGATCTTTCGAGATATTTAAATTTATCAAATCCATCATTCAATTCTTTTTTAGATTGGATACTAGATTTGAGAAAGTTATTATCTATTCCGCATACTTTAAAAGAATTAATTAATGACGATTCTAATTTTGAAAAAATGAGTATTATGGCTTTAAACGATCCTTCTACTGGCTCAAATCCGATAAAATTAAATCAAGACGATTTTTTAAAACTTTATCAACATTCTTTTGAGGGTATACTCTAAAATTACAATGATAAATAAAAGAAAAATTAGCAATACCAATATTGAAGTATCTGAGCTTGGTTTTGGATGCGCACCCTTAGGTGGTTGGCCAGTAGCTGTAAGTGATCAGGACGCAAATCTCTCTCTTGAAACTGCTTGGAGTAAAGGAATAAGGTATTTTGATACAGCACCACTTTATGGATCTGGAATGTCTGAAAAAAGATTAGGTAATTTTTTACAAAAACAAAAAAGAGAAGACTTTGTTATTTCAACAAAAGTAGGAAGGCTGATTGTTGATACTAAAAAATCTAAAGCTGTAGAAAAATTCATTGGCTCTCCTCAAGATAAAGACTCAGTATTCAATTTTACCTATGATGGTGCTATGCAATCAATTGAAGATAGTCTTAAAAGATTAGGTTTAGATAAAATAGATATTCTTTATCTTCATGATCCTGATAATCATCCAGAGCATTTTGAGGATGCAAAAAAAGGCGCTGTAAAAGCCATGATACAGTTAAGAGACGAAGGTGTTGTAAAAGCAATAGGTTGTGGAATGAATCAAAATGAAATGCTTATTGAATTTGCAAAAGAAGGCTGTTTTGATTGTTTTTTATTAGCTGGCCGGTATACTTTAATAGATCAAACAAGCTTAGATGAACTAATTCCAGTATGTCAGAAAAATAATATTTCTTTAGTATTAGGTGGTGTTTTTAATAGTGGTATTTTAATTGATCCTAGTCCAAATACATATTTTGATTACTCCAAACTAGATAATAATTGGAACAAGAACTTGACTGAAAGTTTAGTTAGAAAGCCAAAAAATTTTGAAACCGCTGAATATTGGCTTCAAAAAGCATATAAATTAAGAGATGCATGTAATAAATTTTCATTGGAACTAAAACAAGCTGCTATTCAATTTCCATATGATAATTCTATCGTATCATCTTGTTTACTCGGTATGACTTCATCGACTCAGGTCAATGAAAATATTGAATTATACAATAAAAAAATAGATAAGGAATTCTGGGAATATTTAAAGGAAAATAATTTAATAAGAAATTAATATTTAAAAAAATAAAATTACAGCGTAGGATCAATTATCCATGGATTGAATTCATCATCACCATATTCATTAATTTCACTTTTTGACTTTTCACCTGAAGCTACTGATATAACTTTATTAAATATTTCTTTTCCCACTTCCTCTATGGATTTTTCACTATCCATTATAGCTCCAGCATTTATGTCCATATCTTCCTCTAGTTTATTAAACATATTAGTATTAGTAGCTATCTTTATACTAGGCGCTGGTTTAAATCCAAAGCATGAGCCTCGTCCAGTGGTAAAACATATGACATTGGCACCAGATGCAACTTGACCCGTTACTGATACTGGATCATATCCAGGGCTATTCATAAAATTAAAACCTTTATATTTTATTCTTTCCGCATAATCTAAGACATCAACCATATTTTTAGTTCCACTTTTTGAAACTGCTCCAAGAGATTTTTCGAGTATAGTAGTTAAGCCACCCTTTTTATTTCCTGGAGAAGGATTGTTATCTAGTGCGCTATTGCTTTTCCTTAAATGATCTTTCCACCAATCAATTTGTTTTTCAATTTTTTCAATATTTAATTTGTTTGTTGATCTTTCATACAACAAATGTTCTGCGCCATAGATTTCTGGAGTCTCTGATAATATTGATGATCCTCCACAATCAATTAATAAATCAGATGCAAATCCAAGTGCAGGATTTGCAGTAATTCCAGAATATGAATCGGATCCACCACACTGCAAAGCAAGAGTTAATTCTGATACTGGAATGTTAGTTCTTTTTATCTTATTAATTTTTTCAAGTTGATCAATAATTTTAATAGATACTTTATTTACTATTTCTTTTGTACCACCTTCATCTTGAATGTTTAAATATTCTACATTTTTATTTATTTGATCATTATTGTATAATGATATCTGAGCACACTCACATCCTAAGCCAATTACATAAACTTTAGCAAAATTAGGATGAATTTTGAAACCTTCTATAGTTCTATTAAATACATTCATTCCATAACTTGTGGTATTCATTCCACATCCAGAAGAGTGCTTTAAACAAACTGCACCGTCAATATTTTTAAAATTTAATTCTTTAAGTTTTAAATTTACTTTGTTAGCAATTTTTTTTACAACTGTTGCAGAACAATTTACTGTGCTAATTAAACCAATATAATTTCTTGTTCCTGATGCACCATTTTCTCTTTTATAACCATTAAAAAATAATTCATTATTAATATTATTTGAAATTTGGTGATCAAAATCATTTTTATAATTTCTTTCAAATTCAGAAAAAGATAAATTATGAGAATGAACATGCTCACCCTGCATAATATTTGTAAGAGAAATACCTATTATTTGACCATATCTAAAAATAAATTCTCCCTTTTTAATATTTTTAGTTGAAATTTTATGACCATAAGGAACTTTAGTTTTTGATTTTATTCCAATATTCAAGTCTACATTTTCTGGAATATCCATTGGTGCAATACCAATATTATCTTTTTCATTTAATTTTATTATGTTAAACATTCTTTTAATAATTATCATAAAATTAGAATAAATATAATATTATTCATGGAAGAATTTGCAATTTACCCTTCACTAGAAAACAAAGTTGTTCTAATTACAGGAGGCGCTTCAGGAATAGGAGAAAATATTGTTGAACATTTTATTACACAAAAGTCAAAAGTAGCATTTTTAGATATTGAAGAAAAACTAGGAAGTGATTTAGTCACAAAGTTAGAAAAAAAATACAATTTAAAAGCAACTTTTATTCAATGTAATCTCAAAAAAATAGATGAACTTAAAAAATCAATAAAATTAATAAGAGAAAAATTAGGACCCATTAGTATACTAATCAATAATGCAGCTAATGATGAAAGACATAATCTAGATAGTGTAACGCCCGAATATTGGGATGATAGAATGAATATAAACTTAAAACACTATTTTTTTGCAACTCAAGCTGTCTATAAAGATATGAAAGAAATGGGTACTGGTACTATAGTAAATATAGGTAGTTTTTCATGGATGTTGGCTCAAGGAGGAATGCCAGGTTACACTACAGCTAAATCTGCAATTATGGGTCTAACAAGAACACTTGCTAGAGATCTTGGTGAGTTTAATATAAGAGTTAATTGTGTTGTTCCGGGATGGATTATTACTGAAAGACAAAAAAGAATGTGGCTTACTCCTGAAATTGAAAAGAAACAATTAGAACGTCAATGTATTAAAAGAATGTTGGTACCTGATGATATTTCCAAGGCTGTTTTATTCTTTGCATCAGATCAAAGTTCAGGTTGTACTGCTCAAAATTACATTGTTGACGGTGGAATAGTAAATTAATGACAAAAAAAGAAAAAATTGCCTTTGGTAAATTGAATTTATTACGAAATGATATCTTAAATAACAATAAAAAAATTAGAATTGGTTTTATTGGGGGTGGGCCAAGCTCATTTATTGGATATACTCATAGATTGGCAGCAAGATTTGATAATAGATTTGAATTTAAAGCAGGAATATTTTCAAAAAATATAAAAAAATCTAAAAATTTTGGTTCTTCTTTAGGCTTAGATCATGAAAGATGTTACGAGAACTATAATAAAATGGCTTTAATAGAGTCACAAAGGAAAGATGGAATTCAGGCTTTAGGTATTATGACTCCCGCAGGTGATCATCTTAAAATAGCAAAGCCATTTATTGAAAAGGGTATTCACATTATTTGTGACAAACCATTAACAGCTACTATCTCTGATGCAGAAGAATTAAAAAAACTAGTACATAAAAATAAAATTATTTTTGCATTAACACATAATTATTCAGCATATCCAATGTTGCGTGAAGCTAAAAAAATTGTAACTTCAGGTAAGATAGGCAACATAAACTTAGTTAATGTAGAATATCCTCAGGGTTATACCGCTGGAATTAAAAAAAAAGATGAGAAAAAAACTTTAAAATGGCGGTTGGATAAAAATATCTCGGGACCCTCAATGATATTATCAGAAATTGGAACACACGCATATCATTTACTTAGATACGTCACAGAATTAGAGGTAAAAGAGTTGGCTGCAGAAGTAAATACTCTTTCAAAAGAGCTTACAGTTGATGATAATGCTTTTGTTTTACTCAGATTAAATAACAATGCAAGAGGGGCAATCTGGGTGTCATCAGCAGCTACTGGTGGTGAAAATGGATTAAAAATAAGAGTTTATGGAACTAAAGGTGCAGTTGAGTGGTTTCAGGATGATCCAAATAATTTAAAATTTACTGAATTAGATAAACCTACAAAAATAATCACTAGAGCAAGTAAAAGTGTATCTAATTTTTCTTTAACATCTTCAAGACTTGCTGCAGGACATCCCGAAGGTTTTTTTGAAGCTTTTGCAAACATATATACAGAATTTGCGGACATGATTAATAAAAAAACAAAAAATAAAAAAATTGTACCATACTTTCCTACAATTGAAGATGGTGTGCAAGGAATAAAATTTATTTTTGCAGCTAAAAAATCTTCAAAATTGAATTCAAAATGGATAAAGATTTAAAGTTATTTCTTGATTTTATTATTTTAAACTGTTCTAAATAGCTATGCTAAATTTTGCTTTGATTGGTGCTGGTCGAATAGGTAAAATGCATGCAGAAATTATTAATTCTAACCCAGGTTCTAGATTAAAATTTGTTTATGATTTAAATAGAAATTTTGCAGAAAATATTGCAAACTCTTTAAATGCTATAGCAGTAGATAAACCTGAAGAAGCTATTAATTCTAAAGAAACGGACGCTGTATTAATAGCATCAGCTACACCAACACATATAGAGTTTATTAAAATGGCTGCAAATGCGTCAAAACCTGTATTATGTGAAAAACCAATAGATTTGGATATTGATAAAGTGAATAGGTGCAGAGAAGATTTGAAAAATATAAAATCACCAATTCAAATAGGCTTCAATAGGAGATTTGACTTAAGTCATAGCAAAGCACAGCAGGCAAGATTAAACAAAGAAATTGGAGAACTTGAAATGATTATAATTTCAAGTCGTGATCCTGCAGCACCAGGCTTAGATTACTTAAATGCTTGCGGTGGTTTTTTTAGAGATACGACTATTCATGATTTTGATCTTTCACGTTTTATATTAGGTGATGATCCAATTATTCAAGTATCAGCATTTGGAGAAAATTTATTTGATAAAAATGTAAAAACTGTAAAGGATTTTGATACAGCAATGTTTATTTTAAAGTCTGCTTCTGGAGTTTTAATACATATAAATAACTCAAGAAGAGCAGTTTATGGCTATGATCAAAGAGTAGAAGTATTTGGAAGTAAAGGGATGGTAATTTCAAATAACCAAACTCAAAGTTCTATTGAACGATATACATCATCATCGACAAGTTCTAAAGAACTTATACACTTTTTTTTCATCGAGAGGTATCAGCAAGCATATAGTGATCAATTAAATAGTTTTATTGATACGATAAATGCAAACTCTAGACCAAAAGTTACATTTGAGGATGGTAGAAGAGCTCTAATTATTGCAAATGCTGCCTATGAGTCATATGAAAAGAAAAAAATTGTAGAGATAAATTATGAATAAAAAAATAAAAAAAGAAAATTTATCGACTCAGTTTAAAAACAAGGTAATTGTTATAACAGGAAGTACACAAGGAAGTGGAGCAGAAACAGCAAAACTAATTGCAAGTCGAGGAGCAAAAGCTATCACAATTTGTGGAAGAAATGAAAAAAATGGAATTAAGGTAAAGTCGGAAATTGAAGCTTTTGGAACAAAATGCATATTTGTAAAAGCTGATTTAGAAAATTTAAAAGATTGTAAAAAAATTATATCTAAAACTGACAAAAAATTTGGAACTATTAATTCTCTAATTAATTGTGCCGCTTACACTGGTCGGGGAACAATTTTAAGTACTTCACAAAAAGAATTTGAAAAAATGTTTAATGTAAATGTAAGAGCACCATTTTTTTTAATGCAGGATACTATAAAAATTATGATAAGAGATAGAGTAAAGGGCACGATAGCTCACGTTTTATCAGTTGCAGCTTATAGTGGAATGCCCTTTTTAGCAGCATATAGTCCTTCAAAAGCAGCACTTGGAATTATGATAAAAAATGTAGCTAATGCTGTTTCCGGTCATCAAATAAGAGTTAATGGTATAAATTTAGGTTGGACAGACACTCCTGCAGAACACGATGTTCAAAAAAAATATCATAAGGGAAAAAAAGACTGGTTAAAAAAAGCAGAAAAAAAAGTACCATTTAAAAGATTAAATAAACCTATTGATGTTGCTCGAATGTTAGCTTTTTTATGTGCAGAAGAATCAGGTTTAATGACAGGAAGTTTAATTGATTATGACCAAACTGTAGTTGGATGGCACTCTTATTCTGCTTATGATACAAATATTTTAGATGATTCTCTTCTCGGTGAATAACTAATTAAAGACTTAACTACTCCATTCCAAGCATTTTTTTTCTTTCATCAGCCCAAGTTCTAATTAAATTATCTACTGCTAAACAAATAAAAGATATGAAAATACCTAAAGTTAAACCTATGCCTGCTCCATTTGGCCTTGATAAACAACCCATTATGATTTGGCCTAAATCCTCAGTTCCAATCAACGCACCTAAAACAATCATAAACAATGCAAAGATTACAGTTTGATTAATCCCAAGCATTATGTGAGGAAAAGCCAATGGTAATTCTATATTTGTCCATCGTTGAAATTTAGAAACTCCTGACATCGAGCCAGCATCATGTAAAGACATTGGAACACTTTTTAATCCTTCAACTGTATATCTTGTTGCAGGTACACTTGCATAAATTATAGCAGCAATCATTACTGATGTATCTGTAATTCCAAATAATAAAATTACAGGTATTAAATATATGAATGAAGGAAATGTTTGAAAAAAATCACAGATGGATAAAATTGATCTTGTTGTAAAATCTCTTTGTGCACACAGAGTTCCTACGATTATTCCAAAAAAAGCTGAAACACCTACTGCAAAGGTAGCCATATATAAAGTTATAAGAGCTCTGTCCCAGTACTCAGATAGCGCAATAAATAATATTAAGCTAAAAACAACTATAGCAGATCGTATTCCTCCAATTATATATCCGGCACCAGTAACTAAAAATAAAGTAGATATTACTGGCATATTTAAATATGCCTGTTTCATTGGTCCTAGAACTGAGGTTAATAAAAATACATTAAAAGCATTTAAATAATAAAAAAAGGTTTCCCATATCCAATCAATAAATGCATCTAAGTATGGAGATATTGTAAGTCCTTTATCAAAAGGTATAATGTATAAATAATTAAAACCATTACTAAAGTAAAAAGAGCTGAAGTAAGCAATAATTCCACAAAGTAGGGTTAGAATTAAAAAAATTAATAAAGATTTATTTTTTTGATAAAAATTTAAATTTGCAAAATAGTTTTTTTGCTTATTTGCCCAAGCAAGAGAGAGTTTATCTAATACTACAGCTATAATTACTACACAGATTCCTATTTCAGCAGCCTTACCAATTTTAAGAGAGTTTAAAGCAACTTTTAAATTAAAACCTAAACCTTTTGCGCCAATAAAAGCAGCTATAGTAGTCATTGCTAGGCATTGCATAATTACTTGGTTGACTCCAATTAGAATATCTCTTCTAGCAGTTGGAATCAAAACTCTAAATAGTAATTGAAATTTACTACATCCACTCATTAAACCTGATTCAACTACATCAGGCGAAATTTTTCTTAAACCAAGAATAGTCAACCTTACCATCGGTGGAGTTGCGAATATGATTGTAGCTATAGCACCAGCGTGATCACCCACACCAAATAAAACAATAATGGGAACCAAATATGAAAAGTGTGGCATAGTCTGCATAACATTTAGTATAGGCTGCAAAGTTGCTTCCACACGTTTACTAAAGTAACCCCAAATACCTAATCCTAAACCTAAAATAAAACATACCGGAGCTGTAAACAAAACAAGTGATAGTGTTTCCATAGTTGGTTCCCACTGTCCAAATATTGAAACATATAAAAAACCAAAACTAGCAACGACTCCTAAATAAATTCCCTGGAGTTTATATCCAATAATAAAAGCCCCAATAACAACAGCAGTCCAAGGCAATGCTGGTAAATAAATCCATTTAAAAGTTTTTACTAATCCATCACCAGTAATTGCTGATATTGTTTGAATACCCCCTAAAAAAACTTCCCTTATAAATATTATAAAAAATAATACACCACTGGCTATACCTCTTGTTATTTGTCTAAATAATGTTTTTTCTTCATACATTTCCCAATCTGGATCCCAAACTTGGATCTTAAACCAATTGAACATAAGATTATCTAGAAGATTATTAATCATTAGTGGAATATCTTTCAAAAGTGGCGGCAATCTCCATAACCAACTTCCCTCATTATGAGGTATAAAAAAATATAAAATAAAAAAAACTAAAAATAATAAACCAAACTGTTGGGGTCTTGATTTACTTATATTTTGAAACATTAATTTTCTTTGTCTCCAAATAAGATTTTAATTACTTTTGATGGATTTAATGACCCTATTGGTTGATTAGTTTTATTATCAATAACTGTTAATGTTTCATTACTCTCAAGAACTGACTCCGCAACGGTTTCAATAATTGCATTACTTGGAATTTTTGTACTTGATGAGTTATTAGGATCATAGTCATCCATAATAGATTCAATTTTTAAAACTTTTTCTCTTGGAACGTCCTGAGTAAATTTTCTTACATACTCTGTTGCTGGATTTAAAACTATATTGTCGGGTGTATCTAGTTGTTCTATAATTCCGTCTTTCATTATTGCAATTCTATCAGCTAGTCTGAGGGCTTCATCAAAATCATGGGTAACAAACATAATTGTTTTATTCAAAACATCTTGAAGTCTTAAAAACTCATCTTGCATTTCCTTTCTTATTAGAGGATCAAGGGCGGAAAAAGGTTCATCTAAAAACCAGATGTCAGGTTCTACAGCTAAAGATCTTGCGATTCCTACACGTTGTTGTTGTCCCCCAGACAATTCTCTTGGAAAATAATTTTCTCTTCCTTTCAAACCAACTAATTCCACCATTTCAATAGCTTTGTTAATACTTTCTTTTGTTGAAGAGCCTTTAATTTGAAGTGGAAATGCAATATTTTCTAATACTGTTTTGTGAGGGAGTAATGCAAAACTTTGAAATACCATTCCCATTTTATTTCTTCTAAGTTCAATTAGTTGTTTTGAATTCATTTGGAGCAGGTCTTCTCCGTCAATATATATTTTTCCTGCTGTAGCTTCAGTTAATCTTGAAACACATCGCAACAAAGTTGATTTACCTGATCCAGATAGACCCATAACAACAAGCATTTCACCTTTTGACACTTCAAAAGAAGCATCATTAACTCCTACTATACATCCTGCTTCTTGGAATTTTTGTGCGTCTACATCATTATTTGATTGCTCTAAAAGCTTTTTAGCATTGTTGCCAAATATTTTATATACGGACTCACATCGAATGACCGAATTTAAATTATTTGAATTCATATTAATATCTATACCTTAATATGAAATTTAAGATAAAAAAATGAAAAAATCCCCACACGAATGTGGGGATTAATAATTAATTATTTTTTCCAAAGATCAAATTGATCTCTATTATCAGCAATAAATTTTGCTGCTGCATCTGCATGACTTAGACCTTGGTTATCTACTAAGTCAGCCATTGTTCCAATTTGTGGAGCAGTGAATGACATTTTAGTGTAGAATTTGTATGCGTCTGGATGAGATAATGGAAATTTAATGTGAGCAGCTTTTTTAAGCCAACCTTTTGGAGATCCACAACCAGTAGTTTCTAATGAACCACCTTGCTCAAGCCTACATCCTTCAAAGTATGGTGGGAATTCTATGAAAGTAAAACCAGCAGCATCTGTAAAGTTAGGAGACCAGTTAAATATAACTGTTCCTCTTCCCTCAGCTTTTGCTGCTTTTAATTCAGCCCAAAGTGCATCAGCACTTCCTGCAAATTTTACTGTCCATAGATCATCAATACCCAGACCTTTAAGTCTGTTAGGCATAACATCAGTATGCCACTCATAAGGTCCTTCTAACCAACGACCTTTTCCATCAGAGTCAGCTGTAGCAAAGTTTGCTGCACAAGCAGGGTCTTTAAGTGCTTCCCAATTTGGTAACCCAGGACATAATCCTTCTTCAATTACCCAGTTAGGAACTCCCATTTCCTCGAATGTAATTAGATCATGACTACCAGCATCAATTAATCCACCTTTGTCCATAGCTTCATAAAAAGGCAGAGCCATAGTTGACTCCCAAGTTTCATGCGCTACGTGCAGATCGCCAATTCTAACTGCTTCATATCTTGAAGCTGACTCAGCTGGAACTAGTTCTGCAGTATGACCCATCTCCTCAAATATCTGTGCCATGACGTTTGCCATAACTATTTGGCTCGTCCAGTTAAGAACCGGAATTCTAATTGGATCTGCCGCTTTAGATATACTAGCAACTGTCATGAAAGATAATAGAGTAGCTGCAAATGCAATTGCTCTAAATAATTTAAACATATTACCTCCCGTTTAATTTACGTAAATTATAAAAATAGTTTATCTTTTAATACTAAAGTAACAATTTAATTATTTCACAATATGAAACATCTTTTTGCTTTTCAATTTAGCATTTTTGTAGAATAATGGTCTTAATTTAAATTATTTGTGAGTTTTATGACGAAAATAGCTATTATTGGTTCTGGCCCTTGCGGTCTTTCAATGCTTAGGGCTTTTCAACAAGCTGAGGTTAAAGGCGAAAAGATGCCAGAAATTACTTGTTATGAGAAACAAGATACCTGGGGTGGTTTATGGAATTATAATTGGCGAACCGGAACTGATCAATACGGTGATACAGTTCATAATAGTATGTATAGATATTTGTGGTCTAATGGCCCAAAGGAATGTTTAGAATTTGCAGACTATTCATTTGACGAACACTTTGGAAAACCAATACCATCTTTCCCACCTAGAGAAGTGTTAAGAGATTATATTTTAGGAAGAGTTGAAAAATCAGATGTAAAAAAATATGTTAAATTTAACACAACAGTTGAATACGTTGAGACTAGTGGTGATGGTTTTAACTTAATGGCAAGAAATAAGAAAAATAATACATATGAAAATAATTACTTTGATAAAGTAATTGTTGCCAATGGACACTTTTCGGTACCATTTGTTCCTGAGTATGAGGGTATGGACAGTTTTCCAGGTCGCATAATGCATTCTCATGACTTTAGAGATGCCGAAGAGTTTAGAGAAAAAAATGTTGTAATACTAGGTAGCAGTTACTCGGCAGAAGATGTTTCTCTCCAATGCTATAAGTATGGAGCAAAAACAGTTACGATTGGATATAGAAATAATCCAATGGGATTTAATTGGCCTGAAGGAATGAAAGAAGTTCATTATCTTGATAAAATCGATGGAAATAAAGCTGTTTTTAAAGATGGAACAGTTCAAGAGATGGATGTTTTAATTTTATGCTCTGGTTATCTTCATCACTTTCCTTTTTTAGAGGAAGACTTAAAACTAAAAACACATAATAGGCTATATCCGCCTAGTTTATATAAAGGTGTTGTCTGGGAAAATAATAAAAATTTATTTTATCTAGGTATGCAGGATCAATTTCATACTTTTAATATGTTTGATGCTCAAGCTTGGTTTGTTAGGGATGTTATTTTGAATAAAATTAATCTTCCTTCAAGCGAAAAAATATCACAAGATATTGATCAATGGGTTAAAAGAGAAGAATCTCTCGAAGACCCTTATCAAATGATTGACTTTCAAACTGACTATTGTGTTGACCTTGTAAAGCATACTGATTATCCAAAAATTGATTTTGAATTAATAAAAAAACATTTTTACGATTGGGAGCACGATAAAGAGGATAATATTTTAACATATAGAGACAAGTCTTTTTCATCACCAGTTACTGGCTCAGTCGGTCCAAGCCATCATACAACATGGCTTGATGCAATGGATGATTCAATGAAGACTTATTTGTCGACAAAGTAATTATGCTTTTACTCTTGACTTACTAGGATCGTAAAAAGGGAAACTGACAACCTTAGCTGCTATTCTTTTTTGATGGCCATCTAATTTGCCTACTTCAACCTCTGTATTTAATTCAGAATATTTTGAGTCAATTCTACAAAGTGCAATATTTTTATCTAATACAGGAGATAATGTGCCACTTGTTATAATACCTACTTGCCCTCTACCGATATGAACACAGTCTCCATGTTGAGCTACTTCATTACCATTTATTTCTAAACCTACTAATTTTTTTTGAGGATTATTTTTTCTTTTTATTAGCTCATCTTTACCAATAAAATTGGTTTCTTTAGATTTAAGCGGAACAGTGAAACCTATTCCGGCTTCAAAGGGATCAGTTTGATCACTAAACTCATGTCCTGCTAAAATTAGACCGGCTTCAATTCTTAATTTATCTAATGCTTCAAATCCCATTGGAACAATTCCAAATTCTCTCCCTGCTTCCCAAACAGCATCCCAGATATCTGCAGCATTCTTTGGGTGACAATATAATTCATATCCTAATTCACCTGTATAACCAGTTCGAGAGACCATTAGGGGCACACCTTTATGATCTCCAATCCTACTAATTGAAAAATGAAACCACTTTAAATCATTTATTTCGGGTTGATTTGGAGCAGTCCAAATAATTTTGTTTAATACTTTTCTACTATTTGGACCTTGAACTGAAATATTATGCAGTTGATCTGATGAAGATTTAACCCAAGCTCTCAAATCTAATTTTTTAGAAAGTTCTCTCAACCATTCACCCGAATAATCACTTCCGCATATCCATCTAAAATTATGTTCAGTCATTCTGTAAAGTGTTCCATCATCAATCATTGTTCCATTTTCATAACACATTGCAGAATAGACAACTTGTCCAATAGATAGTTTCTTTACATTTCTTGTTAATGCAATATTCATTAATTCTTCAGCATCAGGGCCAACAATTTCAAATTTTTTTAAAGAAGATAAATCCATCATCACAACATTTTCTCTACATGCTGTATATTCAGATATCGCACCGTGGTTATTATATTTTGCTGGTATCCAATAACCCGCACTTTCCATCATGTCTTTTGTAAGTTTAGACGTTCTTGAATGAAAACCAGTTTCTTTTGTTAACATAAAATCAGCATCAGCATTTTTTCTATATCCAATAGATTTAGAAAATTTATTTTTTTCACTATATATTCTAACAAAAATATCTGTCGGGTTCCAGTCATTTGCTGGATCAATATCATCGGGACAACCAGATGAAACACATACTAAATCTTTTTGTGCTTGAAATAATACATAATCGCCTGGTCTTGACCAAGGCATTTCAGAAGTAAATACGTTTGCATCATCTATTCCAGTATTCCAAAATAAATTTACAGCCTGCCATGCATTTCTTTTTTCAATTCCAAATGAATCTAAAGAATAATTAAAATTATCTGAGCAATTTATGTGACCAAAATATCCTTGGTCTTCATATGTTTTTAGAGAACATGCAGTCCCAAAAGTATCATGCCTTCCAATACTATCTTGCATCACTTCTATAAGTGGATCTTGGTTTCTATCGAAAAATTTAGAAGAAAGACCAGGCATAGGATATGAATTACCAATTAAAGATCTGGTTGCTGTTGGATCAATTGAATACTCCCTTCCTTTTTGTAATGCATCACTATCAAATGCATTAAAATCTGAGCACTGCCTTCCATACATGTCGATTATTTGTATAAAATCACCTTTCTTAACTTCGTAAGAAATTGCAGAACTTTTTTTTACTAAAATCTCATTTTTTACATCAGCTAATGGCTCAGGTAAAAAGGCTTCATCTTTTTGGTTTTTTTTATTTTTTCTTTCAATAAATATATAAAAATCAGAAGGGGCATCATTAGAATCAATTTCCATATCTTTTCCAGGTGCTGCAAAGATTGCAAATCCATCGTTTTCAATATTTAAATTAATTGAATCATTGCTCAAACTATCTTCATTGAAAATATTTAAAGATTTTAGATTACTGATATCAAATTTTTTCTTTTTAAGTCTTTCTAAAAAATTTATATAATTTTTTTCTTTAATTTTATTTTTAATAAAGTTTGCTTCATTATTAAAATTCTTAGATGTAAGAGAAATGCATTTTCCATTCTTATCAAAAAAGGTAATTTCACAAACTTGTGATCCTTCAATATTTGTTATTTTGATTTTATCATCTTTATATATATCAATACCAATAATACCCATTCCATTTAGATGATATCTTTCAGTATTTTCTGGTAAACCTGCATTACCAAGAATAATTGGTTTACTATTTCTTATATTAAAATTTTTTAAATTAAGTTCCATTTAATTATTGTATTTACTATATATTGAATAATAAAATCTTAATACATTAAATCTCAAATATTCAAAATTTAAGGTTTTTATAAGCTTGATAAAAATTCTCTAAATTCTGTTCTGTATAACTTTTATAATCAAAATCAATTTTAGATATAATCTCTGCAACCATGCTCCACATTGTTTCACGCAAAAGAGATGCTGCTTTAATACAATTAAATTTATGCATTAAAGTATTAGAAATTTTATTTTCAAAATAATTTTCAAGCATTAATTTTTCCTGTTTTGTATTGAAGTTATTATTTGAACTTAACCCCCCTAAATCAAAAAGCGGTGTATTATATCCAGCATATTCCCAATCAACTAAAAGATATTTATTATTTTTTTTAATAAAATTAGCCGCTAATAAATCATTGTGACCGTAGACTATATCAAAAGGTGCAGATCGTCTTTCTATTTCTTCAGCTTTAATTAGTAGGTCTTTAAGTATTTTTTTATACTTACTTTCATTGTCATTCAAAAAACTATTGTAATGTCTGATTACATGAAAAACCCAAAATATTTGAGATACACCTTTTAGTTGTTTTGGAATTTCTGTGTGAACTTTTTTCAATAATGTAACAAGTTCAATTATATTTTCTTGAACATCTCTTTCGCTTAAAGTTTTACCTTGAATAAAATCAAAGACTAATAACTTATTATTTGAATAAATTAATTTAGGAGATGCGCCTATATTAGAAGCTGCATTACTAGCATTTATTTCATTTTCTCTCTTAATTAGATGTTCTGGAATTTCATTACAAATTCTCACAAAGTAGCTTTTATTATTAATTAATGAAACCTTAAAATTTTGATTTGTAATACCGCCATGAATTTTATCAATTTTTTTTATTTTTTTAAAAATTGGTACTTTTTGTATTATTTTTATTTCTCTCTTGTACATATTCAAATTAATACATGATTTAATTTAATCAAAAGATAGTTTATTAACAATTAAAAATTTATAAAATTATGACAAGAAATTATTTAAGTGGATCAATAAAAAAAGCACTAGTAATAATCGAGTGTGTTGGTAAATCTCCTAAACCTCTTAAAGCTAGTCAGGTAGCTTCCATGACTAAATTAGACCGCGCAACTGCATTTCGTATTCTTACATATCTTGTAAGTTTAGGTTATATTTTTAAAGATGTATCAACTAATTTATATTCTTTGGGTCACAAAATATTTGATTTTGGTGATAAATCAGATTTTTTAAAAACTTTAACGACAACGTGTTTTGAAAACATAAAAAAACTTGCTTATGATACCCAGCATATTACATATCTTGCAGTTTTAGAGGGACCACATATAGTTTATTGTGATAAGGTTGATCCAACTGGGGATGATGCACCAAGATCCTTTAGAATGAGACAGGATGCTCATAGTACAGCATTAGGTAAGTCTATTTTATCTTTCAAAACTAAAGATGAACTCAAAAATATTTATAAAACCTATTCTCTTTACAAGCACACAAAAAATACAATTACTTCTTTAGATAAACTTATTTTAGAATTAAATAAATCACGGAAGTCAGGTTTCAGTATTAATGAAGCTGAAACATTTGATTATATTCATGGTATAGGTTCTGCAATACTTGACTCACAAGGAAGGGCTATAGCTGGAATCTCAATATCAGGAACAAAAGGTACAATTAACTTAAAAACAATTCCAGATTTGTCACTCAAGGTTATGAATACAGCAAAACAAATTTCTCAAAGGCTTACTAAAAATTAGAGATTAAAAGGCTTATCTTTAATTTGTTTCATTTAATGAAACAAATCCTTTCAGCATCAAAATCTATAAAATAAATGTTTTAAAAAAGGAAGTATAAGAATGTCGATACCATCAAAAGTTGAGTATGCCATTATTGGAGCTGGTATACATGGATTAAGTACGGCTTGGCACCTAGCTGCAAAATTGAAAGCTAAAGGTAAAGGTGATGGGTCTAAAATTTTAGTAATTGATAAAGACAGCATTGCTGCAGGGGCAAGTGGAATTGCATGTGGTGTAATTAGAAATAATTACTATCAGCCTGCGATGAGAGAGTTAATGGCAATGTGTGTAGAGGTTTGGGAGAGTGATGCAAAAAATTTTCACTACCATGATGTAGGATACATGCAAATAAGCCCAGAATGTATGGAAAATGATGTTGCAGAAATTTATGCTCAACAAAAAAATATTGGTTACGATTCTATATTTATTCAAGGAAAAAAAGAATCAGAACAATACATGAAAAAATATTTTAGTGATTGGCAAGCCCAAGGTATCACTAGTGTTCTTCACGAAAAAAGAGGGGGGTATGCAAATAATACCTCTTCTATCTATGGATTAGCCGACAAAGCTGAAGCAGAAGGAGTGCGAATTCTTACTGGAACAGAAGTAAAAGGTTTTGAATTTGGGTCTAATTCAAATGCAGTTACTGGCATAGAGACTGATAAAGGTCTAATTAAATGTGATCATGTTATAGTTGGAGCAGGGCCATGGGTTAAAACATTTTGGGACATGATGGATTTGCCAAATCAAATTTCAATTAAAAATTCTAAAGGTGAAATGCATAACAATGTTCCAATGTGGCAATATTGGTTTTTAACAGAAGGTGTACTTGGAGTAGAGCCAGGTTTTTTAAAAACAGATGATGATAATATGCCACCAGTTCTTCATGTAGATACCGATGCGCCACTTTATTCTGATGTAGATAAATCACTTATTACTGATGAGCTTTGGGGAATTTATTACAAACCTGATTTTCATTTTAATGGTATTCAAGGCGGTTCATCACCTTACAAGGTTGGTAAGGCTGGAGGAGAAGGTGTATTAGTTGATCCATATGGTCCTAAGTCTTCAGAATTCACTCTAGATGATCATTTTGCTCATATGTGGACATCAGCTTTAGCTCATTGCCACAAAAGATTTGAAGGCAAATCTCATTTATTTAAAAAGGGAGCAACTGGTGGATTAGGATGTTTTACTCCTGATTCTTTCCCTATTTTTGATACTTTTAGAGAAAATGTTTACTTGATTGCAGACTCAAATCATGGTTATAAAATGATCGGAGTTGGTAAGCTTGTTGCTGATGAGGTATTGGGGGAAAAAAGTAAACTTCTAGAACCTTTTAGATTTTCAAGATACGAACAAGGAAATTTACATCCTACATCTAATAGTCCATTTCCTTGGAGTTAGATCAAGTAGGTTAAACGGGAGGAAAGTATGACTGATTTAGAAAAATTTGTTAACCAGCCTGGAAGAGACAAGCTTGTTAAGGATGTTAGAAAAAAAATTAACGATTTAAAAATTGAATACATTTACTACCAATTTATTTCTGTTACAGGAAGAATTGTTGGTAAAGGTGTTCCAGCTGATCATTGGGAGTCTATCGCAGAAAAAGGCTTTCAATTAGTATACGGCGCTACAGCAAACCTCTTTATAGATAGGCATGGAGATTATATAGGATACGGTCCAGAGGCTTCTGAGCTTGTTGGTATTCCTGAACCTGAAACTTTTGTTCAACTTCCTTGGGATAAAAGAATAGCAAGAGTTTTTGTAACGTGCTTTAGAAATAGAGAAGAAGATGACAATCCAGGAGGACATCTTACTTCAGACTGTCGTGGTAATTTAAAAATTTTTCAAGATGAGTTTAAAAACAAGCATGGAATGCATTTAAGAGCTGGTACTGAACCTGAAATGATGTGGTTAACAAAAAAAGATAATGGTGAACCTACTGGTGACGGTTTCTCAAGACCTTATTGTTATCACATTGATCAATTTGAATCATTAAGACCAGTTTATATGAAAGTTATTGAATATTCTCGTGCGATGGGATTAGATGTTATTCAAGGAGATCACGAGGATGCCCCGGGACAATTAGAGCTTAACTTTATGTATGATGAAGTCCTTCGAAATGCAGATAGGCTTTCAACTTACAGACAAATTTGTGCACAAGTTGCTAGAGAGTTTAATTTAATAGCATGTTTTATGAGTAAGCCATTCATGGGCGTATCTGCGAATGGATGTCATACTAATGTGTCACTTTGGAAAGGTGGAGAATTAAAATCCACTCCAATAGGTAATGATCCATTACCTGGTATGGAGCAAGTATTTACTCATATATCAGGTGGAGAAAATATGTTTATGCCTGATCCAAAAATTGATGCGGTAAAGCCAGGCCCAGTAGGACTCAATAGTATTGCTGGAATGCTAAATCATTTGCCAGCACTTACTTGTCTTGGATCACCAACGGTTAATTCTTACAGAAGGTTATGGGATACAGGTTTTTGGGCTCCAGTTTATGCAGATTGGGGTTATCAAAACAGAACGTGTAGTGTTCGTGTTTCTGCACCAGGTAGAGTAGAGTATAGATCAGTTGATTCTTCACACAATCCTTATTTACTAGGAGGTGGCATTCTAAAAGCATTTGATGATGGTTTAGATAAGAATATGGATCCAGGAGAGCCTGAAAAACAAAATATCTATGAAGCAATGAAAGCTGGTAAAAAAGTTGATAAGTTACCATTAACTTTAGGGGAAGCTATAGACAGATTAGATAGTGATGAAACTATTAAATCTGCTCTTCCTGATGAAATGCTTAGAGTATTTATGCATTACAAAAAAGATGAATGGGAAAAATTCCTATCTGCAGTAACCCAGTGGGATGTTGATACTTATTTAGATATTTTACCATAGTAGAGAGGAATAAAAAAGATGTGCGGAATAGCAGGTATTATTCATAGAGGAAATTCAAACAATGTAGGTGGAGAAATGCAAAAAATGCTTCAATCTCTGAAGCATCGTGGACCCGACTCTACGGGCTATGCTTTATATGGAGAAGGAGAGTCTAATAATTATATTTTAAGATATAAGGTAGGGGAAAATGTTAAAGAAGGTACCACTGCTGTTAAAGAGGATCCAAGTGTTTATGCTGCCAGAAGAAAAGAAGTTGATAAAAAAATAAATGAAGTAGGTGCTACTATATATGATGATGAGAAAATTACTGACTATTCATTTAGATATGTAATTTCTTATGATGGTGATTTATTAGATTTAGCAAAAAAAATTGAATCAGTTGAGGAGACTGAAATACAATCTTTAGGTAAATCTTTAGAACTAATTAAGGATATTGGGGATGCATCAGTTGTTGCTGATCAATACAGCTTAAATCAATTTTCCGGCACTCATGGAATTGGTCACACAAGAATGGCAACTGAGTCAGGTGTCGATATAAGATCTGCACATCCATATTGGGCTTACCCTTTTAGTGATGTTTCTGTTGTTCATAATGGTCAGCTAACAAATTATTGGAACAATAGAAGAGCACTTGAAGCAAAGGGAATGCGTTTCTTGTCTTCCTGTGATTCTGAACTAATTGCAGTATATCTGGCAGATAAAATTAGAGAGGGTATGGATTTAGAAGAAGCAATGAGAGGATCTTTAGAACATTTGGACGGTGTTTTTACTTACTTAGTTGCAACAAAAGACAAATTAGGTATGGCCAAAGACACCATGGCCGCTAAACCGATGGTTCTTTATGAAAGTGATGATTTAGTTGCGCTGGCTTCTGAGGAAGTCGCAATTCGTAGTGTCATGCCAACTGAAATTGATACATATGATCCATATGAAGGTGAGGTTAAAGTATGGCAAGCATAAAAGGACATAAATCTTCAGAAATGGGACTTCATGAAGAAGTGCTAACAGGGCGCACTCAGCAAGTTTTTTTTAACCCTGAGGAATCAGAAAATTTTTTCTATCATGATGCCTATGATGTTGACTTTAATAAACGCACAGAAATAGATGCAAAAGATATTGAATGTTTAGACATAAATAGAAAAATTAAGGAATTAATGTCTCAAGGATATGGAACTATAGTTATTAAAAATCCAGGATCAAAGCATAGTATAGGTGTTGGAATTCTTAATAAACTAAATCTTATTGTTGAGGGAAGTCTTGGTTATTTTGGTATTGGTTCTGTTGACGGTCCTAATGTTAGAATATCTGGAAGAGTTGGATGGTCATGTGCTGAAAATATGATGGCTGGAAAAGTTGTTGTAGAAAAAAATGCTGGTTCTTGTTTTGGTGCTGCAATTAGAGGCGGTGACTTAATATGTAAAGGAAGTGTTGGTGCCAGATCTGGAATAGATATGAAAGGCGGAACAATTATTGTTGGTGGCGATGCCGGTGCATTCACTGGTTTCATGATGCAAAGGGGTAGAATTGTTATACTTGGAGATGTTGGTCCGAACCTAGCTGATTCACTTTATGATGGAACTATTTTTGTTGGAGGTAATATTAAATCTCTTGGAGCAGATGCTGTTGAAGCTGAAATGACTGACCTTGATGTGGATTGGTTAAAAAGAAAATTAAAAGTCGCAGAAATTGATAAAAAAGTTGATTTTAAAAAAATGACAAAAATTGTTTCTGGTAAAAAATTATGGAATTACGATAATCTTGAACCGAGTGAGAGGAAAGGTGCAATTTAATTTTAAAACGGAGGAAATTAGGAATGGCAAGTAAAAAAAAGAAAAAACAAGATAAAAGTATTTTAGGACGTAACGCAATATTTACGCCTGAAGTAATTAACGATATCCATATTAAATCTGAATTAGGTCGATATCGTATGCGTGGTATGGCTTTAATGAAAAAGATACCACATTGGGATGATCTTACTTTCTTGCCAGGCACTCTTACCAGATTTGTAATTGAAGGTTACAGAGAAAAATGTGAAACAAAAACTGTAATTGGTCCAAGATGTAAAAATCCAATCGAGCTTGATATTCCAGTATATATTACTTCAATGAGTTTTGGAGCGCTTTCTTACGAAGCAAAAACTGCACTTGCTAGAGGCGCAACGATGGCAGGTAGCGCAACGTGTTCTGGTGAAGGTGGAATGATACCTGATGAAAGAAGATATTCACATAAATGGTATTACCAATGTATTCAATCAAGATATGGCTTTAATCCTCATCACGCACAACTAGCTGATGGTATTGAAGTATTTATTGGACAAGGTCAAAAAGTTGGTATGGGTGGACACCTTATGGGTCAAAAAGTTACTGATCAGGTAGCTGAAATGAGATCATTGCCAGCAGGTATTGACCAACGTTCACCAGCAAGACATCCAGATTGGCTCGGTCCAGATGACCTAGCATTAAAGGTTCAAGAATTAAGAGAATTAACAGACAATCAAGTACCAATTCAATTAAAACTTGGTGCTGCAAAAGTTTATGATGATGTTCGTATGGCTGCAAAATGCGATCCGGATTCAATTTATTTAGATTGTATGGAGGGATCAACTGGAGCAGGACCTCACATTGCTGCTGCAAATACAGGTATACCAGGTATTGCTGCTGTTAGAGAAGCAAGAAGAGCACTTGATGATGTTGGAAAATCTGGAGATGTTACATTAATATTTGCAGGTGGTTTGAGAGATGGAGCTGACATGGCAAAAGCTCTGGCTTTAGGCGCCGATTGTATTTCTGTAGGTACTGCTGCATTAGTTGCTTTAAATTGTAACAAAGATATTCCGGAAGCAGACTTTGAAAAAGAACTTGGAGTTGAAGCTGGTGATTGTTATCACTGTCATACAGGGAGATGCCCAGTTGGTGTTGCTACTCAGGATCCAAAATTAAGAAAGAGATTAAATCCAGATGATGCTGCATTAAGAGTATATAATTTTTTACACTCTATGACATTGGAAGCTCAGCTATTAGCTAGAGCATGTGGTAAAACCAATATTCACTCATTAGAACCAGAAGATTTAGCTGCTCTAACAATGGAAGCCTCAGCACTTGCAAAAGTTCCTTTAGCAGGTACTGATTACACTGTTGGTGTAGACAACTTTCATTCAATCTAGGATAGAAAATGGCAAAAAAGAAAAAAACAAAAAAAACTGTTAAGAAAAAAACTTCTTCAGTTAAAACAAAAGACAAAGGTATTAAAACTGCTCGAGAGAAAATGATCGGCCAACATATTGGATATCGTTATGATGTAAATCTTCTACCTGATTACACAAGAATTACTCCTTTCCTACAAAAATATATTGAGCACATGGGTTGGGATGATTTGAACTGGCTAGAAGATGTTCATATGGGTTATGAAGATGGTAAGCCTGCAGTTTTTGATAGAAATATCAACGGCTGGGTAACAACTCCACCAAATTTAAAATTACCAAAAGATCAACAAGACAGGGATATGATTGCAAGAGAACTATTAATTAAATTTCAAATGTCTTCAAATCATCCTCTTGTAACATTAAAAAAAGCTTACAAAAAAAATTAATTACTTCTTTTTATTCCAGTTGTAATAGGAGTGAAAAGTAGTACTTCAATATTTTCGTTTAAACCAGGATTAAACATTAAATTGTGCCAAAAAGTACATTGCCATTCATAGTCAGTTTTTTTTAGTTTTTTTATTTTTACTGGAAAATCAAATCCACTATCTCTTTCAAAAAATTGAGCTTGATATTTAATTGATGTTTTTATTTTTTTAACAAATGTGTCATTATCTGCAAAGGTGGCAGTAAATCGTCCATCAAAGTTTTCTGGTGTATTGAAGTATTCTGATGAAAATAGTTTTACTGCTTTCGAATATCTTTCTTCAGGGTCGTGAGTTCTTTTATTCATATACTCAAACATTTTTGAAGCTTCTTTAACTTTATTTTCTAATAAAACACTAACAAAGTTTTTTATATCTTTATTATTCTTTTTATCATATATTTTACAAATTATACCTTCAGAAGGTTTGCCCTGAAACATTCGAAAGTTTCGTTGACGTAAGCTACATTGCCATACAATAAAATCTCTCCAGCCTACCTTAG
Source organism: uncultured Alphaproteobacteria bacterium (assembly GCA_902623545.1). Lineage (GTDB taxonomy): Bacteria > Pseudomonadota > Alphaproteobacteria > HIMB59 > CACPNW01. Next base: position 62,680 of record CACNUI010000004.1, on the reverse strand, counting down.
TCATACTTTTTTATTAACAATCAAGAGTATTTGTTTTTTCCCAATTGGTAATACCCTTCTTTTTGCTATCACTGGATTTTTTGAATTGTTTAATTTCCGTTGTACGTAATTTAACATAAGAATTAATAGTTTTTTGACTAAAAGCTTTTTGCATTACTTTACTTTTTGATAAATTCGTAAGCGCTATATCAAGATTTTTTGGAAGTTTTTTTGCATTCTTAATTTTATGAGCTTCTTCATACATATTGATATGGATTGGCTTACCAGGATTTCTTTTATTTTTCATCCCATCCATCCCAGCAGCAATAATTCCTGCTTGAAGAAGGTAAGGATTAACTGCTCCATCCATTAATCTTAATTCAAATCTTCCTGAACCTGGTACCCTTATCATATGTGTTCTATTATTTCCTGAATATGTAATTGTATTTGGAGACCAAGTTGCTCCTGAGTCAGTTACAGGTGCGTTGATTCTTTTAAAACTATTTACTGTTGGATTAAACCAAGCTGTTAAGGCTTCTGCTGAATGCATAATTCCACCAATAAAATTATAAGCATTTTTAGATAAACCTAATTTATCTTTTTTATCCAAAAAAATATTTCTACCTTTTTTATCCCATAAGGATACATGCGCGTGACAACCATTTCCTGTTTTATTTGAAAATGGTTTTGGCATAAATGTTGCTCTTAAACCTCTTTTCTCGGCAAGCGCTTTGACCATAAATTTAAAAAAAACATGTCTATCAGCAGTTGTTAGGCAGTCAGAAAAATCCCAATTCATTTCAAACTGGCCATTAGCATCTTCATGATCATTTTGATAAGGCCCCCAACCAAGTTTAATCATAGAATCACAAATTTCTTTGATTAAATCATATTGCCTCATTAAAGCTGATTGATCATAGCAAGGTTTAAACGCCTGATCCTTTTCATCAGCAATAGAATTGCCATCTTGTGAAATCAAAAAATACTCACATTCGACACCGGATTTTAAAAACATATTTTTTTTCTTTAATTCGCTAATTTGATTTTTAAGCATTACCCTTGGTGATGATTGAACTGGCTTTCCATCCATCCATAAATCACCTGCAAGCCATCCAACTTCAGGTTGCCATGGTAATTGTATTAAGCTCGAGGGATCCGGTATTGATACCATATCAGGGTCAGCAGGAGACATGTCAAGGTAAGTAGCAAACCCAGCAAACCCAGCACCCTCTTTTTGCATGTCTTTGATTACTTGTGCTGGAACTAATTTTGAACGTAATACTCCAAAGAAATCAACGTAACTTATTAGAAAATATTTAATTTTTTTTTGTTTAGCAATTTTTGAAAGATCCTGTGACATATTATTCTACCCCATTAAAACCAAGAAATTACAAGAAAAAAAAACAATTATCAATGAATTTAAATAACTTTTGAACTTGTTGAATCTCAGCAAAAATATAAAAAAACAGAAAGAATTATCGTTCATCTCGCTTATTGAGACGGAAGTAAGTTTTAACTGAAGGAACGCAGATCAAATCTCGCATTTCTAAAACTTCCATATTGATAATTAAATGAGTCAAACGGTATTTTTATATACTCGGAAGGAGAAAATATGACTTTAGAGGAGTTAAATACCTTTGTCACCACCCAAGCTAACGTTTCAATGGAAGCCTATTATTGGTGGTGTACTGCATTTATGGTTATCATCCATGTTGGTTTCTTAATGTATGAGGTAGGTGCAACACGTATGAAGAACGCTGTTTCTTCAGGTGTTAAAAACCTTTTAGCCTTTGCATTTATGATACCAACTTTTTGGTTATTCGGATGGTACATTTATTTAGCATTCCCTGCAGGTTTCGTACCTATTGATTTAGAAGGATATGGAACACCTTGGAATGTTTCTATGGGACCAATGCTAAGTGACCAGGCGACAGGTGTCTTCTGGGCAGCATTTACTTTATTTGCTTGCACAACAGCTTCAATTTTTTCAGGTGCGGTTATTGAAAGAATTAGATTGAGTGCTTTTACTTTCTTAGCTGTAATACTTGGTTCAGTAGTTTGGATTATCGGTGCATCTTGGGGATGGCATCCTGATGGATGGTTAGTCACAGGTTTTGGATATCATGATGTTGGAGCAGCTGGTGTTGTACATACAATCGCTGGTTGGTTTGCATTTGGAGTTCTTTTAAATCTTGGCCCACGTATTGGAAAATACAACGAAGATGGTACCGCAAATGAAATTGAGGGTCACAGCTTAGTTTCATCATTTATAGGTTTGTTAATGCTCATAGTTGGTTTCTTTGGTTTCCTTGGAGGCTGTTTAATATGGGCAGGTTCAGATTTAGGTGGCTGGATTAACATTTATGGTGCACCAGCAACTCTTTCTTCATTTGCATTTAATACCCTTATGGGATTATCAGGTGGAATGATAGGAGCATTCTGGTACAGTAAAGGGAATCCTTTCTGGATGATGTCTGGAGGTCTAGCAGGTATATTTATATGTGCAGGCGGTTTAGACATTTGGTATCCTGGTTTTGCATTTATTATGGGTGTTGTGGCAGGCATAGTAATTATACCAGCAAACAATTGGTTACATAATACATTTAAAATAGATGACTGTGTTGGTGCTGTATCAGTGCACGGTGTTTCAGGTATTTTAGGTGTTTTAGTGGTTGGTATATTTGCTGCAGGATATCCTGCATCTGGAGATATTCCACCGACATCTTTTGTTGGACAGTTGGTTGGTGCTATAACTATGATAGCAACAGGATTTATTCCTGGCTATGTTATTTCACTAGCAATGAAATCTATGGGATGGTTGAGAGTGCCTGATGAAGTTCAAATGGCTGGTATTGACAGCGCTGAACTAGGTCTCAAAGCTTACCAAGAAAGATAGAGAAAGGAACTAAATATGAATTCATTTCCTGGACCAGAAAATAGTTGGGAAGGAGTAGATGCTTATTTTACATGGGCAGATTCTCCCGGAATATTAGTATTCCTCAGCTTGGTTGTAGCTGCAATATGCGTAGGCATTATTTGGTCAGCTGCAAGGCATGAGAGTGAAGTTGCTGATAAACACAAATAATATTTGAATATTTGTTAAGGGCAGAGTAATCTGCCCTTATTCTTTATGAATTATCTTAGTGTTCAATCATTTACTCAATCCATCTACTTTTTTATGATGGATAATATTTTTTTATTTGCATTATTATGGATTGCTTTTTTGGGCTATTGTCTTTGGAGATTATCAAAAAAAGACAATGATTTTGTCCTTAAGAATATCTTTAAAAGAAAGTAAAAATTATTTTTTACTAATGATTGAGACAAATAATAAATAAACCATACCTAATAAACCACAAAAAACTGACGCAAAGAAGATTGTAGATAAAGTAAATAAAAAAATAGATAAATTATTAATTTTAGAAAAGAACAGTGGTGTATTTAATATTTGATCAATTACACACATAAAACTGATTATAAAAAAAGATACCAAAAATCCTCTTTTGTAATATTGCGTCCACTTATCTCCAAATAATTTAAAATTCATAAATAATTTATTTTACACAATTTTAAAAATTATTTAAGAAATTATTTTAATGAGTTCACAAGAAATAGTTATAGAGGAAGGAGTATTGAAAGGTGCTATTTTACATAGTTTATGGCTTAGAGAAAGACTAATAGGTGATGAATTTGTTGATCCTAATAATCTCCAAAGATTATATGAGCCTTCATTACTAGATGAGAACTTATTGATAAATAATTATTCAATTCAAGGTAAATTTATAAGTATTACATTTTCTGATGGCGTAAAAGGAAAGATTAGTATTGATGAATTATATCAAGAAATAAACTCGGTTGATTCTATTCCATCAAAAAAAATTTGGAATAAAAAAGACACTTTAAAAATATTCGATAATAATAAAATTTTTCAAGATTCTGAGAGCTTAATTCAAATGTTAAAAACTTTCTACGAGTATGGATATGTAATAATTGAAAATACAGAAGCTGTAGAAAATGAAGTATTAAATTTCGCAGAAAAAATTGGTCCAGTTCGTACTACTAACTGGGGAAAATTATTTAATGTGGTATCAAAACCTAATCCTAATGATCTAGCATACACAGCTCTAGAATTAAAATCACATTCTGATAATCCTTATCGAAAACCAGTTCCAGGTATTCAACTCTTGCATTGTATAGCAAATGAATCAACTGGTGGCGATTCAAGTTTAGTTGACGGTTTTAGTGTTGCTGAATATTTAAGAGAGAACAATAAAGAATTTTATCAAATTCTCACTAACACTAATGTAAATTTTAAGTTTACGGATGTTGATGTTATATTAGAGAATAAATCTAAACTTATTGAGCTCGACGATGATGGTAAGTTTAGGCAAATTAGTTTTAGTGGAAGATTGGATTATGTCCCATATCTCAATCAAGAAAAATTAAAAACTTTTTATAAAGCCAGAAAATGTATGTATGAACTTTGTAATTCTGATCAATTTAAAATTAAATTTAGATTATCTAAAGGCATGATTGCTATGTTTGATAATTTACGTACATTACATGGAAGAACAAAATTTGATCCCAATACTGGATTTAGACATTTACAAGGATGTTATATTGATCATGATTCTACAGAAGGCAAACTAAGAAGGTTATTAAAATAACTTATACTTCAAATATTTTTTCTGCAGGGTAAAATTTATTTATTTTTTTATACCAATTTGAAAATTTATCTTTTTCTATTAGAGAGACGGTAAAACCTCCAAATCCACCACCTGTTAATCTCGCTCCTAAAGCTCCACATTGAATAGATCTATCTACAATGTCATCAACATCTTTAGTTGATGCTTCAAAATCTTTTGAATAAGAATTGTGACTCTCAATCATTAATTTACCAAACTGAGAGATATCATCATTTAGCAAACTTTCTTTTGCTTTTAAAACTCTATAGTTCTCGGTAACAACATGTCTTGCTCGTTTAATAACCGTTGGACTTGAAATCTTATCTGTATCAAATTTATTTATCTCAACTCCACCTAAATATTCAACTGCAAGTTCTTTTTCTGCTATTTTTAATTCACTAAAACGATCATTATATGAACTACTTCGTAAATTTCTTTGCACTTCAGAATCAATAAGGCAAAATTTCCAATTTGATGGAAAACTTACAAGTTCATATTTTAAATTTAGACAGTCTAAAAAAAATGCTTTACCATATATACCAATTGAAGAAACCATTTGATCCATTATACCACTAGAGACACCGATATATTGATTTTCAACCTTCTTTGCTAAAATAGCTAAATGCCTTCCATTCATTTGTGTATTAAAATAAGTATTTAACGCTTTTAAGATTGATACACATAGTGCTGATGATGATGAAATACCACGTCCTAATGGAATTGTAGATTTGATGTACATATTAAAGTGTTCTAATTTGATCTTTTTGTTTTCATCAAAAAAAATAAAAAAACATCCTTTTATATAATCAGACCAATCACTGTATTTTGATTTAACAAAATCATTAAAAACTTTTTTTTCATTAAAATATTCTGAAAATACAACAAATTGTTTTTCACTGTTTTTTGATAATTCAATTGTATTTTTAAATTTTAACAAAGTAGGCATAACATAACCCCCTGTGTAATCAGTGTGTTCTCCGATAAGATTAACACGCGCATTAGCACTTTCTTTTATTTGAGGTTTATGTTTATATGTATCTTCAAATCCCATAATTTATATCAATGTTATTTCAGATAAATCCATCATTTACAAAAAAAAATCAATTGAAAATAGTTTTAAGTAAAAATATTTTGAATAACAATTTAAAATTATGTTTTTCACTAGTTTATTCAATACAATCTATTGATGGCGCAAAGATCACAAAACAAATAGGAAGATATTATGAACTAAAAATAAAAAAGCACACTATATTAATTAAGTTGCAAGTACCAAAGATAGGTTCTTACAATAAGTCATGTGGCCCAGAGGGTGCTTTTTTAATTAATAAAAAAAATGAAAATGAAAAACTTTACGTAAATGAACTGTTATTTGAAAAAATAATAAAAAAACCAAAATATCCAGATCTGAAAATAGAAAAAAATTTTGTACCAATCATACCTGAGCCTCTTAAATATATAATTAAAAAAGATTTATCAGATATTACTAATAAATATTTCAAATTAATTAATGGTGAAGATATATTTAATAATACTAAAAAATTAATATCAAACCTTAATATTAGTTTTACAAAATCTAAAGGGTTTCCAATTTATTTTTTAGAAAAAGATTTAGCTTATGATGAGTATTCTCTAAAAATTTTAAAACATAAAATTTTAATTTTTTATAAATCTTATGGAGGAAAATTTTATGCAATAATGACTCTTATCCAAATTATTTATTATTATAAAAATAGAATACCTTTATGTGAAATTTATGATAAGCCAAAATATACTTGGAGAGGAATGCATTTAGATTGTGCTAGACAATTTTATTCGATTAAAGAAATTGAAAAACTTCTTGATTATATGGCTCTCTTTAAAATGAATAGATTTCATTGGCATTTAACTGATAACGAAGCTTGGAGAATTGAAATAAAAAATTATCCTGAACTTACAGATATTGGAGGGTACCGGGGTTATAATATGAAGATACCACCATTTTATGGTAGTGGCTTTAATCAATATGGTGGCTTTTACAAAAAACAGGATGTTAAAAAATTAATTAAATATGCAAAAAAGTATAATATAGAAATTATGCCTGAAATTGATTTACCTGCTCATTCTTGGACATTATTGCAAATAATGCCTGAATTAAGAGACAAAAATTCAAATATAATTAGTGAAGATATTGGATCTTACAAAAATAACACCATTGATCCCTCATTAGAAAAAACCAAAAAATTCTTAAAAAATCTTCTTGAAGAAATATGTGAAATTTTTACTTTTGATACTATACATGTGGGATTAGATGAAAGGCCCAAAAATTCTTGGAAAGGATCACCTTCAATAAATGAGTTTATGAAAAAAAATAAAATTAATTCACAAGAAGAATTTCAAGATTATTACATGAATTATTTGATTGATATTATTAAATCAAAAAATAAAAGAACAGCAGCTTGGAATGAAGCAGCAGTTTCTCCACATATTGATCATGCAGTTGGTGGAAGTGCTGGGAACATAGATAGATCATGTTTAATCTTTGCATGGGAAAATTCTGATGTTGCAAGAGATGTAACTAATAAAAATTTTGAAACAATTTTATGCCCAGGTGAGAAAACATATTTTGATATGGCTCACAATAATTCAACTGAAGAAAGGGGTTTATCTTGGGCTTCAACAATAGAAGTAAAGGATATATTTAATTGGATACCAGAGGAACAATTAAATAATAAAAATCTAATTAAAGGTATTCAAGCTCAATTATGGTCAGAAACAATTACTAAAAAAGAATACTTTGATGAAATGATAAATCCTAGATTAGCTACATTATCTGAAATAGCATGGAAGGGTAGATCGATGAGATCTTGGAATAGTTATAGGAATTGTTTATTTAATGTAACTAATATGCTTAAAAAATTTGGGTGGACTCATCATTTATTTTAATTATAGATGAGGGTTTCTAGATCTATATTTTGCAAATAATTTTTCATTGTGTACTTTAGAATTTGGCATATTAGAGCTTATATAAAACGGGAATGGGTTTTCATCTCTTAGTTTATATGCAACTTCAGAAATAATTGAATTAATAATTGCAACTCCACCAATAGTTGAGAATGGAGCAACTCTATACTTTTTTATAGCTATAACTGCATCACCTCTTGGGCCACAGTTATCTATATGTAAATCTGACAGTTGATACAATTTTTTGTTTTTATTAATTTTTTTGGAGTATTTTAAAGAAGAAATTCCAATTACTTTAGTTTTCCTTTTTTTAGCATACAGTGTAGCTTCGATAGGCGCTTGATTAACACCACTATTAGAAATAATAATAATAATATCGTTAGATGTTAAATTATATTTGTCTAACAATTGAGAAGCTACACCTTTTGTTCTTTCAATTTGTGAACTAAAAGTTGCACTTTCATGCAGCATAGTACTAGATGATAAAATGGGGCAAATTGGTGCAAATCCACCAGCACGAAAATGTCCTTCTTCTGCAATCATATGTGAATGACCTGTTCCAAAAATATATATCATACCATTATTAAAATATGTTCTACAAAATAAATCTGCAGCTTGATTTAATTTTTTATTTTGTGTTTTTGAAATAAGCTCTATAGATTTCTTGGATTCAGCAATATATTTGTTGACATAACTATTCTTAATCATAATTTTTTCCCTTTATAACACCAATTAAAACTAATAAATCACCTTTTTTAACAAATGATTTATTTGTTATACCAATTACGACACCTGAAAGCTTTGAAATTATTCTCTTTGGCTCTTTTTTGGGTTTATCTGGAAAATGAATTGTGCCAATTAAATCATCTTTAGTAATTTTTGAATCAATATTGACATTTATTTCAAAAATTCCATCTGTTTTTGAAAATATAAAATTCTTATTTAAATCATTAAAATACATAAGTTTTGATTTTTTCTTTTTAATCTTAGAAATATATTTTAAATCATATTTTATTATTTTAAGAAATTTCAAAACATTATTTATTCCATTGTCTGCAATTGATATAGATTTTTTACTAGCTAAGCCGCCTCCACCTAATTCAGCACTAACATATATTTTTTTAGATTTTACTGCTAGAACATCAAGCATGCCATGTGGATTTTTTTCATAGTGTTTTAAATATATTGGCGCACCAAAAGCCATTGCAATTTCTTTAGATTTTTTCATAAGGGATTTATTTTCATATTGATAGTATTTAGCCATTTCTAAAAACTTTCTATTTCTCCCTCCAGAATGAATATCTAAAATTATTTCCACATTAGGTATAATACTTTCTTTTAAAAAATTTGAAATTTTAAAAGTTAAACTATTATTGTTATTTTTATAAAAACTTCTATTCATATCTATTTTATCAAACAATGAAACTCTATTTCCATTATTTAAAGCTGGTAAATTTAAAGCTGGTATAATAATTAAATGACCTTTAATATCCTCTAATTTAAGATTTTTTATTAATTTAAATAATGAAATGAAACCTTCAGTCTCATCTCCATGATTGGCACCTATTAGAAGAACAACAGGTCCACTCATATTTTTCATAGAAATGATGGGTAATTTGAATAATTTATTTTGACTATTATTAATTATTTCAAAATTTACATTAATATGATTTTTAGCTTTGTGTTTTATAAATACTTTTTTGAGTACTTCATCTTTGTTTAAGATATTAGCTTGACCCATAAAGAATAATAATATTACTATACTATACTTTTAAAATTAAAAGATAGTAAGGAGTATTATTATGAGGAAATTTATTTCTATAACATTAATATCTATTTCATCCTTGTTTGTATTCAATACAGCTTATGCTGGTAAATTGGTAATTGAATCTTGGAGAAATGATGATGCGGATGCATGGAACAATGCAATAATTCCTGCGTTTAACGCTAAATATCCAGATATTGAGGTTATTTTTCAAACTACGATACCAGTTCAATATGCTGGTAGTATGAATGCTAAGCTTGAGGGGGGTACTGCGGGAGATTTAATTACTTGTATTCCATTTGACCAATCATTAAAATTATTTAACAGAGGCTGGTTAGACTCTCTTAATTCTTTAGGAGGATTAGATAATTATCCTCAAGTTGCAAAAGATGCATGGAGTACAGATGATGGTTCTGATTTATTCTGTGTCCCAATGGCTTCAGTTTCACATGGATTTATGTACAACAAAGAAATTTTTGCAGAACTTGGATTATCAATTCCAAAAACTGAAAGTGAGTTTTTTGCAACTTTAGATAAAATCAAAGATGATGGAAATTATACTCCATTAGCAATTGGTACAGCAGATACTTGGGCAACTGCAATTATGGGTTGGCAAAATGTTGGACCTAATTATTGGGCAGGTGAAAAAGGTCGTAAGGCTATCATCACTGGTGAAGAAAAATTCACTGATCAACACTATGTGGATTTATTAACTTCATTGCAAAGATGGAGCAACTATATGGCTGATGGGTATCAAACTCAAACGTATCCTGATAGTCAAAACTTATTTACACTTGGAATGGCAGCAATTTATCCAACTGGATCTTGGGAGATATTTACATTTTCTCAAAATGCTGATTTTGAATTTAGTGCTTTTCCACCATATACACAAGATGGTCAAACAGATTGTTACATTGATGATCACACCGATATTGGTATAGGATTAAATTCTGCTTCAAAAAACAAAGCTGAGGCTAAGATTTTCTTAGAGTGGTTAACAAGCGCTGAATTTGCTGAAATATTTGCAAATGAAGTTCCTGGATTTTTCCCACTACATACTCATTCAATAAATGTTAATGATCCAGTTGCTAAAGAATTTATTAGCTGGAAAGATACTTGTGACACTACTATCAGAAATAGTAGTCATATAGTTGGAAGAGGTGAACCAAACTTAGATGGAGTGATCTACGAAGTTGTATCAAGTGTTATTAATGGCACTATGACTCCTGAAGAAGGTGCAGCAAAAACTGAAGCTAGTTTAGCTAATTGGTACGAGCCACACCAATAACAAAAAAAAAAAAAAGGATCGCGATAAATTTCGCGATCCTTTATTTAACTATTTGAGATATAATAAATGAAAAAAAAATTTCCCTATCATATAATTGTATTTTTGTTTCCAGCATGTTTTATCTACACAATTTTTATGATTTTTCCTTTATTTGATACATTAAGAATAAGTTTCTACACTCAGGACTTAATGGGAAGTAATTTAGATAATACTACTGGTGTCAGAACATTTACCGGAATTAACAACTACAGAATACTATTTTTTGATGAATTGTGGTCATATCATTTTTGGAATGCCTTAAAAAATAATACATATTTTTTTATTCTACACGTTTCAATCCAAACACCTATAGGTTTACTCATAGCAGCATTTTTGTCATCTAAAGAATTAAAATTTAAAGGCACATATAGAACGTTAATATTTTTACCAGCAATGATGTCCATTGTTATAGTTGGTTACATCTTTAATCTTATTCTATCCAACCTCTGGGGTATACCTCAAACATTACTTGGCGCGGTAGGTTTAGAAAATCTTTATCAACCTTGGTTAGGACTAAAGGAAACTGCCTTAATTACAATATCCTTAATTTCTATATGGCAATTTGTTGGAATTCCTATGATGCTATTTTATGCTGCACTATTAAATATTCCTGATGAAGTTCTTGAAGCATCTAAAATTGATGGCTCTAATGGTATTACTACTTTTTGGTATATTAAGTTACCCCTAATTATGCCTACTGTTGGGTTAATGGTCATATTAACATATGTCGGTAACTTTAATGCTTTTGATCTAATTTTTGCAATTAGGGGCTTATATGCCGGACCTGAGTTTTCAACTGATTTAATGGGAACATTTTTTTATAGAACTTTTTTTGGATTTCAGCACCAACTAGGAAATCCAACTATGGGCGCAACAGTGGCATCTGCCACTTTTGGCATTATACTCATTGGAGTATTGGTTTACTTATTTGCCTTTCAAAAAAGAATAACAAGGTATCAATATTGATGAGATCCTATCAAGACAAAATTAATCAACTAATTATGCATAGTGTTCTTTTATTGTACACACTTATATGTATGTTTCCTGTTTACTTATTGTTATCTAATTCATTTAAAAAAAGAAAAGCTATTTTTAAAGAACCATTAAGCTTACCTTCTGAAGAAACCTTTAGCTTAACAGGTTTTACTAAAATGTTTTCAAGAGTGGACTTTGGAATATATTTTTATAATTCAATAACTGTTACTTTAATCACACTTTTTTTAGTGCTTCTTTTTGGTGCGATGGCTGCTTGGGCATTATCAGAATATAAATTTAAAGGAAACACTATGTTGGGATTGTATCTTGCTTTTGGAATTATGATGCCAATTAAACTAGGAACTGTAAGTGTTCTTCAAGTTCTTAATTCAATGGGTTTGGTTAACACTCTTACTGGATTAATTGTTGTCTATACAGCCCAAAGTTTGCCTTTGGCTATATGGATTTTGTCTGAATTTATGAAACAGGTTAATAATGAATTAAAAGAGGCCGCCAGATGTGATGGAGTAAATGAATATCAATTATTTTTTTATATAATATTACCGTTGCTAAGACCACCATTAGCAACGGTTGCAGTTTTTACTATGGTACCCGTATGGAATGATATATGGTGGCCTTTAGTTCTTGCTCCATCTAGTGGTAAACAAACTGTAATTTTGGGAATGCAGCAATATATTGGACAATATGTAACTAATTGGAATGCTGTATTTGCTTCTCTTTCTACAGCATTAATACCAATACTTATTTTTTATATTATTTTTTCAAGACAATTGATTAGAAGTATAACTTCTGGGGCAGTTAAGTAATATTTAATTAAATTTCGAGTAAGCTAAACAACCATAAGTTTCCGCATCATTTTTTAAACCTGCCTTGATTAATTTAATATCAGTATTTTTCTTAAAAACAAAAAACTTAACTTTTTTAAATACAATATTGTTTAATCCTACACTTCCACCAATAATAAAATTTTTTATTCCAAGTATATTATGAATATTTATAATACTTTCTGATAATGCTAATGCTGCTTCATCCAAGCTTTTTATAACAAATTTATTTTTTATATGTTCTTTAATAATTTCTTTTAATTTTAAATTAAATTTTAGTTTTTTATTAATTTTTTTTTCAATTGCTGTACCCGAAGAGTAAGCTTCTAAACATCCATTTCTGCCACAACCACAAATTTTTCCATTATACTTGATTACTGTATGTCCAATCTGCCCAACTATCTTTTTATCAGAATTTAAAATCTTTTTATTAATAACTGCTGATCCTCCAATTCCTGTTGAAACAGTAATATAAAAAAAGTCTTTTAAATTTTTGCCATTTCCATAATACAATTCTCCTAAAGAAGCAGCATGTGTATCTCCAATAGCAAATATTGGTGTATTGAATTTTTTTTTAAAAAAATTAACTATAGGAAATTTATCAAAACTACCAATCATATTTCTATTTAAAGTGGACCATTTTTTTTTATGTATTAAGCCGGTTGTAGCTATACCAATTGCCGCAATATCTTTATTATTTGTTAAAAGATAGTTTCTAACATTTGTTAAATTTGAAGGACCAAATTTTGATGTTTTAAATTGTTTTTTCTTTGCAATTATGTTTTTTTTAAAAAAGCATACTGATATTTTTGTTCCTCCAATATCAATGGCTACAAAATATTTACTCATCAATTGTTTTTACAAAATTATTAGTAATTATTTCGACCCTATTTAATGCAGTACCAACTACAACTGAGTGGGCACCCATTTTTATAGCCTTTTTAGCTAAATATGGTGTATTAAACCTTCCTTCAGCAATTACAGGTTTTCCTAAACTTATTGCCTTTTTCAATAAGTTAAAATCTGGATATTTAGGAACTTTATTTTTTGTATATCCAGATAAAGTAGTTCCAATTATATCTACTCCACTCTCAATTGCATTGAAAACATCATTAATTGATGAGCAATCTGCCATAGATATTTTATTAAATTTTTTTATTTCATTTATAATATTTATTACACTTTCTGGTCTTTTTCTATTAGTAGCGTCAAATGCTATTATATCAGCACCAGCTTTTGCGATCATTGCAATATCTGAGAGATATGGTGAAATTATTATTGGATAATTTTTTAAATTTCTTTTGATTAAACCAATAATTGGTACTTTTGTATTGTTTTTAACTAATTTAATATTTTTTTTATTTTCAATCCTTAAACCTGTAGCTCCACCTATTATAGATGATCTTGCAAGTCCTAAAATTATAGATGAACTATCCATTGGACCATTTGGAATAGGTTGACATGATGCAATTAACCCTTTTTTTAGGCTATCTAAGATTAATTTATTTTTTTTAATCATAATTATTGATTATACTAAATTGTGATTAAAAAAAATGATTATATCTTTTGTTTAGATGGAGGAGCCTCAAAATCTAGATCTGCAGTTTTTGACATAAATGGTAATATTTTAGAAAAAAATTTTGGAGGCTTATGTAATATTGAAAATAATTTTTGTTTATCATTAAATTCTATATATGATCACTTGAAAAAATCAAAAATATTAAAAAATATAAGAAAAAAAAATATAATAATAAGTTTGGGTTTAGCAGGAGGAAGAAATAAAGCAAAAAAAAATATTATAAGAAAAAAATTATATAAATATAAAAAAATTTTTATTTCAACTGATGGCCATATTTCACTATTATCTATTCTTAAAAATACACAAAAGAAAGAATATGAAAATATTGCATCTTTTAATATAGGGACAGGATCAGTAATACATTTCTTTATTAATAAATATACACAGTTTCAAATAGGAGGATGGGGTCATATATTTGGAGACCAATGTAGTGGATACTGGATTGGAAATAGACTCACAGCTTATTTATTAAAATATATAGATAATATAGAAAAAAATGACCCTATATACAAAGATCTAATTATTTATTTTGGTAATAAAGACCAAATTGTTATGAAAAAAATAATAGATAATGATGTAGAAAAAATAGCATCTCTTTTTAAAATTTTTTTAAAATTTTTAAATAAATCTAAAATTGCAAAAAAAATTTATAAAGAAATAATTACAGAATATATAAGTATATTAAATTACTTAGTTAATAATAAAAAAAAGAAACAAATATATCTCTCAGGAGGATTAGCTAAATTTTACTTTCAAAATACTCCAAAAAAATTTAAAAAAATCGTATTCATAAATAAAACAAATCCTTTATATGGCGCATACTTAATGACACAAAAAAAAGAATTTGTAGAAAACTTATATAATGATAAAAGAATTTTAACTGCAAACAAATGAATAAAATTTATGGTAAAATAATAAATTGTAAAAAGACTTTTTTTGGTTCTATTTCTTTTACAAATAAAATTACTAAAATTAATAGTGAAACAGAAAATAATGAAGATTTAATTATTCCTGGTTTTATAGATCCGCATTGTCATGGGGCAATTGGAGCTGATACCATGCAAGGATATGAAGCAATTAATAAGATGTCCTTATTTCATTTAGAGCATGGAACCACTTCTATATTGCCATCTACATGGACGAGTACAATAAGTCATACAAAAAATGCACTAAAGAATATCAAAAGTAATAATAGAGCAGGAAATATATTTGGAATACATTTAGAAGGACCATTCATAAATCCAAAAAAATTAGGAGCCCAACCAGCTTTGTCTATAGAGCCGTCAATTGAATTTCTAGATGAAATATTAGATATTGCTGATGTAAGAACTATAACTATAGCACCTGAGCTTGATGGCATGGAGTCGTTTATTAAGTATCTAGATTCAAAAAAGATTGGAATTCAATTTGGCCACTCATTAGCCTCTTCTGAATGTTGTACAAAATATATGGATAAATATAATATTAGTTTTACACATTTATATAATGCCATGTCAGGAAATGATCATAGAAATCCTGGAGTTTTGTCTGCCGCTTTAGCGTATGGAACGTATGCAGAAATTATTTGTGATAAACTTCATGTTAGTTCTGAAGCAATTAAAATAGCAAAAAAATCAATTAACAAACTATATGCAGTTACTGACTCAGTTAGTGTAAATGGATTACAAGACGGAGAATACAAATTATTTAACAATGATATAGTTAAAAAAGGCAATACTATTAAATTAAAAAATAACAATACTTTGGCTGGAAGTGTTGTAACCATGTATGATATATTTATTAATTTGATTGAACTAGGTTATGACTTAAATGAAGCAGTAGAAATGACAAGCTCTAACGCTGCAGAATTTTTAAATCTTGATAATGTTGGACACATAAAAGAAAACTATCTTTCAAATTTTATTGTTCTTGATAAAAAATATAAAATAAAAGATATATATTTAAAAGGAGAAAAAGTTGAAAAAAAACTCATTAGTTCTTAAAGAGGCACTTAGTATACCCCATGTTCTAAATAATTTTTTTTTTAATGACAAAAATGATTATAAATCTATCACTAAATTAATAAATAGTAAAAAAATTAGATATATTGTTACTATTGCTAGAGGCACTTCTGATTGTGCTGCATTATTCTCATCCTATTTATTTGCTAAATATTGTAAATTACCTACATATTCATTACCTCCTTCAATAATCACAATTGAAAAATCAAAATTTGATTTTTCCCAAGCTTTAGTTTTATTAATTTCCCAGTCTGGAATGGGAAAGGATTTAATTGAGTGTGAAAAACAGGTAAGAAGAATGGGAGCAAAAACCATTGTTCTTTGTAACAACCAAAATAGTCCAATGTTAAAAAACTCAAGTTTTTTTCTTGATATTTATGCTGGAAAAGAAAAAAGTATTGCAGCAACAAAATCATTCTTAATGACTATTACTATAATAATAAAATTAATATTTTGTTCGATTAATCAAAAAAATATTAATGATGAAATATTAAAGCTAAGTGAATTTTTGATAAAAGATGAAATTAATCAATGGAATGCTAATCAAATTAATAATAAAGTTAATTATGGATATATAATTAGTAGAGGAGTAGGGCTTGCTTTAGCAAATGAAATTTCTCTTAAATTTAAAGAATTATGCTATGAATTAATAGAACCATTTAGTAGTGCAGAGGTTTTACATGGCCCAAAAAGTCTAATAGAAAAAAAATTTAAATTATTCGTCCTTCAAACTAATGATAAATCAGGAAAGATAGTAAATCATAACGTTAAAGATATAATTAAATCCACAAATTTATATTATTCAATTTCAAGCCAAAAAACTTATAATAAAAATTTTTATTTTAAACCTAATAAGAAATTTGATATTTTAGACTGTATTTATATTATGACAAAATTTTATCCTTGGATAATCAATTATTCTTTCAGTAAAAATTTAAACCCTGACAAGCCAAGATATTTAAGTAAAATAACTCAAACTTTCTAATAATTTGAATAATATTGATTTAATAATTGTTGGTGCGGGATCATCAGGATGCATTTTAGCTAATAAATTAATAAATTTAACAAGTTATAATATACTTCTTATTGAAGCAGGACCAAAAGATAACAGTCCTGTTATTCATGTTCCTTTGGGGTATGGAATGACATTTTATAATAACAAAATTAATTGGAATTTTTATTCTGAAAAGCAAAATAAACTTAACAATCGAGAAATTTATTATCCCAGAGGTAAGGTTTTAGGAGGTTCTAGTTCTATTAATGGAATGGTCTATGCGCGAGGTCTTAAATCAGATTATGAAAATTGGCATATGAGCTCTGATTTATCACTAGATAACATAATAAATAGTTTTAAAGAAATTGAGCAACCAGTTGATTTAAGTAACACATCTTTAAATCAAAACAAAATACCTGTTAATGATGTCAGTGATCAACACCATTCAATTCTAAAATATTTTTTTAGAGGCTGTAATGAAATGGGTATTCAATTTAATAAAACTATAAATACTGAATTAAATGATCAAGTAGGACATTATAATATCACTACTTTTAAAGGTAGAAGATATTCATCTGCTAAAGCTTTTTTAAATCCAATTTTAAAAAATCAAAGATTAAAAATAATGACAAATACATATGTAAATAAACTAATAATTAAGGATAATAAAATTGAAGCAATAGAAGTTATCAATAAAAAGAAGAAAATTAAAATTAAACCTAATTTAGGAACAATATTATGTGCTGGTGCAATAATGACACCATTTATCTTGATGCACTCTGGCATAGGTAATGCAAAAGATCTTAAAAAAATGAATAAGGATATTATTATAGATAATGTAAATGTTGGTAAAAATTTTCAAGATCACTTAGGTATTGATTACTTATTTAAAACTTATCATCCAACTTTAAATAGTTCTTTAGGAACATGGTTAGGAAGAATTAAGGAAATATATAAATATGCATTATATAGAAATGGATCATTTGGATTAAGCTTAAATCAATCAGGTGGATACATAAATTGGAATTCTCTTAATAAATATCCTAATTTACAAATTTACTTTAATCCAATAACCTATTCTATTACTCATAAAAACAAAAGACCACTTTTAAAAACAGACAAATTTGATGGCTTTATAATAGGATATAATTCATGCCGCCCTAAAAGTTTAGGTGAAGTAAATCTCTCAAGTCCTTATGTAGAAGATAAACCTGTTATTAATCCAAACTTTTTAAGTAATGACGAGGATATTTATGATGTAAAATGTGCCATTAATTTTTCAAAAACATTGGCAAAAACTAGTTCAATTAAAGATATAAGAGTTGAAAATATTAATAATAATTTAATAGATGGAAGTGAAGAGGAAATGTTTGAACATTTTAAAGAAAATGCTGTATCTGTATATCATCCATGTGGAACTTGCAGAATGGATAAAAATAAATCCGGAGGAGTTGTTTCTGAGCGATTTAAAGTACATGGACTAAAAAACTTATGGGTTTTAGATGCTTCAGTTTTTCCAAATATAACTTCTGGCAATATTAATGCCCCTGTTATGATGCTTGCTAATATAGGTAGCAAAATCATTTTAGAAGATTTAAAAAAACAAGCATAATATGAAAATAACTAAACTTGAAACTTTTACAAAATCTTATGTTAGCTTTGTTAAAGTGACTATTGAAGATGGCTCAACTGGGCTTGGTCAAATGTCAACATACCATGCCGATATAACAAATCAAATTTTTCATAAACAAGTTGCACCATGGATATTGGGTAAAACTTACTACGATTTTGATGATTTGGCAGATTTTGTTTTTGAAAGAGAACATAAATTCCCTGGCTCTTATCTTTTAAGAGCATTAGCAGGTCTTGATACTGCCCTTTGGGATTTGAAAGGTAAAATTGAGAGCAAACCTGTAGTTTCACTAATTGGAGGATCTCCTGGGAATTTGAGAGTTTATGGATCTTCAATGAAAAGAGATATTACACCAGATGATGAGGCAGATAGATTTAACAAACTCTTTAATGAAAAGGGCATCAATGCATTTAAATTTAGAGTTGGTTCTGAATGTGGAAGAGGAATTGACGAATGGGAAGGAAGAACATCTGATATAGTAAAAACGATAAATTCATCTTTAGATAAAAGTGTAATTAAAATGGTCGATGCAAATAGTTGTTATAATTCTGATCAAGCAATTGAAATTGGTAAATTTTTAGAAGATAATAATGTTACTCATTTTGAAGAGCCTTGTCCATACTGGAAACCAGAAGAAACCAAAAAAGTTACAGATAGCTTGAAGATAGATGTTACTGGTGGTGAACAAGATTGTGATTTAAGAATTTGGAGAGATATGGTTAATAGAAAAATTGTAAATATTTTTCAGCCAGACGTTATGTATCTTGGAGGATTAACCAAAGCTTTAAAAGTTGCTAAAATTATTGAAAAGGGTGGTTTTAAATGTACTCCACATACTGCTAATTTATCTTTAGTAACAATTTGCACAATGCATTTTTTAAAAGCAATAAGTAATGCAGGCCCTTATCTTGAATTTTCAATAGAGGGTAAAGATTATTATCCTTGGCAACAGAATTTATTTTTAGGAGATCCTTTTAAAATATATAATGGAATGGTTAAAATTGAAGATAATCCTGGTTGGGGTATTGAGATTAATCCTGAGTGGTTAGATAAATCTGAATATAAAATGACAGAATTATAAAATAATGATTAAAAATTTAATATTTGATTTTGATGGAGTAATTGTTGATAGTGAAGTTTTAGCTTCTAAAGCATTTGCTAAATATTTTAGTAAATTTGACTATACAATTAAAGAGGAGCAATTTTATAAATATGCTGGAAACAAAACAGTTGATGTAATAAATTTATTGTCAACTAAATATAATATTGAAGATAAAGAAAAATTTGCAAATGATATATTTAATATTGTTTCTGAAGTCTATTCTAAGGATTTAAAACTAGTTGATGGAGTAAATAATTTCATTAACAAATCAGCTAGAAATCATTTCATTGGATCAAATAGTAATAAAGATAGAATTTTGGATGGATTAAAGTTTGTTGGTTTAGATAAAATTTTTTTAAGTGATAGGGTATATTCATTTGATATGGTTGAAAAGCCAAAGCCTGATCCAGATATATACTTAAAGGTTTTAAATGATAATTCACTCAATATAGAAGAAACAATTATTATTGAAGATAGTGGCGTAGGAGTTAAAGCAGGAGTTTCAGCAGGAGCAAGAGTATTTGGGCTAACAGCAGGAAAACATTGGCATACAAATAGAGATAAAAATGAATTATTTGACAATGGTGCTTTGAATGTATTTAGTGATTATGAAAGTTTAAGTAGGGCAATAGAGGAGCTTTAAATGGGACCAGATGTAAAAGGAAATCCACTTTATATTTCAGTATATCTTTTAATAGCCTCTTTTATTTTAGGTGAATTTATTTTTCCTAAATATCCACTTGTGTATATTCTTAATCTTTTAGGCATATTAATTATTATTCTAATTCCTTTTATTTTTTTTTCTTCAATAAATACATTTGATGTCTACAAAGAGAAATTACTTCCACAAACTGAAACAAACAAAATTATAAAATCTGGAATTTATGCTTATTCTAGAAATCCAATTTATCTATGTTTTGTTTTATTTCACCTTGGAATGTTTCTCACTTTTGAAAACACCATGTATTTTCTTTGCTCTATAGGATTATTTTTTTGGTTAAATAATTATGTAATATATGAAGAAGAAAAGTATTTGAAAAATAAATTTGGAGATGAATTTGAAAGATATTGCACTTCTGTCAAAAGATGGATTTTCTTCTAATTAAACTTTATTGATGAAATTTTATGATTTTTTTCAAATTTAATAACAATTTCAGCTTTTTTATTTAGATCCTTCATCATCCATTTAGTTATCTTCTCATAATGTTGAACAAAAACTTTTATTTCATTAGCAGACATTTTTTTTGATTTTCTATTTTTTGATTTATTAGTTTTTTCTTGTTTTAGTCGCCATTTATAAACATTATCAAAAGAAGATGTTTTCAAAAAAATAAGTTCATCAAATAGTTTAAATAACTTTTTATATTCAGTCTTTAATTTATGATTATAGAAATTCCTCCATTGATTTTTTGGATCATCTATTTTTTCTAAATTATTTATATTTTTATAAAGGATTTTTTTAGGAATTTCTTTACTACCACAACACCAACCTTCTAAGAAAAGAATATCACATTTAGTTTTAATTATCTTTTTTGATTTAGATTGATCATCAATTAACTTATCAAATAGGGGAATTGTAATTGGGTACTTTCCTTGATCAAATTTTTTTATATTTTTTAATAATTTTTCAATATTATGTGTCCCTGGAACGCCTCTAGTCATTAACAAGTTATGTTTTTCTTTAGACAATACCAGCCGCTGTTTTTTTGATAAATAATAATTATCTAAACTAAGAAAAAGTATTTTTTTATCATAAAATTTTTCAATAGTTTTAGAGATAATATTAATAAAAGATGATTTTCCTATACCCTGAGAACCTCCAAACAGGAATTTTTTTGATTTGCTAAAGCAAATATAGTTTATGATAGGAAGCAATTTATCTTCTATGTATTTTTTAGAAAATTTTTTATTATATGTAGTATGTATTTCTTTTTGAATATAGTCTATTAATGTGCTCATTTAAAATTTATTTATAAACAAAATATTTATACATGAAATTTCTTTTTGATTTAGGTGGTGTTTTTTTTGATTGGGATCCGCATTATTTTTATAAAGATGTATTTATAGATAAAAAGGAAAGAGATAATTTCCTAAATAATATTTGTAATGATGAATGGAATATTAAACAAGATGCAGGAAGGCCAATAAAAGATGCTGAAAATGATTTAATACAGAAATTTCCAGATTATGAAGATAAAATAAAATTATATTATAAAAATCATCATAAAATGTTTAGAAAAATCTTTCAGAATTCCGTAGATATTTTAATTGATTTAAAAAATAAAAAATATGAGTGTTATGTTTTATCAAATTGGTCTTGGGAAACATTTCATGGTATGGAAAAAAAATATCCATTTTTAAATCAATTTGATGATTTGATAATTTCTGGAAAAGAAAAATTAGTAAAACCTGATGCTCAAATATACAAATTAGCAATAAATCGTTTTAATCTTATTCCAGAAGAAACTGTATTTATAGATGACAAAAAAGAAAACATCGAGACTGCAATAAAATTAGGTTTTTTAACTATACATTTAACTAATGCTGAAATAATAACTCAAGAAATTAATAGGTTTATTTAATTTAAGTATGAATGAAACTTTTGATATCTTAATCATCGGTGGTGGTATTAACGGTGCTGGAATTGTTAGGGATGCATCAGGAAGAAATTTAAAAGCTTGTTTGGTTGAAAAGAATACAGTTGGTTCTGCTACTTCTTCTTGGTCTACAAAATTAATACATGGAGGATTAAGGTACCTTGAAAATTATGAATTTCGCCTTGTCCGTGATTCTTTAAAGGAAAGAGAAGTTATTAAAAGAATTGCCAGTGATATAACAACACCATTGCCATTTATTATACCTTATCAAAAATCCTTAAGACCAAAATGGTTAATTAAATTAGGTTTATTTTTGTATGATAATCTTGGTGGAAAAATGACAATACCAAAATCTTCAACAATAAATATTAAAAAAGAAATCCCTAATATTTTAAAAGATCAATATAATACTGGTTTTCAATATTATGATTTACAGATTGATGATAAGAAACTTGTCGAATTAAATATTCAAGATGCAGAGAAAAGAGGTGCTACAATTATTGAAAACAGAAAAGTTATAAAGGCAAAAAGAAATCAAAATGTTTGGGATATAATACTAGATGATAATACAGTGCTTAAGACAAAAATTCTAATAAATGCTGCTGGACCTTGGATAAATGATATTTTAAATAACGTAATTAAATTAGAATCAAAAAAATCAATTCGACTTGTAAAGGGAAGCCATATTATAACTAAAAGTCTCTACAAACAAAAAAGAGCCTTCACTTTGCAAAATGAAGATAATAGAATAATATTTGTTATACCTTATAAAGATGAGTATTCTCTAATTGGTACTACTGAAACTGAGGTTTGTTCTCCTGAAAATCCTAAAATCGATGATAGTGAAATTGATTATCTAATAAATTCAGTAAACAAATATTTTTTTAAACAAATATCAAAAGATAGTGTGTTGAGCTCTTACTCTGGTATAAGGCCTCTTATTGAAGATTTTAAAGAAGCTTCAAAAGTCACTAGAGATTATATATTTGATTTAAATGAAGATGGTTCACAAGCTCCATTGTTGAATATTTATGGTGGAAAGCTCACTACTTATAGAAAACTAGCTGAAAATGTTCTTTTCACTCTTAATAGATATATTTCAGTTGATAATAATAAAAGTTCTTGGACTGCTGATCACAAACTATAATTGGTATCCCTCTTAAATAACTTTTCAAATTTCGTGGGCAGAAAAGTTTTATAAGAGGAATACTTCTTATAGGAGGAAATAATATGAAAACCCTCTGCCCAATTCTATTCTAATAGAATTAAAATATTTGTAATAATTATTTCAATTAATGAAGCTTTGCCCCTTAATTAAGGGGCAAAATTTAATACGATTCCTATTTAAATGCTTGATTAGAGTTATCAAAAAGATGACATCTATTTGAAGGAAATCCAACTTTGACAGTATCACCAACTTTGATATTAGAGTGACCTTCTGTTTCAGCAACTAGAGGTTCACCATCTTTTTCTAAATAAAGAAATGTTCCAGAGCCTAATTTTTCCACAACAAAAACTTTACTTTCCCAACTTCCATCAGAATCCTCATTGACGAGAAGATGCTCCGGTCTTATTCCAAGAGTTACAGAATCACCTTCTGAACTCGATGCAGACATTCGAGGCACAGATATTTTTGACATACCCATTAAATCTACTTCAGTTGCATCTGCACTTTTACTTGTTATTGTTGTTGATATAAAATTCATTTTTGGAGAGCCAATAAATCCACCAACAAACATGTTATTAGGTTTATCATAAAGATCTAGCGGAGAACCTTTTTGAGAAACAATACCAGTATCAAGAACAACAATGTCATCAGCAAGAGTCATTGCTTCTGTTTGATCATGTGTAACATAAATCATCGTTGCTTCTAGTTCATTGTGAAGTTTTGCAAGCTCAACTCTCATTTGCACTCTTAGAGCAGCATCTAAATTAGATAATGGTTCATCAAAAAGAAAAACTTTCGGTTTACGTGTTATTGCTCTACCTATTGCAACTCTTTGTCTCTGACCACCTGATAGTTGCTTTGGTTTTCTTTTAAGGTAATCTTCAATTTGTAAAATTCGAGCTGCTTCATTTACCCTTTCATTAATTTCATCTTTCGATCTTTTTTCTAATTTCAATCCAAATGCCATATTATCAAAAACTGTCATATGTGGGTAAAGAGCATATGATTGAAATACCATCGCGATATTTCTTTGTTTTGGTGGCAAGTCATTAACTACTTGACCATCAATTGAAATTGTCCCCGAGTTAATATCCTCTAGGCCAGCAATCATTCTTAACATAGTTGATTTACCACAACCACTAGGACCAACCAAAACTGTAAACGATTGACTTTTAATATCTAAAGAAACGTCTTTAATAACGTGAACGTCTCCAAAATATTTATTTACTGTATTTATATTTATGTCTGCCACTTCATCCTCCTTTGAGCGATCTTACAAGTGTTGAATTGACGATCAATTCACATAATATTTATATCAATCCAAGATTTATTGTCATTACTTTTTATACAGGAATCTATAATTTTTTGAATTTTTGCTCCTTGGCTAAAATCTGGTTGTAAATTTTTATTCGTTTTTATAGATTCTATAAACTTTTGATAATTACTTGGTGTTTTAGGGCAATTTATTATATCCCAGGCCATTTTATTAATGTTCTCATTTTGACAAATATGAAGAGTTGACCATTTTGTTCTTTCTTCATCCAGCTCCACTTTTAAACCTCCTTGAGTACAAAATACTTCTAGAATTACCGAGTTTGCATGACCTGTAGCATATCTAGTATTCGTTATTGTTCCTATTGCACCATTTTCAAATTTTACCAATGAATTAAATCCATCATTTGCATCTAAAATATATTCTCTAATTTTATCACCTTTATCGTAATATGTTTTTAAATCAGCAAATATTTCTTTAATATCTCCAACTGCATTAACAGCAAAATCAAAAATATGCACTCCAGTGTCTCCTAAGGCTCCATTACTGCCATGCTTAGTTGAGAGTCTCCATAACCATTTATCATCCTCTCTCCATTTCCCCCACTTATCACTTGCTAGCCATGATTGATAATAACATGCACTTACATGTCTTGGCGTGCCTAATTGACCAGATTTTAATATTTCAACTAATTTTTGATAAGCACTAGATTCTCTGTATGTAAAATTGACCATATTAATTTTTTTCGATTTTTGAGCCGCATCAACCATTTCTTTTGCATCTTGGTAATTTTCAGCAAGTGGTTTTTCACAAAAAATATTGAAGCCTTTATTTAATATTTGTAAAGACGTTTCTTTATGAAATTTATCTGGTGTAGTATTACTAATACCATCAAAGTACTTTTCATTTTCAAGCATATTTTCTAAAGAAGAGTATCCACGGATCTTTTTTTCTTTATTGTTTTTTAAAAATAGATTTAAATTTTCTACATTAGTATCACATACTGCTTCAACATTTACATTTTCAATTTTACTAAATTCATTCAAATGTCTTGTAGAAATATTCCCAGTGCCAACAATACCAATTTTCACTTTATTTATCTAATGTTGGGTGTCCAACTGTAAAACCCTTTTTAGTTATTTTCTCTAAAGGCTTTGGTCTGTTACTTTTTGGAGTAGGTGAATGAATATCTTCCCATTTTATTTCATTTTTTGGTTTAATAAAGTGTATTGCATTTGTTATAATTTTTTGAACATTTATGTTATAATAAGTTGGATATGCTTCATGACCAGGTCTAAAGTAAAAAATTTGACCATTTCCTCTTTTGTATAGTAATCCAGATCTAAAAGTTTCTCCACCTTCAAACCAACTTGTTAAAAGAGTTTCATCTGGTGATGGAATTTGAAAAGGTTCGCCATACATTTCTTCCATATCTAGCTCAAAATAAGAGTCCAAACCCTCACAAATTGGATGAGCTGGATTACATATCCATAATCTCTCTTTTTCACCATATTCCCTCCATGTTAGATTGCAATTTGTGCCCATAAGTTTCTTAAAAATTTTAGAGTGATGACCAGAATGTAATACAATTAAACCCATACCTTCTAAAACTCTTCTATGTACTAAATCAACAGTTTCATCATTCACTTTATCATGAGCTTTATGCCCCCACCAAATCAGTACATGACAGTTTTTTAAGTTATTAAGATTTAAACCATTTTGATCTTGTTTAAGAGTTGCTGTTTGTATTTTAAAACTCGTATCCTTTGATAAAAAGTCCTTAATACAATTATGAATACCATTTGGATAAATTTTTTTAACTTCTTCATTTTCTATTTCATGAATATTTTCGTTCCAAATTATTATATTAGTCATTTTATTTATTTCTTTCTCTATAATTTAAGATCTAAAATCTTATCATATTAAAATCCGAAACCTTTTTTAAATCATAATAAACTAAAAAATTTTATTTAAGTTATATATTTATTAATCTTAATCAATATGTTCTTTTAAAATAATTGTAAACCTACAGAAACTAAATTATTAATAAAAATACTTGAAAAAATAGGATTGATGTTATTTATTAAAATATGTCAGATATACTAAACATTGTTTTTGGATCCCAAACTGGAACTGCTGAGGAGTTAGCGTATGATATTCAAAAATTATTTAGAGAAAAAGGCAGTGAATCACAAATATTTGAACTAGATGACATAAGCATGGATAAACTTGAGCAAATTAATAAATTGTTGATAGTTACATCAACAACTGGAGATGGAGAAATTCCTGATAACGGAATAAATTTTTGGCAAAGCTTACTAGCTGCTACCAATTTAAATTTATCAAATTTAAATTATGGTGTTCTCGCATTAGGAGATTCATCACATTATGATTTTTGTAATGCTGGAAAAATAATTGATGAAAAATTACAAACGCTTGGAGCCAATAGAGTAATAGAAAGACAAGAATGTGATTATGACACTGATGGCTCAATTGAGTGGTCATTAAATTTTCTGAGTCTTATTTAGAAAATATATTATTAAGTTTAAATTACAAAAATATAACATTTTTAACTTTTAATTTGTAATTAATGCTTTTTATTCTTTAAAATTAAGAATTTAGATATATTTAATGTAAATGCAAAATTGGATATATGTTTGTGACAAAAAAGATATTGATTTTGAAGATTTAATAAGGTTCGATTACAACGAAAAAACATTCTGTATTTATAATATTAAAGACGGTTTTTATGCTACTGACGGAATGTGTACTCATGAAGATGTTCATTTAGAGGATGGCTTAGTTACTGAAGATGAAATCGAATGCCCAATGCACCAAGGTATTTTTAATATTAAAACAGGTGCTGTAATTCAGGATCCTCCCTGTGATGATCTAAAAACTTACGATGTTAAAGTTGATGGAGAAAAAATTTATATTAATATTAATTAGTTTTTTTTTAACCTTTTACTGATCCTGCCACTAAACCTCTAATAAAATATCTTTGAAGAGCAAAAAATATAAAAAGTGGTACAGTCATTGACACAAACGCACCAGTAGTCAAAATCTCCCAATTTTCACCTCTAGAACCTAGAAGCTCTTTTAATTTTGCAGTCAAAATAATCTCACTTGGAACTTGATCTAAAAAAACTAATCCTACTAAAAGATCATTCCAACACCATAGAAATTGTAAAATGAAGATTGATGCAAACGCTGGAATTGATAGAGGTATTATTATTCTTACAAAAATATCATAATGTGACGCACCATCTACTTTCGCAGCCTCCATCATTTCATTTGGCAATGACTTGATAAAATTTCTCAATAAAAAGGTTGTTGAGGCAAGGCCAAAGCCTGTATGAGCCATCCAGACACCAGGATAGGATTTAGCAGCCACACCAAATAAAGCACCAAAATCATTATATATAGTTAATATTGGAATGAGTGACATTTGTAGTGGTACTACTAAGGATGCTATAATTATTGCAAGAAGGGTGTCTCGCCCAAAAAATTTCATCCATGTGAGAGCATATGCAAAAAAGGAACAAATAATTAGAGGAATTAATGTTGATGGTAAGGCAACTGCAGTTGTATTAAGAAAAGCCCTACCAATTCCTTCTTGGAATAGAACTTCTTTGTAATTGTCAAAAGTGAAAGAAGGAGGGCTTAATGAAGTAATAAAAAGTCTTTTACCTTTCTTTTTGCTAAATTCTTTTTGTGACTTCCAAATATATTCTCCATCTGCACTAACAGTTACCTCACTATTATCTTTAAATCTTGCGATGTCACCAACTTCAAATTCATTAATTTTTTTTGAGGATATTCCAAATGATTGAATTTTTTTTCCTGTATTGCTTTCAAACAAATTACCTTTTATGATAAAAAAATCATCTTTATTTATTTGCTCTTCCATTCCAGCCATTCTATAAATTTCATTCATCTCTGTTGTAGTGAGTGAAGTCCACCAACCACTAATAGCTAACAAATCTTTATCTCTTAAAGAGCTTATAAAAAGTCCAAATGTCGGTATTATCCATATAATAACAAAAAATAATAATAACAATTGTGATAGGACAGATGAAATATTAATTTTTTTCATTAAATTTTCTGCTCCTGTCTATGTTTATAAAGGTTCCATGCTAATATAGGTATTACACCAATCATTATTACAATTGCTAAAACGCTTCCTCTTCCTGAGTCACCACCACCTCTAAACATCCAATCATACATTAAGTTTGCTAATACACCTGTTTGCCACTCACCATTTGTCATTGCAAATATTATGTCGAATATTCTTAAAACTATTATTGTGATTAATGTCCAAATCACCAAAATAGTTTGCTCAAGATAAGGAATTATAATTGAAAAAAATATTTTTAATTCACTTGCCCCATCAATTCTTGCAGCCTCTAAAGTTTCTTTTGGTATACCTCTAAGGGCAGCACTGAAAATAACAAGAGCTAGACCAGTTTGTATCCATATCATAATTGCCATCAAAAAAACGTTATTCCAAATTGGAATTGTTAACCAAGCTTGTGGTTCATATCCAAATGAAACTATTATTGCATTTAATAAGCCAATCTGTGTATCTCCAGGTCCTCTATATTCATAGATAAATTTCCATATTACACCTGCTCCAACAAAGGAGATTGCCATTGGCATAAAAATTATTGATTTTGCAATTGATCCCCACCACACTCGATCTGCAAGATTTGCTATTACTAAACCAAAAAATGTACTTAATGTTGGAACAATTAGTAGCCATCCTAAATTATTAAGTATACTTCTTTGGAATTCTGGATCTTTTATAGCCCAACGATAATTATATAATCCAACGAATTCTCTTCCAAATTTATCATAGAAACTAAGTCTAACTGTTTCAAAAACTGGATATAAAATAAATATAAATAAGACAATAAATGCTGGGGTTATAAAAATTACTGGCCTTATAGAATTCTCAAAATTATAGCTACCATTATTTTTTTTACCTAAATAATCTAAAAGATAATTTGAAATATGAAAATATAAAACAAAAATTAGAATTCCTAGAAAGACTATAAAGAATAAATTGAAGAAGCTCATTTAGTTAGTAAATATATAAAAAAAAAAGGCGAACAAGTTAATTGTTCGCCTTTTTCAACAAGAGGAATTATTTAATTGCGTCCCAACTATCTTGGATCGCATCAGCAACATCTTGAGCAGACTTTCCGTTAGTATAATCAACCATACCTGTCCAGAAAGTACCAGCACCTATTGCACCTGGCATTAAATCTGAAGCATCAAACCTAAAGGTAGTTGCCCCAGTTAAGATTTCACCTAATTTTCTAAAGGTGTCACTTGCATATTTGCTTCCATCTACACCTTTGTGAGGAGTTAAGAAACCGCCTTTAGCCATCCAATACTCATGAGCTTCAGGATGCATTAAAAATTTAATGAATTCAATAGTAGCTTGATTATCATTTGTTGCTGCTACTAGTGTTCCAGCTCCAAGTACAGGAGTTCCTAAATCTTTAGTTGCATAAGCAGGAAAATAGAAGAAATCATAATCTACACCTGCTTCAACACCTTCTGGGAAAAATGCAGGAATAAAGCTAGCTTGTCTATGCATCATACATTCTGCAGGAGATGTAAATAGTCCATTAGGAGCATCTCTAAAATCAGTAGTTGCTACTGCTTTAGATCCCCCATTTACAAACTCATCATTTAAAGCGAATGTACCGAAGAAATTCATAGCTTCAATAACTCTTGGATCATTAAATGGCATTTCATTTGAAACCCACATATCATAAACATCAGGTGTGTGAGTTCTTAACATGATATCTTCCATCCAATCAGTTGCAGGCCATCCAGTTGCTGCACCTGAGCCAAGACCAATACACCATGGTGTATTACCATCTGATGCCATTTGTCTAGTTAATGCAATCAACTCTTCCATTGTCTTAGGAACTTCATAACCATTATCTTCAAAGTTATCTGGTGAATACCAAACTAAACTTTTTACGTTAGTTCTAAAGAAAATAGCATTAAACTGATCATTACCATTTTCATCTGCATATGTTGAAAGATCAACCCATGATTGACCAGCAGCATAATTATCCAATACCATATTTTTGATATCATCTCCCAATGGCACGAGACCTCCCATAGCTGCAGCATTAGCAGCAAGACCTGGTTGTGGAAACACAACTAGATCAGCAGCACTACCAGCTTTTAGATCAATCATTACTTGTTGTTCAAAACTATCTGAACCACCATATTCAAAAGTAGCACCAGTTGCTTTTTCAAATATAGCTCCAACTTCTCTCATTATTTCTTGTTCTGGAGAAAGCCAAGGACCAAACATAACCACTTTTTGCCCACTTAGATCTGGACCAGTGTATTTGTGACCACCAGCATTAGCTGAGAAACAAAAAATAAAAGATGAGAAACCTATTAATAAAATTTTAATTAATTTATTCATTAATTCCTCCATATTTATAAATATATATCACATAATTTACCAAAACGTTTTGGTTGTCAATTTTTTATTTCTGAGTTATTCATAAATATTATGAATATTAAAGAATTGGCAAAGAAACTGGACTTATCCATAACAACGGTATCTCGAGCTCTTGGAGGGTATTCAGATGTAAGTGAAAAAACAAGAGAAAGAGTCAAAAGATTTGCATTAAAATACCAATATAGTCCAAATCCATATGCAAGTGTTCTGGCTTCTGGTAAGACTAAAACAGTTGGATATGTTCTTCCAATTTATGGCACTAATAGAAGCACACTTAACCAAGGAAACTTTTTCCAATTTATTTCTGGAATGTCAGATGAGTTATTAGCAGAAAGTATTCAGTTACAAATTTTATTTGCAAGAAGTGAAGAAGAGGAAATTAAAGCTTATGAAAAATTAATATTAGAACAAAAAATAGAAAATGTTGTTCTTCAAAATATTAAAACAAATGATGTACGGATTGACTTGCTAAATAAGTATAATATTAATTATGTTGCTTGGGGAAAGACTAAATACAATCAAAACTTTTCTTGGGTAGACCTAGATAATAAAGGTGCAACTGAAAAAATTACACGATATTTAATAAACAAAAATCATAAACATATATCATATATAAATATTTCAGAAAAATACAACTTCGCGAGTGAACGAAAGTCTTCATTTTTAAAAACACTAAAATTATTTAATATTAAATTTAATCAAAATTATTATGCATCTGTAAAACTTGAGCAGCCAGAAAAAAGTTTTGAAATTATAAAAAAAATGATTTTTGAAAATAAAAAAATTACTGCAATAATATGTTCAACCGAATATTCAGCTTTAAGCGCAATTAAAGCTTGCAATTATCTCGATTTAAAAATAGGCTCAGATATCTCAATTATTACTTTTGATGGACCTCTAGTTAGAGATTTAAGTTCTCCTTCAATTACAGCAGCATCTTTTCCAGTTAAACTGCTTGGTAAAAAAGCAATAAATATTTTATTAGAAAATAATAAAATTTTTAAAAAATCTAATAATTTTCAAGCAAAATCTGAAATTATTGAAAGAGGCTCAGTACATACTGTAAAGTAACAAATATTTAACCTATAAATTATAATTTCTCATTTAATACAATTACAATCAAGGTTATAGGATCATAATGAAATTAGTGATAGTTGGAACTGGTTATGTCGGTTTGGTAACGGGAGCATGCTTTGCTGAATTTGGTTATACTGTTACTTGTATAGATAAAGATGACAAACGTCTTGAAACACTCAAATCAGGTAAGTGTCCATTTTTTGAGCCAGGTATGGATGAACTTCTGAACAAACATATTAATAAAACAAAATTAATATCTTTCAAATCAAATATAAAAAACAACTTAGAAAATTCAGATATAATTTTTATTACTGTAGGAACTCCAACAAAAAGATTAGAGGAAGAGGCTGATTTAAGTTTTGTATGGCAAGTTGCTGAAGAAATTGCTGATAATATAAAAAAATATTGTTTAGTTGTAACTAAGTCTACTGTGCCAGTTGGAACTACAAGAGAGATAAAAAAGATAATTTCAGGAAAAGTTGATCAAAAACTATTTGATATAGTATCCAACCCAGAATTTCTTCGAGAGGGATCTGCAATCGATGATTTTATCAGGCCAGATAGAGTGGTAATTGGCACAGAAAATAAAAAATCTGAAAATATCATGAAAGAACTTTACAGACCTCTATTTCTAAAAGAAACGCCAATCGTATCAACATCTATCGAAAGTTCAGAGATCATTAAATATGCCTCAAATAGTTTTCTAGCAACTAAAATTGCCTTTATTAACGAGGTTGCTGACTTATGTGAAGTAGTAGGAGCTGACGTTCAACAAGTTGCACATGCAATGGGTATAGATAAAAGAATTGGATCTAAATTTTTGAATGCTGGACCTGGATTTGGCGGATCATGTTTTCCAAAAGATGTTAAGGCATTTGCTTCAGCTGCTAAAAAGAAAAATATTGATTTATCAATTATTAATACTGTTAATAAATCTAACCAAGATCGTATAATAAAAATTTCAGATAAAATTATTTCAAATATTGAGAATAAATCTACTATTTGTTTTCTGGGTTTAAGTTTCAAGCCCAATACTGATGATGTTAGGGATTCTACTTCCATGAAAATTGCATCTAAACTATTTGAAAAAGGATTTAATGTTCAATGTTATGATCCCGAAGCAATGAATAATGCCAAAAAAGAAAATTCAAACCTTATTTTTTTTAATTCTCCTTATGACGCTTGTGAAGGAGCATCGGCAATTATTATTGGAACAGAATGGAATGAATTTAGAGCATTAAATTTTAAAAAAATATCAAAAATTTTAAAAGAAAAAATAATTTTTGATTTAAGAAATATTTATGCTCCAGAAGACTTAAATGAGTTGGGATTTAAATATTATGGAACTGGAAAATAATTTGAAAATTGAAAATTTTGATAAAGAGGTCCTTAGAGAATATGATATTAGAGGAATAGTTGGAGAGAATATCAATGAAAATACAGCGTATTCGATAGGTAGAACATTTGGATATACTGTAATTAATAGATTGAAATCTAACATTATAGCTACTGGTTATGATGGAAGATTAACATCACCAGATTTACATCAAGCTGTTTGTAAAGGATTAAAGGATGCAGGAGCAAAAGTTATCAATATTGGTATGGGGCCAACTCCAATGACTTATTTTGCCCATTACCATCTTAATGCAGATGCTGTTATAATGGTTACAGGATCACATAACCCTTCAGAATATAATGGTTTCAAAATGGTTCTAGGTAAACATTCTTTTTATGCCGAAGACATTCAAAGTCTTCAAAAATTAATTGATCAAAATGATTTAAAATTAATCGAAGGTGAGATCATTAATCAAGATATTAAAAAAGATTATAACGAAAGATTATTACAAAATATTAATCTCAATAAAAAAATAAAAATTGCTTGGGATATTGGTAATGGTGCAATGGGAGCTGTCATTAAGGAAGTTACAAACAATTTAAATAATTCTGAAAATATATTAATTAATGAAGAAGTTGATGGAAATTTTCCTAATCATCACCCAGATCCAACTATTCCAAAAAATATGGAGCAATTAATAAAGTCAGTCAAAGATAACAAATGTGACATAGGTCTGGCTTTTGATGGTGATGGAGATCGTTTAGGTGTTGTAGACAACTTAGGCAATTTAGTTTGGGCGGATCAGTACATGTTATTACTATGCACTGAAATTGCTAACTTATACGATAATCCAAAAATAATTATGGATGTTAAATGTAGTAAAGTTTTTTTTGATGAAGCAAAAAAACTTAATTGTGATCCTATAATGTCTAAAACCGGACACTCTCCAATAAAAGAAAAAATGAAAGAATTAAAATCCCCTTTAGCAGGAGAAATGAGTGGTCATATATGTTATGCAGATGATTTTTATGGTTACGATGATGCAATGTATGTTGCATTACGCTTATTGCGAATACTATGTAATCAAGAAAAATCCTTGAACGAGTTAATTAATATATATCCTAAAACTTATTCAACCCCTGAAATAAGGTTTGATGTAGATGAAACCAAAAAATTTTTAATTATTGAAGAAATAAAAGAAAGAATAAAAAATACAGAAGGTAAAATAATAGATATTGATGGAATAAGAGTTGAAAATAATGATGGATGGTTTCTAATGAGAGCTAGTAATACTCAAAACCAACTAACTTGTAGAGCAGAGTCTACTTCTCAAGAAGGTCTTAAGTCTTTGATAGCAATTATCGAAAATCAGTTATATCTAAGCGATATAAATTATAAGTTTACAGTCTGACAAAACAATCGCGATTATATTTTTTTAGTCTTTTACAGGCTGTATACGCTTCTTTTCTGGAAAAATTTTCAAATCTAGATTCATAAAGTTGTTTACCACTAACTTTTACTAGCACAACATTTGAAATTTTGTCTTTAGTAGAAACTGGATATTTACTTTTAATTAATTTGATTTGTTTTTCTGCATTATTTCTATACTTAAATGTTCCAACAACAATAGAATAAGCATTTTTTTTGTTATCAATTTTTTTGTTTGGAGTCTCATCTTTTTTAACTATTTTTTTATTACTACTTTTTGTCTTAATATTTAATTCAGCAAATTCTTTATCCATTATTATTTTTAAAGATTTGTTTCGTTGGCTTCCTGTATCACCTCCAAAAATAATTCCTATTAACCTTTTATCATCTCTAACAGCTGAAAAAGCTAACTGAAAACCAGATGCTTTGATATATCCTGTTTTAATTCCATCAGCACCATCGTAGCTTAACATTAATTTATTATGTGTTTTGTATGTCTTTCCCTTATAAGTAAATTTTGTTTTGCTAAACAATTTATACTCTTCTGGAAAATTTGCAATTAGTGCATGTGAAAGTTTTGCTATATCTCTTGCAGTTGTTAATTGCGCTCTATTAGGAAGACCTGACGCATTTTTAAATGTTGTATTATGCATACCTAAATCTTTTGCATAGAGTGTCATAAGCTTAGCAAACTCTCTTTCACTGCCCGATATATTTTCAGAAACTACAGTTGCTACATCATTTGCTGATTTAATTATAAGCGCATTAATCGCATCTATAACTTTTATATTTGAGCCTGCTTCTAAATAAAGCTTGCTTGGTGATCTTGAAGCGGCAATATTTGATACGCTCAATTGACTATCATAACTAAGCTTTCCTTTTTTAATATAATCAAAAACTATGTAGAGAGTCATTATTTTTGTTAAGGAAGCAGGATAATTCCTCGTATCTGCATTAACTTCGAATAATACTTCTTCCGTATCAAAATCAATAACGATTGCTGCTTTTTTTGCAAAAATATTTGATGAAAAACCTAATATTAAAAAGCTATTTAAAATAATGATTAATAATAAATTTTTTTTCATTTTTTCTTGATTAACATAAGATTTTCGATGCTTTCAAACAGAAAAATACTTTAAAATATTTTAAAACATATTATTTAGTAAATATGGCAAATGAAGATCAAAATAGTAACAATAATAAGGACGATTTTCAAAGAGGACTCTTATTAGATACAAAACCTAAGACAAAAAAACCATCAATGTATAATGTTTTGCTCCTAAATGATGATTATACACCAATGGAATTTGTTGTTATGGTGTTAGAAAAAATATTTAATAAAAAACAAGAGGAAGCTACTCAAATTATGTTACACGTTCACAAAAATGGTATTGGTGTTTGTGGAACTTTTACTTATGAGGTTGCTGAGTCTAAATGTAAATCAGTAATGGATATGGCAAAAAAAAATGAACATCCTTTACAATGCACAATGGAAAAAAGTTAATGCTATCACAAAATTTAGAAAAAACATTAAGAGAAGCATATCAACTAGCGACTACTTATAAGCATGAGTATGTAACTCTAGAGCATTTATTATTTTCTCTTTTGGAAGACCAAGATGCAATTAGTGTTCTTAAAGCGTGTGCAGTAGATATTTCAAATTTAAAAGAAAGTGTTGAGAAATTTATTATTAATGATTTAGAAAATCTTAAAGAGAACTTTACTGGAGAGCCAAAATTAACAAATGGTTTTCAAAGAGTTTTACAAAGAGCTGCTATTCACGTGCAATCGAGTGGAAGAGAGAGTGTTACAGGAGCTAATATGATTGTAGCTTTATTTTCTGAGAAAGAAAGTCATGCAGTATATTTTCTTCATCAACAAAATATGAGCAGATTAGATGCTGTGCAATATATTTCGCATGGTATTTCTAAAAGTAATGAAAGTTTTGAAAATGAAGAATTTGTAGATAGTCAAACAAACGACAATAATGAACAACAAAAACCAAAAAGTGCTTTAGGTCAGTTTTGCATTAACTTAAATGAAAAATCAAAAGAAGGTAAAATTGACAAGCTAATCGGAAGAAGCAAAGAACTAGATAGAACAATTCAAATTTTATGCAGAAGACAAAAAAATAATCCTTTATTTGTTGGAGAACCTGGTGTTGGGAAAACAGCAATTGCTGAAGGATTGGCAAAAAGAATTACAGAAAAAAAAGTACCTAAAATTATGGAGGATGCAACTATATATTCACTGGATATGGGTGCTCTACTTGCAGGTACAAGATACAGAGGTGATTTTGAAGAGAGATTGAAAGCAGTTCTTAAAGAATTACAAAAAAAAGACAAAGCTGTTTTATTTATAGATGAAATCCATACCGTTATTGGTGCAGGAGCAACCAGTGGAGGATCAATGGATGCCAGTAACTTATTAAAACCTTCTCTAGGCAATGGTACTCTTAAATGCATTGGATCAACTACTTATAAGGAGTTTAAAAACTATTTTGAAAAAGATAGAGCTTTGGTTAGAAGATTCCAAAAAATTGACGTTAAAGAACCATCAAAAGATGAGACAATCAAAATTCTTGAAGGGTTAAAAACTTACTATGAAGAACATCATAATATTAAATATTCACCTGAAGCAATTATTAGCGCTGTTGAATTATCAAATAAATATATAGGTGATAGGAAGCTTCCTGATAAAGCCATTGATGTCATTGATGAAGCAGGTGCATCACAATATTTATTGCCTGAAGAGAAAAGAAAGAAAATTATTCTATCAAAAGACATAGAAGCAGTTGTTGCCTTAATGGCAAGAATTCCAACAAAATCTGTTAATCAAAGTGATAAGAATAGTCTAAAAAATTTAGAGAGAGATTTGAAAAATTTTGTATTTGGTCAAGATAAAGCTATAGAAGAGCTTTCATCTTCCATAAAGTTAGCAAGAGCAGGGCTTAGAGAAGATGGAAAACCAATTGGTTCCTATTTATTTTCTGGACCTACTGGAGTTGGAAAGACTGAGGTAGCCAAACAATTAAGTAATACCCTTGGAATTAAACTTCTTAGATTTGATATGTCAGAATATATGGAACGTCATACTGTGAGCAGACTGATCGGGGCTCCTCCAGGTTATGTTGGTTTTGATCAAGGAGGATTATTAACAGATGGCGTAGATCAAAATCCTCATTGTGTGCTGCTTTTAGATGAAATTGAAAAAGCTCACTTTGATTTATTCAATATACTTCTTCAAGTAATGGACTATGGAAAATTAACTGATCATAATGGCAAGACTATAGATTTTAGAAATGTTATATTAATCATGACAACTAATGCTGGCGCAATCGATGTATCTAAAAACAAAATAGGATTTAATGCAAAAAGATCTAATGATGATAGCAGTGATGCTATTAATAGAATCTTTTCACCTGAATTTAGAAATCGAATTGATTCAATAATTCATTTTAATCATTTATCTAAAAATATAGTACTTTCTATCGTAGATAAATTCATCATAGAAATCGAAGCTCAACTTGAAGATAAAGGTGTTTCATTATCAATTAATAAGGAAGCAAAGGAATTATTAGCCGAAGAAGGTTATGATGAGGTTTATGGTGCAAGAGAATTAGGAAGAGTAATACAAGAAAAAGTCAAGAAACCTATGGCTGAAGAACTGATTTTTGGAAAATTATCTAAGGGTGGTCACGTAGAAATAACAAGCAAGGATAAAAAAATTAGTTTTGAATTTTCAAATAAACAAGAAGTTAAAAAAGAACTTGCTTAATTTTTGAACGGGAGAAAATCATCTAATTTTTCTTTCTGACTATCAATTAACCGACTTTCATTATCAAGAAAATTTTGAATTGCCCTGCTGAATTCTTGATCTTTAATCCAATGCGCACTCCATGTTTTAGTAGGAACATAGCCTCTCTGTAACTTATGTTCACCTTGAGCTCCAGCCTCAACTATTTTAATGTTATTTCTGATGGCATATTCTATTGCTTGATAGTAACAAAGCTCAAAATGTAAAAAGGGAACTTCGTATTTTGACCCCCATAAACGACCATATAAATGAGTTTTACTTACAAAATTAATTGCAGAGGCTACCATTTTGTCATCTTGGAAGGCCATTATAAGCAAAATGTTATTTTTGAAATTATCTAGTATCTCAAAGAAAAATTCTTTAGTTAAATATGTAGATCCCCATTTTCTTCCAGTAGTATCTAAGTAACAATCGTAAAAAAAACTTATATGCTCTTCTTTAATATCATCTCCATTAAGTAATTTTACTTGTAAATTATTTTTTTCAATACATTGTCTTTCCCGTCTAATTATTTTTCTTTTTCTAGAAGATAAGTCATTTAAAAAATCATCAAATTTTTTATATTCATTATTATTCCAATGAAACTGTATCCCTGATCTAATCATAATATTCTCAACATCATTCCAATTAGAAGCATCATTAACAAAATTAAAATGCAGGGAAGAAACGTTTATTTTTTTAGCTTCTTCTATAATATTCTTAATTACTTGAACTTGTTTTTTCTTTTTATCTTTAACTGACTTATTTAAAACAATTCTATCACCAGTAACGGGTGTAAACGGAATTGCAGATTGAAGTTTTGGATAATAATTTATTCCATATCGATGATAAGCATCAGCCCAAGAATGATCAAAGATATATTCTCCAAACGAATGGCTCTTTATGTAAAGTGGACATAATGAAATAATTTTATCATTTTCTTTTTCTATGTAATGATATGGTTGCCAACCTGTTTTGGTATTTGCACTTTTACTATTTTCTAATGCGTGAAGAAATTCATATTGCAAGAATGGATGATCATTTCCAATACATTCATTCCAATTTGATTTATTAATATCATTAAGCGAAGAGCAAAAAAAATATTTACTCATATTAAGTTTATTATTTGATTTTTATGATGGCGTCTATTTCAACAGAAATATTTAGAGGAAGTGCATTTGAGCCAACTGCAAATCTTGAGTGCTTTCCTTTGTCACCAAAAATATTGACTAATAAATCTGATGCTCCATTTATGATCTTTGGTTGATTGGTAAAGTTATCTTTGCAATTTACAAAACCTCCAAGTTTTAAAAAAGAATCTAGTCTGTCCCAATCACCATCTATAGATGTTTTAAGAGCTGCAATAATATTAATGCAACAAGTTTCAGCAGCTTTTATTCCATCCTCTTCAGAGATATCTACACCAACTTTTCCACTATAAAGAATTTTACCATCAATTACTGGTCCTTGACCAGATACATAAACAGTCTTATCTGCAACCTTAAAGGGTGCGTAATTTGCAATTGGAGTTGGCATATCTGGAATTTTTAGATCTAATTTCTTGATATTTTCTTCAAAGATGTGCATTATTTATATATAAAACAATTTGGGTGAAGGTAAAGAAAACAAATATGAATAAATTTAAAAAACTACTTATTTTCATCTTCATATTCTCATTATTTTTAAAAGGGGGGATTTCAATGGCTGATGAAAAGAAAGATACTATTCATATGACACTTAAAGATGGTGTTGTTGTAATAGAGACTAAACCAAACGTAGCACCAAAACATGTAAAACAAATCAAACAACTTATTGAAGAAGGACAATATGATGGAGTTGTTTTTCATAGAGTTATAGATGGCTTTATGGCTCAAACCGGTGATGTAGAATTTGGGAATTCAAGTAACGATAATTTCAACTTATCAAGAGCAGGAACAGGTGGGTCAAAACTTCCTGATATTGAGGCAGAATTTTCTTCTGAGAATCATGGAAGGGGGGCAGTATCAATGGCAAGAGCTCAAAATCCAAATAGTGCCAATAGTCAATTTTTCATTTGTTTTAATGATTGCTC
Organism: uncultured Alphaproteobacteria bacterium; assembly: GCA_902623545.1. GTDB lineage: Bacteria > Pseudomonadota > Alphaproteobacteria > HIMB59 > CACPNW01. The sequence goes on along the minus strand of CACNUI010000004.1, from coordinate 21,615 downwards.
TTTTTTAGATGGTCAATATACCGTTTGGGCTCAAGTTACTGAAGGTATGGAATATGTTGATAATATCACAAGAGGTGAGCCACCTGCTGATCCAGATAAAATAATTAAAATGGAGATTGTAAAATAATTAGATGTTTGTCGCTGACTTGCATAATGATCTTGTGCAAAGAGTTATTGAAGGTGAAGATGTTACAAAGCTTACATTGCATGGGCATACGGACATACCAAGGTTACTAAAATCTGAAATTGATTTAGAGATTTTAATTATTTGGGTCTCCAGCAATGCTAAAGAACCAAATTTTTTTAAGAGAGCTGATAAAATGTATGATGAGATTGAAAGAATTTCATCACATGAAGAAATTATTATCCCAAAAAAACTCTCAGACATTAACGAAGCAATAGATAAAAATAAGACAATGCTTCCAATTTCAATGGAAGGTGGAGAAGGCTTAGAAAATGATATCAATAATTTATATCATTTTATTGAAAGGGGACTTTTCTATTTTGGTCCAACTTGGAATCATTCTTTGGATTGGGTTTCATCAAATTATGATGAGACTTACAATTTGTCAAAACTTAAAAGCCATGGCTTAAATGAATTTGGGAAAGAGGTTATTTCTATTTGCCAAGATAATAATGTGTTAGTCGATGTTTCTCACATTGGAGAGAAAAGTTTTTGGGACATTGCATCTGTGAGTACTAAACCTTTTATTGCATCACATTCTAGCGTGTATAATTTGTGCCCACATTTTCGTAATTTAAAAGATGATCAAATTCAAGCTATCAAAAAATCAAAAGGATTAATTGGTTTAAATCCATATCCTTTTTTTATTGATAAATCTTTTAAAGAAAGAGAATCAAAAGAAAGGAATAAATATCTTGATGAATTAAATTCTATTGAAAGAAAATATTCCAATAAAATTTCTCAATGGATTGCAAAACAACATTTTCTTCAAAAAAAATTGGCATATATATGCCCGAGTATAGAAATATTTGTTGATCATATTGAATATGTAATTAATCAAATAGGTATTGATTATGTAGGTATAGGCAGTGACTATGACGGACTTGATTGCTTACCTCATTCATGGAATGATTGTTTAGATCATATGATAATTCAAGAGTCTTTAGAAAAAAGAGGTTATAAATATGTAGAGATTGAAAAAATTATGGGAAAAAATATTTTAAGAGTTCTGGAAGAAATCTATAATTAGCAAAATACCAATTAATACTAAAATAAATCCTGATATTTTTTGTATTATACGCTGCTTTTTTTGGAAGAAATCATTCATTCCATAACTTGTTACAAGAAGGGTTACAATAATGTACCAGATGCCATCAATTACAGAAGCAGTAACTACAAGAATTGAATGCGAAAAAAAGGAGGCATCAATTTTTACAAATTGAGAAAAGACAGCTGAAAACCATATAAGAATTTTGGGATTTAAAATCGCTATCGAAAATCCTTGTAGGAAAGAATTAATAATTTTTTGTTCCTTAATTTTAACTATTCCCTCGTTCTTTTTTAATATAAATTGAAAACCTAAATATAATAAAAAAAGAATTCCAATTATTTGAATTAATTGAAATAATAATTCATTTGTTGTTAAAATTATTGATAATCCAGTAACTGCAAATACAGCATACACGCCCATACCTAATCCATGACCAACAGCAGTCATAAAGCCAGCAAATCGATTAATTGTAATACTATTTCTTATAATTAATGCTAAACTTGGACCCGGTGACATTGCTCCTGCAACACAGACAGTAGCAAACTGAAGCCAAAATATAAAAGTCACTTAATTATTTGTTAGGGTTAAATATTTTTTAATTGTTTCTTGTAAGCCAAATTCAAAAGTATCACAGATGAGAGCATGGCCAATAGATACTTCTTTAATATTATCTACATTATTTAAAAAAAACTTTAAATTTTCTAAATTTAAATCATGACCAGCATTTAATTCAATTTTTGGAAACTCTTTTTTTAGATAGTTTTTTACACCAATATAATCTTTAATTGCTTTTTCTTTATTTTCATTAAAGGTATGAGCATAATTAAAAGTATAAAGTTCTACTCTATCAGTTTGTATTACTTCTAAATTTTCAAGTGTTTTTATAGATGGGTTAATAAATATTGAAACTCGAATATCATTTTTCTTAAATTCACTAACTATGTCTGTTAATAAATTTTTGTTAATTTCACAATCCCAACCAAAAGAAGATGTTAATGCGCCAGGTGGATCTGGGACTAAAGTTACTTGATCTGGTTTAACTTCAATTACTTTTTTGACAAAAAAATCTGATGGATATCCCTCTATATTAAATTCCTTATTTTTAAATTTTGATAATAAATCTTTTAAAGGGTCAAGGTCAGAAAATTTTGCGTGTCTTTCATCAGGGCGCGGATGCACTGTAATCCCATCAGCACCGTAGTTTAAACATTTATTACTAATATCAATTAAGTTTGGTAAGTCAGCTCCTCTAGCATTTCTTACTAAAGCAAATTTGTTAACATTAACACTTAATGCAGTCATTTTTATTGCTAAATTATTTTTCCATATGTTTTAATCATCCATTCATTTACTTTTGGGTGATTGTAGATTTCTTTTCTCAATTTTTTTAATCTTTCGTATGGTTCTAAAATATTCATTGGCACTCCATCTAAAAGACCTGATGTTAACCATCCAAGTAATCTCCAAATTGCTAGATCAGCTATAGTTAAGTCCTTTCCTACAAAATAAACTGACTGATCATTTTGACTATTTAGATTTTCTAAATACTGAAACCATTTTGGTAAGTGTCTAGTTGCTAGTATGTCCCTTGCTAATCTCTTTTTTTCTGGGTCTTTATCTCTGCCAGATAAAGTGACTAGAAAATTTATATCTTGAGCTGCTTCAATAATTTGATCAATTAATGCTGATTTATAATCATCATCTTTGGGATATAAGCCAGAAAGTTTACCACAGTATCTAGCAATAGCACCAGTTTGTGCAAAGATTTTCTCATCAACTTCCAAAACTGGTAATTGTTTAAATGGGGCAATTTTGCCATTAGGTAATTTACCTGTTTTCTTAAACTCGTCATATTCATCTCCTTCAATTCTATGATCATCAAATGGAATGTCAGAAATAAATAGAGATAAACGTGTTACTTCTGCTCTCCAAAATGGAATTTTAAAATAATATAAAGTTATTTTCATGTTATGAAAGTTTAATAGATGGTATCATATATAATAATGAATAAAAAAATAGACATATTAATAATCATCATAAATATCTTTTTTTTCCTATATTACGCAGTTCAACTTTTAGTTTTTACTGATGAATTCGCAAGAGCCAATTTAGGTTATTTTAATCATGCCGTTGCTGGTTTATCAGAGATTATTGGAATAATATTTATTACTTTTAGTATTGGTTTGATTACAATATTATTTAGGGGATTAGACAGTCAATTACCCGTTTTTGTTTCAATTTTTGTATTTCAATTTGCTTGTTCTATAAATTTTTGGAGATATGTTATTACAGATAGTCCTGGAGAAACAAATATTGAAGTTATTTCAAGAAATGCATACATATTTTCTGCTATAACTTTGTTAACAGGAATATTATTTTTAAGAAATTATTCTAAATTATAACATGAAAAAAAAAGCACAATCTCAAATTGCTAAATGTCTTTGTGGTGGGGTAAAAATTAAAATTTATGGAAAACTTCGTCATGTAATTAACTGTCATTGCAAACAATGTATGAAAACTCATGGTAATTTTGCTGCTTACACAAACTGTCTTGAAGAAAATATTATTTTTATGAATAAAAGTACTTTGCGTTGGTACAATTCATCAAACTTTGCAAAAAGAGGATTTTGTAATAAATGTGGTGCAAGTATTTTTTATAAAATCAAAAAAGGCAACTCTATAAGCATATCTGCTGGTATGTTTGAAAATCCAACAAAACTAAAAACAGACTCAAATATATTTACAAAAGGTAAATTAGATTATTATAAACTTGATACAAATTTACGTAAATTTAGTAGATCCGAAAAATAAAAAATAAATTTTTCAAATTTGATGGTGCCACAGGGCAGATTCGAACTGCCGGCTTACTCATTACCAATGAGTTACTCTACCCCTGAGTTACTGCGGCTTAGTGTGTAATATAATATCACAATTTAATTATCTTTTAATTTATTTTTATTAATTAAATAAAAAAGAGCTAAACCATTGAAAGCCCAAATTATTGAAAGCAAATACATATTAAAAGTTAAACTAATAAGTTCTGCTAAATATCCGACAATTGCTGGGCCAAAAATAAATCCAGCAAAACCAAGTGTTAATAAATTTGAAACTGTAAGACTTATTGATTCATTTGTTTCACTTATTGCTTGTCTCAAAACAACAGCAACAAAATTTGCTGTTCCAAAGCCAAATATTATAATTCCAAAAAGGATTATATATAGATTTGATGTTAAAATAGATAAGAATAAGATTGTGCATGAAATTATACTAAAGTAGCTACCAACAGTTATGTCACCAAATTTATTAATTAATTTACTCGCAGCTACTCTTGCAAATATTTCACCACCATTAAAAAATATTATAATTAATCCTCCTAGAAATAATGGAGCGTCTAATTCTTTCGTTAACCATACTGGTGACCAATCAATGATAATCCCTAAAGTAGCAAAGTTCATCATTAATAAAAACCCATAGATTAAAATGTTATTTTTAGGTAACTGCAATCGTCCAACTTTTTCATCAATTTCATATTTTTTATCAAGGCCAAAAAAGTAAAAACAAATTGCATAAATAAAAAATAATGTTCCAACTATAAAAAAAGTAATTCTTGGATCTGGTATTAATTTAATAAATAAGGCTGCAACTAATGCACCGCACAATGAACCTGCAGAAAAACATGCTTGTGTAAAAGGTATAAGTATTCTTTTTGTTTTTTGTTCGATTATTGCCATTTGAGAATTTAAAACTGGAAAAATTAATCCAGCACCTATTCCAATTGGAATAAAAAATAATGTAAAATAAAAATAATTTGGAACACTTGCAATTATCATTGGCAAGTAAGAGAAAATTATTGCTCCTATAATTATTGTATTTGATGTACCAATTTTGGGTACCAGTATTCTTGCACCAAACTGATTAGCAAATAGATTCGCAAAACCAAAAGCACATATTGAAATACCAAGTTGAGTTTCTGAAATATTTAGCCTTTCCATATTCCATGGTAGATGTACAAAATATATACCTATCATAAACATAATTAGAAATGCTCCGCCAAAACATGTTAGAATTTCTTTTCTAAAATCTGATTTCATATTAATTTAAACTTATTTGTAATTTATTAGTTATATTTATTGAAAATAAAATAATTAATTCAATTATTTAAAAATAATGTATAATACTTCTATGACAGAAATAGATTTTTGGTTTTCTATAGGTAGTACATATACTTATCTTTCAGTAAATAGATTGGCTCATGTTTCTAAAAAAGAAAATCTTAAGTTTAATTGGCATCCTTTTAGTGTTCGAAAGATCATGATGGATATGGATAATATTCCGTTTACACCGCCATCAAAAAAAATAAAATCAGATTATATGTGGAGGGATATTGAAAGAAGAGCAAAATTTTATGGATTTTTTGCTAAAGTGCCAGCACCTTATCCTCTTAAAGAATTTGATTTGGCAAACCAACTTGCAATTTTAGGAATGGAAGAGGGTTGGGGTGTAGATTACGTTACTCTCACTTACAAAAGATGGTTTCAGGAAGGAAAAGAGCCAGCAACAGAACCAAATTTGACAGAGATTTTGCAAGAATTAAAATTGGATAAGGAAAATTTATTAAATAAAGCTAAGTCACAAGAAGTAAATCAAAAATATTTAGATAATACAGATAGAGCTTATAAAAATGGGGTATTTGGTAGTCCAACATTTATCTATCAAAAAGAAGTTTTTTGGGGTGATGATAGACTAGAGGATTGTATCAAGTGGATTCAATTAAATGAAAAGTAATTAATTTATAATATTAAATTACTATAATTATTTTTTTAGAATCATAATCTTTAGTATCTAATTTGTTTGAAAGGAGTACAAATGAATTTAAGTTTACTTTTTAAAATTCAGGGTATTATTCTAATAGTTAATGGTTTAGGATCATTATTTTTGGGATCAATTTGGATTGCATTTGGGACCGGTTGGGAGGCTACGCCAGATTTGATTACATTTGGTCAGTTTACCGGTGTTGTACTTTTTGTTGTTGGTATTTGGAGCTGGAGATTTCCTGATATTGCAGCAGAAAATCTAAAATCAATTGGAATGCTATTTGCTTTTGGCAGTCTTTTATTTACTTCTATAATCCTGTTTCATATTGTTACGGGGGTTATTGCGGGCGCTACACCTTATATAAACGTAGTCTTAACAGCATTATTTACAATAGCTTTTTATATTTATAGTAGATCATAATCATGCGGGCATTTGCCCGCATAAATAATTTTAAATTAGATAAAAATTCGATTATAGTTTCTAAAATGAAATTTTTAGAATACATTTTTCCTAAAGGTCAATGGTCTATAACCAGAGTTGTTATACTTTTTATACTATTTATGATTTTAGACTTCATAGCTATTTATTACAAAATTTTGTAAAATTTTAAATCAGTGGTTAGCGATTTATTATTTTCTTTAAGAGAAGTTGAAGTAAAATTTGGAAAAAAAATAATTTTTCAAAATTTAGATGTAAATCTTCACAAGGGAGACATGATAGCCTTAGTTGGTAAAAATGGAGTTGGCAAGACTACACTAATGAAAATAATTAGCGGTGAGCAGGATGTTGATAATGGAAAGGTGTGGAATTTACCAGATATCAAAGTGAGTTATTTAAATCAAAAGTTTTCTAATTTAAAAAATTTAACAATCTTAGATACTTTTAAAGATTTAGTAAATGAAAGTAACAAACACTTTATAGATATTTATTGTAATAGATTAAATATAAACAAATATGCTAATTTAAAAAGTTTATCAGGTGGTCAGATAAGAAAGGTTTACTTAATTAGATCACTCCTAAAGGATTCAGACATACTTCTGTTAGATGAACCTACGAACCATTTAGATCTTGATTGTATTGAATGGTTGGAAAATCATCTTAAAAGTTTAAATAAAACTATAATTTGTATAAGTCATGATAGAACATTTTTAAGTAATTTTACTAATAAAATATTTTGGTTGGATCGAGGAAATCTTCGAGTAGGACCTAAAGGGTTTAAAAATTTTGATAAATGGTCTGAAGAACTTCTGGATCAGGAATACAGAGAGTTGAAAAACAGAAAGCAATTTGTAAATTTAGAATTAGAGTGGGCTAATAAAGGTGTTAAAGCCAGAGTAAAAAGAAATGAAAAAAGACTTAAAAGAGCAAAAGAATTAAAAATCCAGTTAGAAAAAGATGAGGCATCCTATAGGAGTGCAATCAAATTACTTAAACCAAAAATTTCCAAAAAATCGATTGACGAGTCTAGATTTATTGCAGAATATAATGATGTTTCAGTAAAATATACTGACGAATCAAATTTTGTCTTTGAAAAATTATCTTTAAAAATTAGTAGAAATGATAGGATTGGTTTATTGGGAAATAATGGAACAGGAAAATCTACTTTTCTTAAAACATTGATAAATGAAATACCAATTTCTGAGGGAAAATTAAAATTAAAGAAAAATTTAGAATTTTCTTATTTTGATCAAATGAGAAACGACCTTAATGGAAGAAAATCAATGAAAGATATATTAATTCCCTCAGGCGGAGATTATCTTAAAGTACAGGGTGCGAACAGGCATGTTTGTAGCTATCTTAAAGATTTTAATTTTGATCCTAAGAATGTCAATCATACAATACAAACTCTATCAGGCGGAGAGCAAAATAGATTATTATTGGCCAAGATTTTAGCAAACCCTAAAACAGGATTAATGCTCGATGAGCCTACAAATGATCTTGATTTGGAAACTTTAGACATGCTTACTGAGATGCTTTCTAAATATCGAGGAACTCTCTTAATAGTTTCACATGATAGAGATTTTTTAGACCAAACAGTAAATAAAATATTATATTTTGATTTGAATGGAAAAGTAACTTTATTTTTAGGAGGTTATAGTGATTTTATAAAATCACAAAATAATCTGAGTAAGGAAAACAAATTTAAAAAAAAGAAAAATATTAAGAAGAAACAAAATATATCTACTAAACTATCATATAAACATAAATATGAATTGGAAAAACTTCCAAAAGAAATAAGTGATATACAGGAAAAATTAAACCAAATAACAAAAGAGTTAAAACAATCTAATTTATATATTGATAATTATGATAGATATGTTGAAATAACAAAGAAAATGGAAGATTTAAATAAACTATTAAGTTTGAAAGAGGATAAATGGTTAGAAGTTTTAGAACTTGAAGAAGAAATTAATAAAAAAAATTAATGTATAATTATATAAATTTATTTGGTTGGATACTTTTTATAATATCATCTATATGTTTTATTATTTCAAGTATTGGTAACTTTTGGTCAATGGCTGGAAGTTTATTTTTCTTTTTTGCTTGTTTAGTTTTTTTAATACCTTTTTTTATAAAAAAAGATTAATTAATAAGTTGATGCACTTCCTTTTATTGAGCTATTGTCTTTCATTTCGTCAACAATTTTTTGCGCATTTAAACTCATAACTCTAAAATCTGAAAGAATTGTAACAAGCTTATAGCCAATATCGATCATTTCTTTTGCATACTCAGTAGAACCATTATGAATACCTGCAATTTTATTATGTTCTTTTGCTTTTTTTACTATTAGTTTTATGTTTGAGAATACTGGATCTTCTCTGACATCAAATTTTGGTGGAAGTCCATAAGAAGAACTCATATCTGCTGGACCAATATATATTCCCGTCAGATTTGGGACAGATAGGATTTTATCTAAATTTTCAACAGCTTCTTTTGTTTCTATCATTGCAAAGCTTAAAATATTTTTATTAGCTTGATTATAATAGTCTTGGCCATGTATTAGTTGCGCTCTCATTGGTCCAAAACTTCTTTGTCCGATTTTGGGATAATAACAATACGATACAAATTTTTCACAATCTTCCTTAGAATTTATCATGGGTGCAATTACTCCCATAACACCAAGATCAAGCATTCTCATAATAATACCAGGTTCGTTCCATGGTACACGTACCATAGGAACTGATTTACTACCAGAAATTGCCTGAAGCATTGCTATACTAGTTTGATAATCATTTTGGCCATGTTGCATATCGATTGTAATTGAATCCCATCCCATCTTACCAAATGCCTCTGCTGTAAATGAGTTGGGTATAGATAACCAGGAATTTATAACAGGTTTGTTAGATTTCCAAATATTTAGCAAATTGTTCATTTTATGGATCTATACACTTTTGATTATATTAATACAGAAAATAAATTAATATTTTAATTACTTCATGGTTTAAATTTTATGATAAGCTATAGAAATGAAATTTTTAAAAATATCCCAGATTCAATTTGAGGCAAAACCAACTCCTCAAGAAAATTGTGATCAACTATATAGATACTTTAAAAAAACTTTGCAATTTCAGCCAGACTTAATTTGCACTCCAGAATGTTCAAATATTATTACAGGAGATCAAAAACATTTATTTAAAAATACAAATTATGAAGAAGATTGTCCAATATTAAAAATGAGTAAAGAATTTTCAAAAAAATATAAAATATTTATCAATTTAGGATCCTTATTATTAAAAACAAAAAGATATAATAAATTAGTAAACAGGTCATTTTTAATTGATAATCACGGAAAAATTAGAGCATTTTATGATAAAATTCATATGTTTGATGTAACAATTAATAAAGACGAAAAATATAAAGAATCAGCTTCATTTCGATCTGGTAATAAATTAATTTTAGCAAAAATTAAAAATGTAAAATTTGGATTTACTATTTGTTATGATTTGCGCTTTCCTAATCTTTTTAGGCAGTTGGCTAAAAAAGGAGCAGAGGTTATACTAATGCCAGCAGCATTTACAGTTCCAACTGGAAAAGATCATTGGGAAACTTTAGTGAGAGCCAGAGCAATAGAAAACTTTTCTTTTTTAATTGCAACTAATATGTGTGGCACTCATCATACTAATAGAAAAACTTATGGTCACTCGCTAGCCATTAATCCTTGGGGTAAAATAATAAACAAAGCATTTAGTAGGCCTAAAATCATTAATTCTAAAATAAATTTAGACGAAGTAAAGAATGCTAGAAAAAAAATCCCTTCTTTAAATTATGTTTAATCAAAAATCATTAATTTCTGGTATTGGCAATCTTTCAAATATTAAAAAATATTATGATGATTGGTCAGTAAAGTATGATGTAACTTTAAATAATTGGAATTATCAAGCTCCAAAAAAAAGTGCAAGAATATTAAAGCAAAGAATTTTATCTCACCCAAAAAATATACTTGATCTTGCTTGTGGAACAGGGTTGTTTGGACATGAATTAAATAAAATCTATAAAAATTCAAATATTTATGGTTCAGATATCTCTTATCAGTGTATCAAAATTGCCAAAGAAAAAAATATATACAAAAATTTAAAAAAATTGGATTTTGAAACTAAGTACGATTATAAAATAAGATTTGATTTAATTTCATTAATTGGTGCAATGACCTATTGCAGAAATTTTAATAAACTATTTTCAATTATTAATTATTATTTAAATAAAAAGGGTTTTTTTATTTTTTCTCATAGGATTGATTTGTGGAAAACTCAAGATTTTGATAATATCCTTAAAAAACTTTCTAATAATTTTAAAATTAATTATATTTCAACACCTTGTAATTATCTCCCTCTGAATAATGATTTTAAGGATAAAATTAAAATAAGAATTGTATTGCTTCAAAAATGTTAGATTTTTGAATTATTCTTTATTAAATTTGTTACAAGATAGAGAATCGGGTAAAAGGAGGTAAGGTTTATAAAATTATATTTAAACCATCATTTTAAAAGAAGGGATATTTTCGCCGTATCCCTTCTTTTTTTTACGAATTGAACTTAATTTGCCAATATTAAATTTATTTTAAAGAATTAAATTTTTCCATTTTTTTTAGAGTTTTTTCACTTACATGATGCTCAATGCCTTCAGCATCTGCAGAAGCTGTTTTTTGATCCAAACCTAAATTTAATAAAAACCTTAGAACAATGTTATGTCTTTTTTTTGATTTACTTGCTATCATCTGACCTTTTACTGTTAAAAAAATTGATCGATAAGGTTCTCTTTTTATAAAACCCTGATTTTGTAATCTTTGAATTGTTTTATTTGCAGTAGCTTGAGCAATATCAAGTTGTTTTGCTATATCAACTATCCTAGCCTCCCCTTTGGAAGTCAACAGTTCGGAAATTAATTCTAAATAATCTTCAGTATTTTCTGTTTTATGGGCATTTCGAACTTTGCTGAAAGACATTCTGATTTTTAACATAAAAAAACAAAAAAATTAATAGAAAATGTAGCCATAGCTATATATATTAGCTATATATATATTAATGAACGCTTTAATTAATGCTATCAATGAAAAAACTAAAATCATTCTTGAAAATGATGGAAGATTACTAAAGAAATCATTTCTTGGTCTTTTACTACTTTCTCTTGTTTTTCAAGGAGGTGAATTTGGTGAAGTTATACGATCATCAATGATAGATGCTTATATCCAGGTATCTGTTTTTGTAGGATTTACTCTTTTTGTTTTTATTGGATTGGATAGTTTAACAAAATTTGATGTAAAGAATTTTTTATCTAAAACTCAAAAGCTCCATGTTGGTATAGCTGCATTTTTAGGTGCAATACCTGGATGTGGAGGAGCTATAATAGTTGTTACTCAATATATTCAGGGTCGTATTTCTTTTGGTTCCTTAGTAGCTGTATTAACAGCAACAATGGGCGATGCAGCTTTTTTAATACTTGCTATTGAGCCCACAACTGGACTTTTAATATTTGGAATTGGAATTTTTTTTGGATCAATTTCAGGTTATATAATTGATTTCATCCATGGAACAAATTTTATGCAAGCAGAAACAAAAATAAAAGTTGAATTTGAAAAAATAAATAAAACTTTTGTATCAAATTTTAATTTCTTTTGGCTATTTTTATTTATACCCGGTTTTTTTTTAGGTATTTTAGTTGCGTTCCAAATAGAATTTACTTATCCAGCTTATAATTCATTTCTTGTTTTTGTAGCATCTGCTGGAGCAATACTTTCAATATTTATGTGGTCACTAAATCCCTTGAGTGATTTCCAATGCTCAACTGATAAAAGTAGGGGGCTATTATCAAGAGTGGTAGATACTACTAATTTTGTAACTACTTGGGTAATTTGCGGTTTCCTTGTATTTGAAATATTTATTTACTTTACAAGTTTAGATTTAAAAATATTTTTTGATTTGTGGCTTCCATTTGTTCCATTGGTTGCAATTTTATTTGGTTTCCTGCCAGGTTGTGGACCTCAAGTTGTAGTAGCAACGTTTTATCTAAATGGTTATATCCCTCTTTCTGCAGAACTAGGTAATGCGATTTCTAATGATGGTGATGCGTTATTTCCTGCAATAGCTCTTGCCCCAAAAGCTGCAATTTTAGCAACTCTTTACAGTGCAATACCTGCATTAGTAGTTGCATACGGATATTTTTATCTATTCGAGTAAAAAATTGAAAAAAAATTTACCTTCTAAAATTTGTATTGTTTGCAATAAACCATTTAATTGGAGAAAAAAATGGGAAAGAGATTGGAAAAGTGTTTTATATTGCTCTAAGAAATGTTCTAAGAATAAATTAAAAAATAATTTTAATAGATAAATTTTATTTGTGATAAAAAAATTAAATAAAGATAAAAATATAAATCATGCAAAAAATGATACAAAAAAAGATTTACGTTTAACAAGATTAGAGAGGCTAGATAAACAACTCAAATTAAATATTTTAAAAAGAAAAAAAGCTATAAATAAAAATGGATAAATTAATTATAGATGGAGGTTTTAGTATTTCTGGCTCAGTCAATGTTCATGGTTCAAAAAATTCTGCGCTTCCTATCATAGTATCCTCTCTGTTATCTGAAAATACTCTAAAACTTTCAAATGTGCCTAATGTAGTTGATGTATTAAATTTAATTAAATTATTAAAAAATTATGGTGCTAAAATTGATTTTAAAAAAAATAAACTAAAAATAAATCCTATAAAAATTAAAAATCTATCAGCAGATTACGATGTTGTAAGAAAAATGAGAGCGTCAATTTTAATTCTAGGACCTTTACTCTCTCGTTTTGGTCAGGCTAAAATATCCTTACCTGGCGGTTGCGCAATTGGAACTAGGCCAATAGATATACATCTTGCAGGTTTATCAAAACTGGGTGCTAATTTTGATATTCAAAATGGTTTTGTTATTGGAAGAGTGAAATCACAATTAACAGGAAATAAAATTGAATTACCTTTTCCAAGTGTAGGAGCAACTGAAAATATACTAATGGCTTCGGTATTGGCAAAAGGTGAAACTAAGATTTTAAATGTTGCGAGAGAACCAGAAATAGAAGATTTATCAAATTGCCTTATAAAAATGGGTGCAAAAATAGAAGGTCAAGGAACAAAAACTATTCTTGTGGAAGGTGTTACAAATTTAAAAAAAGTAGAGCATGAAATAATTTCTGATAGAATTGTTGCCGGCACATATATAATTGCGGCTTTGATGTTAAATTCAAGTTTAGAAATCAAAAATTTTAATACCGTTTATTTAAAATCTTTAATTAATATTTTAGAAAAAATGGGTGCAAAATTAAAAGTAAGTAAAAATTCAGTAAAAGTTTTTAAGGGACCAAAACTAAAATCTACTAGTCTTTCAACTAGTCCTTATCCCGGTTTCCCCACCGATTTACAAGCTCAATTGATGTCACTCATGTGTCTCTCAGTTGGGAAGTCAAAAATTAAAGAAAAAATTTTCGAAAATAGATTTATGCATGTTCCTGAATTGAATAGATTAGGGGCAAATATTACAGTAGAAAAAGATACCGCCACTATTATAGGTAATCAAACATTCAAGGGAGCGCAAGTAATGGCTAGTGATTTACGAGCTAGTATAAGTTTAGTGTTAGCTGCTATGAATGCAAACGGTCAAACAACATTAAATCGTGTTTATCATCTTGATAGAGGTTATGAAAATATAGAAAAAACATTAGGTAGTTTGGGCGCAAAAATAAAAAGACAGAAAAACTAACTTTTTGTAGTTTTTTCTTTGATCACAATATAAAAGCCCACATTTTATGAGTAAAATAATCATTGCAGTACCGAGAGGTAGAATTACGAAAGAATGTAAAAACTTTTTACTTAAAACTAGTTTTGCTCCTGATCCATTACTATTTGATAAAGATACAAGAAAATTAACTTTTAAATCTAAAAAAAGAAATATTGAATACATAAAAGTAAGAGCTTTTGATGCATGCACATTTGTTGCATTTGGAGCAGCACAAATTGGTATTGCTGGTGAAGATGTAATTAATGAATTTGATTACTCAGAAATATACGCTCCACTCGATTTAAATATTGGCCATTGTCGTATTTCAGTGGCAGCTCTAAAATCGTTATTAAAAAAAGAGGATCCAGAAACGTGGAGTAATATTAGAATTGCTACTAAATACCCAAATATTACTAAAAAATTTTTTTATAATAAGGGAATACAAGTAGAAATTATAAAACTAAGTGGATCAATGGAATTAGCCCCTTCTTTAAATATGTGTAGGAGAATTGTAGATTTAGTTTCTACAGGAAAAACATTGAAAGAAAATGGTTTGACTGAAATTGAAGAAATAATGAAAATTCAATCTAAATTAATTGTCAATAGATCAGCTTATAAGACAAATATGAATGAGGTTTCAAAAATTATTTCTGAAATAGGTACCTTTTTGTAATGAAAATAATAAAATTTAATAAAAATATTTATATCCAACTTCAAGAAAAGATTGAAAAAAGAAGTTCATTATCCAGTAAATCAATTCAAGAAGATGTAAAAAAAATTATTTATGATGTAAAAAAAAATGGCGATAAATCTCTAATTAAAAATGCGGCAAAATTTGATAAAGTCAAAATTAGTAAACAAGATCTTACTTTAGATTTATCTAAAATAAAAATGCAACCTAAAGTTGAGCCACAAATATTTAATAGTTTTAAAATAGCTATAAAAAATATTTCATCATTTCACAAAAAACAATTACCTAAAAATATTACCTATACTAATAATGGTGCAACATTGAAATCTGTGTGGAAGCCTATTGACTCAGTTGGCTTGTACGTACCTGGAGGAAGGGCTTTTTATCCCTCATCTTTAATTATGAATGCAGTCCCGGCAATTATAGCTGGAGTAAAAAGGATTGTATGTATAACACCTCCTACGAAATCAATTAATCCATATTTTGTTAAATTAATTAAAGAATTAGGTATCAAGGAGACATATTTTGTAGGTGGAGCACAAGCAATTAGTGCGCTAACATATGGTACTGAAACTATTAAGCCAGTAAATAAAATTTTTGGGCCTGGCAATGCTTATGTTGCAGAAGCAAAAAAACAATTATACGGAAAAGTAGGTATAGATTTACTTGCAGGGCCATCAGAAATAATTGTTGTTGCAAACAATAATAACAATCCAAATTGGGTTGCATCTGATCTTATTGCGCAATCAGAGCATGATGAAAATGCACAATCAATTTTAATAACTGACAATAAAAATTTTGCTTCAAAAGTTATAAATTCAATTACAAAAATAAAAAAAAATCTTCCAAAAAAGAAAATAATTGAGAAAAGTTTGAAAAATAATGGTTTAATTGTTTTAGTTGACAATATAGAACTTGCCGCACAAGTTATAAATTTTATTGCTCCAGAGCATTTACACTTACACATATCTAATTATAAAAAATTATTATCAAAGATAAATAATGCCGGGGGTATATTTTTAGGCGAGTATTCTGTTGAAGCTTTTGGTGATTATAATGTAGGAACCAATCATGTTTTGCCGACTTCAGGAGCTGCAAAATTTTCATCAGGCTTAGGTGTTTTAGATTTTATGAAGAGAAACTCCGTAGTTGAAATGAATCAAAAATCTTTTAATATTCTCTCCGAAGATACTCAAAAAATGTCTGGACTTGAAGGTTTAGATGGACATAAATTGTCAGTTAAAATTAGACAAAAGAAATAATTTTTACTATAAGCTTATAAAATATGCCAAAAGAAGGATCGATTGAATTTCAAGGAGTTGTCTTAGAACTTCTTCCAAATGCAATGTTTAAAGTAAAGTTAGAAAATGATCATGAAATTCTTGCACATTCATCAGGAAAGATGAGAAAAAATAGAATCAGAGTACTTGCTGGTGATAAAGTCACAGTAGAAATGACGCCTTATGATTTAACAAAGGGTAGAATTACATTTAGATGGAAATAAAAAAATCTAAAAAGAATAATATAATTTCTTTAAAAAAAAAATCTAAATGTCCAACTTGTAAAAAAATCTCTAAGGAACCTTTTACTCCATTTTGTTCAAAAAAATGTGCAAATATAGATCTTATGAGATGGCTTTCAGATGAACATGGAATGGAAATAAAACCTGATTAATTTTATATTTTTAATTGAATTAAATTATAAATACTTTATCTGATGTTTTTGTGCCCAGGTAGCTCAGTTGGTAGAGCAGAGGACTGAAAATCCTCGTGTCGGTGGTTCGATTCCGCCCTTGGGCACCATTACTCGTTTTATTTATATTAAATATCTAATCTCTCAATTCTTCAAAATTAGACTCTTTTAAAATTTATGTTAAAGTATACTAAAATGAGTAAAAAGATTTTAGTATTTTCAAATGGTGAAAAAATTGGAGATGGAATAATTAAATTAAAACTTCTTCATGAAATTAAAATAAGACTTCCAGAACATAAATTATATTGGCTTACCAACAAGGGAAAAACTGTTTATTCAAGCACTCTTCAATTTATTTCATGCAATTATATAGATGAGATACTTGATCAAGCAGATCTAAGTCCTTTTTTTTGGAATAAAATATCAAAAAAATATAAATTAGATAATAAATTTTTCGATTATATTTTAGATACACAAAAATCAGTAATAAGAACGGTTGCATTAAAAAGAATTAAGCATAAAAATTTTATCTCGGGATCTGCAAATGGTCTCTTTTCTACAAAAAAAATTAAAAATATAAAGAGAAGAAAATACTATTTAGATTATATTTTAGATTTATTAGATTTAATAGTGATAAAAAATACAAAAAGTAGTTTTCAAATTCCTATTAATAAAAATCTTGAACAATTAATAAGTAAAGTTTTATCAAAAGAAAAAAGTTATATTGGCATAGCTCCTGGTGCAGGAGAAAAAAATAAGATTTGGTCTTTAGAGAACTACATCGAGTTGTGTTATTATCTTGAAAAAAATAATAAGACTATAGTTTTTTTTATTGGACCTAATGAATTATATTTAAAAGAAAAATTAAAAAATCTTTTTCCTGATTCTGTATTTATTGAAGATTGTATTAATGGATATCAAAATATAGAGATTATTATGGCAACAACCAAATATTTACAATTAGCTATTTCGAACGATAGTGGTGTTAGTCATATGCTATCAACTGGATTTTGCCCACTAATTAAGCTTTTTGGACCCAAAGATTCTAAAAAATTTACACCTGAAAACCCAAATCTATTTTCTATGTCCTCAAGCGATTTTAATTCAAAAAATATTAATAAAATACCTGTCTATAGGGTGATTGAAAAAATAGAAAAAGTTCTGATTTAAAATTTCATATATTCGAAGGTAGACAAGTATATTTTTCATCATTACTTATTTTATTTTATATGTTCAAATTTGATAAACTTGTATTTGGAGATGCAGGGTGGGGCGATGAATTTCTTATAGCAACACTCATGACTTTACTAGTAAGCATTTTATCAATGGGGTTAGGTCTTTTTTTAGCAATTATTACAGTTTGGGCAAAGATAATACAAAACAGAATAACAAGATTTATTTCAAATTTTTATACAACAGTAATAAGAGGTGTTCCTGAATTATTAGTTATCTATCTAATTTTCTTTGGCGGCAATACTGTTGTTATGAGTATAGCTAAAGTATTTGGATATAATAAATATATAGAACTAAACGCACTTACAATTGCAACAATAGCTATTGCAGTAATATCAGCTACCTATTCGAGTGAAGTTTTAAGAGCTTCTTATTTGGCTATATCTAAGGGTCAAATAGAAGCTGCAAGAGCACTGGGTATGAATAAATTTAGTATTTTTTTTAAAGTTATTTCACCTCAAGTTATAAGACATGCCTTACCGGGAATAGGGAATGTATGGCAAATAACTCTTAAAGATACTTCGCTCATTTCTGTAACTGGTCTTGTTGAAATTATGCGTCAATCTAGAATATCTTCTAACGTTGAGCATTCACCTTTAACTTTCTTAATAACAGCCGCAATTTTGTATTTATGTTTAACAACAATCTCTGGCAGAGTTTTTAAAACGTTAGAGGTAAATTATTCAAAAGGATTTACAACATGATTGAATTTTTAAATAGTATTCAAAATTCTCTAATTTATAAAAATTTCTTTTTGGTCATATCTGGCTTAGATAATACAATTTTATTATTATTAATTTCATTACCAGTTGGTTTTGTTTTAGCATTATTATTTGCTTTAGGAAGAGTTTCTAAAATTGCATTATTATCAAGAACAATTGCTAGTTATATTTTTGTCATTAGAGGAACACCTTTACTTGTTCAAATATATTTAATTTATTTTGGTTTAGGTTCAGTAAAATTTATTAGAGAAAGTTTTTTATGGTACGCATTGAAAGAACCTTTTTGGTGCGGAGTAATAGCACTTACAATTAATACTGTTGCATATGGAGCAGAAATTTTTCGAGGTGGTATTCAATCAATTGAGAAAAGTCAGGTTGAATCAGGCCTATCTCTTGGTTTTGGAAAATTTTTACTTTTAAGAAAAATTATTCTACCTATTGCTATACGAAAAGTTCTGCCGTCTTACGGTAATGAATTAATACTAATGGTTAAAGCAACCTCTTTAGTTAGCCTGACAACATACATGGAAATGACAGGTATTGCTAGAAAGATAATGGCTAAAACATTTGCACCTGTTGAAGCATTTATTGCTGCAGGAATTCTTTATCTTTTTTTAAATTTTCTAATGGTTCAATTTGTTAAATATTTAGAATGGAAATATAATCCACACTTAAGATTAAATAATTAATTTCTAAATTTTTTATGACAAGTGCTGCAATTTGCAGCCATTGCTTTAATAGCATCACTTATCATCTCTTTATCTTCTAATTCTATACTTAAAGATATCATTTCGATATCATCTACAAAGTTTTGGTTATATTCATTAAATGTCTCACGATCACTCCAAATATTATCACTAGCTCCTTCTGCTTGACTATTTTCAGGATAAAAATCTTTAAATTCAGATGCTGAGTGAAGAAGAGTTTCATTAAGTTCTAACATTTCCTCATATTGATCTGAATTTATTAATCTGTAAAGTTTCGATGATGTGCTTTTAATTTTTTGCATTATTGCCATTCTTTCGTTAACAATCTTTTCTAGCGATTTGTCCTCTAAAGTTACTTTGTGAGCTAGAACATATAAAGGAATGAATGAAATTAAAGTACTTATCGTTATTTTAAAGAACATATCCATTTTTTGTTATTATATTATGCAAGTAATTATATCCTAATTTTGCATATTCAAGAGGGTTTGCTTTTTTAGGATCCTGCTCAGCTTCAATAATTAACCATTCCTGATATTTTGCCTCATATAGTATCTTAATTAATGGATCGTAATCAATACATCCATCACCTGGAACGGTGAAAACACCATCTAAAAAAGACTCTCTAAAACTTAAGTCATCTTTAATAGATCTTAAAAAAACATCTTTTCTAATATCTTTACAATGAATATGGTTAATTCGAGAAATATAATTTTTCAATACTCTTTCATAATTTGCTTCGGCAAACATTAAGTGTCCAGTGTCATAAAGTAAAAATGTATTTTGATTTGTCATATCCATTAATCGATCTACATCTTCCTCAGATTGTATAATAGTTCCCATATGCTCATGATACGACATTGGCATTCCTTGATCCATCAGCATATCAGATAATTCACTAATTTTTTTGCAATAGCCGTTCCATTCATCTTTTTCAAGTTTTGGTCTCTTACTAAGAGCTTTTGATTGATCTCCTTGAATTGATCCAGACACATCAGCAAAGACAAAAACATCTGCATTTATTAACTTTAATAAATTTAAATGGTCTTGTAGAGCTAGCCATTCTTCCTTAACACTTTTTTTTCTAAGTAAAGAACCATACCAACCTCCTGGCATTTTAAGTTTAAATTTTTCTAAAAGAAATTTTGTTATTCCTGGATTTCTTGGAAACTTTCCACCCAATTCTATACCTGTGAACCCAGACACGTTTGCATCATCTAAGCATTTTTCAATTGGAGTATCTCCTCCTAGTTCTGGCATATCGTCATTGCTCCATGCAATAGGAGCGATACCAAGTTTAATTTTCATGATGTTTTTATTATTTCATGATACATGAAAAATAAAGATAAATATGAAAATTTTATTAATTGATGGAAATGAAAAAGAAGCGTCTGATGGCTACAAAAGATTGGGCATGGAAACTCAATACGAAGTTTACGAAAAAATTTTAATTAAAAATAGTAAAACAGTAAACAATATTACAACAATTCATCCAGCTATTCACGATGAATATCTACCCGTAGGTATTAATTTGGATGACTTTGATGCAGCAGTTTGGACCGGTAGTCTCTTAAATATATACGATTACACCAGGCCAATAAATAAACAGATAGATTTAGCAAAAGAACTTTTTAAAAGAAAAAATAAAATCTTTGGGAGCTGCTGGGGCTTACAAGTCTTAGTAACTGCAGCTGGAGGAAAGGTAAGAAAAAACCCTAATGGGCTTGAGGCAATAATTGCAAAAAATATAAGGTTGAACAATGTTGGTTTAAGTCATCCAATGTATTTAAATAAAAAAAAATTATTTAATGCATTTTGTTGGCATTATGATGAAGCTGAAATTTTGCCAAAAGATTCTAAAGTATTAGCCTCAAATGAGAAAAGTCAATTTCAATCTATAAGTTTTAATATTAATCAATCAAAAATCTGGGCAGTACAATATCATCCAGAATTCAATCCAAATTGGATGGCTGGATTAATTAATCAGCGCAAAAAAATATTATTAGATAATAATGTTTATAGAAATGAAATTGAGCTCGATAAAGAGATAAAAATTTTAGAAAATTTTAAAAATATTACGAATTATAATTATAAAATATACAACGATGTTCTTGATAGTTCATACCATTCATTAGAACTAACAAATTGGTTGAATTACGAGACTTAGTAATATTCATTTACTATTTTAAAAATTTTTTTCCATTTTTTTATTTTTTGAAGAATATTATTTCTTTTAATTTTTGGAATAAAAACCTTTTCTTTTTTCCATAAT
>CACNUI010000003.1 GCA_902623545.1 uncultured Alphaproteobacteria bacterium | reverse complement strand
CCGAGTCTCCCCAACCAACATATGTAAGTTTTTTATTTTTTGAATCAATTTTCAATACTGCTATGTCTGCTTTGGGATCTCTTCCAAGTAATTCAGCTGTAAACTCTGTTTCATCATTTAAAATTACAGTTATTTCATCTGCCCCTTCAATAACATGGTTATTTGTAACAACTATCCCATCTCCACTAATTATAAAACCTGAACCAAGTCCCGTCATAGGTCTTTGAGATCTTCTTTGATCTCTATCAAAGTATTCTTTAAAAAACTCATCAAAGGGAGAGCCTTCAGGAAATTGAGGTATTTGATTTTGATCATTAGTTTCTACAATAGTAGTTGATGCTATACTAACTACAGCTGGGGATAATTCATCAACAAGATCAGCAAAACTTTCAGGAACTGAAAATGAAGGTTTAGATAAAAGGATAACAATTAAAAATAGTAATCTAGATATCATTTTATTTATTATAATATTTGAAAGTGAAGTAAATAAGGCATAGTCCAATTAGTGCACAAAACAAACTAAGATTTTTAATTGATTGAGGATTTATTATAATTAAGCTGTTCAAGATTTTTTTAAGATTCTTTGCAAGAAAAAAATATAACGTACCTTCAATTATCAGTACCAGACCAATGCTCGTCAGTAAAATTTCTAACATTAATTCTGTATGTCAATTTCACCAAAAAATTTTTCACAAACTTCCCCTGGAGCAATTACCATGGACATTTCAGTATCTCCAAAAGTGTCTTTACAAGCTTGCATGGTTCTTAAAAAATCAAAAAATTCCTCATCTAGGCTGTAGGCATCACCTAATATTTTATTTTTAGCAGCATCTCCTTCACCTCTAAGTATTGAAGATGTTCTTTCGGCTTCAGCCAGAATAACTGTTTGTTGCCTATCTGCTGATGCAACTATTTCTTTGGATAACTCTTCTCCTTCAGCTCTTAATAAATTTGCTTCTTTCTCACGTTCAGAACGCATTCTTTGATAAACATTGTTAGAAACTTGTTCTGTTAGATCGGTTCTTCCAATTCTGATATCTACAATTTTGACACCAAATGATTGTTCATTAACTTTTATTTGTTTTTCAATTTCATTCATAATATTAATACGTTCATCACTTAGAAGTGATGTTAAAGAGTATTGAGCAATAACACCTCTAACTGCAGCGTTTATAATTCTACCAAATCTATCTGAAAAAGTAGTTTCATTTCTTACTGTTTGATAAAACTTTAATGGATCAACTATATTGTACCTCGCAAATGAGTCCACTATGATTCTTTTTTGATCAGAAAGTATCATTTCTTCAGGTTGAGGATCGAGGTTTAGCAATCTTGAATCTAAAAAGACTGCATCTTGAATGAATGGAATTTTAAATTGAAGACCAGGTTTTGTAACAACTTTTCTTGGATCACCAAACTGAAGAACAAGAGCCTGTTTAGTTTCATTAACAATAAAAAATGCTCCCGTAAATGTGAGGAAAAGAATAAATAAAACTAAAGCTATAACTAAATTTCTTACACTAAATCTCATACTTAATTATTCCCTGACTTTTTTAGCTCATTTAATGGAAGGTAAGGAACTACACCTTGACCATTTCCAGTATCATCTAAAATTATTTTGTTTTTACCTTCCAATACCTCTCTTAGAGTCTCCAAATAGATTCTTCTTTTTGTTACCTCTTTTGCACCTTTATAACTATTGTAGACATCTATGAAATTTTGGGCCACACCTTCAGCTTGCTTAACAACTTGTTCTTTATAGGCAGTAGCAGCTTCAACAAGTTTTGCTGCTTCACCACGAGCATTTGGTACAATTCTATTTAAGTAGGTATTAGCTTCATTAACTAATCTCTCCTTATCTTGTCTTGCTCTTTGAACTTCATCAAAGGCATCAATAACTTGATCAGGAGGGTCAACACTTTGAAGTTGAACTGATTGTATCAAAACTCCACTTTCATACGAATCTAAAACCAATTGTAATTCATTCCTTACAACTTGCTCTACTTCTTGCCGTCCTTCTGTAAGTAAAAATTGCAGATCTCGTTGTCCAACAACTTCACGAACAACACTTTCAGACATATCTTTTACTGTTAATTCAGGGTTTCTAAGCTTAAATAAAAAATTTCCTGCATCTTTTATTTTAAACAGTACTGTAAATGCAACATCTGCTATGTTTTGATCACCAGTAAGCATTAGACTTTCTTCAATGACTTTTCTTTCTGCATTTGAACTTGAGCCAAAACCCAGATCACTTGCACTTCTAAATCCAACGTTAATTTTTCTTATTACTTCAACTTTTGGTGTAATTGTTTGACCAATTGGTGTTGGAAAGAAATAGTGTAATCCTGGCTCAGTTGTTTGACCATTCCATCTACCGAATAACAACTCTACGCCTTGTTCATCAGGCTCGACTCTGTAAAAGCCTGTTGCAAGCCACAGCAAAACTGCAACAATAATAAAAATTGAAAAGTTACGTCTACCACCAAATTTAAAATTACCAAATCTGTCTTTTGCTTTCCTTATTGAGTCCTCAAAATCTCTTCTGTTGGAACCGTTACCTGATCCTCCTGAACCCCATGGGTTATTATTACCCCCAGAACCCCAAGGATTGTTATCATTATTATTTTTGTTCAAGTTCATATGGTATTGATATTATATGTTCTTTCTACTAACACTAATTATATTAATTAATAACTAATATTTGAGTAAATCTGGAAAAATCAAGTATGTCTGATGAAATTTTATCTTTAATTTATACATTTTCGAAGAAATTTACTGATCCTGTAACAAATCTCAGTTTTGATCCTAAAAATCAAAATATTTCCGTAGTCGTAAAAGGTGGAAATATAAATATTGCTTTGCTTGTCAAAGGGCAAAGTGAAGATCCTTATTTAAATATAGCAAGGTTACTCAAAAATAATATTGAGCAAATTCCGGGAGTGCTTTCAGTAAATATAATTGTAAACTCAAATATAGAAATTAATAAAAAAAATAATTCTGATCAAAAAAGATTTAAAATTAATGCAAAAAATATAGTGGCAATTGCCAGTGGTAAAGGAGGAGTTGGTAAGTCAACATTTTCAGTAAATCTTGCCACAGCACTGAGCTCACTAGACCTTAAGATTGGCTTACTTGATGCAGATATTTATGGTCCGAGTATTCCAAGAATGATGGGTATTTCACAAAAACCTAATATGAATGAAGATAAAAAACTTATACCTTTGAATAATTATGGAATAAAATTAATGTCCATCGGTTTTATTCTAGACTCTGAGGCTCCGACAATTTGGAGAGGACCAATGGTCATGAAAGCATTAGAACAAATGTTCAATGGAGTTGACTGGGGTGAACTAGATTATCTTATCATAGATTTACCACCTGGTACTGGAGACGCTCAACTTACTTTAGCTCAAAGTTCAAAACTTTCTGGATCAATTATAATTTCTACACCTCAAGATGTAGCTCTTACTGATGCAAGAAAGGGTATCAATATGTTTAAAAAAGTAAATGTTGATATTCTTGGTATTGTTGAAAATATGAGTTATTTCATTTGTGATAATTGTAATCAAAAACATTATATATTTTCAAAAGATGGTGTGAAAAAAGAAGCTGAGGAATCTAAAATACCTTTTTTAGGAGAAATTCCTATTGATACAAATTTAAGAATTCAATCAGATAATGGAATACCTGCTTTGATAGATAATCCAGATGGTGAAATTTCAAAAAAATTTATATCAATTGCTAAAAACTTAAAAAAGTCTCTAGATTAAACATTCATGCTAGCATCAATTTTTTCATGATGCTGATAGTTTATTAATTTAAAATCATTTACATTATATTTAAAAAAATCTTTTGTTTCGAAATGCAGCTCAGGTAATTTTTTAGGAATTCTTTCTAATTGGATCTTAACCTGATCAAAATGTTCTTTATAAATATGAAAATCTCCTAAGGAATGAATAAAAGTTCCAACTTCTAATTTACACTCTCTAGCCAACATATGAGTTAAAAGACTATAACTAGCTATATTAAATGGAACTCCCAAAAACATGTCACATGACCTTTGATATAATTGGCAGCTTAATTTGTTATTAGAAATAAAAAATTGTGAAAATGCATGACATGCCGGCAATGACATATTTTTAATCTCCGGAGGATTCCAAGCTGATATTATATGACGCCTTCCATTTGGATTTTCTTTTAATCCTTTAATTAGATTTAAGACTTGATCTTCTCCATTAAAATTTCTCCATTGAACTCCATAAATTTTACCAACATCTCCTTCAAATCGGGCTTTTGATTTCCAGTAATCAGCTTGAGCGTTTTGCGTCCATATAGTTTTTTTATCTTTTAAATTTTCTCTTGAATCATTGTATAAAATTTCAGCAAGTCTTCTCTCATCGTCTGAACCTTCAATAAACCATAATAATTCTGAAATTACCGATTTCCATGCTAATTTTTTTGTTGTTATTGCTGGAAAACCTTTTGATAAATCATAATGCATTTGAAAACCAAATGATTTTCTGACGCTACCTGCTCTACTTTCAACATCTGTGCCATTGTTATAACAATATTTAAGAGCATCTAAGTATTGTTTCATTTTTGCCAAATCTCAAAATGACAAGACAGATCACCATTAATTTTTTTTATCATTTTCATATTTTTTTCTATTAAAGAAACATCTATGAATTTTTCACAATTATAATTACCGTAGATTCTTGTAAGATAAAATTGTTCTATTAATTTATAAGTTAATTTTATTATTTCTGAACCACCAATTATAAAAATATCTTTATCAGTGTATTCTGATTGAATATCTTTAATTCTATTATTTATGTCTCCACTTAAGTAATAATCTGCTCCAACAATTAAATTTTTATCTTTATTTGTAATAAGGACATTTATTCTTGATTTAAGAGGTGTAGGCATAAAAGGATCCTCCCAGGTTTTTCTACCCATAACAACAATATTGTTAATTGTATTTTCTTTAAACCATTTTAAATCTATTGAATTTTTTGGCCATGGCATACTTTTTCCTTTACTTATTCCACCTTTTTCATCAACTGCCATTATTGCTTTAATCATTGTCTATAATTTGTTTTATTTCTTAATTTGTAACAATTTTTTTTTTTAATTGCTAGGTTTGAAGACAAATCTTTTAAGTATAATTAGTTTAAGGTATAATAAAGTGTTGCATTGCAACTAAGATAATAAATGCTTTGTGCAATAAATTATTCGGACCCGGGGGCGGTACCCGGCGTCTCCACCAATATGGGGACGAAATAGGATCGACGGTAATTAAAAGACAAAGACTTTATCCGGTATTGTACCACCGTTATCGGGCTAATTTATAAACGCTAACGATAATAGATTAGCACTTGCTGCCTAGTTTCTAGGTGAGCGCGGTCAGGGGCACCGAGCAACAGAACGCCCCATTAGTTAATCGAGATTTCCTATTAATTGTTGTGTTCTTTCTGAAATGCTCCAATGGTACGCGTCCATTACGCGTCCTTTCAACAAAATTTA
This sequence comes from uncultured Alphaproteobacteria bacterium, assembly GCA_902623545.1. GTDB lineage: Bacteria > Pseudomonadota > Alphaproteobacteria > HIMB59 > CACPNW01. The sequence continues at coordinate 115,755 of CACNUI010000003.1, read as the reverse complement.
ATATTTACATCATAGTATGTTTGCTTAGAATATATACAATGAAATTATATACTTTATTTTTTTTAATTTTATTTAAATCAAATATTTTATTTGCACTAGGTCTAAATTCAATATTTATATCTTTGTCAGAATCAACACTTAAAAAAAATAAATTTGATGGTATCAAAGACTTAGAAATTGAAGGAATAGCAATTAACAGTTCACTTTTAGATCATTTAAGTAAAAATGAAATTCAAAATAATATTATAGAATTATATCAGCATTTAAAAGACGATAGTTTTACAACTGTTGTTTTAACCGAAACAAAAAAACAAATGGTTTATGATGAAATGCAAGTAATTATAAAAAGGAATGATAGAAAATTTAGAATTTATGGAATAAGTGGCGGATATTTTTACAAAGAAAATATAGAAGATTGTTATTTAGAAATGGATAAAATAGAAAAAGATATTTCATATCTATTCAAAAATGTTGATAAGATAGGTCCGGTAACAAGAGAACATCCGGCTGATCCATCAAAAAAGAGTACTTACACAGGAACTTATTATTCATTACCTAAGTACGATAGTATTTGGGTAGAATGCTATGATTGGGATAGCAAAATTTCAAAAAAAAATGGATGGATAGATAATTTAAGAATCACCATATCTACAAAGCAATTTAGCGATTGGCTAGATCAGTGATAAACTATAAAATACAAGCCTTGTACGCGTCCATTACGCGTCCTAAAATAGTAATTTTTCCTGTTGTGTGCTATAAACTTTTTTAAGAAAGAATAAGCAATTACAGTAGGAAAAGCTTAAACTTTTGGGTGTTCGCTCACGCGTCCTTGCATTGAGAAAAGTTCACGCACCGAGCAACAGAACGCCCCACTTTTTTAAAATTATCTAGTAATATCAATAATTTTTTATAAAAACCTTCTACGAAGTTACTACGAAGGAAAATATATAATTTATTATTAGATAATGTAAATTTTTGGATTTATTTTAACAAATTAATTGATAATGAATTATGAGTCTGAACTAACTGGTGGTCATCCAAATTCACTAGGTAATACAATAAAAGTTGTTGAACATGTTATTATTAAAAAAAATAGAATTAATTCATTAATTAAGTGTTATTCAAGCACAGACCAAATAGTAAGATTAAGAACATCAAATGCTTTTAAAAGAATTTTTAGACAAAAACCAGAATGGTTTTTAGATTTTAAACATATTTTCTTAAACAAAATTTCAAAGATAAAACAATCTTCCACACAATGGACCTGCGCTCAATTATTTTCAGAATTAGTTAATCAATTAGAAAATAAAGAACAAAAAAAAGCAAAAAAAATTGTATCTGATTATCTTAATAATTCCAGTGATTGGATTGTTTTATGTCAATCAATGAATGCTCTAATAACTTTCAATAAAATTGATAATAAAACAATAAAAGAAAATATAAAAATTATTAAAAAACTATCAAAAGATAGAAGAAAGGCAGTTTCTAGACTAGCAAAGAAATTATTATCCTTAATTAAAGAATAAAAAAGACTACGAAGAACTAAAATAAGAAATCTGACAAATAATGAAAACTTACTACGAAGTTTCTACGAAGAAGTTTCCAAAATTCCTTATTTTCTGCTAATATGATTTAGTGGTCGTTCTACAGAACGCCCCATGTTAATAAGGTAAGGAAAATATGAAAAAATTTGAAGATTTGATGAGTGTAAAAAATGAAATTGAAAATATTTCTGCATCACAAGCAAAAGAAAAAATCAATGATCCAAACGTACAATTTATTGATGTTAGAGATAAAGAAAGTTTTGAAAAAGGAACAATAGGAAATGCAATTCATTTGGATAGAGCTTTTCTTGAGTTTTATTTAGCAGAAGGTAGTCCCTTAGAAAATAAATTTTTCAAAGAAAACCCTGATAAAGAATATATTGTATTTTGCGGTGTTGGTGGACAAGGAACTTTATCAACCAAAACAATGAAAGATATGGGTATTAAAAACGTTAAAAATATTATTGGTGGTATGACTGAATGGGAAAACTTAAAAAAATGATCCAATTGAAACAAAATAATTAGTTTTTACAAAAAATTAATTACAAATCATGAAAACACTTTTTTTATATGAGTAAAAAATTTTTTATTTTTATTTTTTTATTTTTTTGCTCATCCCCAACTTTTGCCTTAAAAAAAATAGACTTATCAAATAATCAATTACTTTGCCCTACATTGTATTGGGGATTTGAGTTTACTTCATTTAATAGAGTAAAAGTTATTAATACTGATCTTAACAAAATAACAAAAATTAATGAATATTATTATGATGTGGATACAGAACTTTCTTACATTAATATTTTTACAAATCAAAATAAAATTAGAGATAGAGTATATTCCATTGAACTTAATTCTTTGAGAGTTGATATTTGGACAATGACAGGAGGGGGATTTACAACTAGGGAAATGTTTGCAGTTGGACTCTGTGAATTTGTAGTAATTGATAATTTTTTATCTTACATAGAAAGCTTGAAATAAATATTAAATTATTTATTAAAATACATTACTTATTATTACTGAGTTTTATGATTAGAATCAAAAATCCAACATCTAGAAGTATCAAAGAAATTAAACATTTTTTTGAAAAAAAAAATTTAAATTCACTCATTAAGTTAATTAGAATAAAAACTAAATCGGTAAATAATATGAATATAAACGATTCATATCCCCCAGAATTAGTTGATTTATATAATTTGTATCAATATGTTTTAATAAACAAAAGAACTACAATATTAGAGTTTGGATCAGGTTGGTCAACGTTAATATTTAGTTTAGCGCTTAAAGAACTTAGGGATAAATACTTAGATAAAATAAAATCATTAAGAAGAAATAATCCTTTTGAATTATTCGTACTTGAAAATGAAAAAAAATATTTAAAAATAACAAAAGATAGAATAAAAAAATTTAATGAAGATAACAATATAAAAAACCCAATTAAAATAAATTTTTGTCATTCAAATGTGGAAATGACAACTTTTAATGACAGGATTTGTACACAATATAGGAAATTACCTTTGTGCAATCCTGATTTTATTTATTTGGATGGTCCAGATCAATTTAATATTACAAATAATATTAATGGCATAAATACTAAACATAAAGATATGATGCCAATGGTGTGTGATATTTTGAAATTAGAGTATTTCTATACACCTGGCACAATGATAGTTTGTGATGGAAGAGCGGCTAATGTAAAATTTTTAAAGGATCATTTTAAAAGAAAATGGATTTATAGAAATGATAAAAAAAATGATCAACATATTTTTCTATTAAATGATCCAGCCTTAGGTAAATATAATAAATTACAATTAGATTTTTATAAAAATCTTAAATAAAATGTATTAAAGAATTTAACTTAACTTTGTTAAAACTTTAATAATATATTTAATTTATGATACTAGGTAACTTTTATGAATATTGATTACAATAAAATACTTAACCGTAATATGATAAATGTTTTTAAAGATGTTTTAGTAAATATTTATAAAAATGGATTAGTTGGAAATAACCATCTATTTGTAACATTTAATACTAATCATAAAAAAATCAAAATCCCAAAATGGTTATTAAGGAAATACCCAAATCAAATGACCATAGTAATTCAACACGAATATTTTAACTTAAAAGTAAATAAAAGTGATTTTGAAATTACATTATCTTTTGATGATACAAAAGTTGACTTAAAAATTACTTATGATGCTATTGTTTCTTTTGCAGATCCATCTGCTAGTTTTGGTTTAATATTAAATAATAATAATAAAAAAGAAATTCATGAACCAAAAAATCTAAAAAAAGAGAGTAAAATTATAAAATTAGCAGATTTTAAGAAAATTAATCCAAATAATAATGGTTGATTAATTTACCATCAACATACTCCAAACATAATGGACTACCTGTTGGTAATTCAATTGAGGAAATTTCCTGTGGTTTATAGAGCCCGACTTTAATCATTATTGCTCTTAAAGAATTTCCATGAGCTGCTATCAATACATTTTTTCCATTTGAGAGTAATGGCTCAATTTCATTGATGAAATATGGAGAAACTCTATCAACAACATCCTTTAGACTTTCACCATTTGGAGGTGGAGTGTCATATGACCTTCTCCATATTTGAACTTGTTCTTTACCAAACTTATCAGCAGTTTCAGATTTATTTAAACCAACTAAATCACCATAGTCCCTTTCATTGAGATTTATATTTCGTGTGTAAACAAGTTTGTTGTTGTCGAAAAAATTAGTCATTTCTGCTTCTTTAATCGCAATTTCAACAGTTTTATTAGCTCTTTCTAAAACACTACTAAAAATTTTATCAAATTTAATTTTATTTTTTTTTATTAATCTGCCTGCATTTTTTGCCTCATCAATACCTTTCGTAGTAAGGGGGACGTCTTTCCATCCAGTGAATCGATTCTCTAAATTCCATTGACTTTGACCATGTCTTAACAAAACAAGTTTATTCATAACTTAATTATAATATGTTATAAGGTATTTTTAACAAATAATGACAAATAAAAAAAGAATAGAATCAGATACTTTGGGGTCTAAAAAAATTGACTCAAAAAGATTATGGGGAGCACAAACTCAAAGATCTCTTGAAAATTTCAGAATAGGTAGTGAGAAAATACCATATGAATTGATAATTGCTCTAGGACAACAAAAAAAAGCAGCTGCGCAAGCAAATATAGAACTTGGCCTTTTAAAAAAAAATGTTGGAAAACAAATATTAGAAGCAGCTAATCAGATAATTAATTTAAAACTATTAGATGAATTTCCTTTATCTGTCTGGCAAACTGGCTCTGGCACTCAAACCAATATGAATGCAAATGAAGTTATAAGTAATTACATAATAAAAAAGAATAAAGGAAAACTAGGTACTAAATTTCCAGTTCATCCAAATGATCATGTGAATTTATCACAATCATCTAATGATACTTTTCCAACAGTAATGCACATTGCAGTAAATGAATTAACATCATTAAAATTAATACCTGCTATTAAGAATTTTATTAAGGAATTAAATGCCAAAAAAAATAAATTTAATAAGATAATTAAAATTGGAAGAACACACACAATGGACGCAACACCAATTACTTTAGGAGATGAATTTTCAGGCTATCTTTCGCAGATCAATTCGTGTTTAGGCAGAATAGTTATTGCAAAAAAAGAATTGGTTTATTTAGCACAGGGAGGTACTGCTGTAGGCTCAGGTATTAATGCACCTAAAAATTTTGATAAAATTTTTTGTAAATACATAAATAAAATTACCAAAAATAAATATATACCTGCAAAAAATAAATTTGAGTCAATTTCATCTCATGATGCTCTCGTAAATTTTTCAAATTCCTTAAAAATATTATCTATTGCAATAATGAAAATTATAAATGACATTCGATTTTTAGCCTCAGGTCCTCGTTCTGGCATTGGTGAACTAATATTACCAGCTAATGAACCCGGATCATCGATTATGCCTGGAAAAATAAATCCTACACAAATTGAAGCGCTTAGTATGGTATGTGTACAGGTAATTGGAAATAGTACAACAGTTGACATAAGTGGTTCGAGTGGACATTTTCAACTTAATGCGTTTAAGCCGGTTATTGCTTACAATATTATACAATCAGTAAACTTATTAAGTGATGGAATAAATAGTTTTAATAAAAATTGTTTGAAAAAAATAAAACCCAATCTTCAAAATATTGATAATCACCTTAAAAATTCGTTAATGCTTATTACGGCTTTAAATAAATCTATTGGTTATGATTTGGCAGCAAAAATTGCGAAAAAAGCTTATCAAGAAAATTTGACATTAAAAGAAGCAGCTTTGAAATTAAAACTGGTAAGCAGCAAAGATTTTGATCAAATTGTTGATCCTAAGAAAATGATTTAATTAAATATATTCGTAATTTTTTGAATCAGAAAACAAAGTTCTAAGCAGTAAATTATTTAGGTAGTGACCTGACTTATTTCCAAAAAAATATCCTTTTATAGGTGACCCAGCTAAATACAAGTCACCAATGGAGTCTAAAATTTTGTGCCTAACAAACTCATCTTTAAATCTTAGACCTTCTTTATTTAAAATTTTATTTTCACCAATGACTACTGCATTTTCTAGCGAACCACCCAATGCTAAACCATTGTTTCTTAATGTATCTACATCTTTTTCAAATCCAAATGTACGTGCTGAAGCAATATCTGACTTATAGTTACCATTTATTAATTGAAGTTGACAGGATTGCTTACTGATCAGCTTACTAGGAAAATCGATTTCAAAGTCAATAGAAAATTGTTTATTTGGTCTTAACTCAACATAACTATCATTGTTTGTGACTTTAATATTTGATTTTATATTTATTACTTTTCTTTTTTTATTTAAAATTTTGATCGGTATCATCTCAAGTACATTTACAAAATCTTTTGAACTACCATCCATTATTGGCACTTCAGGACCATCAATCTCAATTTTAAGATTATCTATATGTAAACCGGAAAGTGCACTCATTAAATGCTCAACAGTAGAAACGGATGTGCCAAAGTTATTACTAACTGTCGTACATAAATTTGTATTACTTACATTAGACCAAACTGCTTCGACAATATTGTTTTTATCAAGGTCTGTTCTATAAAATTTTATTCCAAAATCTGCATTAGCTGGTACAAGTTTCATGGAAACCATAACCCCACTATGCAAGCCTATTCCATTAATTTTGATAGGTTTAGAAATAGTTTGTTGTTTATTATTTTCAGTTAAATCAATCATTAAACAAAGTGCTGATTTTCAGCACTTTATTCGATATATATTTTATTCGCTTTTAACAACTAACCTAATATTTCAAAGTATTTCAGTTTAAATCTACCAAATTAATTTGCCTGTCTTCTTAAAAAGGTAGGTATATCAAGTAATTCTTCCTCATTTTCCTGATTGAATTCTTCATCAAGATTGTTTAACTCATTCTCTTCAGGATTAAATTCGTTTTTTGTATCGCCTGAAATATCGTTATCTACAAATTTTTCAGGATCGTTTTCAGAAGACTCTTGTGAGCTAAGTATTGGCTCTGATTTCTCTGGTGTAATTTCAATATCTTCAGCTTTATCTACTTGTTTGTCAGATAATGTATCAAAAAGACTTAATCTTCGAACATTAGATTCAGATGCTGTCTGCGGTTTATATTTATTGATTGAATTAGTTGGAATTTCTTCTTCATGCACTGTTACTTCAGCTACTTCAGAAATTTCGTTATTCGTATCACTTAAAATACTATTTTCAACCCTTTCATTATTTTCATTTTTTTCTAAAGATGTATTTGAATCAAAATTATTTAGATCATTGTAATTAATTGCATCATTATTTTTTGAATTTACTTGAAATTCTTCATGTAATGAAGCTGATGAATCTGTTGAATTATTTTGATTTTCAGAGTCAGAATATAAAGTAGGTTGTGTATCATTTGTCTTCACATCTTCTTTTTTGTAAATTTCATTGTTAATTGCAATAGGTGCAAAATTCTCTTCAGATAGTGAAGATGAGACAGCATTAGCATCTATACCTGTAGCAACAATACTAACTCTTACTAGTCCTTCCAATCGGTCATCACATGTTGTACCATAGATAATATTAGCTTCTTCATCCACTTCTTGTTTAATCCTATTAGCCGCTTCATCTACTTCATAAAGAGTAATATCTTTACCACCTGTTATATTAATTATTAATCCTTTTGCTCCTTTTAGAGATACATCATCTATTAATGGATTTGCAATTGCTGCCTCTGCAGCTGCTACAGCCCTTCCGTCACCAGAAGCTTCACCTGTCCCCATCATTGCTTTACCCATTTCTGACATAACAGTTTTAATATCTGAAAAATCAAGGTTTATCATACCAGGTTGAACCATTAAGTCTGTAACACCTCTTACACCGGCATATAAAACATCATCAGCCATTTTAAAAGCATCTGAAAATGTTGTTTTTTCATTAGCAATTCTGAATAAGTTTTGATTTGGTATAGTTAGTAAAGTATCGACATACTGTTGAAGTTCTTCGATACCTTTATCTGCTAATTTCATTCTTTGTGATCCTTCAAAATGAAAAGGCTTTGTAACAACTCCAACTGTCAATATTCCTTTTTCTCTAGCAAGTTTTGCTATAACAGGTGCGGCTCCTGTTCCAGTGCCACCGCCCATACCTGCAGCAATAAACAACATATGACTACCATCAAATTTTTCATTTAAATCTTGTATAGCTTCCTCTGCAGCTTTTTTACCTATATCTGGTCTCATACCAGCGCCTAAGCCTTTAGTGCTATTTAATCCTAGTTGAATTTTATTAGGACACTTAGAAATTTGCAGAGCTTGTGCATCAGTATTTGCGATTAAAAAGTCTACTCCTTCTAAGTTTGCATTAATCATATTATTAATTGCATTGCCACCAGATCCGCCAACTCCAAGAACAGTAATCTTTGGATGTAAGTTTTGATCTACATCTTGTATTGAAATATTAATAGTCATTTAATTCTCCGCCGTTTATATAGTTTTTAACGATTTTTTATCGAAACCGTCAACATAATTCACTATATATAGTATTAACTAAATATATTGATCAAGCCAAGTAAAAAATCCCATAATTCCTTGCTTTTTTGATAAATTTTTCTTTTTTTCCAAAAAACTTATTTTATAAAAATTTGGATTAAAGATTACAGTTCCGGCAATATCACTATAATTAGGTTTACAAAAATCTTTAGGTAAATTATTTAGATTTATAGGACATGCTACTCTAGTTGAACTAGCAAAAATTGTTTCTACATATTTTTCAATATTATCTAATTGTGAGCCACCACCTGTAATTACTAAGTTTTTAAGATTTTTATTATTGTGATTATTATCTCTTATTTTCTGCCAAAGCATCTCCAATGTTTCTTCAATTCTTGGCTTTATAATTGAATTTAGATTTGATCTTGTAATTTGTTTGAAAGAATTTTGATTTCCAGAAATTATTGGAATTTCAATTATTTCATGGTCATCACTTGGAGAAGAAATTAATGATCCATATAATGTTTTTAATCTTTCTGCACTAGCAATTGTTGTAGAAACTCCTCTTGCTATATCTAATGTAACATTATTGCTCCCTATACTAATTGCATCTCCAAAAATAAATTTATTATTCTTAAATATTGAAATTGAAGAGGTAGAATGGCCAAGATTTATACATATTGTTCCAAGTTCTTTTTCATCTTTTGTTAAAGATGATAATGATGATGATAATGGACTTGGTATATAATTTTCAATATTTATTTGCAGATCTTTGAATAATTGAGAATAATTTTCTATATATTTTTTTTGTAACAAAATTTTATAAAAATAAATTTTGGCTTTGTCAGAATAGTTACCTATAGGTACGTTGAAATATGAATTATTATCAATTTCATATGAAAGAATATTGTTGAATACCTCAAACTTATTATTATCATTATTTTTGAAATACTCAGATTGATTAATAATTTTTTTTAAATGTAATTCTGAAAGCTGCTCATTTTTAATATTTATTTCTGAGTCATAGTAGTGTGATGTTGAATTTAACAAAGAAATGTTAAGATTGATTGAGTTTAATTTCGTTTGTGATTTCTTTTCACTTTCAAGAATTAAATGTTTTAACTGTTCTAAAATATTTTTATAATTTAAAATAATATCTTTTTTTACATTATTAGTTGGTATACTATGTAAGGATAAAATATTAATTTCTTCTGCATTTTTATAATCTGCAACTACACAAGATATTTTTGAATTTCCAATATCTAAACCAGCTTTTATCATTAAAAATATTTAATTATTGTTTTATTAATATTTCTTAGATCTATAGATTTTATATTATTCAAATCCGTTTCGCTAAGATTTTTTTCAATTAAAGAAAAGTTTTGTAATGAAACTTCTGGAACACTCTCTGATAACATTAAAATAGTATCATTTTTCAAGATTACATCCCATCTTCTTTTGTTAATGAAATTTATTTGTTTTATATTAACATTTTTAATAAAATTTTGTTCATTTAAAATTTTTAGAATTTTTTTTGCTTCTAGATTAGATGATTGTCCAAAAAAAAGGATTAATTTTTTTTTATATGGAGAATTATTTTCTATTTTATCTATAATTTTACCATTTATGTTAAACAAAAAATATTGATTATTATAACTATAAATACCTATTGGAATATATTCTACTAATTCAATATAAACTGTATCTTTTAAATTAGTACTTATCTTAATTTCTTTAATCCAATTAAATTCTTTTAAATCATTTTTTATTTTATTTAGAGGTAACAAAAAAATTGAGGTATTTTTATATTTTTTTAACTTATTGTTAATAGAAGTATATTCAATATTTTTTAAGCCATTTACATTTAAGTTTTTAAATTGATAATTGAATTTTTCTGAAACAGTACTAATGTTAAAAATAAAGGTATTAAGAATATAATTTTTGTTATAAAAACAAAATATGGTAATAAAAATAATTACTATAATCAAAATATAATAAAATTGAAATTTTTTATTAGTAAAAAATAATTTTCTTCGATTTGTTTTTTTAAACATTATTTAATTAGTCTTATTTAAAATAGAAAAAACAATTTGTTCAAAAGAAAAATTCATATATTTTACTTGTTCTGGAAACAAGGATAGTGAGGTTAATCCAGGTTGAGTATTTGTTTCTAAATAATATATATTGTTAGAATAAGGATTTAATATGAAATCACTTCTTGAAATTGATTTACATTTTAATATTGTATGAAGTTTAGATGCTAACTTTAGACATTTATTATAATTTATTTTACTGATTCTAGCGGGTATAATATGCTTTGAGAAGCCTTTAGAATATTTAGCCTCATAATCAAAGAAAGAATTATTTGAAATAATTTCTGTAACAGCCAATGGCGTAATTTTATTTTTTATTTCAATAGTTGACACAGTTAACTCTATGCCTGAAATAAATTCTTCAATCATAATATGGCTATGTTTAGATAAGTTATTTTTAAACTTATCAATTTCACTTAAAAAAAATCGTAATTCATTATTGTTCCTAATTATTTTAATACCATAACTTGAGCCACTTGAAGTAGGCTTGACAACAAATTTTTTAAAAACTTTCTTAAAAGAATATAAATTTTTTGGATTTAAATCTTCTTTTTTAATGGCTAAAAATTTTGGTGTTAGAATTTTATTTGCAGATACTATTTTTTTTGCTTTCATTTTATCAAAACAATTTCTTGATGATACATAATTTGAATGCGTAAATTTAATTTTATTTTTCTTAAGTATTTTTTGAATTTGACCATCTTCACCAAATGGTCCGTGTAAGGCATTAAAACAAATATAATTTTTATATCTTAATATCTTTTTTTCAAAATTTTTTTGATTAACTAGTAGTACTTTGTATTTTATTTTATTTTTTTTTAATATTTTTTGTATTTCTGATGAGCTATTTAATGAAACCTCATGCTCTTCATTATATCCTCCTTCTAAAATTAAAATTTTATTCTTATTCACCAATAATTTTAATCTCCCACTCTAATTTAATATTAAATTTGCCGTAAACTTTATCAATAATTATTTTTCCTAAGTTTTCAATGTCATTCGCATTTGCTTTACCATTATTCATTAAAAAATTGGCATGCTTATCACTTACATATGCATTACCATAAGTTAGACCTTTGCATCCAGACTCCTCAATTAATTTTGCAGCAAATAAATTAGGAGGATTTTTAAAAGTACTTCCTGATGTTCGTTTTTGAATTGGTTGAGTAGATAATCTTTTATTTTTAATATTTTTTATTTTTTGTTTTATTAAATCAGTGTCTCCATAATTATAGTTAAAAATTGCTTTTGATATTATTTCATTTTGTTTAATATTTGATGATCTATAACTGAATTCTATATCTTTTTTTAAAATAGTTTTTTTTTCGTAATGACTGTTATATATTTCTATACTTCTAATATTATCTTTTGTTTCACCACCAAAACAACCTGCATTCATTTTTATGGCTCCTCCAATCGATCCAGGTATCCCACTAAAAAACTCAAAATCTTTAATTTTGTTTTTGTATGCAAAATTTGACAAATTTACATCTAAAGCACTTGCCCCAACTTCTAGACTATCTTCTGTAATTTTTATAGCACTAAAACTCTTGCCTAGTTTTATAACAGTTCCATCATAACCTTTATCTCTTATTAAAAGATTTGAGCCCGAGCCTAATACATAAAAATTTTCATTTTTAATTTCATTCAGTATAATTTCTAATTCTGAATTATTTTCAATTAATGCAAATATTTTTGCATTACCTCCTGTTCTGAACCAAGTATGTTTACCAATATTGTAATCAAAGTAAATTTTACTTTTAAGTTTTTCAGCTAATTCTAAAATTTTATTTGACATTATTTATTTAAATATTTTTTTGCAATGCTTGAGATTGAACCAGCACCCATAAAAATTATAGTATTTTGCTTCATTGTATGGGGTTTAATTAATTTATTCAAATCACCTATATTTTTTAAATAAATAGTATTTTTATTTTTTTTTAATATTTTAGAAAACATATCTTTTGAAGTTGCGCCCTTAATAAGTTTTTCTCCAGCCGAATATGTGTCTAATAAAAATAAATAATCAACTTTTGATAAAACCTTAATAAATTCATTGATTAGTATTTTAGTTCTAGTGTATCTGTGTGGTTGAAAAATAACAATCACTTTATTTTTAAGACTTTTAGCTGCACTTAATGTTGCTGCAATTTCTGTTGGGTGATGTGCGTAGTCATCGTAGAATATAGCTTTATTTTTTTTTCCAATAAATGAGAATCTTCTTTTTACTCCTACATAATTAATCAACGCATTATTAATATCTTTATTTTTTATTCCATTTAGTTTAGCTGCAATGATACTTGCAGTTGCATTTAAAATGTTATGATTGCCTATCGCATTTATAGTAAATTTGTAATTAGATGAATGAATAATTTTATTATTAGTCTTTATTTTAAAGGAAGTTTTAAGTTTATTTTGCACTATGTCAAAAATTAAAACATCTGCTTTATTATTTTTTAATGAGTAAGTTAAAATATTTCTTGTTTTTATTTTATTAATTAGTAATTTTAGATTTTTATCATCATAACAAACTATTGAAGTTCCATAAAATGGAAGTATGTTTATAAATTTTTCAAATGCATTAATTAAATTTGCTTTTGATTTATAAAAATCCATATGTTCAATATCTAAATTAGTAATAATTGATATTTGATGTGGAAGTTTTAAAAAAGTTCCATCACTTTCATCTGCCTCGACAATCATCCACTCACCCTTTCCATAACGATTATTATTAGAAAAAGAATTTATAATACCACCATTAACGATTGTAGGATCTAAACCTGCCTCATTAAAAATATTTCCTACCAAACTAGTAGTTGTCGTTTTTCCATGAGATCCAGCTATGGCAATAGATTTTTTGTTTTTCATTAATTCCGCAAGCATATCAGCTCGAGAAAGAACAGGAATTTTTTTTATTAAAGCCTCTTTTATTTCAGGATTATTTTTTTTTATAGCTGATGAAAAAACAACTATTTGAGCAGTTTTAATATTTTTTTTATTGTGTCCCAAAAAAAATTTTATACCCTTTTTCTTTAATCTTTTTGTGTTATCATTTATTAATACATCACTACCCTGAATTAAATATCCTTTGTCTAACATCAATTCTGCAATACCGGACATTCCTATTCCTGAAATACCTATAAAATGAATTCTAGTGTCAATTTTCATTTACAATTAATTTATAAATTAAAGTGCTAGAATTTTTAACTTTAATAGTATCAAATTTTTTTTTCATTGATTCTAATTTTTCTGCATTATTATATATTTTATAAATATTTTTTTTTGCTTCGTTTAAATCATCATTATTTTGATCAATAATTGTGGCTAAGTCATGTTTGGCTAACATTAAAGCATTAAAAAATTGATGATTGTCTTTGGAAGAAGGTAGGGGAATTAATATTGATGGAATTCTAAAATTTATTAAATCAACGATTGTGCCTGCTCCTGCTCTACATATTGCTAAATTTGCACTAGCTAATATTTCATCTACATTTATAAAAAAATCTTTCAAAATAATTGGTGATTTTATATTTCTTAATTCTTCTTCAATTTTTTTTATCAAATGTTTAGAGCACTGAAATATAAATTTAGCCTTTATAATTTTTTCATTATCTATCATCTTAATTAGATTTGTTGCAAAATTGGATATAAATTCGGATCCCTGGCTGCCACCAGAAATAAAAATTGTAAAAGTACCATCAAAGTTTTTATTGCTTTTATGAATATTTTTTTGAAAATTATTTTCAGGTGACCCTACAACAAATATTTTGTCTTTAAAGTTTAAATTGAATTTAGATTTTATATCAAAATTTAAAAATAATTTATTTGTAAAATTCAAAAAAAATTTATTCGTTCTCCCTATTATTGAGTTTTGTTCATGTATGTAAAGCTTGACTTTATAAAATGGTTTAAAAAATATACATACTAACATTGGAGAAAATGAGGCATAACTTCCAAAAGAAAGAGTGTGGGATGGTTTCAGTGAAAATACAATAATAAATGATTGAAATAATCCAAATAAAATTTGAAATATACCAAAAATTTTAAAAATAAAGTTCCCATTTAAATTAGAAGAACTAATTGTATAAATTTTACCATTATAATCATCAAAGTATTTGTAACCTCTTTTATCAGTTATAATTGTACAATTTATTTCTTTTCTAGATAAATAATTTGCAAAATTTTTTGCTGGTATGACATGTCCACCCGTTCCACCTGTAATTAGTAAAAAATTTTTTTTCATAATTCTTCATTTCTTTTATTTGTAAGAGACAATAAAAACCCAAACAAAATTGCTATTGATATCATGGAAGAGCCTCCATAACTTACGAATGGCAAAGTCATTCCTTTTGTTGGTATAAGACCTAATGAACTAAAAATATTGATTAAACATTGTAATCCAAATGAACAAATTAAACCACTAATGGCTAGAATTTTATAAGGATCTTGAAGTTGCAGAACTTTTAATAAACTTCTGATTATAATAGATAGAATTATAAAGATAATTATTAAACAAAAAATAAATCCTAATTCTTCTCCTGCAACTGCAAAAATAAAATCTGTGCTAGCATCAGGAATTTTCTCTTTTAATATACCTTGTCCTGGGCCTTTTCCAAATAACCCACCATTTTTAAAAGCTTTAATACTTAAATCTATTTGGTATGTGTCAGTTCCTCCTAATCCACCAAGAAATGAATTTATTCTTGATTGAACATGATCAAAAATAAAATAAGAAAAAATTGAAATTCCTAATATAAATAGAAATGCAATAATAACTAAAAAAATTGATAGACCAGCAACAAATAACTGGCAAAAAAAAGTTGCTGATAGCAATACTGTCATTCCCAAATCAGGTTGCATTAGTATTAAAGTTAAAAGTAAGAAGAAAAAAACAAACAGTAGAGGTAAATAAAATTTTTTATCTTCTATTGATTTAGTTATACACCATGCTGTCAATATGACGAAAATGGGCTTAATTATCTCTGATGGCTGAAGTGTAAAGTTAAATATTTGGAACCATCTCTTAGCACCTTTAACTTCGTAATCTAAAAAAAGTATTAGAAGTATTATTAATAATAAAATAACAAATAAAAATAATGAAATCCTTCTTATATTTTTGCTATCTAAGTCTGATAGTACAATAAGTAAAAAAATTGAAAAAAGGAAAAAAATAGAGTGTCTATTTATGGATAAATTTTCATCTATGGAAAATGAAAGAATTAATCCCGTAAAACCCAATGCTAATATTAATATTATGTTAATTCTATCAATTGAGCCCCACCAATTCTTAAAATATTCCATAGTCAATTTAAACTTTTTTTAATTAATTCATTAAAATGCGTACCTCTTTCTTCAAAATTTTTGTATTGATCATAAGAGGCACACGCAGGGGCAAACAATATAGTTGATTTATTTGAATCTTTTTTAATATCCTCGAGAGTTTTTTTTATAACTAATTTTAAATTTTCTGACCTTTTTACAACTAATTCTTTTTTCAATTTTTTTTCAATAAAAGATCGAGATTTACCATAAGTATAAACACATTTAATTTTATTTTTATATTTTAGAAGAATTTCAAAATTTTTTTCTTTAGCGATACCTCCTAATATTAGGTAAATATTATTGTAATTTACTATTGAATTTATTGTTGAATTTAAATTAGTCGATTTACTATTATTTACTATTTTTAATTTATTGTTTGTAAAAATTGTAGATGATCTAAATGGTAGGCCCTTAAATGTTCTAATAACCTTAAAAAAATTTGTTTCTGGAAGTTTTAATATTTTGCTGCATATGTATGCTATTAAAATATTTTGGATATTAAATTGACCCTCTAAATCTTTTGAAATTTTTTTTATAAATAATTTCCTGCCTTTTTTGAAGTAATTATCTAAAATATAATCATTATTAGCAAAACAATCAGCTGATTTATCTACTAAAGAAAAACTAATTTTATTTTTTATTTTTTTTTGATTAAATATCTTTCTTGAATAAATATCATCAATGGATATCAGATTAATTCCATTTTTAGAAATAATATTTTTTTTCTGATTAATATAATCGCTTATACTTTTGTACCTATCTAAATGATCACCAGATAAATTTGTTATTACTGATATTTTACTATCAAGTGACTTAACAGTTTCTAATTGAAAAGAGCTTAATTCGATAACATGAACATTATATTTTTTTTTTAAAAGAAAAGCATTACATAATGATTCTCCAATATTGCCACCAACAAATGTGTTAATTTTATTTTTTTTTAAAATATCTCCTATTAATTTAGTTGTTGTTGATTTACCATTTGTACCAGTAATAGCTACAATTTTTTGATTTGTTAAATTTGAAATATATAGATTTAAGTCTCTATTTACTTTTTTAGATATATTTTTTCTTTGAAATTTTTTTTGTCTTAAAGATATTCCAGGACTAACGAAAATTTTTTCAAAATCATTCAAATTATCTTTGTTAATATTAAAAAAATAATCTTTATTATAATTTTTTTTTATAGCTTTTCTTACTATCGGGTTATCATCCCACATCTTAAATTTTATTTTTTTATTTTCAAAATAATTTACTATAGAAAGTCCTGATTTTTGAATTCCATAAATTAAATACATTATCTAATTCTCAAAGTTGCTAGACCTATTAAAGCTAATACAATAGTAATTATCCAAAAACGTATAACTATTGTTGACTCAGGCCATCCTTTTTTTTCAAAATGATGATGTAGTGGAGCCATTAAAAAAACTCTTTTTCCCGTAATTTTAAAAATAAATACTTGAATTAAAACAGATAAGGTTTCTAGAACAAATAACCCTCCTATTATAGCAAGAAGAATTTCATGTTTGCAAATTATTGCTAATGAGCCTAAAGAGCCTCCCAATGCCAAAGATCCAGTATCACCCATAAAAACTTTAGCTGGTGGTGCGTTAAACCATAGAAAACCTAAAGCAGCTCCAATTAAAGAACCACAAAAAACAGCTAATTCACCAGTTCCAGGAATATATTGGATAAGTAAATAATTAGAGAAAACTATATTGCCTGATATATAAGCTATGAAAGCAAAAGACATAGCAACTATCATTACAGGGACAATTGCTAAACCATCCAGTCCATCCGTTAGATTTACAGCATTAGCTGATCCAATAATTATAAATATGGAAATTAGAAAATAAAATATTCCAAAATCTATAATTAAATTTTTAAAGAAAGGAAATGTCATAGATTTGCTTATACTTGGATCTAAATTGATAAGAATTAAATATGTAATGAAAAAAGAAAAAATTATTTGAAATATAATTCTTATTTTTGATGAAATACCCTTACTTGTATTTGATTTAATTTTACTGTAATCATCTGCAAAACCAATAGATCCAAAGATTAAAATAGTTAAAAGTAAAATCCATATAAAAATATTTTGTAAATCAGCCCAAATAATTGTTGAAACAAAAACACTTAGAATAATCAACAGGCCACCCATTGTAGGAGTACCTTTTTTTGCAATTATATGTGACTCTGGACCATCATCTCTTATTGGCTGACCAGTTGGCTGAACATTTGACAATTTGTTAATAATATAATTTCCAAATATGAGAGAAAAAAATAATCCAGTAAGAATAGAGGCGCCAGCTCTAAATGTTATATAGCTAAAAATATTTAGAAAACTAAATAAAGATTGGTATTCAAAGGCCAAATATTTAATCAAATCGATACCTGTTTTAATAATATTTTTGCAAACTTATTTATTTTTGTCGAATTAGAACATTTAATTAAAATAATGTCATTATTATGCACTTTCTCTTTTAAAAATTGCATAATTTTGTTCGTATTTTTAAAATGGATAAATTCATTATTTGGATTTAAATTTTTTACAGATAATTCAAAGAATTCGCCACATAAAATTACAAATTTAAAAATAGTATCGTCTAATTGTTGTAGTAATTTATAATGAATTTTGTAAGAATTATTTCCTAATTCATTCATTGTACCTAGAATTATTATTTTTTTATTATTTTTTACTTTGATATTTTCTAAGTTCTTTATACTTTGCAACATTGTATCAGGATTAGCATTATAAGATTCATCAATAATATTTATTTTTTTTTTGTTTAAAGAAATTTTATGAATTAATCCCCTACCTTCCACTGGTTTTAAAGACTTGAAACGATTTACAACTGATTTAATGTTCAGAGAATTTTCATTATAAAAAGCAAGACAAAATAATAAGTTATTTAATCTATGCATTACTATTGCATTAGTAACTATGTTAACCTGTTTTTTATTAATTGATAAAGTTACTTTATGCAATTTTTTATAGGGAGATATTTTTTTAATAAAATATTTTTTTGAGGAATTATCAATACGAATTATTTTAAGATTTTTTTCTTTTTTTGCTTTTGTGATTAAAATATTTTCAGATTTAGAAGTAACGTTGAGATATAGCTTTTCCCTATTATTATTATATTTAGAAATAAATATATCAGCTTTTTCTCTGGCAATATTATTTTTAGTTTGAAAATTTTCAAGATGAGTAGATTGTATATTTGTAATAAATACCTCTGACGGTTTGACTAAATTACTAAGAAATTTTATCTCACCAAAATTATTTGTTCCAATTTCAAAAATTGCAAAATTTGATTTTAAATTTAAATTTAGTAAAGAAATTAATACACCTAACTGATTATTATAACTTTTCTTTGAGTAAGAAATGATATGATCTTTTTTTAAGAAAAATGCTAAAGTTTCCTTTAAAGTAGTTTTACCAGCACTGCCAGTAATGCCTATTACTTTACCTTTATATAAATCTCGTTTCGTTTTTGCTATTTTTGAAAGATATTTATAAATATTATTTACATATAAAATTTTTTTATTTTCTTTGAAATTTTTATTATCAGTTACACAAAATTTTGCACCTTTATCTATTGCTTCATTCAAAAACTTATTTCCATGAAACCTTTTACCTTTTAAAGCAAGAAATATATCACCACTTTTGATATCTTTACTTGATATTTGAATTTTATCTTTTTTAGATATTATATATTTCTCTAATTGATTTAATTCGATCATTAATTTAATAATTGTTTCACAACTGTAAAATCATCCAACTTAATTGTTTTATGTTTTAAAACTTGAAATTTTTCGTGCCCTTTACCTGCTACTATTAAAATTTCATTCATTTTTAATTCTTTAATAGCTAATTTAATTGCTTTTCTTCTATCAGATACTTCTATAGCTCTAGGGCAATAATTTAGGATATTTTTCCTTATTTTAGATGGATTTTCGTTTCTAGGATTGTCATCCGTTATATAAATTTTATCAGCATATTTATTTGCAATTAATGCCATAGATTTTCGCTTACTTTTATCTCTATTACCACCACAACCAAATAAAATTGATGGTTTCATTCTTTTGATTTTATAAGCAAGTAGAATTTTTTTTAAAGCATCTGGTGTATGTGCATAATCAATAATAATTTTTGATTTTTTTTTCTTATACTCAATTGTTTCCAAACGACCTGAAGGATTTGTAACTTTTGATAATACTCTTATAATTTTACTTTGACTAATATTAAGTGCTAAGCAACAAGTAATTGCACATTCTAAATTTTCTAATTCTATATTTGTTTTAAGTTTTAAATTTTTTAGTTTATATTTTGTATTGTTTATATTCAAATATACACAATCATTGATTTTAATTAATTTAATATTTTTATTTCCAAAATATTTAAATTGTACGTTTTTTTTTATCAATGTTTTTTTTAATTCAGATAAGATGTTTAATCTTGAATTAACTACAGCAAATCCACTATTTGCTAAATGATTAGAAAAAAGTTTAATTTTAGATTTTTTATAATTTGAGAATGTTTTATGGTAATCAAGATGATCTTTTGAAATGTTTGTAATAGCTGCAATATTTATAGGATAATTTTTTAATCTGTTTTGTTCTAAAGCATGACTTGAGGCTTCAAAAATATAAATATTTTTTTCTTTTTTATTCGAAGATCCATATCTAAATAATTCCTCATAAGCAGGTGTTGTTAAATTTATATCATTTATTTTTTTTCCGTTTATAAAATGCCCTAAGGTACCGACCGTTGTATTGTTGTATTTAAGTGAATTAAGAATTTTTGAAATATACCAAACAACTGATGTCTTTCCATTTGTACCTGTAACCGCTATCGTTTTAAAGGGAAGAGTATTATGAAGCTTACTTAATAAATAATATCTCTCATAATTAATATTAGATACAACAAATTGAGGAATTTTTAAGTTTTTAATATATTTATTTGAAATTATAGCAGGAGTTTTATTCTTAACTACTTCATCTAAATAAATCTTTTTTACTTTTGTATTTTTATCATAAACAAACAATGTTTTGTTATTAGTGAATTTTGAATTAGAGGTAATTGCAGAGAAATAATTATTTTTATTAAAGTTGTAAGTTTTATTTACTCTTATAATTTTTGATAAATTAGACAGTAGCATTTAATTTTCTATATAAAAAATTTGTGTCTACTTTTAGAAGTTCATCATTTTTATCTTTTGAAATATTAAAGAGTCTTATAATATTAATAATAATATCTTTTACCAAGGGTGCATTTACTCTCGCTCCAGTCATTCTTTGTTTAGTGCCTGTTTCCTTTTTTGGGTACTCAATAGCAGTGTAAATTACATATTGTGGATTATTTGTTGGGAATATTCCAATAAATGAGGTTAAGTTTCTATCCTTATAATATCCACCATTTGGATTAAGTAATTCTGATGTTCCCGTTTTCCCACCTACAGAATAACCATCTACTTTTATTCTGGGACCAGTATATTCAGTTTTGAGAACAACAGAATTTAATAAATTGATAAAGAATTTAGATGATTCTTTATTATTAAAAATTTGTTTTTGTTCAAATTGTTTGTTTAATTGAAGTGTAGGAAAAACCTCATTCCCATTATTCGCTAATGAAGCGTAAGCTTTAACTAAATGAAGAGGTGTAATTGCAAATCCATGACCAAATCCTATAGTTGCTGTTTCTAACTTACCCCAATTATTTATGTTTCCTAAAGGGGCTGCACTTTCTTTATTTTCTATATTTATTTTTTTATTAAAACCTATTTTTTCAAAAAATTCTTTTTGATTTTTTTTTCCAATCAGAGTAGCAATCTGCGCAGTACCAATATTTGATGACTCAACAATTATTTTTTCAACATCATAAATGCCATTATCTTTATATTTATCATGATCACTAATATTTAAATATTTTTTTGTAACATCAAAAGTCATTTGAGGATCTAAAATATCTAAATCAAATCCTATAGTTGCAGTGATTGGTTTGAAAGTTGATCCCATTTCATAATTAGACTGAAAAACTCTATTCATTAAATTATTCTTATTATATGAGGATTTGTCCTCAGGATTATAATCAGGTAAACTTACTGATGATAAGATTTGACCGTTAGTAATATCCATAACTATAGCTAAACCAGATTCAGCTTTATAATTATTTATGGTTTTTAAAAGATTTTCTCTAACCAACTGCTGTAAATTAACATCTAAGCTAATATTTATATCTTTTGATTTTGAGAGATCATTTTCAAAATACCTCTCAATTCCACTCTGACCAATTTGATCAATATCTACATATCCAAGAATATGTGACAACGTATTCTTATAAGGATATATTCTTTTAAATTCCTTATGTGCTTTGATGTTTATTTCGCCAAGATTAATTATTTCTTGATATTCAACTGGAG
Organism: uncultured Alphaproteobacteria bacterium; assembly: GCA_902623545.1. Lineage (GTDB taxonomy): Bacteria > Pseudomonadota > Alphaproteobacteria > HIMB59 > CACPNW01. The sequence continues at coordinate 93,351 of CACNUI010000003.1, read as the reverse complement.
ATATATTTCTTTTTATCCAAATAAATTTACTTGTTGATAATAATTTTTTTTCTAATTTTTTTATATCTAAATCAAGAATTAATCCCAATTTATTGGCAAGTTCATTTTTATTTTTAATCTTATTAGGGTTAATTGACAAAGAGATACTTTCAATTGAAGTAGCAATTATATTTCCATTCCTATCATAAATACTACCCCTAATATCTTTTTTTATATAATTAGTTGTATCATCATTCAGATCAGGAAAGAGCATAATTGACGAGATTCTATAAATAGAAATAAAATAGACAAAGATAAAAATTGTAATTGAAAAGAAAACTCTTCTATGAAGTAATTTTAAAGAATCACTATCAAATAATTTTAGTTTACTTAACATTAATTAATTATTTGAACTAACAAGCTTGATATTTTTATCTTGATTTGAAAGTTCTTTCATTTCTACAATAAGAGGAACTTTATTGTTTTGAGTTTCATCAAAATACAATTCATATAGTTTTTTTAAATATGAGCTATTTTGATGAGCAGCTAGTTCAATCTTATTGATTTTTAAGTTTTCAGAAATCTTAGAAATATTCATTTTCAAATTAAGATTATTTTTTTCGATTTCTCTTGTATTGTTAGCAATAAAAATCATTGAAAAAACCAGTATTAAATTTAGAATTAAAAAGAATATAATTGATTTAGTATACTTCATTATTAAATTTTCTGAGCTACCCGAAGTTTTGCTGATCTAGATCTGGGATTTTCTAAAATCTCAGAAGCTGATGGCAATATTGGTTTTTTGGTGATTATTTTTAGTTGAGTTGCCAGTTTATCAGGTAACTCCGGGTAGTGGCGGGAGGAACGCCATCGTTTACCACTATTGTGGTTAAAAAAATCTTTCACAATTCTATCTTCTAGACTTTGGAAAGAAACTACTAAAATTAAACCATCTTTATTTAAAATTTTTAAAGTTTTTTCTAGACTCGTCTTTAATTCACTTAACTCATCATTTACATAAATTCTAATTGCCTGAAATGTTTTTGTAGCTGGATGAGTCTTGTTTTTTAATTGATTATTTTTTTTTGGTAAACATTTTTTAATAATGTTTGATAATTCTATCGTGTCACTTATAAATTTGATTTTTCTTTTTTTTACTATTTCTTTTGCAATAACTCTTGAATAACGTTCTTCTCCATATTGATAAATTATGTCAGCTAAATTTTTTTCTTCATAATTATTAATTATATCATAGGCATTTTTATCTGAAGCACCCATGCGCATATCAAGTGGTCCAGATTTGTTGAATGAAAAACCTCTTTGCGCATTATCTATTTGATTTGAACTTGTACCTATATCAAAAAGAATTATGTCAAATTTTTTATCTTTAAACTTTGAATTATTTACTATTTCTTCAATTCTACTGAATTTATCATTTATAAGAGTAAAATTTGAAAATTTGGATTCTATTTCTTTTGCAAATATTTTTGAAATTGGATCCCTATCTATTGCTAACAATTGATTTACATTAAATTTTTCAAGAATAGTTTTTGTATAGCCACCACCACCAAAAGTTGCATCTATTATATTTATAGATCTTGTTAATGGAAGAAAAGATATTATTTCATTAATCATTACTGACTTATGTAAATTTTTCATATTTTTTGTTGTGTTAACATCATTCGTAATGATTTTTTTTCATTTAAAAGACGTCTTCTTGAATCTTCAGTATTTTTTTGTCCTTTTTGTGGTTCCCAAATTTGAAAGTAATGGCCTTGACCAAAAAAAGCAGCTTCAGTTTTAATACTAGCGTATAATTTTAATTCTTCAGGAATTAAAAATCTTCCTTCTTTATCAATATTAGTTGTTACTATTTCAGAAAATATAGATGTTGAGAAATCATCATAATCTTCTGAAAAGAAATCTAAATTATTAATTCTTTTTGCGATTTCTTTTAATCTTCCAACACCACAACCTTCAATAGAAGGTGTTTTTATAGATTTGTATAAAATAATTTCACTTCTATTAGCTTTTGGAAGTACATTTCTAAAGCTAGAAGGTAGAGAAACTCTTCCCTTCTTATCTATTTTATTAATATATTTAGATACAAACAAATCCATGAATTATGGGTTATCATGGGAATATATGGGCGTCAATGGGTATATAAATTAAATACAAATGTTCTTTGTATGTTCTTAATAAATATAGATGGTGCATAAGCCGGGTTCTGTAATTTAATAAAAAATTGATGATCATTAATCTAGAACAAATGTCACCATTTGTTTCAAGCAGTCTACCCGAATGGCCCAGCTGGAACTGATTACCATTCCTATTTGACCTTGCTCCAAAAAGGGTTTGCAAAGCCTTTTTTGTTACCAAAAAAGCGGTAAGCTCTTACCTTACCATTTCACCCTTACCTTTTTAGGCGGTATATTTTCTGTTGCACTTTCCCTAAGCTTACACCTGCCAGGAGTTACCTGGTTTTTTTTCCAGTGGAGCCCGGACTTTCCTCTTGATTACTCAAGCGATCATCGCACCATCATTATGCTTTTTAAATTTTTTTAACTTTTCGTCAATAACTTATTTAAAAAATGATTTATTAAAAATTCAAATGTCACTTTATCTATTTTACCAGAAACATTTTTTTGTAAATAATGTGACTGGTAAGCAAGCAATAGTTGTCTATATGATTTTCTATAATTGTTTAGACCAAAAGTATCATACCCGATGTAACCAAAAATAAATAAAGAAATTTTCTTTAGTGAAGTAATTTTATTTTTTTTAAACCATCTAATAATAATATTATGATCAATATTTTTTATGATTTTTGGCTTAAATGATATATTTTCATTTTGAAGTTTATTCCAAGGAAATTTGCTTCCTGGATCTTTTTTTCTAAATGGCGCAATATCTGAATGTCCAAGAACATTTAAATTATTTATTTTATATTTATTTTTAATTTTTTTTATTAATATTATCAAAGAGTTAATCATTTTTTTTGAATATTTATCATTTAATTTGTTAAAGCTATAATCTAGTTCTATTCCAATTGAAATTGAATTTAAATCATGTTGATCATTCCAAAAAGACATTCCCGCATGCCATGCCCTGTATTGCAAATTAACTAAATTATATACGTCTCCATTCTGAGATATTAAAAAATGACAACTAACTTTATTTTTTTTATCACATAAATATGATATTGCTTTTTCACAACTTTCTAATGCTGTATAATGAATAATTATAAAGGATATTTTTTTGTATCTCCTTGTATTAAAGTTAGGTGATTTAAATTTATTTATTAATTTCATTCAAAATATTATTTATAAGATATATATATATAATTGATGTTTCAAAAAAGTTTTATTATTTTATGGATTTTATTATTTTTCGTAGGATGTGCTTCATCTGATAGTAATACTGATAATAAATTTGAGAATCAAATTTCAAGTCCAGAAAGAATATTTATTGAGGGAAAGCAATTATTTGATAATGGTGATTATTTATCGGCAAATGAAAAGTTTGAAAAACTAGTAAAACTATATCCATTATCTAAAGAAGCTACACAAGCTGAAATCATGTCAGGTTTTATTCATTATATTAGGTTAGATTATGAAAAAGCAATTTTAATATTTAACAGAATAATAGTAAAATATCCCTCCTTAAAGAATCTCGATTATGTTTACTACATGAAAGCAATTTGTTTTTATGAACAAATTTCTCATCATGGTCTTGACGGTCAATACAATGAATTAGCTCTGGAATATTTAAATCAAGTTATTCAAAGATTTCCACAAAGTAAATATGCTAAAGACAGTCAACAAAAAATTATTTTTGTTAAATCTAACCAAGCAGCAAAACATATGGATATAGGTAGATTTTATTTAAAAGAAAAAAAATATACTGCAGCTCTATCTCGTTTTAATACAGTAATTGATGACTATTCAATGACAAAATTTGTTCCTGAAGCATTACACAGAATGGTTGAAGCTTATTATGAAATGGGCATGTATGATGAAAGTTTTAATACTGCATCTGTTTTAGGATATAATTATCCAGATAGTAGATGGTATAAACACAGCTACAATTTAATAAAAAATCTTGATGAAAATAATACTTTATTAAAAAAAATGAGTAATTTTTTTGATTAATGAAAAAAAAAAATCAATATAATCAGATTAAGCAAAAACTTAAAGAGTTATCAAAAGAAATAATCAAACATAACCACCATTATCATAATCTAGATAAACCATTAATAACAGACTCAGAATATGATAAACTGGTTATTGAAAATAATAAATTAGAGAAAAAATATCCAAATTTAAAATTAAAAAATAGCCCAAATAAAATAGTTGGCAGTGCTATAAAAAGTAAGTTTGAAAAAATTAAGCATGAATCTCAAATGTTTTCATTAAATAATGCATTTAATAGAAATGATATTTTAGATTTTTTAAAAAGAATAAATAAGTTTTTAAATAATTCTAAAAATAATATTAAATTTTTATGTGAACCTAAAATTGATGGTCTTTCATTAAACTTATTATATAAAAATGGTATTTTAGTTTCTGCAGCCACAAGAGGTGATGGTTTAATTGGAGAGAATGTAACAAAAAATATTGTAAATATAAAAGATATTCCACAAAAATTAAAAGATATATTTCCTAAATTAATAGAGATCAGAGGTGAAGTTTTTATTAATAAGGATGATTTTAAGAATATTAATTTAATCCTTAAAGAAAAAGAACAATTTGCAAATCCTAGAAATGCAGCAGCTGGTAGTTTAAGACAATTAGATACATCGATAAGTCATTCAAGACCTTTGAGATTTATTGCCCATGGTATAGGAATTTGTTCAACAAATTATGAGACATTTGAGAGATACTATAAAGATTTAAAAAGATGGAAAATACCAATTAATAAGGAACATAAATTTTGTAGTTCTGTTGATGAAATTATAAATCAATTTAATAAAATTAATGATCAAAGGAGTGACATTTCGTTTGATATAGATGGATTGGTAATCAAAATAGATGATTTAAAGTTACAAAAAAGATTAGGATATGTTGGAAAGAACCCAAGATGGGCAATAGCTCTAAAATTTTCATCTGAAAAAGCAAACACAATAATTCAGTCTATTGATCTACAGGTTGGAAGAACAGGAGCAATTACACCAGTCGCAAGATTAAAACCAATTAATATTGGTGGTGTTATAGTTTCTAACGCCTCTCTTCATAATTTTGATGAAATTAATAAAAAAAATATAAATATCAAAGATGTTGTGGAAGTTGAGAGAGCAGGCGATGTAATTCCTTATGTCACAAAAGTTGTAAGAAAAAATAGTTTATCTAAAAATAAAATTTTAGCGCCAAAGATTTGCCCAGTTTGTAAAAGTAAAACAGTTAAAGAAATAGATGAAGCTGTATTAAGATGTTCAAATAGATATGGATGTTACTCTCAAAAAATAGGCCAAATCATTCATTTTATAAGTAAAAAAAGTTTAAATATTGAAGGTTTTGGAGATAGACAAGCAAAACAATTTTTTGATTTAAAGTTCATAAAGAAATGTGAAGATATTTTTAATCTTCATAAATTTAAAAATCAAATAATTGGTTTAGAAGGATGGGGAGATTTGTCATTTGCAAATCTTTTGAAATCTATTGAGAAATCAAAAAATATTTCTTTAGAGAAATTCATTTATTCTTTAGGTATAAGATTTATTGGCGAAATAAATTCAGAAATACTAGCAAATGACTTTCAAAACATAAATAATTTTATACAATTTATCAATGATAAAGACAGATTAGAAAATATTGATGGTTTAGGACCTAAGGCAATATCGTCTCTTTTAGAGTATTTTGAAAATAGGGAAAATTTAGAAACAATAAAACAATTAAATAAAGTATTAAGAATATATTATAAAACAAGAAAAGATTTAAATAATTTTTTTAATGGTAAAAACTTAGTTTTTAGCGGTACTCTATCATCATTATCTAGGGATGAGGCAAAATATCTGGCTAAATCAAATGGGGCTAAAATTTTATCAGCAGTTAGTAAAAATACAGATTTTTTAATCATTGGTGAAAAAGCAGGTTCTAAAGTAGAAAAAGCAAAAAATATTGGTGTAGAAATCTTAAATGAAAAAGATTTTATTTCTAAAATTAATCAATGATTTTTAAAAATTTTAAATATATTTTTTTGGTTGAATAATTCTCAAAATCTACCAAGGCTTTATCATTGTCTAATTTCAGTATTTTACCATTTCCATATTTTTTATGAAAAACTATTGAGCCAGTCACTATTTCATTTTCAAAGTAATAGTCTTGATTGATATCCCAATCTATTTTATTTTTATTTGAATTTTCAATTAATCTTTGTCTTCCAGGTGAAATTACATCTTGTGCAAAATCATTATTATCAAGAAAATCTTTAATAAAGTTATTATCTTTAATGTAAGAACTATCATTAATTTCTACTATTTCATCAGGAAGCTCACTTATAAATCTTGAAGGAAGATTATAATCGTGCGAAGCATAGGAATATCTGTTCTGATTAACATATGTGATAAAAATTTTCTTTCTTGCTCGAGTTAATGCTACATATGCCAATCTTCTTTCTTCTTCTAAGCCTTCTTTACCAGATTCTTCTATTGATCTTTGACTTGGGAATACTCCCTCTTCCCAGCCAGCAAGAAAAATATAGTCAAATTCTAAACCTTTAGCAGCATGCATAGTCATTAAAGTAATAGTTTCAGATGAAGTATTTGAAATATTTTCCATTACTAGAGATACATGCTCTAAAAAACCCTCTAAATTATCAAAATCTCTCAAACTCTCTAAAAACTCGTTAATGTTATCAATTCTAGAGAGGTTTTCTGGATTTTTAGAATTTTTTTCTTCATTCTTTAAATATTGAATATAACCAGAGTCTTCAATTATTACTTTTGCTAATTCTATGTGGTCAAAATTTTTAATTATTTTTTGCCATTTTGTTATATTATTAATAAAATTGTAAAGTTCAACTTTAGCTTTAGAATTAGTCTTAAAGATTATTTGCCTACTTGCTTCAAACATCGAAATTTTACTAATTCTTGCATAAGAGCTTATTTTGCTTAGAGTAGATTTTCCAATACCTCTTTTTGGGACATTAATAATTCTTTCAAAGGCTAAATCATCTGTTATGTTATTTACAAGTCGTAAATAAGCAATTATGTCCTTGATTTCTCTTCGTTCATAAAATCTTAATCCGCCAATAATTTTATATGGAAGGCCAAGATTAATTAATCTTTCCTCAAAGGATCTTGTATGAGCTGCAATTCTAAATAGGATTGAAATCTCACTTAATTTTTTTTTATTTTTTAAAAGGTTTTCAATTTTATCAGAGACATACATTGATTCTTCTTTCGTATCCCAAAATCCACTAACAGTTACTTTTTCTCCTACCTCATTGTTGCTCCATAAGTTTTTGCCGTATCTTCCATTATTTTTTGAAATTAATGAAGAAGCACAATTTAATATATTTTTAGTTGATCTATAATTTTGTTCTAACTTAACTATGTTGCTACTTAAAAAATTTTTTTCAAAATTCAAAAGATTTGATACATCTGCTCCTCTCCATGAATATATAGATTGATCATCATCTCCCACACAACAAATATTTTTATTCCCTTGATATAAATATTTTATCCATAATTGTTGAATAGGATTAATATCTTGGTATTCGTCTACGTGAATGTATTTAAATGAATTTTGAAATTTGGACAATATTGATTTATTTTTTTGAAATAATTTTATACAATGTAAGATAAGGTCACCAAAATCAACTATATTTAGTCTTAATAACTCAGATTGATATATTTTATAAATTTTTCTTATTTCAGAATCATTTTTTCTATATTTATTTTCGGTTAAATCATCTGAGGTAATGCCTTTATTTTTAAAACTATCGATGGAATGCAAATAATATTTTGGAGATACTTCTTTTGTATCAATTTTTTCAGCTTCACAAATATTTTTTATTAACTTTAGTTGATCATCTGTATCAATAATAAGAAAATTTTTTTTTAAACCAACTTGTTCATAATGCTGACGCAAAATTCTTAGAGAAAGAGAATGAAAAGTCCCCACCCACATTCTGTCGATTGGTAAATTTATTAATTTACCGATTCGGTATTTCATTTCATTCGCAGCTTTATTAGTAAAAGTAACTGCAAGAATTTGCGATGGGTTTGCGAGCTTTTTGTATAAAATATGTAAAATTCTAAATGTCAATACCCTAGTTTTGCCACTTCCAGCACCTGCTAAAACTAGTAAAGAGCCATTTGTTGATTCAACTGCATTTCTCTGTTCTTTGTTCAATAAATCTAAATATTTAAATGAATTTAAAGACATTTTTCTGCTATAATATAACTATATTTAATTTATAAACTATATAAACTTTAATTATTTATTTGATAGATTATGAAAATTACATCTCCTTTTTTTATAATATTTTTTACCATATTGTTTTCATTCAACTTGTATGGTGCAGCTTCTGATCAGGTCATAGCTGAACCTGATGATTTTGAAACTACACAAATTGAAGATGAAATATATGATCCACTTGAACCAATTAACAGAGCAATATTTAGTTTTAACAATGTTGCTGATAAAATAATACTTGAACCTGTTGCAAAAGGATATGAAAAGTTACCATCACCAATTCAAAGTGGTATTAGTAATTTCTTAAGTAATTTAAGAGCGCCAATCGTAGTTATAAATCAAGTATTACAAGGTCAAGGTGAAAATGCTTTTGAATCTACAGGTAGATTTCTAATTAATAGTACTGTAGGTGTTTTTGGTTTATTTGATGTGGCAGAAAAAATAGGATTAGAAGAAAAAGAAGAAGATTATGGTCAAACACTTGCAACTTGGGGTGTGGGTGATGGATTTTACATTGTATTACCCTTATTTGGACCTTCAAACGTAAGAGATACTACAGGTATGATAATGACTATGCTTACTGATCCTATAAATGCATTTGCCGTAAGTGAAGGAGAAGCTTGGATTGTACCAATGAGGACTGCGGCAAACGCCGTTGATCAAAGATCAAAAATTATAGATGAAGTAAATGCTTTAAGAGATAATTCTGTAGATTATTATGCTGCAGTTAGAAGCTCCTACTATCAAAACAGAAATGCAGCTATAAATAATGTGGATGATAATGCTCTGACTCCTCTGCCTTTAATTAGCATTGAATTTGAGTAATGAAAAAGAAACTGCTCTTAATATTTTTTATTTTTCTATTAAACTCAAATGTATTGTCTGCCAATGAACCAGTAAATTGGCTTAAAAATGAAATAGATAAAATATTATTTTCATATCAAAATAATGATTTACCAAATGAAAATAGATTTTTAATGATAGAACAAACTATAAATAACAATTTTGCAGGTACGGGTATTGCAAAATTTGTTGCAGGAGAAGCTTGGTCAGAAGCTTCTAAAGATGTAAAAAAAAAATATGTAGTTAATTTCAAAAGGCATTTAGCACTTAATATAGCTTCAATGATGCAAAGTTATTCAAATCAAAAATATGCATTATCAGAAGCTAAAATTGACACGAAAAATAATATAATTTTAATTGATATGGAAATATTTTCTGAAACAGATTCCGTAGTTGTGACTTGGAGAGTAAAAGAATCGAAGGGTAGATTTTTTATTATTGATCTAATTGTAGCTGATATTTCATTGGTAGTAACAAAAAGATCAGAATTTAATTCATTATTGAAAAGTGTTGATTATAATTTAGATAAATTTAATCAAATATTACTTGATCAAAATAATGAAAGTTATTCAAAAATAATTAATTAATAGATTATTTAAATAATTTTATTACTTCATCTTCTTTAAGAATTTGAGGTTTATTAGTTTTTGTATTTAAAGTAATTTCTTTATTGATTTTTGCAGACTGTATAATTGCTTCCATAGTTTCTAAAACATGCAATGATAAGTCTAAAGAACATCTAGGTTTTCTGTTTTCTTTAATTGAATTGATCATATCAGATAAACCAATACCTCTATAATTTGCAATTTTTGATCCAGTATTATCATTTTTATTAGGAATACCTAATAACATATTATCATTATTAATTTTTTTCAGTTCGTTATTTTTTTTAGAAAGTAAAATATCTCCACTAAAAAAATTTGGATCTGGAATAACTAAAGATCCATCCAATCCATAGATTTCCATATTTGAATGTGTATGATACCACACATCCCATGAACAAAAAAATTGAAACTTTGACTCATTATGAAAGTTTAATACACCTAACAATGTAGTTGGTGTTTCAACTTTTACTTTTTCACCATATCTAGGCAAACTTGTTATTATCCTCTCGTTAAATGGGGTAGCACTAGTTGAATTTACACTCATTATAGGACCATTGAGATTAATTAATTGCGTTATATAATAAACACCTAAATCAAATACTGGTCCCGCACCTGGTTTAAAGAAAAAATCTGGATTAGGATGCCAATCTTCCATTCCATGAGACATGATATTAAATGTTCCTAAAACTACTTTACCAATTTCGTTATTTTCGATTATATTACGTGCCTTTTGACCAGCTGCTCCTAAAAAAGTATCTGGGGCACAACCAACGAGTAAATTCTTTTTATTAGATACATTTTTTATTTCTAATCCATCTTCAAAGTTTATTGCTAAAGGCTTTTCACTAAAGCAATGTTTTCCATTTTCTAATGACTTAATAATAATCTCTTTATGTGCAGATGGTATTGTTAAGTTTAATATTATATCTATTTCTTTATTTTTTAATAAATCATCTACACTATAAGATTTAATATTAAATTCTTTCGCTTTTTTATCTGCTAGTTCTTTAATTATGTCAGAACATGCTACAATCTTTAAATTTTTAAAAATCTTTTGAGCATTAAAGTATGTATCTGAAATATTCCCACAACCAACAATGCCTATATTCATTTTATATTTTCATTAAATAATCTAAAGATTTTTTTATATATTCTTTATAATTATTAGGATCATCATGCTCTATTGCAATAACTTCACAAGGAGTGGTAGAGATTTTGAATAATAATTCTTTCCAATTAATAAATCCCTCACCTATAGAAGATTGATTTGAATGATTCAGCATATCATTATTTGTATAAAAGTCTTTTAAATGACAAGCAATTATTCTATTTTTATATTTTTCAATCCAATCACCAGGATTAACTTTTCCTGCAGTAGCCCAACCAAGATCAATTTCAAATTTAAGATTTTCATTTTGATCCAAAATTAGTTCCATTGGATATTTTCCACTAGAAAGCTTAATAAACTCAAATGAGTGATTGTGGTAACCAAGGGTTAAATCGTTATCTTTAAATACTTTAATATAATTTGATATTTCTTTACCAAGATTGATCCAGTCATTTTCACTTAGATTGAAAAATTCTTCAAAATTTTTTCCAGGTATTGCTTTTGGAGCTGGAATAATCACATGTTTAATATTTAAATATTTAATTTTATTTAAAAGATTTTGTAAATTCTCAAAACTTTCTAAACTAACATGGGCAGAAATTGAAGTTAGATTGTTTTGTTCTAGTAAATCTTTTAACTCTTTTTCATCGAAATCTGCTAGAGCAAATAGTTCAACATTTTTTATTCCGGTTGATGCAATGTAATTAAGTACATCTTTAAAAGGTTGAAATTTTCTCGCAGTGTATAGTTGAAATGAAATATTAGCTTTGTTCATATTTTTATATCTCCAAGATTTAGCCAATTAACTTGGTCATCATCCAAATCAATTTTTAAATTTTTTAAACTTGAGTCAATTTCTTCAATATTCCTTGGTCCAATTAAAGCAAATGAAGGAAAGTTTAAATTAATTGGCCAAGCACCAGCAATATTTTGTGCATTAGTTTTCATCTTTAAAGCAAGTGCAATAGCTCTTTTTTTTCTTTCACGATTTTCTTCACTATCAAAACAACTAAGTGGTCCACTAGAATGCTCTCCAGGCTGTCTCCATGTTTCAGCTTGAGTAATTTCATCTTCAATCTTTTGAGTAATTTCATCTGGTAGAAAATATCCTCTTCCTTGACTTGACCATGAAAGATGAGCTGTGTTTGTATTTTCAAGATATTTTAGGATCTTATTATCATTTGATGAAACACATCCTGCCCAAAGAGGATTAATCATTTTGCAAAGTGCTAAATTATTATTTAAAATACTAAATCCTAATTTATTATTTATTTTTGCCCACTCATTAGCTTCTTGAAAGCGTTTTAAGCCCCAGTTTGAGCCACCAAATATTTTTATTCTACCTTTCTGTTTTTCTTCATTTAAAACATCAATAAACTCACTAACAGGTATCTCTAAATTATCTCTATGCATTATATAAATATCAGCAGTATCACATTCTAATCTATCCAATGACTCAGTAAGTTGAATTGAGATACTTTTTGGGTTGCAATTTGGTGTATGTGCGCCTTTGGCAATTATTACAAGATCATTTAAATTGTTTCTTGATTTATGCCATTTACCTAAAAGAGTTTCCATAGAGCCTCCACCATAGATATGAGCATTATCAAATGCATTTCCCCCTACCTCTATCCAGTGGTCCCATAATTTAGCGGCTTCATCATAATTAGTTTGGTTATCATTTCCCATAATAAGTTTTGAGATATTTTTTTCTAGACCTTTTATTTTATCATACTGCATATTTAATCTTCATTTATTTTATAATTAATTTTTCGTCTCCATAGATCTAAAACTTTAAGGTTACCTAAGGTGTCTTCCCATGTCATTCCTGGATGTGGAACCTGTTGTTTTTCTTTTAGAATTGATTGACTGGAAAGTTCAGCTTCAAAAAAAAATAGATGCTCTGGACCTTTAAATTCTCTGACTTCTTCATGACCATTTTTAATTATTCTTATATTTGAATGATATGGACCGCCATCTCTTCCTGGCATCCATGGATTATCAACAATAATTTTACCACATGAACCTTCAATAATTGCGTTATTATCCATATTTTGCATAATTGCAGTATCTGCTTTAGCTGTAATTCCATTATCAAATTCCATTATAGCTGATGATATTTCATCTACACCTGTTTGTCCAATTTGTGCTTCAGCTGATAATTTAATTGGATTCACAAATTTTTTACCTGACTGCACTCCTGCGATCATTCTTGAAAGTGAAACAGGATATAAGCCAACATCCAAAATAGCTCCACCCGCTAAATTTTTATTAAAAAGTCTATGTTCAGGTATTACTTTGGTCATATCAAAACCAAAAGAAGATGAAATTTTAGTTATATCACCTATAGTTTTATTTTTTAATATTTCTAATAAAGCTGGAATTTGTGGATGACATCTGTACATAAATCCCTCTTTATAGAAAACACCTGCATCTTGAACTGCTTGTATTACTTTCTCTCCTTGTTTAAAATTTACTGCACTTGGTTTTTCACACAAAATGTGCTTACCTTTTCCAGCCGCTTTAATTGATAAGTCAGCATGAAGTGTGTGTGGTGTTGATATGTAAACAGCATCAACTAATTCGCAATTTAATAGAGAATCATAATCATCAAATCTTAAATTATTTGAAATATTATATTTATCTCCAAAAATTTTTCGCCTTTCATCATTATAACTAGCAATTGCTGTTAATTCAGCAGAATATGTTTGTAAGAGAGCATCTGCAAAATTGTTTGCAATTGAACCTGGACCAATTATACCCCAACGTATTTTATTCATTTAATTTATTATCGAGCTTAACTCTCCAGATTGATACCTGGAGGCCATAATTGATAATGATGAAGGTTTTATTTTTGATGCATTTTCAGCAGCTCCAAATTCCTCTAATTTATTTTTAACAACTTCTTTCATTGCATCTTTTGAGAGTGAAAGGTATTTTCTTGGGTCAAAATCAGATGGATTTTCAAAAAGATATTTTCTTATTGCAGCAGTTGATGCTAATCTTAAATCAGTATCCACATTTACTTTTCTAACTCCATTTTTTATTCCTTCTTTAATTTCATCAACTGGTACACCATAGGTCTCTTTAATTTCTCCACCATATTTGTTTATATCAGCAATTAAGTTTTTGGGTACGCTAGAAGATCCATGCATAACTAGATGAGTATTTGGTATTTTTGAATGAATTTGTCTTATTCTTTCCATCGCAAGTGTTTCGCCAGTGGGTGGTTTAGAAAATTTATATGCACCGTGACTTGTTCCAATAGCAATTGCGAGAGCATCTACTTTTGTTTGACTAACAAAAGTTGAAGCTTCATCAGGGTCAGTTAATAATTGGTCTTGAGTTAATATACCCTCTGCACCTACACCATCTTCTTTTTCGCCAGTTCCTGTTTCAAGTGATCCAAGACAACCTAGTTCACCTTCTACAGAAACTCCAAGATAATGAGCCATATCAACAGTTTTTTTTGTTACTTCAACATTATACTGAAAATCAGAGGGTGTTTTCTGATCCTCTCTTAATGAGCCGTCCATCATCACTGATGTAAAACCTAATTCAATACAACTTTTACAATCTTCAGGCGAACCACCGTGATCTTGATGGAGAACAACAGGAATGTCTGAAAATTCTTGAGTAGCTGCTTGCACCATATTTTTTAAAAATATAGAGCCAGCATATTTTCTAGCTGATTTGGATACCTGAATGATAACTGGGCTATTGAGGTCGTTAGCACCTTCCATAATTGCTCTAATTTGCTCTAAATTGTTAACATTAAATGCAGGAACTCCGTAGTTGTTTTCAGCTGCGTGGTCTAAAAGTTGTCTAAGTGATATTAAAGGCATAAAAGTCTATTATATTTTACTATTTTATTTGCAACAAATTATCCTTTAACTGCTCCAAAGGTTAAACCATGAATAAATTGTCTTTGTAAAATAAAGAACATTATTACTGGAGGTAGAGCTGCCACAACAGAACCCGCTGAAACTAAATTCCAAGCTGTTGTCCATTGACCTCTTAAAACATCTAAACCAACAGTTATTGGTTTTACAGTATCCCCTTGTGTTAAAATTAATGCCCAAAAATAATCATTCCATATAAAAGTAAACTCCAAAACACCGAGTGCTGCAAGTGCGGGTATTGTAAGTGGAATTATTATTTTTCTATATATCATCCATTCAGTTGCACCATCAGCTCTAGCTGCTTCAATAAGTTCAAATGGTAATTCTTTAATAAAGTTCCTTAGAAAGAAAGTACAAAAACCAGTTTGAAAAGCAATATGAAAAATAATTAATCCCAAATGACTATTATACATACCTAATTCAATTGATATATTTCGTACTGGTATCATCAATATTTGGTATGGAACAAAATTTCCTGCTATAAACATAGCAAATACTAATAAATTTAATTTAAATTTATGCATAGCAAGAGAGTAACCTGCTAGAGAACTTAAAAATAATGTGCCTATTACTGTTGGAATTGTAATGATAAGACTGTTGAGAAAAAAGCCTGCCATTTTTCCATCTGCAAATACTGCAGTATAATTAGAAACTAAAGCTGTCTCTTCTGGAAATGTCCAATAATTACCTGCAAGAACATCATCGAAGGTTCTAATTGAAGTAAGCATAACAGCTAATAGTGGTAACAACCAAATTATAAGTGTGAAAACAAGTAAAACCCTGTAACCAATATTTATTTTTAAAGAATAATTTTGGATTGGAGTTGGAAACATTATTTTTCAGACCTTTCATTCTTAAATAAACGATATAAAAACCAAGCAATGTAAATATCCATGATTAGGAAAAGAATTGTGGCAATGGCAGCCCCATAACCCATTCTAAAATTGAATAATGCCTCTTGATACATTTTATAGGCTAGAACTTCTGAACTCCCCCAAGGGCCTCCAGCTGTCATAACTGCTATCAAATCAAATGCTCTGAGTGCTCCAACTAATGTTACAACTATCGCAATAAGTGTTGCTGGTCTTAATTGAGGAAGAACAATATGCCATAACATTGTAAATCCTGATGCACCATCTATCCTTCCAGCTTCAATCATTTCTCTGCTTACACCTGTCAATCCAGTAATATACAATATCATTGTGTAAGCTATACCTGGAAAAAATGATGCTATAATAATTCCATATGTTGCTAAACTTTCATCTGCTAACATTGGGATAGGATCTAAACCAAAAAAACCTAGCACAAGACTTAAGGCACCGTATTTTGGATTATAAAACCAAGTAAATATTACTCCTATGACAACAGCATTTATTACAAATGGAAAATAAAATAATGACTTTATATATCTAATACCTAAAATTCGTTGATTAACAAAAAGAGCTAAAGCTAATCCAATTGGAACAGCAAGTAAGCTAAAGATTAACCATCTGACATTATTAAAAAGAGAAACATAAAATTCATCATCATCCGTAAATAAGGTGATATAATTTTTAAAGCCAACAAACTCCCAGTTTGGTTTTCCGTTAGCTCTTGTTCCACTTTTATCCATTCCATTCCATTCATGAAAGCTTACCCATATAGAGTCAAAAATAGGATAAATTACATAAACTAAAAAAATTAGAATTGCTGGAGCAAGAAAAAGAAATGGCGCTATTTTTAATTGATTACGTTCCCAAAAACTCATTTGATTATAATATTTATTTGTATTTATTTTATAATATTAAATTTAAATAATTGAATATAGAGGTGTAAATTTACACCTCTATTTAAGATTTAATTTATAATGCTCCGTGAATTCTAGCTCTCTCTTTTTCAAGACGAGCTCTAATTTTATCTTCACGATCAGGCTTAACCATAAATTCTTGGAAACCTTCCATTGCTGCACCAGCCATATCTGGGTTAGCGTCCCTATCCCAGAATTGTGCAATATCATCTGCAGCTGCGAGCATCTTAGCTCCCATTATTGAGAATCTATTTGTTGGTTTATCAGCATATTTGTTTGGACTTAACATACCACCCATTTTAGCCCAGTTGGTAGCAGCCTCTTTGTTTGACATAAATGCTAAGAATTTCTTTGCATCTTCAACATTTTTAGCACCACTAGGAATATGCATTGTATCAGTTGGAGCATCTTCAGCTACGCCTACACCTTTATAAATTGTAGGGAATTGGAAGAAATCCATTTGATCACCTATACCTGCTGCCTCAAAAGTTGGTACATAGAAATTACCAATTAAGTACATAGCAGCTTCACCATTAATTTGTGGAGCTTGTGCATCTTGCCATGAGAAAGAAGCATGATCTTCAAGGAAATATCCTGGATCAATTAATTCTCTCCAATGATCAAAAACAGCATCAAGTCTTGGATCTTCATAACTTACTTTACCAGCTGTTAAATCCATATGGAATTGATAACCATTAATTCTAAGATTTAAATAATCAAACCATCCACCAGCAGTCCATAAAAACTTAGTACCAATTGTGATTGGAGTAATTCCATTTTTTTTGAGCATAGCACAAACCCATTTAAATTCAGCCCAATCACGTGGAACATTTAAACCAAGTTGGTCAAATAAATCTTTTCGGTAATATACACCCCATTGATAGTAACCCCATGGAACACCATATTGTTTTCCATCAACTGTGAGGGATCCCTTAGAAGAAGCCATTGAGTCATTAAGATCAGCATCTGCCCATACATCACTTACATCTTGAAATAAATTTTGATCAACAAAAAATTTCATTCTATTACCTGCAAACCAAATTGCAACATCTGGTGCTTCAGCAGTAAGAAAGTTTCTAATAGCAGTTTTATATGCTTCATGTTCAAATTCATTTACAACAACTGTTACTTCTGGATGAGCTGCACTGAATGCAGCAACATATGCATCAAAAGCAGATTTAGAAGGTTCTCCAGATTGGTTAGAGTTAACAACCAATGTACCTGCAGAGGCTATAGTTGAGGTAAATAAAATTACTAAAGTTAATAATTTTTTCATTTTTCCTCCCATGAAAAATTCTATTTTATGTGTAACATATACAAATACATTTAAAATACTAAATTTTACAAATTTTATGTTAAAAATATTAAGAATGGTGGGCCCTCAGGGACTTGAACCCCGGACCACCCCGTTATGAGCGGGGCGCTCTAACCAACTGAGCTAAGAGCCCTAAAATCAGCTAATACATCTCTATGTTACAACTTTCAATTAAATAATACTAAATTCTAATTTTCAAAAGATCTTTACCAATAATTGGATTTTTTCCAAAGTCTATTTTAACTGTTTTTTTTAATTTTTTTTCATCAAACTTTGTGGGAACTAAATGAGTTAAAATTAATTTTTTAGCTTTAGTTAATTTAGCAACCTTTCCAACTATCGTTGAAGGTGTGTGATAATTTCTTACATTGTGTAATGTTTTTTTAGTTCGCATTTTGTTTGTTTCTTTGAATTCGCCATCAATAAAAACTTCATGAAGTAAAACATCAGCATTTTGTGCATATTTTATTAAGTTTTCACATGGTTTTGTATCACCACTTATTGTTAGTTTTTTTCTTTTATACAAGAAATTAAAACCATAGGCATATTTTACTGGTCTGTGATCTACTTCAAAATATTCAATATTTATATCTTTAATTTTTACTTTTCCTAAATTTTTAAATTCTTTAATTGTGGTTTTAAATGCTTTTGTTGAAGATCTTGATTCATATTTTATTCTTAAATTTCTCTCATCTTGCCAAGCCTTCATAATGTTTGTAACAAATTTTTTTGTTCCTTTTGGTCCAAATATTTTCCAAGGTTTGATTCTATATGAATGCCATGACGAGATAATAAGCTGATATAAATCTACTACATGATCTGAATGAAGATGTGTTAAGAATAAAGCATCTATGTCAGCAGTTGAAACTTTAGCTTCATCTAATCTTTGGGTAACACCTGATCCACAATCTATTAATATTTTAGCTTGCTTTGAAGTAATTAAGTTAGATGGTCCAAATCTTTTATGATCTACTTTAGGACACCCTGTACCTAGGAGTGTTAGCTCCATTTATTCATCTAAAAATGTTTTTAGTTTTCTTGCTCTTGTTGGGTGTTTTAATTTTCTTAAAGCTTTAGCCTCAATCTGTCGTATTCTTTCTCTAGTAACACTAAATTGCTGCCCAACTTCTTCTAAAGTGTGATCACTATTCATTCCAATACCAAACCTCATTCTTAAAACTCTCTCTTCTCTTGGAGTTAGAGATGATAATATTCGTGTTGTTGTATCCCTAAGAGAGCTCTTTACAGCTGCATCTATAGGAATGAGTGCATTTTTATCCTCTATAAAGTCCCCGAGTGAACTATCTTCCTCATCACCTACTGGCGTTTCCAAACTTATTGGTTCTTTTGCTATTTTTAAAACTTTTTTTACTTTATCTAACGGCATATGTAAACGATCTGCTAACTCATTAGGAGTTGGCTCTCTTCCAATCTCAGACATAATTTGTCTAGTAGTTCTTACGATTTTATTAATTGTTTCTATCATATGTACTGGAATTCTTATAGTTCTTGCTTGATCTGCAATGGATCTTGTAATTGCCTGTCTAATCCACCAGGTTGCATACGTTGAAAATTTGTAACCTCTTCTATATTCAAATTTGTCTACAGCTTTCATTAATCCAATATTACCCTCTTGTATAAGATCTAAAAATTGTAAACCTCTATTAGTATATTTTTTTGCTATAGAAATTACTAACCTCAAGTTTGACTCTATCATTTCTTTTTTAGCTCTATTTGCTGATCTTTCACCTTGCTGAACAGTACTTACTATTCTTCTAAATTCTTTTAATGGCAATTCAGATGCTTCCTGAATTTCCTTAATTTCATCAATTAACTTATTAATTTCTAAATGATTTCTATTAATAAATTTTTCCCAATTCTTATTATTTGTTGATAATAAGTTTTGTATCCAGTTTTTTTCAAAATTAAAATTTAAATATTGTTCAATGAAATCCTCTCTTTTAACTCCAGAATTTGTAGCCATTCTAAGCATTTTACCTTCTCTAAGTAAGAGTTTTTTATTCAATTCATATAACGCTTCCATTAATGCTTCAATCGTAGAAGAATTAAAATGAACTGCTTTCATTGCTGAAATCATTTCTTTTTGAATTTTTTTATATTTTTTTTCTAAATTTATAAAATTTTTTTCATTTTTTTTATCAGAATTAATTAGTTCTAAACTTGATTTTTGAAGTTTTTTAAATAGCTTTGTTATTTCATTAAAGTCATTTAATACTTTTGGTTTAAGTTTTTCTTCCATTGCTGCAAGTGAAACATTAAGTCCTTCATCTTCATCATCTTCCTGTGATGAATTAGGATCATTTTCAGATTCCTCTTTCTTTGCATTAATATCGTCTTTCTTTTCATTTTCTTTACTATCTGCATTTTCTATTAATTTAAAAGTGTCCTCTAATTTATTATCAGAAATATCAGACATATCGTAGGTAGCTTCCAAATCAACTATATCTCTTAAAAGCATCGTTCCATCTTTAATAGAATCTTTCCAATTAATAATGGATCTTATTGTCATAGGACTTTCACATATTGCGCCTATCATTTTTTCCCTACCAGCCTCTATTCTTTTAGCAATTGCTATTTCACCTTCTCTACTTAAGAGTTCAACTGCACCCATATCTCTCAAATATAATCTTACTGGATCATCAGTTTTTCCAGTCTGTTTTTTTCCATCTTCATCTGTATTATCTTCTGATTTTAAGTTTTC
The DNA here is from genome assembly GCA_902623545.1 of uncultured Alphaproteobacteria bacterium. Classification (GTDB taxonomy): domain Bacteria; phylum Pseudomonadota; class Alphaproteobacteria; order HIMB59; genus CACPNW01. Next base: position 72,674 of record CACNUI010000003.1, on the reverse strand, counting down.
GGATTTGTTATTTTTTATAATTTCTTTTGCTTCATCTTCAGAATAAATTTTTATATTACTAGCTATGATTAAGTCTTTAAATTTTTTAATATTTTCAGGTTCTCTGAATTTTTTTGGAATAGCTTTTTCAATTATTTTTTGAGTATAAATACCGTCAATTTTATTTTTATTAATTAATTTTTCAAAAAATTCTTTTAGCTTATCGTCAAAACTAATCTTTTGTTTTTTAGGTTTTGAATTTAATTTATTTTTATTATGTTGATTAACTTCATTTTTTTTTGGTTTTTTAGTTGTTTTAGAAATTCTTTTTTTTCTTAACGGATTTGGGTTTAGAAACTGTTTTTTTAGATTTTGTTTTTTTTACTTTTTTTGTAACCTTTTTTTTGGTTACTTTTTTTGTAGACTTTTTTTTGATTACTTTTTTTTTCTTTTTTTTCATAATAATAAAATATTATTCATCACTGAAATGGAAATCAGATGTAATTTTCCTCAAATCTTCCCAAGTCAAAGATGTTAAATTATTGTCTAAATCATTTAGGCTTTTATTTATTTTTTTCAAATTTAAAAGTCTTGTGTTCAAATTTTCGATAGATTCTTTGATTTCATTAAGGCTTTCCAAGGAATTGTTTTCATTTTTTGAGTAGGGAAAAAGGCTCAAAACGCTATTATTATTAATTTTACTTAGTGTTTCTTCGATTGATTTTGGTAGGTTTAAATTTTTTAAGTCTTTAAATAGAAACGTCTTGTATTTTGAGTTTTGAAAAAAACTTAGGAATTCTAATTTGCTCTTATCTAATAAATTACTTTCATTTAACATGCTAAATAGATCATCCCTTATAGATATATGATTTAGGTATGATAGGACGAAAGAGTCAATTTGTTTTTCAAAGAGCGGTTGAGTAGGTAATTTATTTTGTGAATTTATTGAAGACTTATTTTTCTGTTTTATTTTACTATAAAATAATTTTTTAAATTCATTTTTGTAAAAATACTTAATTTTTTTATTTTCTATTGTTTCAATTAAATCATCAATATATTTATCATAACTTATTTTATTATCTGCTTGACTCAAATCAATTGAAGATGAAGATTGTTCAAAAATAAAATCAATTATAGAAATTGGTTTTTTTAATATTGTAATAAAATTATTGTATGAAAATTGATTAATATAACTATCTGGATCATAGTTAAGTGGTAATTTTATAAATTGCAAATATTTATTTGGTGATAAATATTTTAAAGCCATCAAAGCGGTTTTATAAGATGCTTTTACACCCGATAGATCACCATCAAACATTATAGTTGGTTTGTTCGCATATTTCCATGCTAAGGAAAGTTGTGTTTCTGTTAGAGCAGTACCAAGAGGCGCGACAGCGGTTTTAATATTTTTTTCATACAAACTTATAACGTCCATATATCCTTCACATATAAGAATATTTTTTTTTGATCTTATATTTTGTTTTGCTTGATTGAGATTGTATAAAATGCCCCTTTTTTTAAAAAAAAAACTTTCTGGGGAATTAATATATTTAGGCATAGAATTATCTAATACTCTTCCACCAAAACCGACTATTTTGTTTTGTTCATTTGCTATAGGAAAAATTAATCTTTTGTAAAAAAAATCTTTTATTTTTTTATTATTATCAATTTTTACTAAATTGCTTTTTATAATATCATCATCAGAAAAATTTTGTTCTTTTAAGTACATATAAAGAGAAGATTTTGAATTAAATGAATATCCAATTTTAAAATCATTAATTGTTTTTTCTGAAATTAATCTCTTTTTTAAATATAATTTGCAATTTTCGTTATTTTGAAGGTTAGTTTGAAACCAATTTGTTGAAATTTCAAGAATTCTGAAAATATTTTCATTTTTTTTATTTTGCTTAAAGTTATCTTCAGTTAATTTGATACCAACTTTTTGAGCTAATTCTTTAACTGCATCTGGAAAAGTATAGTTGTATAATTCAGTATATATTGTAAAGATATCACCTTTCGCTCCACATCCAAAACAATAGTATGAGCCAAAATCATCATTAATTTTGCATGATGGAGTTTTTTCCTCATGAAAAGGACAACAACACCAATAATCGTTACCTTTTTTAATTACATTTACTTTTTTACGAAGCTCGTCTGAAAGTAAAATCTTAGATTTAATAATTTCAAGATCATTTTTCGAAAATGACATGCTTAACCTAAGTTACTCTTAGCAATTTTGCCTGCTACTCCCATATCAATGACTCCTGTATATTTTGATTTAATAATATTCATTACTTTACCCATATCTTTTATTGTAGAGAGATTATTTTCTTTAATTATTTCTTTTATAATTTCTTCAGTCTCTTTTTCATTTTTTTGCTCAGGCAAAAATCTTTCTATAACATTAATTTCTGCTTTCTCCTTTTCAATTAAGTCGTCTCGATTCGCTTTCTTAAAAGCTTCTATTGAATCATGTCTCTGCTTTATTAGATTTTGAAGTAATAATAGTACATCATTGTCTGTAATATTTACCTGTTTTCCCCTAAGAGAAATTTCCTTATCCTTTATTGCACTTCTAATAAGTCTTAAAGTATTTATTGAATTACTGTCTTTTTCTTTAATCGAATTTTTATATTTTTCATCTATTTTATCTATTAAATTCATCTGGCTCATTTACTCCTAGTTATAAATTTTTATAATTATTATATTAATATAATTCTTCTTATTATTTTCAACTAATCCTTGACTAGATAAGTATAAATGCCTAGTAAATATCATTTTGCTTAAACAAAAATAATGGAAAGCTTAAAAAAAATTAATTTTCCCACAAATAAAAGCGCCGCATTGGTATTAGAAAATGGTGAAGTTTTGCTAGGATATGGTCTTGGTGTCAAAAAAGCTGTTATAGGTGAACTTTGCTTCAATACATCCCAAACAGGTTACCAAGAAGCTTTAACAGACCCCTCTTATACAAAACAAATCATTACATTTACTTTTCCACATATTGGAATAGTGGGTACTAACTCAGAAGATCAAGAATCAAGTCAAATTTATGCTGATGGCTGTATAATTAATCAGCCAAATAATTTTTATTCAAATTGGAGAGCTGAAGAAGATCTTAATTCATTTTTCATAAAAAACAACATACCATGTCTGTATGGTGTAGATACGAGATATTTAACAAAAATACTGGCAAATAAAGGTGCAATGAAAGCTGCATTAATAAATTTTGGAACTAATAAAGAATCACTTAATAAATTCCATCATGAAATAGCTAATTGGTCTGGTTTAGAAAATTTAGATTTAGCAAAAGTTGTTTCAACAAATATTGGTTACAATTGGGCAGAAAATACTTGGAGTAAAAAGAGTGTAAATGGATCCAAAAAAAAATTTAATGTAACTTGTTTAGACTTTGGAATAAAACATAATATTTTAAGAAATTTGCATGAATATAATCTAAATCCTACAGTATTAAATTTATCAAGTAGTTATGAGGATATTATTAAAACTAAACCTGATGGAATATTTTTATCTAATGGTCCTGGCGATCCTTTTGCAACTGGTACAAATATAATTAATACATTAAAAAAATTAATTGATAAAGAAATACCAATTTTTGGAATATGTTTAGGACATCAAATATTAAGCTTGGCTTTAGGTGCTAAAACAAAAAAAATGTTTCAGGGTCATAGAGGTTCAAATCATCCTGTTAAGAACCTCTTAACTAGTTTTGTTGAAATAACTTCTCAAAATCATGGTTTTGAAGTTGATAGAGAATCTTTTTCAAAAGATATCATTGAAACACATATTTCTTTATTTGATGGAACTAATGAAGGCTTTAAACATAAAACTCAGCCTGTATTTAGTGTTCAGTATCATCCAGAAGCCTCACCTGGTCCCCATGATAGTCATTATCTTTTTTTAGAATTTTATAATCTTATAGTTAAGTATGCCAAAAAGAACTGATATTAAAAAGATTTTGATTGTGGGCGCTGGGCCAATTGTAATTGGTCAGGCATGTGAGTTTGATTATTCTGGTGCACAAGCTTGTAAATCTCTTAAGGATGAGGGTTATGAAATAATTTTGATTAATTCAAATCCAGCTACGATTATGACTGATCCAGAATTAGCTGACCAAACATATATTGAACCAATAACTAAAGAATTTGTTGAAAGAATAATAAAGATTGAAAAACCAGATGCTCTTCTTCCAACAATGGGAGGTCAAACTGCATTAAACGTTTCCATGGATTTGTTTAAAGCAGGTATACTAAAAAAATACAACGTAAAAATGATAGGAGCAAATCCTGATGCAATAGAGATAGCTGAAGATAGACAAAAGTTTAAAGATGCTATGAGGGAAATTGGTTTAAAATGTCCTAAAAGTTTTGTTGTAGATAATATAAATAAAGCCGAGAAAGTTAAAAAAGAATTAGGATTACCTTTAGTAATTAGACCAAGCTTTACATTAGGAGGTACTGGAGGAGGTGTAGCATATAGTGATATAGAATTTAAAAAATTATCTGAAAGAGGTCTTAATGCAAGTCCAACAAATCAAATATTAGTTGAAAAATCTGTATCTGGATGGAAAGAATTTGAAATGGAAGTTGTAAGAGATAATAAAGACAATTGTATTATTGTTTGTTCTATTGAAAACGTAGATCCTATGGGAGTTCATACCGGAGATAGTATTACTGTTGCACCCTCCTTAACATTAACGGATAAAGAATATCAAGTTTTAAGAAATGATAGCATAAAAGTTTTAAGAAAAATTGGCGTAGATACAGGTGGATCAAATGTGCAGTTTGCAATAAATCCTTTAGATGGCGAAATAAATGTTATTGAAATGAACCCTAGAGTAAGTAGATCGTCAGCGCTTGCTTCAAAAGCAACAGGCTTTCCCATAGCTAAAATAGCTGCCAAACTTGCTATTGGATATACGTTGGATGAATTACAAAATGATATAACTACAACAACTCCAGCAAGTTTTGAACCAACAATTGATTATATAGTAACAAAAATTCCTAGGTTCACATTTGAAAAATTTGAAGGTGCTGACTCATACTTAACAACATCAATGAAATCAGTTGGTGAAGCTATGAGTATTGGAAGGTCATTTAATGAGTCTTTACAAAAAGGTTTTAGCTCTCTTGAATATGGTCTTTCTGGATTAGATAAACCTCAAAATAAAAATAAATTAAATTCAAATATAATTGAAGAGCTCAAATTACAGTCCTCAGAAAGGTTGTTACTTGTAGGTGAAGCATTAAGAAATGGAGAGAAAATTGAAGATATTCATAATGCAACAAAATACGACAAATGGTTTATTAAACAAATTAAATATCTAATTGATTTAGAAAGTTTATTGTCTAAAAATAAATTAGATAAAAATACAATTCTACTTGCTAAAAAAAATGGATTCTCAGATAAAAAAATTTCATCAATTTTAAATATAACAGAATTAGAAATACGAGAATTTAGAAACAAAAATAAAATTAATCCCGTATACAGATTAGTTGATACATGTGCAGGTGAATTTAAATCAAAGACACCATATCTATATTCAACTTATGACTGGGAATTTGAAAATATAAAATTTTGCGAATCTAACCCCACAAATAAAAATAAAGTTATAATATTGGGTGGCGGGCCAAACCGGATTGGTCAAGGAATTGAATTTGATTATTGTTGTGTTCACGCTGTTTATGCATTGCAAGAAAAAGGTATTGAAACTGTAATGATAAATTGCAATCCTGAAACTGTTTCTACCGATTATGATACTGCTGATAGATTATATTTCGAGCCACTATCTGCAGAAAGTGTTATAGAGATATACAATAAAGAGTCATCGAATGGAAATGTGCTGGGAGCTTTAGTACAATTCGGTGGTCAAACACCATTAAAAATTGCTAAAGAGATTGAGTTGGCGGGTATAAAAATTATCGGCACTTCAACTGAAGCAATTGATCTTGCAGAGGATAGAGACAGATTTAGTGAAATATTAAATGAATTAAATATTAATCAACCTAAGAATGGATTTGCAAATTCTATAGAACAAACTAAAAGCATAGCTTCAGAAATTGGTTATCCTGTTTTAATAAGGCCATCATATGTATTAGGAGGTAGAGCAATGCAAATTGCTTACAATTCTGAAAATTTATACTCTTTTGCAAATGAAGCAATGCAAGTTTCAGCTAACAATGTAATTTTGATTGATCAATATTTAGAAAATGCCAAAGAAATTGATGTTGATATAATTAGAGATAAAAATGGAGAAATATTTGTTGCAGGAATAATGGAACATATTGAAGAGGCTGGTATACATTCTGGTGATAGTGCTTGTTCACTTCCACCTTACTCTATTAATCAAGATGTTCAAGATCAGATTATTGAATGGGTCAGCAGTATCGCAAACAAAATTAATGTTATAGGGTTAATGAATACTCAGTTAGCTATTAAAAATAAAAAAATTTATGTTTTAGAAGTAAATCCTAGGGCTAGTAGAACAGTTCCTTTTGTTGCTAAAGCAAGAGGAATTCCAATTGCAAAAATTGCAGCAAAGACCATGATTGGAGATAATTTAAAAGATATTCTAGCGAATTATAAACAATCAAAATTAACAACTTATAGTGTTAAAGAATCAGTTTTTCCTTTCAATAAACTTGATGGTGTGGATTTAATTTTAGGACCAGAAATGAAATCTACTGGTGAGGTAATGGGAATAGATAAAACTTTTCTATCATCTTACATAAAAAGTCAAATTGCTTGTGGAAATTTATTGCCATCAAAAGGCAATGTATTTATTTCTATCGACGATGGTAATAAAGAAAATATTATTTCTACAGCAAAAAAATTACTTGAGATGAAATTTAAATTGATTGCAACAAAAGGAACTGCAAAATATTTAAATGATAATAATATTAATGCTACGCAAATTAATAAAGTTAAAGAAGGAAGCCCGCACATAGTTGACTCTTTAATAAAAAATGAAATTGATCTAGTAATTAATACTACAAAGTCTCAAACCTCAATAAGAGATAGTTATAGTATAAGAAGAACCTCATTGATGTATAATATACCATATTACACAACAATAGCTGGAGCTAGAATTGCAGTTGATGCAATAGATCATATTAGAAATAATGATTTTACGATTAGGAGCTTGCAGACTATAAATTAATTTTGTTGACTTAAAAAATTAATTTTGTTGACTTAAAAAAATAAATAAAACATCATGTATTTATGAATAAAATTCCAATGACAAAAGAGGGTTATTTAAAACTTCAAGATGAATTAAAAAAATTAACATCAGAAGATAGGCCTAATATTATAGCTGCGATTGCTGAAGCAAGAGGACATGGTGATTTATCAGAAAATGCTGAATATCAATATGCCAAAGATCAACAAAGCCTTATTGAAGGAAGAATAGCAGACTTAGAAAGTTCAATTAGTAGAGCTGAAGTTATCGATATAAAAAATATGAGCGGCAAAGATATAAAATTTGGTGCAACCGTCGAAATAGAAGATGATGATGATGGAAAAAAACAGAAATATCAAATTGTTGGAGAATATGAATCAGATATAGAAAATAAAAAAATATCAATTAACAGTCCATTGGCAAGAGGATTAATTGGAAAATCAAAAGATGACAGTGTTGAAATTAATAGCCCAAAAGGTATAAAAAGCTATACAATAATATCTGTAAAGTACATTTGAACATAAATAATCCAAAAATCTGGACATTAACTGATGGCTCTCAAGGTATGATTAGCCAAACACGAGGATTAGCATTTGAATTAGGTAAAAATATTGCAGAAATAAAAACAGATGTATTTTTTCCATGGAATAAATTACAACCTGGATTTTTACCTGTTTATAAATGGATATTTAAAAATAAATTACCAAATAGTAATCCAAATATTATAATTAGTTGTGGAAGAAAAAGTGTATATCTATCTACTTATCTCAAAAAAAAATTTCCTCAAGTTATTAACATTCATATACAAAATCCAAAAATGTCTTCAAAATATTTCAATTACATAATTGCACCAAATCATGATGATTTTATAGGTCGAAATGTAATAAACTCTGTTGGCTCTATTCATAATTTTAAGAAAGAAAAAGTTTCTAATCAAAATTTTAATATAAATACAAAAAATTTAGTTTCATGTATAATTGGTGGAGAAAATAACCATTATTTATTTAATTTAGAAGAGGCCTATAATATTTGTAAACAAATTAAACTCTTAAAACAAGAAAATAAAAAAATAGAATTACTAATAATTACTTCAAGACGCACAAGTAAGAAGATTAAAGATTTTTTAAGTAATGAATTATCATCAATTGCCAATCTGTGGCTGGGCAATGGAAAAAATCCATATGAATTTGCAATCTATAATTCAAAACATTTTATTATTACATCAGATTCAACATCAATGATTTCTGAGGCTTCAATATCTGGAAAACCAATTTATGTTTATCAATTACCATTTAAAAGAAAAAGTCTAAGATTTGAAAGGTTCCATAATGAGTTTAGAAAATTGAATATTACTAGAGATCTTGAGTTTACTAAGAAACTTGAATATTGGACTTATAATAAACTTGATGAAAGTAAAAGAATCGCTGGAATTATAAAAGAAAGGATTATAGAAGGAATTAATGAATCTATCTAATATAACTCATGAAGAATACCCATTCAAACACTGGATCTTTAACAATTGCCTAGACAAAGACACATTAGATGAGATTTCATATTCAGATCTACCAAGCGGTGATCGGGCATATGATGGAACAAGAGCTGCAGATCACACTGGAAAGGGGCTGGATGGTAAATTAAGACTATTTGTTGATAAAAATAATTGCAATAATTTTCCAAATCTTAAAAATTTAATAAATTCACTTCAAAGCTCAAATTTAGTCAACCAAATTTCCAATCTAATAAACAAAGATCTATCAAATTCTTACGTAAGATTAGAAATAATTGGTGATAAAAAAGGATTTTGGTTAAAGCCGCATAAAGATATTTCAGAAAAATTAATGACAATGATGATTTGGGCTAATCCTTATAATGAGTCTTCAAATTTAGGAACCGATTTATATAATAATAATTTTAAACTTGTAAAGACTATTGAATATATCCATAATTCTGGTTATTTTTTTTCATCTGGAGAAGATACGTGGCACGGTCTTGAATTAAAAGAAATTAAAAAAGAAAGAAGATGTATTCAGGTTAACTATGTTTCTTTTATAACTGATTGGCCTGTTGAAAAAAATAATTAAAATATTAATTGCATAATATTAATGAATAAAATTGAGAATAATGTTCTAATAATTGGATCTGGGCCAGCAGGATACACTGCTGCAATATATGCAGCAAGAGCCAATTTAAAACCTCATTTAGTATCTGGATTAGAACCTGGTGGTCAATTAACAATTACAACAGATGTTGAAAATTATCCAGGGTTTGGTGATGTTATTCAAGGTCCATGGCTCATGGAAGAAATGAAAAAGCAAGCACTAAATGTTGGTACAATATTTCATAATGACATAGTTACATCAGTAGATTTTTCAAGAAATCCGTTTGTCTCAAAAACGGAGTCTGGTACAGAATTTAATTCTAAATCAGTTATTATTGCAACTGGAGCACAAGCTAGATGGTTAAATATAGAAAGTGAGAATAAATTTAAGGGATTTGGAATATCAGCCTGTGCAACTTGTGATGGTTTTTTCTTTAAAGATCAAAAAGTTATTGTTGTTGGGGGTGGAAACAGTGCTGTAGAAGAAGCCTTATTTCTTACAAAATTTGCATCAAAAGTTATACTTGTGCATAGAAGGGATCAATTGAGAGCAGAGAAAATACTTCAAGATAGACTATTTAATAATAATAAAATTGAAGTAATTTGGAATCATAAAGTTTTAGAGTTCATTGGTTATGAGAATCCATATACTTTAACAAAAGTAATATTAGAAAATACAAAAAATAAGATTAAATCAACAATAGATACAAATGGTGCATTCATTGCAATTGGTCATGATCCTGCAACATCATTATTTAAGGGTAAATTAGAGATGGACGATGAAAATTATATTATTACAAAAAATGATAGTACTCAAACAAGTGTAAAGGGGGTTTTTGCTGCAGGAGATGTTAAAGACAAAATTTATAGACAAGCTGTGACAGCAGCCGGAACTGGTTGTATGGCAGCTTTAGAGGCAGAGAAATATATTGCTGAAAGTTTTTAGCCTTGACGAGCTTTCATTCTAGGATTTTTCTTGTTAATAACATAAATTCTACCTTTTCTTCGCACAAGTTTACAATCCTTATCTCTCGTTTTAGCTGATTTAAGTGAGCATTTGACTTTCATAAAAAAAAGCCTTTAAATTCTAGGATTTGTTTTGTCAAACATATAATAATAAACAATTAATTATGAGACAGTTATCATTTCCTGGAAGATCCAATGTTTTAGCCCAAAATGGAATGGCAGCAACCTCAAATCCTCTTAGCTCAATGGAGGCTGTAAAAATACTGCAAAAAGGAGGAAACGCGATAGATGCGGCTATTGCTGCGAGTGCTGTACAATCTGTTGTTTGTCCAAGTGCAACAGGTTTGGGTGGTGATTGTTTTGCTATAATCGCATTGAATGGTAAAAATCCCGTATCAGTAAATGGATCTGGTATTGCGCCTAAAAAAGCTAATTTGGAATTCTTTAATAAAAATAAAATAAATAAAATTGGATTAACAAGCGCACATTCAGTAACAATTCCAGGTGCAGTTCATGCTTGGTGCTCGATGCATGATAAATATGGATGTCTAGATTTGGAAGAAGTACTAGAAGGTGCTGAAAATTATGCAAGAAATGGTTTTCCTATACATGAAGTAGAAGCAAAATCTTGGAAAGAAAAAGAGGGATTACTTTTAAAAAATGAATTTAGTAAAAAAATTTTTTTAAAAAATAATAAAAGTTACAAATTTGGAGAAATATTTAAAAATATTCCTTTGGCAAATACATTAAAAAAAATAAGCAAAAATAAAATTGAAGGTTTTTACAATAGTGAAATAACAAAAGATATGGTTGAGACATTAAAAAATTTAGGTGGCTTACATACTGAAGATGACTTTAATTCTCAGAAAACAATATTTTCACCAACAATTTATGATGACTATAAAAAATTAAAAATACATCAATGCCCTCTTAATGGTCCTGGAATTGTAGTTTTATTAATGATGGCTTTACATGAAAAATTAAAAACTAGTCAATATAGTCAGTCAAGTTTTGAAAGATATCATTTACAGTCTGAAATAACGAAAGTATGTTATGAATTAAAAGAAACTTTATTTGGTGATCCATTATTTAATAAAGTTGAAACAGAAAAATTATTAAATAAAGATTCGATAAATAATTTATCTTCAAAAATTGATTTAAATAAAGTTTATACATCTAAAAAGTTATATGTAACCTCAAATCCAGAAACAGTCTATTTATCAGTTGTTGACAAAGATTTAAATGCTGTTTCTTTTATTAATTCAATATGTCATAGTTTTGGAAGTTGTATAACAAGTAAAGAAACTGGAATTCTTTTTCAAAACCGTGGAGTAAATTTCAGATTAGAAGACAGTCATCCAAATTCTATTGAAGGTGGCAAAAGACCTCTTCATACAATAATACCAGGACTAGTGACAAATGAGAATAATGAAACTGTTCTTTGTTATGGAGTAATGGGTGGTCAATATCAACCAATTGGTCAAACTCATGTTTTACAAAACATAATTGATTATAATTTGAGTGTTCAGGAGGCATTAGACTTTCCTCGAACATTTGCTTTAGATAATGTTCTTAAAGTAGAAAAATCGTTAAATACTGAGGTAATTCAAAAATTACAGTCTATTGGTCACACTATATCAATAGAAAAAAATGCAATTGGAGGTGGTCAGTGTATCAAGATCGATAGAAAAAATGGAATTTTAGTTGGTGGTTCAGACCCTAGGAAAGATGGTATGGCCATTGGCTACTAAGTTATATTTTTCCAAAAGTATCATTATATTGATTATTTACTCTTACAAATGTTGTGCACTTACTTAGTTGTTTTAATGAAGGTGCTCCAACATATGTACAGCTACTCCTTACTCCTCCTAAAATATCTTTAATTGTCTTATCAATAGAATTTTTAAGAGGTAGTTTTACTTTCTTACCTTCTGAAGATCTATAATCAGCTAAACCTCCGTAATGTTTTTCATTAGCTTCTTCAGAGCTAGATCCATAAAATTCAATAAATTGTTTTCCTTTTTCTTTAATAATACTTCCTCCACCTTCTCTATGTCCTGCTAACATACCACCAAGCATTACAAAATCTGCTCCAGCTCCAAATCCTTTTGCAACATCACCAGGGCATGTACAGCCACCATCAGCAATTATATGAGCGCCTAATCCATGTGCTGCATCAGCACACTCCATTACTGCACTAAGCTGTGGATAGCCTACTCCTGTTTGAATTCTTGTTGTACAAACACTTCCGGGCCCAATTCCAACCTTTACAATATCTGCGCCACTTAAAACTAGTTCCTGAGTCATATCTGCAGTAACAACATTACCTGCAATAATTGTTTTTTTTGGATATTTTTTTCTCACATTTGATACAAAGTGACTAAAGTTTTCTGAATAGCCATTAGCTACGTCAATACATATAAATTGGAATTTTGGATATTTTTTTAAAATTTTATTTAATCTAGTAAAACTATCTAAATTTGTACCACAGCTTAAAGCAACAAAATTAGGTAAATCTTTTAGCTTATATATAGCTTCAATTTGCTTGATTGTATGTTGTTTAGTTAGAGCAGTCATCAACTTATAAGATGATAATTTTTTTGCTAAGTTTATTTCGCCTACACCATCCATATTTGAGGCAATAATTGGTGTACCTTTCCATATAAAATTTGAATATTTAAATTTATAGGTACGATTTAAATCAACGTCTTTTCTACTCTTTAAAGTACTTCTCTTAGGTCTGAAAAGGACATCTGAATAATCTAGCTTTATTTCTTCTTCTATTCTCATAATAATAGTTTTAATGTATTAAATAATTTAAAAATTATCTCAAACACAATTGTTAGAAATGAATTTAAAAACGTTAATAAATGGTAATAAAATACAATTTGATAGAAAATTTAAAAAACTACTAAAAGAAAAACTTAACAATTCAACTCTATCAAAAGCAATTTATTATGGCTCAAATAATGGAGGTAAAAGAATAAGGCCATTCTTAGTGAATCAGGCATCAAAAATTGCTAAAATCAATGACAATAACTCATTTATTCTAGGTGCCTCTATAGAATGTATTCACTCATATTCATTAATTCATGATGATTTACCATGCATGGATGATGATGATTATAGAAGGGGAAAATTAAGCACACATAAAAAATTTAACGAAGCCACTGCAATTTTAGCAGGAGACTCGTTACATGATTTAGCATATGAGTTAATATCTAGTAGTTTAAAAAATGTAAACTTCAGTACAAATTTAAAAGTTGTAAACTACCTTTCCTTATGTCTGGGACATAAAGGTCTCGCATTAGGTCAATCATTAGATTTAGAATTTGAAAATAAAAATATTGGTAAGAATAAAATTTTAAATATGTATTTAAATAAAACTGGTAGATTATTTGAATTTTGTTTCGCATCACCATTTATTTTGGCAAACTGTAAAGCTGAGAAGATAAAATTTGCAAAGGAATATGGATTATTGTTTGGATTAATATTTCAAATAGCTGATGACTTTATTGATGAAAATGGGACATTTAAAAAAATTGGTAAAACACCAGGCAAAGATATTAAACAAGGCAAAAGTATTTTATCTAAAGCTGTAGGTAAAGAAGAGGCATTAGAAATCTGTAATAATAAAATTAAGAATTTTAAAAAAAAATATAAAAATTTTTTAAGATCAAACGGAATACTTTTGAATATTTTGGAATATGGATTAAAAAGATTGTATTAAGTTGCTATATATTTAATATTTTTTTTGCAATGAATATTCCTGAACCTGCTGAAAATGCAGTTAGAGAACCTCCCCAAATCATATCTACAAATACTACTGTAGGAGACCATCCTTTCAAAACAGCCATATTTGTTAAATTATATGTTCCATACGCAACAAGACCAAATATAAAACCTATAAATATTGTTTTCATTATACTGCTATCATGTATGCATGGCTGAATTACAACTATTGCGACTCCAGCAACATATAAAATATAAAAGAGTGCTGCTGCCCATAAAACCGGCTTATCTGTTAAAAGGTTTCCAATTAATGGTCTATAAAATGACTTAGTTGCATAACTTAACCAAATCACATCAATAATCAGAAAAACTATAGACGAAAATAGTGTTGCAAGTATAAAGCATTTTAACATATAATCTATTTAGATCGTATTATTAAAATTCAAGAACATTAATTAATAAATTTAAATGGTGGGTGTGACAGGGATTGAACCTGTGACCACTGCCGTGTCGAGGCAGTGCTCTACCGCTGAGCTACACACCCATATTTAAATAAATATTCCTAAATTTAAATAAATCTATAGATATCCAAGTAAAATGGAAATTAAAACAAATAATATTGATAGAAGAGAAATTATAGAGGGTTTAAAAATATATAATTATTTCATTTTAAATTCTTTATCTAATTTTGAGGAAAAAGTCCTCTCAATCCAAAAATTCAATGAAATGCTAATTGCAATCAGACAAAACAAACTACCATTACTTTTATTGAAAATACAAAATAAAGTTGTAGGAATTGCCTTTGTAAATAAGTTTAGAGAAAAAAGTGGTTATAGATTTACTTTCGAACACTCAATTTATATTAGCCCAAATAACACTAATCAAGGACTTGGATCTTTACTTTTAAGAAAATTAATAAATGAATGTAAAAAAAATAAAAAAATAAAAAATCTTATAGCGGTGATTGGAGGTTCTGATAATATTGCTTCAATTAAAATTCATGAAAAAAATGGATTTAAACATATTGGAACTTTAAAAAAGATCGGTTTTAAAAAAAATAAGTGGATTGATTCAGTTTATATGCAAAAAAAATTATGAGAAAAACTAACAAAAAAAATTTTAAAAAAACATTAAGTAAATTTACTACTGGAGTGACAGTTATTTTTGCAGAAAAAAATGGCCAAGTTCATGGTAAAACAGTAAACTCTTTTAATTCTTTATCTTTAAACCCGCCCTTAATATTATTTTCATTAGGTAATTATTCTTCATCAATAAATACTTTTCTTAACTCAAAATACTTAACTGTAAATATACTTTCACAAAATCAAAAAAAATTTTCAGATCATTTCTCACAAAAAAATCCAGATACTAAAAAAATTAAATTTCTTAAAGGTATTCACAATACTTTTTTTTTACCAAATTGTATTGGGTATTTAGAATGCAAATTAATAGATAAAATTAAAAAAGGAGATCATATAATTTTTATTTGTGAAGTACTAAGAGTAAAAAGTAATGATAAGTTAAAACCTCTAAATTATTATAATTCAAATTATATAAAGTGATTCTAAATATTAAGTACTTTGTTTATTTAACTTTGATAGTTATAGGGTTTTACTTTATTTATACTAACTATTTAAATTTAATTAAGGTCAACTTTTCAAACAATCATATCAAAACCAGTAAAATAGAAAATAAAGAATCAGATAATTTTGAAGAAATAACAAAAATACAAATTGAAAATAATAATAAAAAAATTACACTTCAAAAAGTAGGTGAAGAATTTCAAAAACAAAAAATAAACGTTTTAAAAGGAGATACTTTTTCATCAATCTTAAATAAATTTAATCTATCTGAAAGAGAAATTTTTGAAATAATTAATATAATTGGGGCATATTTTGATTTACGTAAGTTAAACATTGGCCAGGAAATTAATTTCTTTTTAAATAATAATAAAGAAGTTCAAAAAATAGAAATATATAAAGAAATTGATAATGTATTAGTTATTGAAATGTCAGAAAAAATTAATGTTTTTGAAAAAAAACTTAAAAAAGAAATTCATCAAGTGTCAAAAGAATTTTATATACTTGAATCCTTATATTCCGATGGATTGAAAAATGATATTCCACAAAGCATATTAATAGATTTAATAAAACTGTTTAGTTTTGATTTAGATTTTCAAAGAGATATAAGAGTAAATACATTAGTTTCTCTTTCTTTTGAGTATATAGAAATTAAAGAAAATAATTCAATTAAGTACAAAGACATAAATTATGCATTAATTTCTATTAATGAAAAAAAAATTGAATATTTTAAATTTTTAACAGATGAGGGTTATACTGATTATTTTAATAGAGAAGGTAAAAATGTTAAAAAATCAATCTTAAAAACTCCTCTTGACGGTGCAAGGATTTCATCTAACTTTGGAATGAGAAAACATCCTATTTCTGGATTTAATAAGATGCACAAAGGAGTCGATTTTGCCGCTCCAATAGGAACCCCTATATACGCTGGTGGAAATGGAGTTGTCGAATATATAGGTTACAATGGTGGATATGGTAAATATATTAGAATTAGACATAATAATGATTATAAAACAGCTTACGCTCATTTATCAAATTATAAAAAAGGAATTTCACAAGGTGTAAGAGTTAATCAAGGTGATATAATTGGATATGTAGGTTCTACCGGGAGATCTACAGGTCCACATTTACATTATGAAATATTATTTAAGAATAAACAAATAAATCCCTTAAATTTAAAATTACCGTCAGGAAAAATATTAAAAGGAGATGAATTAAAAAGATTTAACAAAGAATATAAAAAGATATACGCTGACCATTTAAATCTTTTATATGAATAATTTATTTATTAGATCTAGTTCTTTTATCCTTTGATGGCTCTGCAATGAAAGGTATTGATTCAATTGAGTCTTGATTAGATTCTTTTTCTGTTTCAGGTTCATTAGAAGATACATCTGAGTTTGAATTATCTTTTTCTTCAGTTGATATTTCTTTTAATTCTTCAAGTTGTGAAGTATCTTCAATATTAATACCTAGTTCAATCATTAATCTATAATAGTGATCTGTAAATTGATAATAATATTCTGATTGGACTCGATCACCTGATCTAAATGCTTCCTTAGCCAATTTTAAATATTTATTATATTGTTGAGATATATTACCTTTATTTCTACCTTTAAAATTTTGGTAACCACTTTTTTTAAAAGTTGTTCTCCGATTTGATTTATACGTCGTTCTACCGATATTTTTTTTATACATAATATTTAATGGAAATTAATATATTTAATTTTTAATTAAAAATGTTAATTTATTTATCGCATCTATATATAGATAAAAAAAAAATTCAACTCATATCTTTAAAAATGTCAGTGTTCTGTCAATATTTTGTAAATCCTTTGATATTTTTTTTAAAATTAAGTTTGTTTTACTAAAGATTGATTTACATGAATTTAACTGACTACTACCAATTTCACAAATAAATATTGAGTTTTTATTCATTATTCCTTCAACATTTTCTGCAAATAATCTATAGAATTTTAATCCATCTTCCCCACCCAGCAATGCAACCTTTGGTTCAAAATTTCTAATTTCTACTTGTAGGTTTCTATATTCATTTTCATTTATATATGGTGGATTAGAAACAATAATATCAAATTTATTTTTTATATTTTCTATTTTCCTATTTTTTATTTCTATTTGATTGCCCATATTATGTAGCTTCACGTTTTTTTTGGCCACTGCCAAAGCTTTTTGTGAAACATCGATAGCTGTAACTTTGGAATTTTTTAATTCTTTTGCTAATGAAATTGCCAAACAGCCAGATCCTGTACCTACATCTAATATTTTCATACTCTTATCTCTGTCATTTATGTTTTTCAATACTTCTTCAATTATCAATTCTGATTCTGGCCTAGGGTCTAATACATCAGAATTAACAAAAAATTGATTTTTCCAAAAATATTTTCTTTTGAGAATTTTGGATACTGGCTCCCTATTTAATCTTTTTGAAATTAATAAATTAAAATAATTAATGTCAATGTCATCAATATTTAAATTACTTAATATTATTTCTTTTTTTTTATATGAAGCTTCTTGAAGAAGTAATTTCAAGTCAAGCTCAGGATTTAAAAAATTTTTTTTTTTTAATTCAAGAAGGCTACTTTTTATAATGTTATTCATTTTGCATATCTGCAAGTTTTTTACTTTCTTCCTCAGCTATTAATGGATTAATTAAGTCTTCAATTTTTCCAGCCAAAATTTCAGATAAATTATAAAGAGTTAAATTAATTCTATGATCGGATACTCTTCCTTGTGGAAAATTATAAGTTCTAATTCTTTCTGATCTATCACCTGAGCCAACTTGTGTTTTTCTATTTTCAGATCTTTCTTTATTTTTTAATTGAATTTCATTATCTAATAATCTTGATCTTAAAATTTTCATAGCTTTAGCTTTATTTTTGTGTTGTGATTTTTCATCTTGTTGAGACACTACTATTCCACTAGGTATATGTGTAATCCTAACTGCACTATCGGTTGTGTTAACAGATTGTCCACCTGGACCACTTGACCTAAATACATCAATTCTTAAATCTTTTTCCTGTATATCTATATCAATTTCTTCTGCCTCTGGTAGAACTGCAACAGTCGCTGCAGAAGTATGAACTCTGCCATTACTCTCAGTTGTTGGAATTCTTTGAACTCGGTGTACTCCAGATTCATATTTAAGCTTTGCAAATACATTGTTGCCAGATATATTACATATAACTTCCTTAACACCCTTTAAGCCAGTTTCCGATATTGATAGTATTTCAAAATTCCATGAATTTAGATCGGCATACTTTTGATACATTGATAATAAATCCGATGCAAATAAAGATGCTTCATCTCCACCTGTACCAGCTCTTATTTCTAAGATTGAATTTTTTGAATCATTTAAATCTTTGGGTAATAATAAACGTAATAGTTCGTTCTCAAGTAATTTTATTATATTCTTTTTTTCAATTAACTCTTTTTCAGCAATTTTAATTATTTCTTGATCAGAGTCTTTAATTAATTCACCAAGGTTTAATATTTCTTGCTGCTCTTTTCTATATTCTTCTATTTTATCAACTATTGGTTTTAATTCTGCATATTCCCTATTTAGTTTTATCAAATTTTCTGAATTTGAATTATCCATAGTATTCAATGAGTTTTCAATTTTATTATATTTATCTAATATATTTGTAAATTGAGTATCAAAATTTATCATTTAAAAATTTTTTAATGTTATCAATATCCAGCTCGAATTGATTACCTGTGCTTAGTTGCTTTAATGTATAAAAATTATTGTTAAATTCATTCTCTCCAATTATCACAACAAAGTCTGCATTTTTAAAATTAGCTTTTGATAATGATTTTTTTAAATTATATTTATAATTCCAGAAAAAAATAATCTCGTTTTTTCTAAAATAATTTATAATTTTTATAAGGTGGTTTTTAAATTTCTCATCTGAGATCGCAATATGAATACGGGGTTCGTCAACATTAATTTCTTCCATTAACATTGAAATTCTTTCAACTCCTGCAGCCCATCCAATTCCAGGAATATTAGGTCCGCCTAGTGATCCTATCAAACCATCATATCTCCCACCACCAATAAGAGTATCCTGACTACCAAGATCTTTTGTTTTAAATTCGAAGACTGTACTGCAATAATAATCTAAACCTCTAACTAAATTAGAATTTTCTGCATAATCTATATTATAAAGCTCTAAACCTTTTTTAATATTTTCATAATGTATTTTACATTCATCAGATAGAAATTCATAAATTTTTGGAGCATTTTTTGAAACCATTATATCATCATCATTTTTTGAATCTAAAATTCTAATTGGATTTTTATCAATTTTTATTTTACTCTCAATTGAGAGTTTTGTTTTATTTTGATTAAAATATTTACTTAAGCTTTCTTTATAATTTTTTAAATTTTTGTAATCTCCAAGAGAATTTATATTTAGTGTATATTTATCACTAGGTATTATTGAATTTAATATTTCATTAGCTAAAGATATTAGTTCTAGGTCAATAATAAAATCACTTGAACCGAAAACTTCAAAGTTTATTTGGTTAAATTGCCTATATCTTCCTTTTTGAGGTCTTTCCCTTCTAAACATTGGGCCTAAACCATAAATTTTTAAAGGCAGTTCCTCTAAAAGATTATTTGTAATTGCAGCTCTAATCATAGGCGTCGTATATTCTGGACGTAAAGTTAACAAATCCTCATTTCTATCTTTAAAAGTGTACATTTCTTTAAGGACAACATCTGATTGATCGCCTAAAGGTTTAGAAAATAAATCTGTAAATTCAAAAATAGGGGTTTGTAATTCTATAAAATTATTTAACAAGGCGTGTTTTGACACGATGTTATAAATCCTATTATATTTATTAATATCGTGACCATACAAATCATGAGTTCCTCTTACAGATCGTAATTTCATATTAGCTTGATAACTCCATTTCCTTTGATTTTTTTCGAATTAAATTTTCTAGATAATCTTCTAAATCAATATTTTTTACGACATTATTTTTTTTTCCATTTAAATAAATCATATGTGTATTATTCCCACCACCTGTAATTCCTATATCTGTCATTGTTGCCTCTCCTGGCCCATTGACTACACAGCCTATTATTGAAACAGTAATTGGTGTAGAAATATCCTCTAATCTTCTTTCTAAATTTTTTACTGTATTTATTACTTGAAACTGCTGTCTAGCACATGAAGGACAAGATATAATTTTTACACCTCTATTTCTAAGACCTAGACTTTTCAAAATTTCAAATCCGACCTTAACTTCCTCCTCAGGATCATCTGATAATGATACTCTTATTGTATCTCCAATTCCAGACAATAATAAATTACCTATTCCTATAGATGATTTTATCGATCCAGTTCTTCTGCCTCCAGCTTCAGTAATACCTAAATGTAGTGGATAATCACATATTTTTGCCAGTTTATTGTAGGCACTAATAGACATAAATATATCAGAAGATTTGACACTAATTTTGAAGTTAGTGAAATAATTATCTTCTAGAATTTTTATATTAAGTTTTGCACTCTCTACTAATGCTTCTGGATTAGGCTCAGAGTATTTTTCAAGTATTTGTTTTTCAAGACTGCCGGCGTTTACACCAACTCTTATAGAACAATTATTATTTTTTGCTGCTTTTATGATTTCTTTAATTCTTTCTACACTTCCAATATTTCCTGGATTTATCCTTAAACAAGATGCTCCATTTTCTGCAGCTTCAATTGCTCTTTTGTAATGAAAATGAACATCTGCAATAATTGGAACTCTACTTTTTTTACAAATTTCTTTTAAAGCATTTGTCGATTCCTTATCAGGTACAGACACACGAACTATATCTGCACCTAATTTAGCGCATCTTTCTATTTGCGAAATTGTTTCAATTGGATTTGATGTTAAAGTATTTGTCATTGTTTGAACAGCTATAGGATTGTTTGCACCTATTTTTATATTCCCGACGTTAATTACGCGTGATTTTCTTCTTTCTATATTTTGGTAGGGTCTTAGCATTTAGCTAGTTATTAAAATTTTTATCTAAAATAAAAGAATCAACAATATCACCATATTTTCCAATTTTTCCACGTACATTATTGTCTATAATTACTAATATATTTCCAGCGTTTCCTGATGTAATGTTATATTCTAAATTCATATCATAGCTGAATTCTTCATCTTTCTCCATTAATCGGCTAATAATTATATCATTTTTATCATTCCTTAATTGAAGCCAAGTTGGATTTAAAATTTTTAATGTTACTTTGTGTTTTTGTTCATTAATATTTTGTTCAGTCGATGCGTTTGCTGAAGTAAAATTATTTATTTCAAGATTTTTTGGTGGTTCATTATTTTTTGATTTTAATTCTACTACTTTATTCATATCTGCCATTTCAATTACTGGAATATAGTTTTCAGGTAGGTCAGGAATCAAAGCATATTGTTCATCAGTACTAAAGTCATTTACAAATAGTATATAAAAACTAATAAATATAAATACGATTGTTGTTATTGGAAAATATTTTTTAAATCTAAAATTTCTATTTTCTATAGATGGCTTAGGAAGCTCATCTACTACATCAACTTTAAAATAAGATATTTCCTTTTTAAAATTTTCTAAAATAAAATCAGCATCAATTTTTAAATAATTACAATATGACCTTAAATGACCGATATAAAAAACTATATCTTTATCAACTTGAATATCATTTAACTCAAACTTTTCGATTATATCTTTAGATACATTTAATTCTTTTGAAACATCATCTAAAGATAAGTTATTATCGAGTCTTGCAGATTTTAATAATTCACCAACTGTTTTCATTTTTTATTAATTAAATTATATGCTTCATGTAAAGATTTTACAGCAATATTAGTATATCTTTCATCAATTAATACGCTTATTTTTATTTCAGATGTAGATATTGCAAGTATATTTATAGAATTATCTGCTAATGTTTTAAACATTTTTTGAGCTACTCCCGATTGTGACATCATTCCCATACCAATAACAGATATTTTAGAAACATTTTCATCTGTTTGCAAGGATTTGTAATTTATTTTATTCAAGTTATTTTTTAACGTTTCTTTTGCTAAATTTAATTCATTGTTTGGTACTGTAAAAGTAATATTAGCATTTATACCATCTTGAGATATATTTTGAACTATCATATCTACATTAATATTTTGATCTGCTAAGAGTCCAAATATTTGTGCAGAAATACCTGGTTTATCAGGTATACCTGAGATAGTTACTTTAGATTCAGCCATACTATAGCTTACTCCACTAACTATTTCTTTTTCAATTAAATTCTTTTCATCCAAAATTAAAGTTCCAGATTTTTTAGTTATTGATGACAACACTTGTAAAACAAGATTATTTTTCATTGCTAACTCAACAGATCTCGTGTGTAAAACTTTCGCTCCAGTTGAAGCCATTTCTAACATTTCTTCATAAGCCATCTGTGGGATTTTTTTTGCCTTAGATACAATGTTTGGGTCAGCGCTATAAACTCCATCAACATCAGTATATATATCACATCTGTCTGCGTTAACTGCAGATGCTATGGCTACTGCAGTTGTATCAGATCCACCTCTTCCTAAAGAGGTAATGTTTCCGCTAAGATCAACACCTTGAAAACCTGCTATAACTAATACATCATTAAATTCAAGAAAAGTATTAATTCTCTTTTTATCAATATTTAAAATTTTTGCCTTTTGATGATTATCGTCTGTAACTATTGGAACCTGCCAACCAAGTAGAGGAAGAGATTTTATATTTCTTTTTTTTAAAATTGATGAAAGAATTCCAATTGTTACACTTTCACCAGAAGTTAAAATTAAATCATTTTCAATTCTTTCATTAGATTCTATATTATTAATATATTCTTGCATTTTATTAGTAACACCAGCCATTGCAGATAATACCACTATTATTTTATTAGATTTAAGTTCTTTTAATACTATGTCTGCAACATTATTAATTTTATTTATATCAGCAACTGATGTGCCTCCAAATTTCATTACGATAAGACTCATTGACTATATTTAAAATTTAATTAACTTTGGTATTATAATTATTGTAATAAAAAACAAGAATTTTGATGAATACTAAAACAAATAATAAGGAACATGATTTTTTTGATAAATTATCTAAGGAATGGTGGGATGAAGATGGTAAATTCAGTGTCCTTCATAAGATAAGACCATTAAGAATTAGATATATATTAGATCAATTAAATAATAAAAATATCGTAGAAGCAGAAATTTTGGATCTAGGATGTGGTGGCGGTTTGGTAAGTGAGTCATTAGCAAAATTAGGTGCGGTAGTTACTGGTGTTGATTTTGTAAAAGAAAATATTAAAATTGCTAATGATCACGCATCTAAAAATAATTTAAATATTAATTATATTAATCAAAATATAGAAAAATTAAAAATTAAAAAAAAGTTTGATGTAATAATTATGTTTGAAATTTTAGAGCATTTAGATGATTGGAAAGTTTTTATCATGAAAATTAAAAAAAATTTAAAGAAAAATGGTATTTTAATTATATCCACTATTAACAGAAATGTTATTTCTAAAATCTCTGCCATTTATATTGCTGAAAATATACTTAAATGGATACCAAAAGGCACTCACGAATTTAATAAATTTATAAAACCAAGTGAAATTCATAATTGTTTAAAAAATAATAATTTAAAATTTAAGGACATTAAAGGTTTAGAATTTAGCTTATTGGATTATGAATGGAAACTTACTAATAATACAAATATAAATTATTTTTGTACATATGAGTATAATTAATTGTTTTAATTATTTTTCTTTGTAGAAAATGGCAAGGGCATAATATCAATTTCTTCTTCAATTAATTCTCTTCTTTGATCTAATGTTGCTTCGCCATATAT
Organism: uncultured Alphaproteobacteria bacterium; assembly: GCA_902623545.1. Lineage (GTDB taxonomy): Bacteria > Pseudomonadota > Alphaproteobacteria > HIMB59 > CACPNW01. Next base: position 48,216 of record CACNUI010000003.1, on the reverse strand, counting down.
TGATCTCTCCTTTGCTTCTCCATATTTAATTTTCTTTGCTTCTTCTGTAAATTTATCACCAACATAATCAAAGTTTTTTTCAATTATCTTTTTTAGTTTTGTAATATTGGAGGCAACTGATTTCTTTAATTTTTTTTGTTTAGAGTTACTTTTTTTATTCAAATTTGGTGCCATTAAAGCTTTTTCAATTTTAGCACCTTCACATGACGGGCAATTGATTAGGTTTTTTTTATTTTGCTTTATGAATTCAGCAGATGACTCAAACCATCCTTCAAAATTAAATTCACAATCTTTACATCTAAGATTAAATACTATCATTTACTTTATATTATATTTTTTTTGGTATTTTCAATATCCAAGAAATCGTCTTCATAATATATCTCTAATATTACCGATTTTTTATTTAGATTTAAACTACATTTTGTATCAATAGGTAAAACTATTCCTGTAAATGGAATACAATTAAACGTAAAATTTTTTTTATTATTTTGATTTTGAATGTTAATTCCTAGACTTTCTTTGAGACAAATAACTAGAAGATTTGCTTTAATTTTCGTATTTAAATATATTTTTGGAGAACTAGAGATAATTAGTTTAAAATTAATTTTTCTTTTATTTATTTCAATTTTTGTTTGATTAATATTTTCAAATTCATTAAAATTTTTATTTTTAATATTAGTTTCTATTTTTTCAATTAATTTATATTTTAATTTTTCTAAAAAAACTATACCCGTTGATTTATCACTAATGTTCGATAATTCATCTGTCAAAATATTAGTAATTTGATTTGCTAGATCCATAACATTATATTACACAAAACATTCAAATGATAAATAAAAAATTTTTAAAACTATTAAGATCACAAAATAAATATAATAAGAATAACTTTATTTATGAAATAATTGCAAAAAGAATAAATGATTCTCTAGATCTGCTTAAGATTTCAGCTACTGATATTTTAGAAATAGGTATCAACGAAGATTTAACTTTTGATTATATTAAAGATAAATTCTCTAATTGCAAAATTACAAGGGGAGATATTTGTGAGTCAAAATTTCAAAATAAAAAATTAATAAACTATTTAAAAATCAATATCTCTAATTTAGAATTGAAAAAAAATACATATGATATTGTCTACAGTAATTTTTTTTTACATATTTGTGATAATATTGAAGAAAATTTACAAAGTATATTCGATAGTCTTAAATCTAATGGTTTATTTATCTTTATAATTCCAGGTAGTGAAAATATTTATCAATTAATTAATTCAATGTATAAGGTAGATCAAATGCTTTACAGTGGCAGTTACTCAAGGCACAACCCCACAGTTAGTGTCAATGAGATATTTAAATTACTAAAAAAACTTAGGTTTGACGCACCAACAATTAATGCTGATAAGATAAGAATAGAATATTCAAATTTTGATAAATTACTAAATGATATTAAAACTATGAATCTTTCATATTGTTATAATGATAAAAGACAATTTATTGAAAACAAGCAGTACTTTAGAATGCTAAAAGATACTTATGAAAACCAATACTTTAAAAACAATAACTATATTTTAGATATTGATTTAAATATAATTACAGCTTGGAAAAAATAATTATGACCTATAATCTGCATTTATTTTTATATACTTATAAGTCAAATCATTACCATAAACAGTATGATTAAATTTTCCATTTTGAATTAGTATTGTAATTTCTATTGTATTATTTTTCATATATCTGTTCAACTTAGATAAATTTAGTTTTTTTGATTTTTTTCCATTTTCACATACTAAATTTTTTCCGAAAAATATTTTTAAATTATTTTGTTCAATTCTTTCTTTAGATTTTCCAATTGCCATAATAACTCTTCCCCAGTTTGCGTCTTCTCCTGCAATAGCAGTTTTTACCAAAGGAGAATCTACAATTGAAAATGCAATATTTTTTGCTTGATTTTTTGATTTACTTTTTTGAACATTAACTTTTATTAATTTTGATAAACCCTCACCATCTTGTATAACTTTTAATGAAAGATCGTGCATTATTTTATAAATTGCTTTGTTTAAAACTAATAAATTCTTATTTTTTAATAGATTTACTTTTTTTTTATTTAAAGAAAATAATACTAATGTATCACTTGTAGATGTATCACTATCAACAGAAATCGCATTAAAAGTATTATCAAGATTATATTTAAGCAATCTTTCTAAAATTTTTTTTGAAACTGATATTTCTATAAATATATAGGCAAGCATTGTGCCCATATTAGGCTTTATCATTCCAGATCCTTTGGCTATGCCATAGATTTTGAATTTAATATTGTCTATTTTAACATTTTGAATAGATATTTTTGGATATGTATCAGTTGTCATTATTGACTTAGCTGCATTTAACAAACTAGTATTTTTAGTTTTGTAAATTTTCGCTATATTTTTAATAATTTTTGTTGATTTAAATATTTCTCCAATAACACCAGTTGAAGAAACTAGTACTTCACTTTTCTTGCATTTAATTTTGGAACATAGAAAATCTACATACTCGTTTATAACTTGTATACCTTTGCTACCAGTATATGCATTAGCATTTCCTGAATTTACTACTAAAGCTTTTACATTACCTTTATTATTTTTTTTATCCCATATAATTGGGGCAGAAGGTGTAGAAGTCTTTGAATAAACTGATTTACAATTAACAACCTGGTCAAATACAACTATTAAAAGATCATCAAGTTGTTTTTTAAAGCCTGAATTAAAAGTGAATAATTGTAGTCCTTCAGGGACAAAATTTATGTATTTTTTTGGATAAAGGTTAATTTTATTATTTAAAGAAAGTCTTTCATTACTAGTAAGTTTTAATTCCGTTGTAGAAGATTTCTTATTCATATGTTAACAGCCATTTATCATATTATGGTTAGTATTGTTAACAAACTTTTTAAATCTATTAGCTCAAATTCATTAAAGAAGTACGATAATTTTGTAAATCAAGTTAATCGATTTGAAGATGATATCTCAATTTTAGAGAATGTTGACTTTAAGAATAAAACTAAAGAATTTAAAGAAAAATTAAGTAAAGGTTCTGTGATAGAGGAGATATTACCTGAGGCATTCGCTGTTGTAAGAGAAGCATCAAAGAGAACTGTAAACATGAGGCATTTTGATGTTCAATTAATTGGGGGAAAAGTACTTCATGAAGGAAAGATTGCAGAAATGAAAACAGGAGAAGGTAAAACTCTGGTTGCTACTCTTGCAGCTTATGCAAATTCGTTAATTGGCAATTCTGTCCACATAATTACAGTTAATGATTATTTAGCAAAAAGAGATTCAGTTTGGATGGGTAAAGTTTTTAATTTTTTAGGGCTAACTGTAGGATGTATAACATCCGATTTAGATCATATTAGTAGACCTATACAATACAACTGCGATATAGTTTATGCAACAAATAACGAAATTGGTTTTGACTACTTAAGGGATAATCTAAAAAATGATTATAACAGTTTATGTTTTAAAAATGATGCCTTTGCTATTGTTGATGAAGTAGATAGTATATTAATAGATGAAGCTAGAACACCCTTAGTAATTTCAGCTGAGTCAAATACAAATACTAAATTGTATCCCGCAATAAATAAAATTATTAAATATCTTAAAAATGAAGATTTTGAATTGAACGAAGAAAACAAAAGTATACTTCTTACAACGCAGGGTATGGAACTTACTGAAACTCTTTTAAAAGAAAATGGATTTATTAAGCAAGGTACCCTTCAAGATATAGAAAATATATCTTTAAATCATAATATTGTTCAAGCACTAAGAGCAAATAAATTATTTAAAAAAGACATTGATTATATTGTTAAGAATAAGAATGTTATAATAATTGATGAACTTACAGGACGACCAATGGAAGGGCGTAGATTTGGTGATGGTTTGCATCAGGCAATTGAGGCAAAAGAAAATTTAGTTATACAAAAAGAAAATCAGACCATAGCTTCTATTACATATCAAAATTTCTTTAGAACATACAAAAAATTAAGTGGAATGACTGGAACTGCATTAACTGAGGCAAAAGAATTCGAAGGAATTTATAATTTGGAAGTTGTAGATATTCCGCCTAATTTGCAAATAAATAGAAACGATAAAAATGATCAAATCTATATGACTAAAAAAGAAAAATATGAAGCTGTAATAGATTTGGTTAAATCAAGATATGAATTAAATCAGCCAATTTTAATTGGCACAACATCAGTAGAAAATTCAGAAAAAATTTCAAAATTATTATTTGATGCTAAAATTTCACATAATGTACTTAATGCAAAAAATCATCAAGAAGAAGCTGAAATTATTCTTAAAGCAGGTATTCCAGGAAATGTTACAATCTCTACAAACATGGCTGGTAGAGGAACTGATATAAAACTAGGTAATGACAATGAAAAATTAAAAGATCAGGCAATTAAAGCAGGTGGTTTGTTAGTTATTGGTACAGAAAGACATGAAAGCAGAAGAATTGATAATCAGCTAAGAGGAAGATCAGGTAGACAAGGCGATATAGGTGAAAGTATATTTTTTCTATCTTTAGAAGATGACCTGATGAGAATATTTGGAGCAAAAACTTTAGAAACTGTATTGTCAAAACTTGGTTTAAAGTATGGTGAAGTTATTACACATTCCATGATCACAAAATCTTTAGAGAGAGCCCAACAGAAAGTGGAGTCTCATAATTATGATTTAAGAAAACAAATTCTTAAGTTTGATGATATCTTAAATGATCAACGTAAAATAATATACCAAAACAGAAAAGATATTCTTACTACTAACGATCAGTCAAAAATTATATCAGAAATGATAATTGACTATGTTGAAGCTATCCTTATTGAGTGCATTCCTCCAAAAAAATATAGTGATGAATGGAATGCTCCATTACTAAAAGCTAAGATTAAAGAAGTTTTTAATTTGAATATAGAGGTAGAAAAGTGGTTTGAAGAAGAAGGTGTTGATGAAGAAGAGGTTAAGAAAAGACTCCATGACCAAATAACTCAAAGTTACCTAGAAAAAAAAGAGAGGTATTCTGCGGAATTATTAAAATTTGCAGAAAAAAGAGTTATGTTGTTTCAAATAGATAAAGATTGGAGAGATCATTTAGCTGCAATGGATTCATTAAGAAGTAGTGTAAATCTTAGAGCTTTAGGAGGAAAAGATCCATTTTATGAATATAAGAAAGAATCATTTGATTATTTTGATGAGATGTTATCCAATCAAAATGAAAGAGTATTAAAAACTCTATTTAATATAGAATTAGTTAGTAAAAGTGATGGTGTTAGTACAAACAACACAAGAAGGATAATTTCAAAAAAAGTTGGACGTAATGAACCTTGTCCATGTGGGTCAGGGAAAAAGTACAAACAATGTCATGGAAATTAAATATTTGAAGTAATATTTAAATATTTATCTTTTCTAATTTTTACAATCTCTTCAATTGGCAACTTATTTAAATCTCTTAGATTTTCTATAATACTATCCCTAATTAAACTGGCTTGAATTTTAGGATATCTGTGAGCACCTCCAGCAACTTCAGGAATTATTTTGTCTATGATATTAAAATTTTTACAATCTTCAGATGTCAGCTTCAGGGTTTTTGCAGCATCTTGAGCGAAATTTGTACTTCTCCATAAAATTGAAGCGCATCCTTCTGGAGAAATTACTGAATAAGTCGCGTGTTCAAGCATTAACACTCTATCTGATGATGCAATTCCAATTGCTCCACCTGAACCACCCTCCCCTATAATTATAGATAAAGTCGGTGTTTTAACTTTTAAAAATAACATAATTGAAGATGCAATAGATTCTGATTGACCTCTTTCCTCAGCATCTTTACCTGGAAAAGCTCCTGCAGTATCTACAAATGTTACAACGGGAAGATTAAATTTTTCAGCAAGCAAAAGCAATCGTTGTGCTTTTCTATATCCCTCTGGTTTTGCCATTCCAAAATTATGTTGAATTCTAGTATTCATAGAATTCCCTTTTTCATTTCCAATAAAAATTACTGATTGATTATCTATTTTAGCAAAACCGCCTATAATAGCTTGGTCATCAGCATACTTCTTATCTCCATGTAAAAAGATAACATCTTCAAAAATAAGTTTCAAATAATCAATGGTATGTGGTCTCTCATTATGTCTTGAAACTTGAACTTTTTGCCAAGGCTCAAGGGAAGAGTAAATTTTATTAAACAGTTGTTTTTTCTTTAATTCAAGTTTTTGTATTTTTGCTATATTTTCAGTATCTTCGTTTAAGTATTTGTCTATTGTTGTATCAATATTTTTAATTTCTTTTTCAAAATCAAAGTATTTAATCATTATAAGATTTGATAGTCTTCAAAAATTTCAATAATTATCTCCTTTAGTAAATTTCCATTTTTATAGGAAATGTAACCATTTAATATTAATAGTAAATGTTCTGGATGTATTTCATTCCAATTTTTATTATCAATAGATAGCATCGAAAATATTAAAAATTTATCATCATTATTATTAATTTTTGCCTCTTTAATGTTTTTAATTATGAACATTGAAGGTAAAAATCTTTGATCATATATATCAGTAAATTCTTCAGAAATTTTATCGCTTATCTCTAGGTCAAGTGAAATCTGTAAAATGTATTTTAGTTCTTCATAATTTTTGAATTTCTCAATATTATTCTTATCTATATAACTATCAATTATTTCAATAAAGTATTCTTCTTCAGTATTAAAATGTAATTTTAGTAATGACCGAGCATGTGAACTTTTATCTTCTATTTGATTATTTTTTTCATAATGCTCAATCCAAGATAAAGCTTTATCGTACTGTTTGTTATAAATATAACATTTTGCTATTTCTTGCCCAAATTCTAGATTATCCGAAGAAACTTCAATTGTTTCTACTATTTGATATGTTAATGCATATGCTATTTTTTCTAATTTATTTTCTTTAGCATAATTCCAAAATTCTATTAGAGCTTTTAATCTTTCTGAGGGAAAGATCTGTATATTAATCAATTGAAAATAATATGCCATTACTAGTTCAGGATTATCTGATAAAGTTTCGATAGTTTTATTTTTATTATTTAATTCTTCGGAACTAAAATCTACAGATTGATATAAAGCAGATAAACTTTCAATCGAAATAATTTTATTTATATAACTTTGAGTTGCTGCCTTTATTCTTATTTCAATGGGTGAAGATTTATTTAAAATAATTGGAATTGATAAGTTCTTTGGATCTACTTTTAAAAAATTTTCATCCAGTGGTACTTCAGCTATTCGAGCCATAGCACTATATAAGAAAATTAGATTTGGATTTATTTCAGTTTTAAATATTAACTCATCAGTATTAACATCATTGAAATTAATTAAAGAATATAAACTTTGAAAGTTTTCATCTAGTTCATTTTCTGATTCAATTATAATTGTATTTAATAACTCAGCCTCTGCTAAATTATTAGAAAGAACCATGCAAAAAATATCAATTTTTTCTAATAAGAAATTTTTTAGTTTTACTTCTGTACTTAAATTATCTTTAATATTGCAAACTTTCTCTAGTTGAAAAGTAGATAACAAATAATTTATTTCAATCATTTTATAATAATCAAGTCTCTCGTCATCTTCAAAACTATATATTGATAGCATATTATAAGCTCTTGAAATATTTCCATTCTCATAAAAATATTTTATAATACTATAAAAAATATCTTTATTTTTTTTTGTGTTGTAGTCTAAGCTAACTTCTTCTAAAAGTTGGAACAATTCCTTTTTCAGAATATCAGATTTAATATTTTTAAGATTACTTAAATAGTTATCTATGTCATTTTGGTTTGAAAGACTTAAAAAATTTTCATTGTATACAACTGTTTGATCAATATTTTCTTGTAATTCAGTATTGGTATCGTCAACTTCAATTAAATCTTCATCATCAATTTGTGTATTTTCATCTGCATTGTCTTGAACTTCATTATGTTCAAGAACTATTTGATCAAGATTGGGAGTTGTATGCAGTTGAATAATTTCTACATTCTCATTAGCGTTTATTTTTAAAGCAATTATAGTTAACAACAAAAAATTTAGTATTATTTTCATTTAATTTCTAACAAATATTCTTCATTAATTTTTATTGATGGTGAGGGTATTTCCACAAAATATAATACTGAAATCATTATTATAAAGAAGATTGCAGAAATGTAGAATATATATTTACTTTTCATATAAAAAACTTAAAAAAAAAGAGTATTATATGAATAAAATTTTTTTTTAAGAATTTTCTTAATGCAATCAAAATTTGTCAAGAATAAGAAATTGCTAGATAATGATCAATTTTAAAAAAATAGGTAAAAAAAACATTAGTTTAATTGGATTAATGGGCTCCGGTAAATCGTCTGTAGGAAGAGATATCAGCAAATATTTTAATGTAGATTTTCATGACAGTGATTTAGAAATTGAAAAAATGGCCGGTCAAAGTATTAACTTAATATTTAAAAAAAAGGGAGAAAAATATTTTAGAGAATTAGAAGAAAAAGTTTGTTTAAAATTACTTTCAAAAAAAAATTGCGTTATTTCCTTAGGTGGAGGAAGTGTTATAAATGAAAGAATAAGAAGATTAATCTTTTTGAATTCCTTTTCAATATATTTAAAAGTTGATATTGAAATATTGTTAAAAAGATTAAATAACTCCAATAAAAGACCTCTTTTGAAAACTGAAAATAAAGAAAATATACTTAAAGATTTATTAAATGAAAGAAAAGTTTATTATGATAAAGCTGATTTAATTTTAAAGAACAATCAAAGTAAAAATTATGTCATTTCATTAATAGAAAATTCGTTAAACCAATTATGAAAAAAATTACTTTTAAAAATACTACACACAAAACTACAATTATAATAAAAAAAAATTTTGTTAAGAAATTTTTATTTAATGTATCTAATAAAGATCGAAAAACTTACTGTATAGTAGATTCTAAAGTTAAATCTGTCTTTAAAAATATCAGTTTTAAAAATATCGAATTTATTTATATTCATTCATCCGAAACTCTGAAAAATATAAATAATTATTCTTTTCTATGTGAGAAGTTGTTAAGTAAAGGGATAGATAGAAGTTCAATATTAATTGCTGTGGGTGGTGGAACTTTAGGTGATCTTTGTGGCTTTGTTGCTAGTACTATTTTAAGAGGTGTAGAGTTTAAGTTAGTTCCAACTACACTTTTATCACAAGTTGATAGTTCAATTGGTGGTAAAAATGGTATCAATACAAAATATGGAAAAAATCAAATTGGTAGTTTTTATCATCCAACTGAAATATTAATCGATATAGATTTTCTTAAAAGCTTACCTATGAGAGAATTAAAATCTGGATATGCAGAAATTATTAAACATGCTTTAATAAAAGATAAAAATTTTTTTTACTGGCTTGATAAAAATTTTAATGAATTAATTAATTTAGAAACAAAATTAATTGAAGATGCAATTTACAAATCTATAAAAATTAAGATGTTTTATGTAAATAAAGATCCATTTGAAAAATTAAAAAATAAAAATTCTAGATCCATATTAAACTTTGGCCATACAATTGGCCATTCTCTTGAAACTTTTTATAATTATAGTAGAAATCTGAATCATGGAGAAGCAGTTTCTATTGGAATGCTTGCTGAGTCAATGATTTCTAATGAATTAAAATTTCTATCAAAAAATGAACTTAATATAATCATATCTCATTTTAAAAAAACAAAATTGAAGATAAAAAGTATAAAATTTAATCAAAATAAAATTTTGAGTAATATATATAAAGATAAAAAAAATTTTGGTGGTAAAATTAATATGGTTTTATTAAAGAATATTGGTAATGCTATTTTTTATCAAAATATAAGTGCTCATAAAATTAAACAAATATTAAATAAAATTTAAACTGTGATTTCATTAATTCTGCTTTGTTTGATTATTTTTCTTGTATTATTATCTGGTTTTTTATCAGGTTCTGAGACTGCTATTACAGCAACATCAAAGGCCAGAATTATTTATCAGGTAAAGAGAGGTAATCAGAAAGCAAAATATGTATTAAAAATTTTGGATAATAAAGATAATGTAATTTCTTCTTTATTGCTTTCAAATAACTTAGTTAATATTTTAGCATCATCATTAGCAACTGCTTTTTTTTATGATTTATTTGGAGTGAAGGGTATTTTTTATTCAACTCTTATAATGACTGTTGTCTTGGTTATATTTGCTGAAGTTTTACCTAAAACTTATGCAATAAATAGACCAACAAGAACAGCTTTACTAATCTCTCCAATAATTTTCTATCTTAATAAATCTCTTTTTATTTTCATTTTTTTTATAAATCTTATTGTTAGATCTATTTTTAGGAAATCAGAAAATGATCCTAAAAACAGAGATATTCAATCTGAAGAAGAATTAAAAGGTGTTATTGATTTATACAGAACTTCTAATCCAGATTATTTAACAGAAAAGGATATGCTACAAAGTATTCTACAATTAAATGATATTACTGTCCGAGAAATTTTTACTCACAGGAAAAATATTTTTTCAATAGACTCTAATCTAGAAACTAAGAAAATAATAGATCAAATTAATAGCTCTAGGTTTACTCGAATTCCATTTTGGAAAAAAGACCCAGAAAATATTATCGGTGTTTTAAATGTAAGGACTTTAAATATTGATTTAAAAAATCACGATAAATCTAAAGAAATAATCTTTGATAAAATTATTAAACCATGGTTTATTCCTGACACAACTAATTTATTGGAACAATTAGTTGAATTTAGAAAAAGAAATGAGCACTTAGCTTTTGTAGTTGATGAGTATGGCGAACTACTTGGATTAATAACTTTAGAGGATATAATAGAAGAAATTGTTGGTGAAATAGTTGATGAAATTGATATTCCAGAAAATGATTTCAAACTAAATAATCAAGGCAAAATTATAGTGAATGGTGAAAAAAATTTAAGAGATTTATATAAAAGTTTTGATTTAGAGCCACCTGAAAGTGAGTCATCTACAATTGCTGGTCATATATTAGAGATAGCTAAAAAAATCCCTTTCTATGGTGAGGAAGTTAAAGATGAATCATTTAATTATAAAGTTTTATCACATTCGAGAAAGCAAATATCTAAAATTGAAATTTCAAAAAATTAATTTATTTTTATCTCCAATGCATGTAATCCATTTTCAAATTCTTTTTTTAACATACTGTATATATCTCTGTGTATTTTAAGTTTGTTTATTTCAGCAATATTTTTATTAATCAAAATTATTTTTAAATGTGTACCTGCCTCACCTGAGAAGTCATTGTGACCAGCATGTAAATTTGAGTTATCTTGAACATTTATTAAAAAATTTTTAAATTTTTTTTTTAATAAATTATGAATTCTTTGCTTACGATTCATTATTTTAATACTATATATGATATGTGGTAAAACCAAAATTAGATATTAGAAAAAACCAACTCTCATGGGAAAAAACTAATCATAGGAAATGTGATAAAATTAATTGTAATGAAAAAGGCGAATTCAAAGCACCGAAATCGAGAGTATTACTAAATCAGTACTTCTTTTTCTGTTTAAAACATGTGAAAGAATATAATAAGTCATGGGATTTTTATAAAGGTTTATCAGTAGATCAGATAGAAACATCTATGAGAGAAGATATTATTTGGAACCGTCCATCATGGCCATTAAAGGGCAATTCACAAAATGTAATTGATCAAATTGATACTTTTTTTTCTCAGAATTTTGATGATTTAACTGAAAAATCTAATAATAACAGTTACTTTATTAATAAGATTACGGACCATACCTTAACTCCTGAAGAAAATAAAGCTTTAGACACTCTAGGCCTCAAACTTCCAATATCACTTAATATAATTAAAAAAAGCTATAAAAAATTAGTGAAAATTTTTCATCCTGATGTAAATGGTAACGATAAAATAGCTGAGGAAAAATTTAAAGAAATAAGCAAAGCATATAAAATTATTTTAAATAAATTTAAGAATGAACAAATTAAATAGTGTAGAAAACAAATCAACTAAAAAAATAAACACTCTAGATACTTTTGGGGTATCTTGTAAATTTGAGGTTTTTGGTTTTGAAGATAGAGGCGAACATGTGCCTGATATCGATAATACTTATAAATTTGACCCCCAAACTACTCTGGCAATTTTAGCTGGTTTTGCTCATAATAGAAGAGTTCTAATTCAGGGTTATCATGGGACAGGTAAATCTACTCACATTGAACAGATTGCAGCTCGATTAAATTGGCCATGCATAAGAATAAACCTTGACAGTCATATAAGTAGAATTGATTTAATTGGTAAAGATGCAATAATATTAAAGGATAATAAACAAATTACTGAATTTCAAGATGGAATACTTCCATGGGCTTACAAAAACCCTGTTGCGCTTGTTTTTGATGAATACGATGCAGGAAGACCGGATGTTATGTTTGTTATACAAAGAATTTTAGAAACTAATGGCAAATTAACGCTACTCGATCAATCAAGGGTAATAAAACCAAATGAACACTTTAGATTATTTGCTACAGCAAATACAGTTGGATTAGGTGACACTTCAGGATTATATCATGGTACTCAACAAATAAATCAAGGACAAATGGACAGGTGGAATATAGTTTCAACTTTAAATTACTTAGAAAATGAACAAGAATGTAAAATAATATTAAGTAAAGTGAAGGAACTTAATAATAAAGAAGGAAAAGAAATTATTAAAAGTATGGTAGCAACTGCAGATCTGTCAAGATCTGGTTTTATTAATGGAGATATTTCAACTGTAATGAGTCCTAGAACAGTTTTAACATGGGCAGAAAATTATTTGTTACTAGATGATATTGAACATGCATTCAAGTTATCATTTTTAAATCGATGTGATGAATTGGAAAGGTCAATAATTGAAGAATATTTTCAAAGATCTTTCGGAATTGATATAACAGATGCCAAGGTTGTAAATGTTAAAGAATAATGATGTTGTTGACGATTTTAAAAAAACTATATCTGCAACTATAAAGTCAATTGGAAAAAATGAAAAACTTGAGGTTAATTATATCAAAGAAAATCCATCAATAAACGGAAATACTATAAATTTAACTGAGCCAAATATTGATAGTATAAAAAAAAATTTAACTTATTTAAGGGCTGAAGCAGATTCTTTAGCACTAGAATTTAGATTACATTCAAAAGAAATACATCAAAATTTTATAAATAATGATGAATTATCTAATCAAATAATTAATGCTTTAGAACAAACTAGGATAGAAGTTATAGGAAGTAAGGAATTCAAGGGCATTGGCAAAAATATTAAAATTAAACACATGGAAGATCTTAATAAATTAAGTCAAAATAAATCTACAGATCATTTAATAGAAGCTTTCCGTTATGTTGCATATGAAGAGTTAACGGATGAAAAAATAATAAAAGATAGAATTAACTTAAAAAAATTATTAAAAAATAAATTACAAGATAATTATAATATTTTTTTTAATGAATTAAAAAAAAATATTAATAATCAGGAAAAATTCACCAGCACAATTTTAGAAAAATTAAAAGAATTAGGTCTATTAAATGATAATAGTGGTTCGTCACAAAATGATGTTACAGAAGAAAATGAAATTGATAATAATGAACAAAAAAATGAAGACTCAAATGAAAAAAATGACAAAGAGGAACAAGCGAATATTGAAATGCAATCCAGTGAAACTAATATTGAACAATCAGTATCTACTGAAGAAAATAATGAAATGGGAGATGATAGCAGTAACACAGAATTAGACTATTTTCCTAATATTGAAACTATAAAAAATTTAGATGTTTATAAAGTATATAATAAAAATTTTGATGAAATAATAAATGCTGAGGATTTATGTGATCATAAAGAGCTAGAAAAACTAAGACGTAACTTAGATCAACAAGTTTTCACATTTCACTCGCTAATTGTTAAGATTGCTAATAGATTACAAAGAAAGTTGCTCTCACAACAAAATAGGCATTGGGATTTTAATATGGAAGAAGGTTTTCTTGATACCTCGAGACTTGCAAAAATTATTGCAAATCCAAATAATAAGTTAAGTTATAAAGTTGAAAAAGAAATTGAGTTTAAGGATACAATTGTGTCATTATTAATTGATAATTCTGGATCAATGAGAGGAAGGCCTATTACAGTTGCAGCATTATGTTCTGATATCTTGGCCAAAACTTTAGAAAGATGCCTAATAAAATCTGAAATTTTAGGATTTACAACAAAAGCTTGGAAGGGAGGTAAATCAAGAGAAAAATGGATCAAAAATGGTAAACCTTCAAATCCAGGAAGGTTAAATGATTTGAGGCATATTATATATAAATCAGCCGACGCACCTTGGAGAAGATCAAAAAAAAATCTGGGTTTACTACTTAAAGAAGGTATTCTTAAAGAAAACGTTGATGGTGAAGCTCTTTTCTGGGCATATAATAGACTTTTATTAAGACAAGAAAAAAGAAAAATATTAGTAGTTATAAGTGATGGAGCCCCAGTAGATGATTCAACTCTTTCAGTTAACCCAGGTAATTATTTGGAGAAAAATTTAAGAGACGTTATAAATAATGTAGAAAAAAATAAGAATGTTGAGCTTATAGCAATTGGAATAGGTCATGATGTTTCAAGATATTATAGCAAGGCAGTAACAATAATGGATGTTGATCAATTAGGTGAAGTATTACTTAATCAGTTATCCTCTACTTTTAATTTAAAGAACTAATAATTTAGCCAGTTCTTTTTTGCATTATCAAAATCATTATTTTCAATCGAATATCTAATTTCTTTCATAAGATTATTCATAAAAAAGATATTGTGATTAGTTAAGAGTTGTAATCCTAGTAATTCTTGCGAAGAAAAAAGATGATACAAATATGCTAGTGTAAAATTCTTACAGGTATAACAATCACATTCATTATCAATTGGATTTAAATTATTTTTATATTTAACATTTTTTAAGTTTATTTTTCCTTGTTTACCTTTTACTAAAGCTGATCCGTGTCTAGCAATTCTAGTTGGGTTTACACAATCAAATGTATCAATGCCATCCGCAACAAAATCCCATATATCCCTTGGATCGCCAATACCTAGTAAGTGTACTGGACGAGTGTTATCTAATTTTGAAGAAGTAAAATGAACTATATCTTTCATTTCATCTTTATTTGAACCTAAACTTCCACCAATAGCAATTCCAAAAGTATTAATTTTTTTTGTGTTAAATTCAATGCTTTCTTCTCTTAAATCTTTGTAAATTCCACCTTGAATGATCCCATATATTTCTTGTCTACCAGCTGAGCCGTTTTTAGGAATATAATTAAGTTTAGAATTAAATGCATTGATGGATCTTAAAGACCATCTATGACTTCTTAACATAGAATCAGATGTATATGTTTTATCCACATTATACGGAGTGCATTCATCAAAAACTAAGATGAAATCTGCACCAAGATTTCTTTGCACTTCTATTGATTTTTCAGGAGATAACATATGAGTCGAACCATCTATATAAGACTTAAATAATGCTCCCTCCTCATTTAGATTTTTTAAAGTTTTTTTATTTTTTGAATTTTTTCGCCCTTTTATTTCGTCAGCAACTGAGCCATGTCCAAGAGAAAAAATTTGAAATCCACCACTGTCTGTTAACATAGGCCCGTTCCATCCCGTAAATTTATGAAGACCTCCATGTTGTGCAATTAGTTCACTTCCTGGTTGAAGCATTAAATGATAAGTATTTGATAATATTATTTGTGTATTATTTTTTTTTGCATCATGAGTAGTAAAAGATTTAAGTGCAGCTTTTGTTGCACAAAAAATAAATGCAGGAGTATCAATATCACCGTGTGGAGTAAAAATTTTTCCTGTTCTTGCTTTATTATTTTTATTTGTTTTTTTTACTTTCCAACGGAAGTTAGTCATTAGTTTTTGTAACAAAAAACTTAGCTATATAAATAAAAGGAGTGTCAAGTAGTGCTATAAATATTCTAAGAAGATAAGTCCCTAAAATATATATCATTATGACATTATACACGCTTACAGGTTCAGGATTTAATAGGATCCAAGCAAATATACTAAAGACAGTGTTATCAACCAAAGAGGAAATAATTGTAGATAAATTATTTCTCAACCAGAGAGATTTGTCTGATAAAGTGTTTTTCAAATAATTAAAAAACCATACATCAAAATATTGGCTTATTAAATATGCTATCATACTAGCTATAAAAAATCTTGTCATTGGGGTAAATACATTTGATAAACTTTCTTGTACCCAATCTGCATCTGATGGTTGAAACCCAATAGTTATTACCATTAATAGAGTCATAAATAAGAATGCGCTGAAACCGATTAAAATATTCATCCTAGCTTTTTCCTTGTCATAATATTCAGATAAAATATCTGTACATAAAAATGTTGATGCAAAAAGTATGGTCCCTAGGGCTACAGGTTCTGGTGAATAAAAAAAGTCTACTGTTTTTAAAACTTGAATATTTCCTGCAATCACAGCTAGTGCAGAATAAACAAAAATACCTATATATCCAAATAATCTTAAGAAAATAAGAATTGAAAAAAAACAAAAAAATAACATTATAAACCACATTAGTTCAGTGCTAAGGGAATTGAGAATTGTTGTTAATTCAAAGAAAAATCCCATTATAAAATTTAATTAGATTTTGATAAAATAGTTTTTTTTAGTTTTTTAGCTTTCAAAGGTAATTTAGAATTTGGTGTATTTATAAGAAATTCATCTAATCCACCATTCTTTTCAACCGTACGAATTGTGCTAACTGCAACTTTTAGTTGAAATTTTTGACCTAATACTTCACTGACAAAAGTTATGTTCTGAAGGTTTGGTTTAAAACGTCTTTTAGTTCTGTTTTTAGCATGGCTGACGTTATTACCAGTTTGAAATGATTTTCCAGTTAATTCACATCTCATTGACATAATTTATCGCTAGTAATTATAAATATTTTTTTGTCAAGTATCTTAAACACTAAAATTATTTATTACATATGTTGGGGCAATTTGATGACTTTTTGATAATTTATCTATTGTTTTCAAATCTTTATGAATACCAGATATAACCAAAATACTATCTACACAAAAATTATTTGCGCCTTTAATATCATGAAAGAGCGAGTCACCAATTGCAATTGTTTTTGATTTATCTATTTTTGTGTATTTAAAAGTTTTTATATATATTTCCTCCTCTGGCTTTCCTAGAATTAAAACTTCACCACCCATTTTAGTATAAATTTCAGCTATTGCACCCATACAAAATTTTTTTTTATCTGTATTGTTTTCTGTAGTTTCGTAATCAGGATTTGCACAATACATTTTAATTTTTTTATTTACTGCATTGTTAAGAATAGGAATATAGTCGACAGGAAGCATATTAGAAAAAGGTGTGCAAGCCAAAATAATATCTGCATCGGCTACATTATTAACAAATGATAAATTTAATCCTTTCCTGAATGCAAGACCATCTTTTTTAGTTTTATCATGTATATGAAAGCATTTTTTTGTTTCTTTGTATTTTGAAAATTCTTTTTTCATATTTTGCCAAATCATTTCCCCACTCGTAATGATCTTTTTAAACATATTTTTTTCAAATCCAAGTTCAGACAATTTATCTTGTGTGAATTTTTGTCTTTTAGATGAATTAGAAATTATAAATAAATTTTTACCATTTTTATAAAGATAATTTATACAATTTATTGCATAATCAAACCCAACTATGCCATTATGCATTACACCCCATTGATCTATTATATAATTATCATATTTATTTATTATATCTTGAATCGATTCTAATTTTATCATTTTAAACTGATTTACCTATTACTTCTGTAATACTTTTATATCCATCTGTTTTAATTAAATCACTTAATTCATTTTTAATTTTTGAAATTAATGATGGTCCATTATAAGTTAAAGCTGTATAAAGCTGAATTAGAGAAGCTCCAGATTTTATCTTTTCATAACAATCACTGCCTGACTCAATCCCTCCAACACCAATTAAAATAATTTGTCCATTTGTTAAATTATACATTTTTCTTAAAATTTCATTCGAAATACTAAAAAGTGGTTTTCCACTTAAACCACCTTTAAATATTTTGTTTTTAGAAAGTAAATAATCTGGTCTATTAGTTGTAGTATTGGTTAGTATTAAACCGTCTATATTATTAGCCAATGCAATAAGCGCAATATCTCGTAACTGATCCTCGTTTAAATCAGGTGAAATTTTTATAAGTATTGGTTTTCTGTTTATACTTTCTATCTCTTCTCTTTTTTTGATAATTTTTTTTATTAAATTTTCAATGTTGCCTCTTAACTGTAAATCTCTTAAACCTTGAGTGTTGGGTGAAGATATATTTATTGCTATATAGCTAGATAGGTCTCCTAAAGTTTCCATACCAGAGAGATAATCATCAATTGAATTAATACTACTTCTATTCTTGCCTAAGTTTATTCCAATAATTTTGTTTTGAAGCAAATTATTCTTAAGTTTTAGTAAATTTTTTTTAACTTTTTTAGATCCTTTATTATTAAAACCCAAACTATTTATTACTCCTAGGTCTTCGTCTAATCTAAATATTCTAGGCTTAGAATTACCCTTTTGAGGATTAGGAGTAACTGTTCCAATTTCTACAAAACCAAATCCAAGCGTAAACATTGATTTAATAACTTCAGCATTTTTGTCAAAACCTGCTGCAAGACCAATTGGATTTGGAAAATCCAAACCTAATATATGTTGTGCAAGATTATTTTCATCAGTTTTATCAAAATTAAATTTTAAATATTTTAGCGTTTGGATGGTAATAGTATGAGCCAACTCTGGTGGTAAATATTTCAGTAATTTTAATGATTTATCTAACAATTAATTAATTATCTATTAATTTTTTTATATAATCAATAGTTTCTCTGACTCCAAATAATTTAATAAATGAACCCAACCTCGGTCCTTGCTCTTGGCCAAGAAGTACTTGATAAACTAATTTGAAAAAATCTTTTAAATTTTCAAAATTATGTTTTTTTCCTACTTCATATAGAAATGTTTGTATTTCTTCATCAGTGCTATTTGGTGATATTTTATTCTCAAGAACATCAAGGATATCAAGAAAAACATTTTTATTATCTAAATTAATATTTTTATATTGTTTTTTTGGAAGTATAAAGTCGTTATAATAATTAAGGGCAAAATCTATCAAACGATCAAATTCTGGATTGTTATTTTGATCTAGATCTTTATCATATTTATTAATAAATGACCAAATAACCTTTTTATTATTAGAATTCGAAATGCTTACTAAATTAGTAAGTGTATTAAAATTGATTTCTGTTTTGAATTCTTTGGGATGACCAGCATGAATGTGCCAAATTGGACTATCAAATTTTTTAAGATGATCTAAATTTGAATAAGAATTATAGTGCGATATATAATCATCAACAGTTTTTGGTATAACATCAAAATGTAATTTTTTGGCTGATTTAGGTTTTTGAAACATATAAAGTGATAAGCTTTCTGGAGAAGCATATCGTAACCATTCATCAACACTTATACCATTACCTATTGACTTTGATATTTTTTCACCTTTTTCATCAAGAAACATTTCGTAAATCAAATTTGTTGGAGGTTTTCTATCTAAAGATCGACAAATTTTAGACCCCAGATCTACACTTTCTGTCAAGTCTTTACCACACATTTCATAATCAACACCAAATGCCATCCATCTCATTGCCCAATCAACTTTCCATTGTAATTTACATTTTCCATTTACAACTTCAGTTTCAATTAACTTATGAGAAGATGGATCTTTATAAATTATTGTTTTTGAGTCCATTTTATATTCTTCAATTTTAACTTGTAATACCTGACCAGAATTTTCACTTATTGGAAGGAAAGGACTATAAGTTTCTTTTCTTTCTGCTCTTAAAGTTGGTAAAATTATATCAAGTATTATTTGGTAATTATCAAAGATGTTTAAAATTGTTGAATTAAAATCACCATTTTTATATTTTTCAGTAGAGCTAACAAATTCATAATCAAAATTAAAATTATCTAAAAAACTTCTTAATTTTGCATTATTATGATGTCCAAAACTTTCAAACTTTTCAAATGGATCTGGAATGGAAGTTAGAGGTTTACCTAAAAATTCTTTTAACATATCTTTGTTGGGTACATTTTCAGGAACCTTACGTAGACCATCCATATCATCTGAAAAAGTAATTAACCTCGTTGGACATTCAACTATTGAAGTTAATGCATTTTTTACCATTGATGTTCTAACAACTTCTCCAAAGGTGCCAATATGAGGTAAACCAGAGGGTCCATATCCAGTTTGAAAAAGAACAAATCCCTTTTTTGGTATTTTAAAATTTTTTAGACCTCCATTTTTTTTTACAATTTGCATTGCCTCTTTAAAAGGCCATGATTTTAGGTTATTTATATTATCTTGGTCAATCATTTAGCTTCACTTTAATTCTAATTTTCTTACCCAATATCAACTTTAATGAATTTGTGAAATTAAAAATTTCTGAACTTAATTTATCAAATATTAAACTTTCCTGCTTCTCAACATTTCTGATAAAAGATTCGACTAATTCAAATCCACTGTCTGTTAGAGACAAACTATATGATCGCTTGTCTTTTGGTTGCGATCTAATCAATAATTTCTTTTCCTCAAGAAGATTGATTTTTTGACTTACAACAGACCTATCTATTGAAGAATTTTTACAAATATCTTGTTGTGTTATGCTATCTTGCTTATCTATCAATTTATAAAGGGTTTCTAAAATTAGATACTCATTAAAAGTTAAATCAGAATTTTTTAATATCTGTCTAATCTTAGACTGCCATAAATTAGAAGTTTGCCAAACTAATATACCTAACCTATTCTCATTAAGAGAAGTATCTGCCATGTTGTATACAAACAGTATGTATACAAATTAAAAGATATGTCAATTTAAAATATCTTAAAATAAGGAAACTTAATAAGTTTATTAACTTTTTTGAGCTATTTTACGCCTAATTTTCGTTGGAGTTCCTTAGATGAAGTTGTGTACTGAAATTTATTTTTCTTGTCTGGAAAGCAGTATTTGAAGCATTCTTGTGCCATTAGTGCAGCCTCATGAAAACCAGAAAGTATTAATTTCAATTTTCCTGGATACCAATTTATATCCCCTATAGCAAAAATAGATGAAACTGATGTTTCAAATTTCTCTGTATCAACCTTAATTAAATTCTCGTGAAGATTAAGTCCCCATTCCGAAATGGGGCCAAGTTCCATTTTTAGACCAAAAAAAGGAATTAGATAATCAACTTCCACTTCTTGTATATTCTCATCGGCTTGATACGAAACAATAATCTTATTATCCGAACTCTCATTAATACTTTTTATAACTCCTTTAAGAAAATTAACCTTACCTTTACTTTCAAGTTCTTGCATTTTACTCACTGAATCTGGAGCGGCTCTAAATTCTTTTCTTCTATGAATTAGTGTAACATTGGATTTTTTTGATAACTCATTTGTCCAATCTAAGGCTGAGTCACCTCCTCCAGCTATAAGTAATTTTTTGTTTTCAAACATGGACTTATTTCTTATAGCGTAAAAAACATTTGTATTTTCAAATTTATCAATATTTTCTATTAGTAGCTTTCTGGGAACAAAACTGCCTGCACCAGCGGCAATCACTATACATTTTGCTTCAATGGTTGTTCCGACACTTGTTTCAACTATCCATCCGTATTCAGATTTAGTTATTTTATCAACTTGCTGGTTTAAATGAAATTTAGCCTGAAAAGGGTTTATTTGTTTTAATAATTCATCAGTCAACTCTTGACCTGTAACAATTGGCCTGGAAGGTATATCATATATGGGTTTTTCTGGATAAAGCTCAGCACACTGTCCGCCCACCTTATCAAGATTATCAATAATATGGCATTTGATGTTAAGGAGCCCTAATTCAAAAACTGCAAACAATCCTACGGGTCCTGCACCAACTATTACAACATCTGTTCTTTCAGTCATATTATGAGAAATAACAACTTTTTTTTATTTTTCTAGAGATTATATATGTATTTTATATGAATTATAGCTCACTTTCAGAAATATACAAACCTGCAATTTACATATGGTTATTAACAATAACCACAATGGTTTTAGGTATTATTGTTATTGGCGGTTTAACTAGATTAACCGACTCAGGTCTCTCTATGACAGACTGGAGACCGTTACTTGGTATTATTCCTCCATTAAACAATGACAGCTGGCAAACAGTTTTTGCAATGTACAAACTTACCCCAGAATTTAAAATTGTTAATAAAACTATGGTTCTTGAAGATTTCAAATATATTTTTTGGTGGGAATGGTTTCACAGAGTATTTGCAAGAATGATCGGCATAGTATTTATTATACCACTTATCTATTTTATTATTAGGAAACAACTAAGCTATTATCTTTACCAAAGATTAGCAATTGTGTTCATATTTGGTTTATTTCAAGCTTTTGTTGGTTGGTGGATGGTTAAGAGCGGGTTAAGTGAAAATCCATATGTAAGTCCATATAGGCTAACATTTCATCTTATTAACGCACTCATTATATTTTCAATGCTATTATGGATTGCAATGGATTATAAATATAAAATCAAAATTAGTTTTATTTCAAAACCTTTTGATGCTGATTTTTATATATTTATATCTATACTATTAATTTTTATAACAATTGCCTCGGGTGGATTTATGGCTGGTACAAACTCTGGTCAATCATTTAATACTTTTCCCCTAATGAATGGTAAAATTATTCCTGATGACTACCATATGGAGAGCTATGGTTTTTATAATATTTTTGAAAATACAGTAGCAATAAACTTTAATCATAGATGGATATCAATATTTGTTTTTTTTTATATCACTTTCGTTTGTATTAAATTTATAAAATTTGATAACAGAAATATATCAAGTGCTTTAGTTTATTTAATACTTTTTTTTCTTACACTTCAAGTCGTGCTTGGCATAGTAACACTTCTCAGTAATGTTTATTTACCCTTAGCAAGTATGCATCAAACAAATTCAATCTTATTATTATCAACTTTATTAATTAGTTATCATCAATATAAATATAGAAAGGCAAAATATGAGTAAAAAAAAAATATTGGTTTTTGGAGGATCAGGTTCAATTGGTAAAGCCTTAGCAAAAAAACTTAAGGAAAGTAATTATTCTCCAATTATTTTGTCAAGAAATGAAGATGAACTTAATAATATTTCTAAAGAAATTAAATGTGAATTTAGGGTTTGTGATATATTAAATACTGATAGGATTAGAGAAATTGCTGAAGAATTTAAAGATAATTTATTTGGTATTGCATACTGTGTCGGCTCTATTAATTTAAAACCTCTTAAGGTCACTAAAGACGAAGATTTTATAGATTCTTTTAAAATAAATACTCTAGGAGCAATAAATGTAATAAAGCAAAACCAAGCAGGTTTAGCTAAAAACAATGGCAGTATTCTACTCTACTCTACAATTGCAGTAAAACAAGGTTTTACAAATCACACTGTAGTATCAACAGCAAAAGGAGCGATAGAGGGGCTAACTTTAAGCCTTGCTGCAGAATTTGCTCCCAAAATCCGTGTAAATTGTATTGCGCCTAGTCTAACGGACGCAAAAATGACACAAAAAATTATTAGCAATGACACAATTAAAAAAGCAATAGAAAATATGCATCCATTACCAAAAATTGGCTCTGGCGAAGATTTTTCTGACATAGGTTCTTTTCTTTTGAGTGAGAAAAATAATTGGATAACTGGACAAATTTTCCATATAGATGGAGGAAGATCAACTTTAAGAATAAAATCGTGAAATATTTATTTACTTTAATTTTAATTACAATTTCGTTTAGTGCTTTTACACAACCTTTTCCAGTACCTGATGATAAGGAAGTAAGTTACGATGTTATTAGAAAAAAGAAAACAATCGGGAGTTTAATCTCTAAATTTGTAGAAGAAGATGAAAAATTAATTTTACATTCAGTTTTAGATATTGATGTAAAAGTTCTATTTTTTCCAGCATATAAATTTTTTCAAGAAAGTAAAGAGACTTGGATTAGTGGAGAATTTGTTTCAATAGATGGATATACAGACTTTGAAGACGACAGAGAATATAAAATTGTAGGAAAAGACACAGAAGAATTTTTTATTGCAAGTGGTATGGATGGGGAATTAAAATTAGATAAAGATATTATTCCATTAAATTATTGGAATATATCAATATTAGATAAAAAAGAGTTATTTGACACACAAAAAGGAATAGTTAGAAAAATAAAAGTTGAGAAATTAAAAAGTGAAAAAATTAAAATAAATAATAAAACAGTCTTTGCTGAGAAATATTTATTTAATGCCTCAAAAAACCCTAAAGATAAAGGTCCGTTTCCAGAATACACACTTTGGTATCATGAAAAAGAACTTTTAAAAATGGAATTTAAAAATCCAAAGGATAAAATAACCATTAAAATTATTAGAAATGATTGGGGTAAATAATTGCAGACAATTTGGATTACTGGTGGCTCCTCAGGCATAGGTTTTGCAACAGCAAAAGAATTCTTATCAAATGGTTGGCAGGTAGTAATATCGTCAAGTAATAAAGAAAAACTTGAAAATGCAAAAAACAGATTGATTGATCTAAAACATGATGGAAAACTACATATTGTACCATGTGACATATCAAAAATTAAAGATGTTAATAATACAATTGATTATATTGAAACAAAACTTGGGAAAATTAATATAGCACTTTTAAATGCTTCAGCCTATAGTCCTAATAAAGACCAAATATTTGATATTAATAATTATGAATTATTAGTAGATGTTAACATTAAAGGTACTTTGTTTTGTGTTAATAGACTTAAAGATTATATGAGTGGCAGGAATAATACTATTGCAATTATTTCTTCTCCATTAGGTTATAGGGGCTGGCCTACTGCTGGAGCTTATGGAATATCTAAAGCAGCACAGTTAAGTTTGAGTGAAAGCTTATACTTTGATTTTAAAAAACTCAATATCAATGTAAGGGTTATATGCCCTGGATTTATTGATACAGAAGCTACAAGAAAAAATAGCTTTAAAATGCCATTTTTAAAAAGTGCTGAATATGCAGGAAAAAAAATATTTGAAAGACTTACTAAAGGTAAAGAGTTTGAAATAATATTTCCTTTTTTAATTGTTTATTTTTTTAAGTTTACAAGGATTTTGCCATACAAAGTTTATTTTTATATCTGGAAAAAACTAGGTAACTTTTAAGCTATTTCCCCGATATATATTCCTAATCCCTTAGCAACCTTAATCAAGGGATCATTTTTTTGGATAGTTTTAGAGTATCCAGCTATTTGACTCAGTGGGAGATCTTGAACTCCTCTATCCTTCCATACAACAACTCTGTTAAACTTTTTCTTTGCAATTAAATCTACTGCATAAACGCCGAATGCACTTGCGATTAATCTGTCTCTATGTGTGGGCTGTGCTCCTCTTTGCACGTGTCCTAAGACTGTGACTCTAGTTTCAGAATTAGTAATTTTATAAATTTCATCACCAAGATAGTTTCCAATACCTCCTAATCTAATTTCTCCATCCACATATTTTACAGTAGCTTTTTTTCCATTTTCTTTCTTTACAGCCTCAGCAACAACCATTAAACAGTGGTTTCTTCCTTTAGATCTTAAATTTTCTATATGCATTGCTATCGACTTGATTGAATAAGGTATTTCAGGTATTAAAATAATATCTGCTCCTCCAGCAATACCAGCATTTAGCGCTATGTGCCCTGCATCTCTACCCATAACCTCTAATATCATTGCCCTCCTATGACTCGCAGCTGTTGGTTGAAGCATATCAAGTGCATTGGTTGCAACGTCTACTGCAGTATCGTATCCGATAGATAATTCATTATCTTTAACATCGTTGTCTATAGTTTTTGGTATTCCTACAAAATTTATATTACCCTTTTTTGTTAAACTTTGAAGAATTTTTAAGCTGCCATCTCCCCCTATACCAATCAAAGCATCAATTCCAATTTTTTTAAAACCATCAATAATGATATCAGTTGAATCAATTTTCTTACCATTTCTAGTAAATTTTTTAAAAGGATTGCCCTTATTATTTGAACCTAAAAATGTACCCCCCATTCTCATTAAGTTGCCATCAAAATTATTTGGCTCTAACTTAAGTATATCTAATGGCTCTTTAAGCAAACCTAGAGTTCCATCTTTAATACCATAAACTTCCCAATTATACTTATTGTGAGCTCTTAATGTAACTGCTCTGATTACAGCGTTTAAACCAGCGCAATCTCCACCGCTTGTTAAAATTGCTATTTTTTTAATCACAAGCTGTTTATATACTATTATTATATTTATAATTATTTTTTTTCATGGAAGATACAAATAAACTTTTAGAGATTCTTAAAAACTTTGAACAAGAACATAGAGATCTGGACGAAATTCTTATTCAACTTCAAGAAAAAAATACTGTTGATTTTTTACAAATAAAAAGACTAAAAAAAAGAAAGTTAATATTAAAAGATAAAATAATAGATATAAAGAATAAACTAGAACCAGATATAATAGCTTAATTAAAAAATCCTTTTAGAAAAAATGGTATATTTTCTTTTAAAAACGAAAATCTCTCTTTAATTTTAGGTATTTTTGAAACTTTCTTTAAGTTATTGTCAATATTGATCTCTACTTGATCAAAATTGTGATTAAATAATACATGTAAAGCGTTAGTATAAATTGTAGCTAAAATTATTCTTTTTGTATAAAAGTTAAAATCTGTTGAATTATCTCCAGCAATATACCACATGTTATCAACTGATCGATAAAGGTTAGCTTTTAGTATTTTTAAATTTTGAGGTAGCATTAAATGATAAAAAGTTTTCTTGTAAAAATCTTTATCTTCGTTAATAATATTAATTCTCATCATTAATATTTTTTTGATTCTTTTATTTAAAGGGAGATTAATAATATTAATTTTTTTAATACGATTTTCGTTTATTTTATTTAATTCTTTTAAAGAAAATTCTAGTATTTTTTTATAATCATTTTTAAAAAAAAATGTAAGATCAGTGCTTTTGACACCAGCTTCAATCAATTTTTTTATAACATCTGATGACCAACCATCACTACTTACTATTTTTTTAACCATCAATAAAATTAAAGATTTTTTTTTATTACTATTTTGCTGACTGATTTTCATTTTTCCAATATTCAATAATTTCTTTTTCAAACCCAAATGCTTTTTTATCTGCTAACCTTTCAGTATATAATACACCGTCAAGGTGATCAATTTCATGTTGTATCACTCTTGCATGTAAACCTTCAGCTTTTTTCTGAATTTGATTTCCGTCAATATCAAATCCTTCATATTTTATTTTACTATATCTTCTTACTAAACCTTGCATTCCAGGAATTGATAAACATCCTTCCCAGTCATCTTCTTTTTCATTACTTAAAGGCTGAAAGCTTGGGTTTAGAATTGCAGTTATATGAATTTTTTCTTTAGTTTCAATATCAGGGTTTCTAAATATTATTATTCGTTTAGATTGGTGAACTTGAGGGGCGGCAAGACCTATTCCACCATAGTCAATCATGGTTTCTGACATATCATAAATATTTTTTTTAAGTAAATCATTAGAAAATTTGGAGATTTTATCAGCTTTTTTTAATAGTATCGGGTGACCTATTTTTGCTATTTTTAATATAGACACAATATAGATATAATAAGTTTTTAATAATATACCATCATAATATTTAATTATATGTAATTGCAAAAAAATATACTTTGTGTTACTAGCCCAACGCAATGACATTATATGTAAATGTAAAAGATAACAACGTTGAACAAGCTATACGTAGCTTGAAGAAAAAAATGCAACGTGAAGGACTATATAAAGAAAT
Organism: uncultured Alphaproteobacteria bacterium; assembly: GCA_902623545.1. Classification (GTDB taxonomy): domain Bacteria; phylum Pseudomonadota; class Alphaproteobacteria; order HIMB59; genus CACPNW01. The sequence goes on along the minus strand of CACNUI010000003.1, from coordinate 20,231 downwards.
GAAGTTAAGAAAACACTATGAAAAACCTTGCTTGAAAAGAGCTAGAGAGAAAGAAGAAAATATTAGAAGAGCAAGAAAAACAGCAAAAAGAAATAATTCTTAAGAAGAAAGACTTTTAACAATATCCTCACACATTTTTTTAGCATCTCCGAAAAGCATAGTTGTATTATCTCTATAAAATAAATCGTTATCAACTCCAGAATAACCTGTAGCCATAGAACGTTTTACAAATAGAACACTTTGAGATTTTTCTACATCTAAAATTGGCATACCAAATATAGGTGAGGACTCATCAGTTTTTGCAGCAGGATTAGTTACATCATTTGCACCAATAACAAAAGAAACCTCTGTCATTGGAAAATCATGATTAATTTCATCTAGTTCTAAAACTTCTTCATAAGGAACATTAGCTTCAGCAAGCAAAACATTCATATGACCTGGCATTCTTCCTGCAACTGGGTGTATTGCATATCTTACCTCTATTCCTTCTTTTTTTAATATATCACCCATTTCTCTTAAAGCATGTTGAGCTTGCGCTACAGCCATTCCATATCCTGGTACAATAATTACAGAGTCTGCATTTTTCATTATATACGCCGCATCCTCTGCATTACCTTGTTTAACAATTTTATCTGAGTTATCCTTACTAGCACTAGTATCTTGCTCACCACCAAAACCTCCTAGAACAACATTAATAATAGATCTATTCATACCTTTACTCATTATATAGCTTAATATTGCACCAGACGCTCCAACAAGAGCACCAGTTATAATTAAGAGATTATTACTTAAGGTAAATCCTATCCCACAAGCTGCCCAACCAGAATAAGAATTTAACATAGAGACTACAACAGGCATGTCAGCACCACCAATAGGAATTACCACTAGGAAACCAAGTATTATTGAAACAATAACAATAGTCCAAAATATTGTAGGAGATTGATTAACTACAAATAAAACAATTAGGAGAATAATAAGTAAAAAAATTGAAGCATTTATAAAATGCTGAAATTTAAAAACTATTGGTTTTCCTGAAATTGTCCCTTGTAACTTTCCAAAAGCTAAAACCGAACCAGAAAAAGTAATAGCACCGATAAATGTTCCAATACTCATTTCAACTAAACTAGCAGTTTTAATTGATCCAACTTTTCCAATACTAAAAGCTACAGGATCATAGAATGCAGCAGCAGCAACAAATACAGCAGCTAAACCTACTAAGCTATGAAAAGCTGCTACTAATTGAGGTAATGCTGTCATTTCAATTCTAAGAGCAATAAATGAACCTATTGCACCACCAATAAGTATCGCTGCTCCAATTTCGTAATAGCTAAGAACAGATTTAAACATTAGTGTTGTAAACACTGCTATAATCATTCCAATGATACCAAAAATGTTACCCATTCTTGAAGATTCAGGGTGAGATAAACCTCTTAAAGCAAAGATAAATAATAACGCAGAAATTAAATATAATATCGCAACAATGTTAGAAGACATTATTCTTTTTCCTTTGTTTTTTTTGTTTTTTTCTTAAACATAGAGAGCATTCGATATGTTACTAGGAAACCTCCAAAAATATTAACTGAAGCTAATACAACACCAATTAGTCCAAAAATTTTTGAAGTATCAAAACCTTGAGGACCGGCTGCTAATATTGCCCCAACTATAATTACACTTGATATAGCATTTGTCACACCCATCAATGGGCTATGTAAAGCAGGAGTAACTGACCAAACTACATAATAGCCAATAATACAAGCTAAGAAAAATACTGTTAGTCCAATAACAAAAACTTCTGAAGAATGTGCTTCCATACTACTTAAATTGCTCCAATCTTACATCTCCGTCATGCGTTAACAAAACAGAATTAATTATTTCATCATCAAAATCAAAATTTATTTTTTTATTTTCTTTGTCTATTAATAAACTTAAGAAGTTAAAAATATTTTTAGCATACAGTGCTGATGCATCTTTAGCTACTCTTCCAGGAACATTTCCATAACCAACAATTTTTACTCCGTTATGCACTACTATTTCATTCATTTTACTTAAAGGACAATTACCTCCAGCTTCCACAGCCAAATCAATTACTACTGAACCTGGTATCATCGAAGAAACCATTTCTTCTGTAATTAAAACTGGAGCTTTTTTTCCAGGAATAAGAGCTGTGCAAATTACTATATCTTGTTTTGAAACTGTTTCTGCTATCAATTGAGCTTGTTTTTTCTTGTAATCTTCACTCATTTCCTTTGCATAACCACCTGCAGTTTCAGCATTTTGAGCTTCATCATCTTCAACCATTATAAATTTTCCACCAAGACTTTCGACTTGTTCCTTAGTTGCTGCTCTTACGTCAGTGGCAGACACTACTGCGCCAAGTCTTTTTGCTGTTGCTATAGCTTGTAAACCTGCAACTCCTACACCTAGTATCATAACTTTTGCTGGATTTACTCTTCCGGCTGCAGTCATCATCATTGGAAAAGCTTTTCCAAATTGCTCTGCTGCATCAATTACACTTCTATACCCTGCTAAGTTAGCTTGGGATGATAGAACATCCATACTTTGTGCTCTACTTATTCTAGGAATTAATTCCATACAGCAAGATGATATTTTGCTTTTGTTTAAATTAGAAAATTCAGATTTATTTTCATATGGATTTAAAATTCCAATAAGTAATGAATTACTTTTTAAATTATTTATGTCTTCAGTACTTGGCATTCTAACACATAAACAAACATCAGCCTTCAAGCATTCAGATCTAGTCACAATTTTTGCACCAGCTTCTTCATAATTTGAATTTTGATATCCTGAAGTTTCTCCTGCTCCATTTTCAATTATAACTTCAAAACCTAGTCTAGAAAAAAGCTTTACTGACTCAGGGGAGATAGAGACTCTTGTCTCATTGTTATCATTTTCTTTAATAGCAGATAAGAGCATGGGTTCTTATATTGATAGGTTCGCTAAATTTAAAGCTTTTTGTTGGTTTTTCATTAATTTTTTTGAGTTAAAATCTTCAATGAGCTCATGGAATATTCTGTACCAATTAACTTCAGCTTTTAAATGCATAAATACTGAACCTAGTCCTACTGCTGCTCTATCCATGAACACAAATTCTTTTGGAGGTTTGACACCACCTAGTTTTTTAAGTTCTTGATGTACTTCAGATGCAATTTGTGCGCCATATATACCACTATCACTTTCTTGTATTTTTTGAACTTTATCTTCCATCAAAGGTGAATATAAAAATCCTGCCCATTTATTTAATACTTTTAATTTCTCTTTTGTAATATCTGTAAATCCCCATTGCTCATATGCGTGAACTGCCTTTGAATTGTCTTTTTCTTGAAGAGCAAAATATAAGTCAATTACACCTTGAATGAAATTACCATTAAAAATTCTCATACAACCAAAGTCATATATATTAATACTAAGGTCTTTTTTTTGCACAGAATAATTTCCTAAATGTGGATCTCCGTGAAGTACTCCGTATTCAAAGAATGGTTTATACCATGCTTTATACATATTAGCCGCCAATGTATTTCTTGTTTCTTTAGGAGATTTTTTAAAATTCAAAATAGGCTCACCATCTAGCCAGCTCATAGTTAGTAATCTCTTTGTAGATAATTTATCATAGGTTTTTGGAACATGAACAAAATTTATATTTGAAAATATATTTCTAAATACAGCCATCAACTTTTTTTCTCTTTCGTAATCTAGTTCTTCTTTGAGTCTATCAGTGATTTCTTTGTATACTTCATCAGTTTTTATCGCTTTATTATAAGACTGATAAATTGAAAAAATCATTTTTAATTGTGAAAGATCAGCACTAACTGCTGAAGCCATGTCTGGATATTGGAGTTTGCAAGCAACTATATCATCATTTTTTATTTTAGCTTTATGAACTTGTCCTAGAGAAGCTGCTCTCGTTGCTTCTTTATCAAATTCAATAAAATTTTTTTGCCAGTCCTGCTTTAATTCTGCAGCCATTCTTCTTTTAACAAACAACCATCCCATCGGTGGAGCATTAGACTGTAAATGCATAAGCTCTTGAGCATACTCATCAGGAAGTAAGTCAGGTATAGTTGCTGATAATTGTGCCACTTTCATTAAGGGTCCTTTAATACTTCCAAGAGCAGTTCTTATTTCTGAAGCATGTTTTTCTTTATTTAACTTAACACCTAAATATCTTTGACTTGCAAGTTTTGTGGCTAATTTTCCAACAACACCACCAACTTTAGCATACCTGGTAAGTTGTTTTGTTAGAGATTTTGCTTCTTTATCTTTCATCAATTTTATTCTTCTAATTGGTCAATTAAATTCTCAATAACATTTACTCCTTTTTGCCAGAAATCTTTTTTCTTTGGATTTAAGCCAAAAGGCTTCAATAATTTATCATATGTATCACTACCACCACTCTCTAACAAGGTAATGTATTTATCTTCAAATTTAGGGAGTTTGCTTTCGTAAACATTAAAAAGAGAATTAACAAGACAATCACCAAAAGCATATGCGTAAACATAAAATGGCGAATGAATAAAATGGGGTATGTAGCTCCAGAAATATTTATAATCATCATTGAATTTTATTGATGGTCCTAAACTTTTCTTTTGAACATCAATCCAAATGTCACAAATTTCGTCAACACTTAATTCTTTGATTTTTCTTTGATGATGAATACGTTTTTCAAATTCAAAAAAAGCAATCTGTCTAACAACAGTGTTTAGCATATCTTCGACTTTATTTGCTAATAGCCCCTTACGTTCATTTTCCTTTGTAGTAATAGATAAAAGAGATTTAAAAGTTAACATTTCCCCAAAAACACTTGCAGTTTCAGCAAGAGTTAACGGTGTTGAAGAGTTAAAATAAGTTTGTTTTCGACCTGCTAAATATTGATGAATTCCGTGTCCTAGTTCATGAGCAAGGGTTGCTATATCTCTTGCTTTACCCTGATAATTAACAAGTATAAATGGATGAACTGATGGAACAGTAGAGGCAGCAAAAGCACCAGGGGATTTGCCTGAGATTACTGGAGCGTGTATCCATGAATTATCAAAAAATTTATTTACAATGTTTCCTGCTCTTTTATCAAAATTTGAATAAGCCTCAGTTACAATTTGTCTTGCATCTTTCCAAGAATATATACTCTGTGATTGAAAAGGAAGAGGTGCATTTCTGTCCCAATACATTAAAGATTTCTTTTTTAGCCATTTAGATTTTATTTTATAATAACGATGAGCAATTTTTGGATAATTTTCTTTTATTGTTTCAGTTAAGGCTTCTACAACTTCATCTTCTACAACGTTAGATAAGTTTCTTGAACTAACTGGATTTGGTAATCCTCTCCATTTATCATTGATTGATTTGTCTTTTGCTAGATTATTAGTAATAGATGTAAATAAACTAATGTTATCTTTTAAAACAGTAGATACTACCTCAGCTGATTTTTTACGATTTATTTCTTTTTTATCAGAAAGAAAATTAAAAATTTCTGCACTAGATAAATTTTTTCCTTTAAATGGAAATTTAAGAGAGGCAATTGTATCATCAAATAGTCTAACCCAGGCTGATCTAGAAGTAATACTTTTTTCTTGAAGTAATTTTTCTGTTTTGACATCCAATTGATAAGGTTTGAATTTTCTAATATTTTTTATCCAGTTTTTGTAAATCTTTAGTTTGTTATCAGCATAAATTTTTTTTAGATTTTTTTCAGAAATTTCATTTATCTCAAGACTAAAGAAGACTATTGAAGAAGCAATATTTGTTATTTGCTCCTGCATTTGTTGATAAAAAATTTTATTTTTTTCATTATTACCGTCCTCTGCAACTAATAAGTGTGCATAAGACATAATTTTATCTATCTTTGTATCAATATCCTCTAATTCAATAATAGCTTTTAGGAGCTGATTTGAACTAAGCTTAGTGATTTTTGATTCATATTTCTTTTCAAATTTTTTAGTAGTTATTCTAAGCTTATTTAAATCGTTACTCAGTTTCTTGGCTTTTGGCGATTCATATAAATCCTTTAAATTCCAAATTGGCAGTTTCCCAAGAGTATTTTTTGTTGAATTTTGATAATATTTTTGTTTCATATTTAATAATTTCGATATAGGTCTAATATCTTAGCTTTGTAGGGAGGATAGAAAGCATGATTGTTAATTTTGACGAATTTAATAGCATACCGAGTGTATTTTATCATCAATCAAATGATCTAAAAGATCAGCCGTATTTATGGAAAAAAGAAAATGATAAATATGTTTCTTTAAGCTGGTTACAAGTAAAAGAACAAGTTGAAAGTTTAGCAACATACTTAAAAGATATCGGAATTTTAGAAGGAGATAGAGTATTAATTTTATCTGAAAATAGGCCTGAGTGGCAAATCACTGATTTAGCAATAATGTCCATTGGAGCAATTTCAGTACCTGCTTATACAACTAGTACCACCAATGACTATAAGTATATTATTGAACATTCTGGAGCTAGGTGTGCAATAGTATCTTCACATGAGTTAATGAAAAAAGTTCTACCTGCAATAGAAAAAATTTCACATTGTCAAAACGTAATTAAAATTAATGATGATAATGAAACTTATACAGAAGTTGTAAATATTTTATCATACAATAAAATTATAAATGACAATTTAGAAAAAAGTAAAAATTCTAATGAAATAGAAGAATTATCAAAAAATTTTAAAAGAAAAGACACAGCATGTATTATTTATACATCAGGTACTGGAGGCAATCCTAAGGGAGTGATGTTAAGTCATGGAGCTATGCTTAGAAACTGTGCTTCCTGTGATAAATTACTTGAAAGTCTTACCAGTGATTTAACAAAAGAAATTAGATATTTATCATGGTTGCCATTATCTCATTCATATGAGCATACTTTACAATTTTTAGAAATGGGGCAAGGTGCACAAATCTATTACGCTGAAAGTATAGATAAATTATTAGTAAATATGGCAGAGGCAGCGCCACATTTTATGACAGCTGTTCCAAGGTTTTATGACTCTTTACACACACGTATCTCACAAGGTCTAAAGAACCAAAGTAAATTAAGTCAACGCTTCTTTGCAATTACATTAAATCTAGGAAAGAAAAAATATTTTGGTGAGCAGATGAGCTTCTCTGAAAGATTTATGAATGGATTGATGGATAGGATAGTAAGAAAAAAAGTTAAGAAAAGATTTGGTGGAAGTCTCAGAGCATTGATATCAGGAGGCGCCGCTCTTAATTTTGAAGTTGGATTATACCTTAGTGCGCTTGGTCTTCCTCTACTTCAAGGCTACGGACAAACAGAAACTGCTCCTGTTATTTCTGCAAACCCACCTGAAAAAATAAAATTAGATACTGTTGGAAAAGTTCTTCAAGGCAATGAAGTGAAAATTTCTGAAGATGGAGAAATTTTAGCTCGTGGTGAACTAATTATGAATGGTTATTGGAATGATCCTGAGTCAACTAATAAAACTATAATAAATGGATGGGTACATACAGGTGATATTGGTGAATTTGATAAAGACAATTATTTAAAGATAACTGATAGAAAAAAAGATATTATTGTAAATGCTGGAGGAGATAATATTTCACCATCAAGAATAGAAGCAAAGCTTGATATTGAGCCTGAAATTGCTCAATCAATGTTATATGGAGATTTCAAAAATTATCTTGTTGCCATTTTAGTCCCCAATAAAGAATTAGCTTTACAATGGGCAAAAGAAAATAATGTTGATGGTGATTTCAAAGAGATAATACAAGATACATTGTTTAATAAAAAAATTAGAGATGTGGTAGATAAAGTCAATAAAAACCTTTCTACTATAGAACAAATTAGAAAGTTTATTTTAATTGATCACGAGTTTACAATTGAAAATAATATGATGACACCATCAATGAAAGTGAGAAGATTTAAAGTAAAAGAAGCTTATGGAAAAAGATTAGAAAAACTTTATTAAACTTGATTTTTATCAAATTTTTCTTTTTGTTCCGTGGTAATTTTTTTTTGAAATTTTTCTTTCCATTCTAAATATGGCATACCATATATCATTTCTCTTGCATCATCATACGAGATAGAAATATTTTTCTTTTCAGCTGCACTTACGTACCATTTTGAAAGACAGTTCCTGCAAAAACCTGATAAATTCATCAAATCTATATTTTGCACATCTGTTCTATTTTTTAGATGATTTATTAATCTTTCAGCAACATCTGCTAATAATTCTCTATCAAAATTTTTACTCATATTTTGTAAATAAGATTATATAAATTCAATTTCATAATATATAAACAATATTTAATGAAACGTAATAGAAAAGCTAAGATTTTAGCTACTTTAGGCCCTTCCTCATCTAACAAAAAAACTATTGAAGATCTTTTTACAGCAGGTTGCGATGTATTTAGATTGAATTTTTCTCACGGAGATATTGAGGTACATAGAAAAAACTTTGAATATATTAGATCTTTAGAAGATATTTATAATCATGCTACTTGTGTATTAGCTGATTTACAAGGTCCAAAATTAAGGATTGGTTCATTTAAAAATACTAAGGAGAATTTAATTAAAGGAGATAAATTTATTTTGGATTTGTCATCAGAACTTGGTGATAATAAAAGAGTTAATTTTCCACATTCTGAAATTTATGAATATTTAACTCCAAATTCAATCTTATTGGTTAATGATGGAAGAATCAGATTACAAGTTATTGAACAATATAAAAATCAGTTAATAACAGAAGTTTTAAATGATTCAGAAATTTCAAATAATAAAGGTGTAAATATTCCGGATGTTATACTTCCAATTGATGCTTTAACAAAGAAAGATAAATCAGATTTAATTAAAGCTTTAGATATGGGTGTTGATTGGGTAGCACTATCTTTTGTTCAAAAAGCAGAAGATATTAATAAGTTAAAAAAAATGATTGGAAATAAAGCATTAGTAATGGCCAAAATTGAAAAACCTGCTGCAGTCAAAAATATTGACGCCATTGTAAATGCAGCTGATGGAATTATGATTGCTAGAGGAGATCTTGGTGTAGAAATGCCTACAGAGCAAGTTCCTATCGCTCAAAAAAATATCATAAGAAGATGTAGACATTTTGGCAAACCAGTTGTTGTTGCAACTCAGATGCTTGAAAGTATGATTGATAATTTAGTCCCAACAAGAGCTGAGGCTTCAGATGTTGCAAACGCAATTTATGATGGAACTGATGCTGTAATGCTATCAGGTGAGTCTGCTGTAGGTGCGCATCCTATTGAGGCTGTAAAAACTATGAATAAAATTATCGAAACTGTTGAAAATGATAAAAATAATTATGATTTGCGAATTGAGGACGATAATCTCGATGATGTTGATAATACTGATGCAATAACATTAGCTGCATACTCGATAGCAAAAAAATCTAATGCAAAAGCTATTGTAACTTTTTCAGTAAGTGGAAGAACAACTAGAAGAATGGCAAGGGAAAGAGCCCCAGTTCAAATAGTTGGATTATCACCTAAAATTGAAACAACTAGGAGAATGCAATTATACTGGGGTGTAAACTCTTGTTATTCAAATGAAGATGTACAAAATGCTCAAGAGATGGTGAAAATTGCATGCACAATGGTAAAAAATAAAAAATTAGTTCAACCTGGTGATAGTGTTGTCATTTCAGCAGGCGTACCATTTGGAAGTGCTGGGACTACAAATTTACTGAGGTTAGCCGAAATAATTGCAGACAAAGATCTTACTTAAGCTTACGACAAGCATTTAGAATTCTGTTGCAGGCTTCTTCTAAAATTTCATAACTTGTAGCATAAGATAATCTAAAATAAGGAGATAGACCAAATGCTGAACCGTGAACACCAGCTACACCCTGATCTTCAAGAAGATATGTCATGAAGTCTTCATCACTAGATATTTTTTTTCCATTTGGAGTTATTTTACCAAGGATACCTTTACAATTTGGATAAACATAAAATGCTCCATCAGGTTTTGAACAAGTAATACCATCAATATCATTTAATTTACTTACTACTAAATCCCTCCTTTTCATAAATTTTTTATTGTGATCAAAAATAAAATCTTGAGGTCCACTAATTGCCTCAACTGATGCTGCCATAGTAATTGATGATGTTGATGTCGTACTTTGTGATTGAATTTTATTCATTGCAGCAATAATTTCTTTTGATGCACCGCAGTAACCAAGCCTCCAACCAGTCATACAATAGGATTTAGAAACACCATTAAGAGTTAAACATCTATTTTTTAGTGCTGGTTCTACAGATGCCAAGGTATGAAAATCAATTTCATCATAAATTATTTTTTCATAAATATCATCACACATAATAAGAACATTTGGATGATTAATTAAAACTTTAGCTAAATCTTTTAATTCTTTTTTTGAATAAACTGCGCCAGTTGGATTACTAGGACTATTAAGCATCAACCATTTTGTTCTTGGCGTAATACACTTTTCAAGCTGCTCAGGTTTAATTTTAAAATTTTGGTTTTCTGGGCATTCAACAATTATAGGTTTTCCTTCTGCTAATAAAACAATATCTGGATAGCTAACCCAATAGGGAGCTGCAATAATTACTTCATCTCCTGAATTGATTGTTGCCATCATAGCATTGTAAATAATATGTTTGCCTCCAACACCACAAATAATTTCATCTAAACTATAATCGATATTATTGTCTTTTTTAAATTTTTTTTGTATGGCTTTTTGTAACTCAGGAGTTCCTTTACCAGGTACATATTTTGTTTTACCCTCTTCCATTGCTTTATTTGCTGCATCTCGTATATTTTTAGGAGTATTAAAATCTGGCTCTCCAGCAGCAAGAACAATTACATCCTTACCCTCTTCCTTCATGGCTTTGGCTTTGATATTAATACCAACAGTCATTGATGGCTTAATACGGTTTATTCTGTCTGCTATAAAATTCATATTAGATTATAAAATGTTCAATAATAAGACTTGCGCAAGTTAACAACAAAAAAATTGCAAATATTTTTCTTAAAAGTATTTTATCTAAATTTGTTGAAACTCTTGCTCCATATCCAGCTGTAAAAATGCTCGTTATTGAAATCATTAATACTATTAATAAATTAATATAACCAATTGAGTATAGTGGCAGACCTTCCTTCTCTAGACCTGTAATTGCAAAGGTGATTGTTGCTGGAAAGGCAATTAAAAAACCAAAAACAGCTGAAGTTCCAACAGCTTCATGAATCTTTTTTGAAAACATAGTTAATGTTGGCACACTAAAACTACCGCCTCCTATTCCAATTATTGCTGAAAAAAAACCAATTAATGAGCTAATTGAAAAATTAATCATTCTTTCAGATGGCAAATCAGTATTTAGAATAATTGGTTTCTGTTGAAAAAGCATATTTATTGAAATCAAGAATGCCAAACATACAAAAATTATTACAAGATTTTCTCCAGATATAAAACTTGCTGAGATTGATCCCAAAATTGATCCCAAAACAATTCCTAAAGACCATTTTTTTACTATTTTTAAATTAGTATTTTTTAATTTTAAATGTGATCTAATAGATGAAATGGATGTAAAGCATATTACTCCAAGAGAAGAAGCTACAGCTACATGCATTACTATATCACTGGTGTATCCCAATTGTAATAATATAAAATAGGTTACTGGTACAATTATGATACCACCACCTACTCCAAGCAAACCAGCTACAAACCCAGAGGCAAGTCCTGTTAATAAAAAAATAAATACTATTATGGTCAATGAATTTTCCGTATTTAATGTATAATAAATGTAGTAAACAAATTAATATAAAAGTAAATATTACTATGAAACACGTACATTGGATTGGAACTGGTCTATCTTCACTACCAGGAATAAGAAGGTTAGCTCAAAACTTAGAAAATTTAACAATATGGAACAGAACATTGGAAAAAGCTGAAAATAGTATTAATCATGTAAATAAGCACAACGTTAATGCAAAAAAATTTGATATAAATCATATATTTGAAGAGGCAAATCCTGGTGATATTGTAATTTCACAACTACCCGCAACAAGACACCCAGAAATAGCAAAATTATGTTTAAAGCATAAATGTCATTTTGCTTCTACAAGCTACTTAAATCCAGAAATCCTTGCATTAGATGAAGATGTAAAAAAACAAAATCTTGTGTTCATAAATGAAGTTGGTTTGGATCCTGGTATTGATCATTTTTTTTCTCACCTATTAGTACAAGATTTAGAAAGACTAACATCTAATAATCTTGAAGTAATTTATGAATCTTATTGTGGAGGTTTTCCAGCCATACCCAATGATTTTCGATATAAATTTAGCTGGTCACCTGCAGGAGTAATCAAAGCTTTAAATAATGATGCAAAATTTATTACAGATGGAGAAATAAAAACTGTAACACCATATAAATCAATTAGTTCTTATTCAATAAATACTGAAAATTTTGAAGCATATCCAAATCGAGACTCAACACCATATATAAAGGAGTATAATTTTAATAAAAATTGGAAGGTAATTGGATTTGTAAGAGGTACTTTAAGGTTAGATGGCTGGAAAGATGCTTGGAAAGATATTTTTTCTATGCTGGAGCACCAAACTGAGACAATCGAGAATGATATTAATAAGAAAAGTGAAGAACTATTAATAGACAATAGATATCAACCTGATGAAGAGGATCGTGTAGTACTGTCAGTAAAACTAAAAGCCTTTGAAAATAAAAATAGAATATTTAATAGTTCTTACTTTTTAGATGAAAAAGGTTCAGGAGAGAATACTGCTATGGGTAAACTTGTTTCAATTACTCTTTCCGCTGCAATTGATCTAATGTTAGAAGGAAAAATTAATCCTGGTGTTAAAACTGCTCCACATGATAATGAAAATATAAAGTATTTTTTTAAAGTATTGAATGAAAACAATATAAATATTCAACGAAATAATGAGTAAACCAATAGAAGCTATTGGAATTATAAAAGAATCACGTTCTGATGAAAATAGAACTCCTCTAGTACCTGAACATATAAAAAAACTTAAATCAAAGTATCCTTATTTAAATATTGTTGTACAACCTTCAAAAAAAAGATGTTTTTCTGATGATGAGTATAAAAGTAAAGGAGCAATAATAAATGAAGACTTATCAGATTGCTCTATTATATTCGGGGTTAAAGAGATTGATACTAGAGTTTTAATGAATAACAAAACTTATATTTTTTTTTCTCATACTTATAAGCTGAATAAAGAAACATTAAATAATGCTCAAGGTACTCCAGGGATGGATAAAAAAGAGCTATTAAAGTCAGTTTTAGAAAAAAAAATAAAATTAATAGATTATGAAAATATCAGAGATAAAAATAGTTCTAGATATTTAGGTTTTGGAAGGTTTGCAGGAATTGTTGGTTGTTATAATACTCTCAATCTTTGTCTAGAATTATTTAATAAACAACCATTGGCAAGAGCACATAGGATTAATAGCTATGAAAGATTAATAAGTAATTTAAAAAATTTATACTTTCCAAATATGAAAGTTTTAGTAACAGGTGATGGAAGAGTTGCAAAAGGAGTAATAGAAGTTTTAAAACAAACTAATATAAAAGAAATTTCTAAAGAAAAATTTCAAAATGATAATTTGGATAATCCTGTATTTTGTAATTTAGAAACTAAGGATTATGTAGTATCAAATTTAAATAAAGAATTTGATCTTAATCATTTCATTAAATACCCAAAAGAATATAAGAGTTGTGCTCTTCAATATTTAGAACGAGCAGATGTATTTATTAGTGCTCATTACTGGGACCCAGCTTCTCCAAAAATATTTAATCAAAATGATTTAAAGAACTTAAATGATTTAAAAGTAGTTGGGGACATTACATGTGATGTTGATGGTTCTGTACCAACAACAATAAGATCTTCAACTATTGATAAACCAAATTTTTATATTGATAGAGATACATTTAAAGAGACCGTTGATGAAGGTTTGGCAATAATGGCAGTTGATAATTTACCTTCTGAGTTGCCACGTGATTCAAGTAGAGAATTTGGAGATGGTATCGTGAGTGAAGTTATTCCTTATATTTTCAATGAGGATGATGGGAGGATTCTTAATGCAACAATAACACAAAATGGTAGTTTTTTAGAAAAGTACAATTATTTAAATGATTATATAAAAACTACATGAATGAAATTCAATTTAAACAAAATAATTCTTTAGATATAGTAAAGCCATTTAGGGTTATTAGTGATTTTAACCCAAGTGGCGATCAACCGGAAGCAATAGATAATATAGTTAAAAGCTTAAATGAAGGAGAACAAGAACAGGTTCTTCTTGGTGTAACAGGTTCAGGTAAAACATTTACGATGGCCAAAGTTATTGAGAAAGTACAAAAACCAACATTGATAATGGCTCCTAATAAAACTTTAGCAGCTCAACTTTATGGTGAAATGAAAAATTTGTTTCCAGATAATGCGGTGGAATATTTTGTGAGTTATTATGACTATTATACTCCAGAAGCATACGTACCAAGAACTGATACATATATTGAGAAAGAGTCATCTATCAATGAACAAATCGACAGATTACGTCATTCTGCTACAAGATCCCTTGTTGAAAGAAGAGATACTATAATTGTAGCATCAGTATCATGTATTTATGGTATTGGTTCCGTTGATGCGTATTCGTCAATGTCTTTTACTTTAGATAAAAATCAATCAATAAGTAGAGAGATAATTATAAGAAGATTAGTTGAACTTTTATATAAAAGACGCGATATGGATTTTAGAAGAGGTAGTTTTAGAGCCAAAGGAGATATATTAGAAATTTTTCCATCACATTATGAAGATATTTCTTGGAAGATTTCTATGTTTGGAGACGACATAGAAAGTATAAGTGAGGTAGATCCTTTAACAGGAGAAAAATTAGGAGAGCTTGATCAAATAAGAATATTTGCAAATTCACATTACGTCACACCAAAACCAACTATTAAAAAAGCAATCTCAATGATTAAAAATGATTTAAAGAAACAATTGGAGATATTTGAAAAAGAGAAGAAATATCTCGAGAGACAAAGATTAGATGAGAGAACAACCTTTGATCTAGAGATGATGGAAACAACAGGTAGTTGTAGTGGAATAGAAAATTACTCAAGGTATTTGTCTGGTAGACTGCCTGGTGAACCTCCTCCAACTTTATATGAATATATTCCAGAGGATTCACTATTATTTATTGATGAAAGTCATCAAACATGTGGTCAAATCGCAGGTATGTATAAAGGTGACTTTTCAAGAAAATCCACTTTAGCTCAATATGGTTTTAGACTTCCAAGCTGTGTAGATAATAGACCCTTGAAAAGAGAGGAGTGGGATGCAATGCGCCCTCAAACAATTTTTGTTAGTGCAACTCCTGGAGATTATGAATTAGAAAAAACAGGTGGTACTTTTGTTGAACAAGTTATTAGACCTACTGGGCTAATCGATCCTCCAATTGAAATAAGACCAACTAAACATCAGATTGACAACCTTATTGATGAATGCAAAAAAACAATTGATAAAGGTTATAGGGTCTTAATAACAACCTTAACAAAAAAAATGGCTGAAGATTTAACAGAGTATATAAATGAAGAAGGTCTTAAAGTTCGATATCTTCATTCCGATATTGACACCTTAGAAAGAATAGAAATTATTAGAGATCTAAGACTTGGCGTGTTTAACATATTAGTTGGAATAAATTTATTAAGAGAGGGATTAGATATTCCAGAATGTGCATTAATGGCTATTCTTGATGCTGATAAAGAGGGTTATCTTCGTTCTAGAACTAGCTTAATACAAACTATTGGTAGAGCTGCAAGAAATGTAGATAGCAAAGTTTTAATGTATGCTGACACAATTACTACAAGCATGAAAGAAGCAATAGAAGAGACCGACAGAAGAAGAAATAAACAATTACAATACAATAAAGAAAATAATATTACCCCAACCAGTATTAAAAAAAATATTCAAGAAATAATTGAAAATACGGCTGAACAAGATCACGTAACTGTGGATATAGAAAACACAAAAGAAATGGTTGGAAAAGATTTAGACAAACATCTAAAAACCCTTGAGAAGAAAATGAATGAATTTGCTTCAAAACTTGAATTTGAGGACGCTGCAAGACTAAGAGATGAAATTAATAGATTAAGAGCTAAGGAAGTTGGATTATCGAACAAAATATTAGAATTTCGAAAAAAATAATGGAAATAATTTTTTCAGAAAAAAATGCTACAGGTATTATTACACTAAATCGACCAAAAGCACTAAATGCATTAAATATTGAAATGGCAAAGAAATTTTCTGATAAACTTCAGGAATGGGATTTAAATGATAATATTAAAAGAGTTCTTTTAGCAGGGGAAGGTAATCATTTCTGTGCAGGTGGAGATGTTAAATCTCTTTTTCTTACGAAGAATCAAAATAATCACAAAAAAGAATTTTTCAAAATTGAGTACCAATTAAATTACTTAATAAGTCAATTTAAGAAAGAATTTTTATCTATTTGGAACGGTGTGGTCATGGGTGGAGGTGTTGGACTATCAATTTATGGTGATCATAGATTGGCTACTGATAATACAAAATTTGCAATGCCCGAAACATCTATAGGTTTTTTTCCTGATGTAGGAGGAAGTTATTTTTTATCAAATCTCCCTAAAAATGTTGGCAAATATATAGGTTTAACTGGAAAACTTTTAGAAGTAAATGATTTAATGTTTTTAGGTCTTGCAACAAATTATTTTAAATTTGATAATTTACATTCACTAAAAGAAAATTATGTAAAGAAAGGAATCATTGCTAAAGAAAAGTTTGAGATTGATTATAATTCAGAAGTTATAAAAAATATTGATCTGATAAATTCCTTATTTGAAGGGGATATATTTAAAATTTTTGAAAATTTAAAAAATAATCAATCAGACTTCGCAAAAAAAACCTTTGAGATATTAAACAAAAAGTGTCCAATGAGTCTTGGAGTAAGTGCTAAACTTATCAATGATGCCAAAGGCAAATCACTCAAAGAATGTTTAGAAACAGAATATCAACTAAGTCAAAATGTGGTATACAGAGATGACTTTGATAATGGTGTAAATTCAGTGTTGGTAACGAAAGACCATAATCCTAAATGGAATCCATCAAAAATTACTGAAATAAATATTGAAGAAATAAATAAATATTTTGAAAGTCATACAGAAAAGCTTTATTTATAGATTCATATGAAAAAGATCCCTCCAAAATCTGCAAAAGTTGTCGTAATTGGTGGAGGTGTTGCTGGATGCTCTGTTGCTTATCACTTAACAGAATTTGGATGGAAAGATGTTGTGCTTTTAGAGCGTGATCAGTTGACGTCTGGAACTACATGGCATGCAGCTGGTCTTATTGGTCAACTAGGATCATCTGCAACAATAACTCGCTTAAGGAATTATTCATTAAATTTATATAAAAAATTAGAAAAAGAGACTGGATTATCAACTGGTCTTAAACAAAATGGCTCTTTGACTGTAGCAACAACAGAAGCTAGACTTGAACAGCTTAAAAGACAACTTACTTTTGCACAAAGATTTAATGTTGAAGCAAAAGAAGTTACAAAAGATGAAATAAAAGACATTTATCCTCTTATTAACACTAATGATGTTGTGGGAGGAGTATTTATTGCACAAGATGGTCAAGCAGATCCAGTAGGTGTAACAAATGTATTAGCTAAATCTGCAAAAAATAATGGTGCTCAATTTTTTGAGAAATGCCCAGTAAAGAAAATTTTAGTAAAGAATGGTAAAATTGAGGGTGTAGAAACAGAGTATGGAAAAATAGAATGCGAATATATTGTTTTAGCAACTGGGATGTGGTCAAGACAAGTTGCAGCTGAAGTTGGAGTAAGTATACCGCTTTACCCAAACGAACACTTTTATATTTTAAGTGAGCCAATGAATGAAATACAAAAATCTCTTCCAGTATTACGAGATTATAATAATTGCTTATATTTAAAAGAAGATGCAGGTAAACTTTTAGTTGGGCTGTTCGAGCCTAATGCAAGACCAGCATTTACCAATACTTATAAAGTTCCAAATGATTTTTCATTTGGAGAACTCCCTGAAGATTTTGATCATTTTGAACCATATTTGCAAAAAGCAATGAATAGGATACCTTCTTTGGAAAAAGTAGGCATTAGAAAATTTTTTAATGGCCCAGAATCTTTTACCCCCGATACTAATTATTTATTAGGTGAAACTTCCGAAGTTAAAAACTTTTTTGTTTGTTGTGGTTTTAATAGTATTGGCATTGTTAGCTCTGGTGGAGCTGGAAAAATTACTGCAGAATGGATGATAAATGGTGAAGTAAATGATGATGTATTTTCACTGGATATAACTCGATTTGAAAAATTTCATTCAGAAACAAAATTTATTACTGAACGTGTAACTGAAACATTAGGTAATCTCTATGCTATGCATTGGCCATATAAACAGTTAAAAACATCAAGAAATCAAAAACTTCTACCTTTTCACAACGATTTAAAAAACAATGGAGCTTGCTTTGGGCAAGTAGCTGGATTTGAAAGGCCTATGTGGTATGCAATAAATGGAAATAAACCGGAGTATGAATATAGTTATGGATATCAAAATTGGTATGAGTCAGCAAAGTATGAAACTATAAATACAAGAAAAAATGTTGGTTTATTTGATCTTTCAGCTTTTGCAAAATTTGAAATAAAAGGAGATTCTGCTTTAAATGATTTACAGCGATTATGTTGTAATGATATTAAAAAAGATCCAGGCAAAACTACATATACTCAAATGTTAAATTCAAATGGAGGAATAGTAGCTGATTTAACAGTTACGTGTATTAATGAAAAATTTTTCCGGATTGTAACTGGATCATCTGTAAGGGAACATGATAAAAAACATATAAAGGAAAATCTCAGTAAAAATACAATTTTAACAGACGTTACTGATGATTTAGCTTGTCTTGGAGTCTTTGGGCCAAAAAGTAGAGAACTACTAACTAAAATTTTTGGAGATCATTTTTCGACAAACGATTTTAAGTTTGGAACTGCAAGAGAAATTAAATTTAATAATAGTGATTTGATCTTTCAAAGACTATCTTTTGTCGGTGAACTTGGTTGGGAAATTTATGTTCCTATAAGTACTTCTAGAGAGGTTTATCTTATATTAGTTGAGCATGGAAAAAAATATGATCTTGTTCACGCTGGTGGACATGCATTAGATATTATGAGAATGGAAAAGGGGTATCTTCATTGGGGTCATGATATATCTCCTGCAGAAAATCCTTATGAAGCAGGTTTAGAATTTACAGTTAAATTAAATAAACAAATAGACTTTATTGGCAAAGAAGCATTAAAAACAAAAAATAGGAAGAAGAAAAAACAATTAACTAATTTTGTATTAGACAAATCAAAACCAGGTACTCCTCTGTTACTTCACGATGAACCAATTTATTACAAAGGAAAAATTGTAGGTGAAACAACATCTAGTAATTATTCATTCTGCTATGATAAAAGTATGATTTTTGGATATATAGACTCTGAGATAGATTTAAAAAACTTAAATGGAGGAACCTTCGAAGTAGAAGTTGCAAAGAGTAAATATACAATGTCCATTCAATATGAAGCATTACATGATCCAAATAATAACTTTACAAAAATATAGAACTTTAAAATTATTTAATGAAAAAAATTAAATTTTTTTTTTCTTTTATAATTATTGTTATTATTATTTTTTTTATTTTTATTTATATTTTTTTAAAAAACTTAAATGAAGAGAAGGTAATTGGAGGAATAGAAAAAAAATATAATTTAATCATTAGTAAAGTAAAAGAAAGCCAAATCATTGTTTTTCCATATATAAAATATAATACGAGTTTAAATATTACTAATTTTCAAAGACAAGTTAATGTAGATCGGATAGATATCACAATTTCTCAACCAATTTTTAGCACCCAAGGCAATTTACATATTATTTTAGATAATATTTCACTAACAAACTTAAAATTTAGTAATTTGGAAATTAGAGGAAATATAAATTATTTTCAAAATTACATTACAAATCAAAATAACTTTGAAAATTTATTTGATGGAATTTATGA
This sequence comes from uncultured Alphaproteobacteria bacterium, assembly GCA_902623545.1. Taxonomy (GTDB): domain Bacteria; phylum Pseudomonadota; class Alphaproteobacteria; order HIMB59; genus CACPNW01. The sequence continues at coordinate 136 of CACNUI010000003.1, read as the reverse complement.
AATTAATGGAAGCTTTGAATTACTTACAACTAACGAGGAAAGGTTTATTATATCATTTTTAAAATTATTTTTTGAAAATCTGGAAGATAAAGAGAATCAACAATATGCATTCTCGAAACTAATTAATGCATTTGGT
>CACNUI010000002.1 GCA_902623545.1 uncultured Alphaproteobacteria bacterium | reverse complement strand
CTAAATTGTTTGAAATTTTAGTTTGATTTTCAGATGATTTTTTAAAAGTATTTAATAGGTTTTCTAAGTTGTCATAGATTTTTTGAATTGCTTCACCTGTAGCCTTATCTTCAACTGTAGAAAAATCTGGAGAAGAATTACTATTAAGTATCTTTTCGAAATATTGGCTAAATTTATTTTGAGCTTGTCCTAGGTTTAAATCAAGTAATCCTAATATTAAAGAACCTGCTAAACCTAACAAAGAACTGCTAAATGCAATGCTCATTCCTTCAAGTGGAGCATTTAATCCATCTTTGAGAGAATTAAAAAAACCTGCAACATTTGTATCGTCAATACCCAAACCACTAATTACATTACCTACTGAACCTATTGTTTTAAGAAGTCCCCAAAAAGTTCCAAGCAGTCCTAAAAAAACTAGCAATCCAACTAAGTAACGAGAGGTTTCTCTTACACTTATTAAAGTCATATCTGAATTTTCTATCAATCTATTTATTGATGTGCTTTTAAAAACAAATTTTCCATCAAGATTTTTTAATTCAAGGGTAATGTTTTTATCCTGCCCTCTTAATGTTGAAAATGCTTCTATAGAATTAGTAATATTGAAGTTAGAATAAGATATATATTTATAATTTAAACGAATTAGATGAAAAAAATTAAAAGCAATTCCAGTTAATAAAGCTAATAAAATTATAATATTAATAAAGATATTTGACAAAAAAGCATTTTGTAAAACTGGATATAATAAAACGACTATAACAAAAGTAGCAACTAAAAATATTGAAGATCTAATAATATAATTGTTAAGCGATTGTGCCATAAATAAAAGATTATATCACCTGAGTTGGAAATTCAATAAATATAGTGTTTAGTTGTAGATATAATTTCTAGTAAGAGGTAAACTGTTAATATTCTTTGCTATTTGTATTTGAAAAACTACATTACCCATATTTACAAAAGAATACTTACTTGCCAAAAGATAAAACTCCCACATTCTAAAGAAACGTTGATCGAACATCTTTATGATTTTATCTTTATTTTCCATAACATTTTTATACCAACGTGTAAGAGTATGAGCATAATGTAATCTTAATACTTCAACATCAGTTACATTTATATTAAGTTTTTGTGTTTCTTTCATAACTTCAGATAGTGATGGAATATAACCACCTGGAAAAATATATTTTCGTATCCATGGACTTGTGGCAGTTGGTTTACCCCGTTGACCAATTGTATGTAAAAGAAAAACTCCATTATCTTTTAAAATATCATTAGCTTTACTTAGGTATGTTTTGAAATATTTAACTCCAACATGTTCAAACATTCCAACAGATACTATACGATCATATTTTTCTGTTTCATTTCTATAATCTTGAAGTGCAAAAGTAACTTTATCACTTAAACCTTCTTTTTGTGCACGTTCGGATGCTGTTTTAAATTGGTTTTCTGAAAGTGTAATTCCTTTAACTTTAGCTCCGGTAGATTTTGCTATTTCTATTGCCATACCACCCCATCCACATCCAATATCGAGAACATTCATATTTTTATCAATTTGAAGTTTTCTTATTATATGTTGTTTTTTATCCTTTTGTGCTTGTTCTAGACTGATATTAGGATTATGAAAATAGGCACATGAATACTGCATATCTTTGTCCAAAAACAGTTTGTATAAATCTTCATTGATATCATAGTGATGCGCGACATTATTTTTTGAATTAACAAGCTGATTAATTTGCTGAAGTGGCATGAAAATAGAAGATAAATATTCATAAAATTTATAAAATTTATTGTTTGAAATAAAATCATCGTAACAATTAGTAATTAGATTTAGAAATTCTTCTATAGTGCCTTTTTCAATTATTAACTCTTCATTCATATAAGCCTCACCAATGTGTAGATTTGGATTAAAAAAAAGTTTTCTCTCTATAGATTTATTTTTTAACCTAATACGAACCTGAGGATTTGAGCTTCCAAATTTATAAATTTTGTCATTAGAGTCGATTATCTCTAATGTTCCGTCAAAATTTAGTTTTTTCAGTACACTAAATAGCATGATATATTTATTTTAAGAAAATCGTTACTTATGTCAATAACTCTAAATTATTAACATTTGAATAGAAAATAAATTTTAGAGGTAAACTTAAGCAGCAATGCGACGATTTTTTTGAGCCTCTTTTTCTTTTTTAAGCTCTTTTTCGTCAATATAAGCAACATCGCAGTGATTCTGACAGTAAGGCTTACCAGCAACTGTATCAGCTTCACAAAAATGGAAGTCTTTTTCTTGAGGGTCGCCAACTGGCCACTGACAGCTAGAAAAGCTATGCATCACACTGTTTTGTTTAAAATAGTTTTTTAAAATAGACATAATTTTTAAATTTATTAATTTCGATGTAGTTTATATTTATGAAAAAACTAGTATTCAACATCAAATATAAAAAAGTTGTTAATTATCAATATGTTAGTATATTAATCTTTTTGACCTACTATATGTTGATGTTCAATTTCCAAAAAAAACGAATCGGTTTATCTAAAAAATAAAATTACAAATAATATTACCAAAAAAAACAGATACGATTTTATCACAAAACTTTTAGTTAATTTAGATTTTGGAGGTTTTCTTAAATATATAAAAAAAACAATAGTACTCCAAAATAATAATAGTATTGCCCATCCTGTTAAGAATGCATAATAAAAATCAACTGACATCAATTAGTAATAAATTAAATTATATTGCGCAATGCAATCCAGTTTTTTGAATAAATTTTTGATGATACTCCTCAGCTTTATAGAATTCTTTAGCTTCTGAAATTTCTGTAACGATATTTAATCCTGAACTCTTAGCGTATTCATTTTTAGAGTTAATGGATTTAATTTTTTGATCTTCATTATAGTAATATATTGCTGATCTATATTGAGTTCCAATATCTGGACCTTGTCTATTTAGTGTGGTGGGATCATGACATTTCCAAAAAACTAAAAGAAGTTCTTCAAAAGATATTTTGGAATTATCAAACTCAACCAAAACTACTTCAGTGTGATTTGTATTTCCTTGGCAAACACTTTCATAAGAAGGGCTGATTGTATTCCCTCCTGAATAACCAACTAATGTTTTTGTAACACCAGATGTTTTACGAAAAGTTTCTTCCACACCCCAAAAACAACCAGCACCAAATAAAGCTTTTTCCATATTAATAAATATATATGTAATATAGAATATATCAATTTTTATGAGCTCAAAATTTAAAATTTTAGGTAAAAAAATTATTCATAATGGTTTTTTCAAAATGAAGGAAATTACTCTAAAATATCAAAAATACGATGGAAAGTGGAGCAATGAAATAAAAAGAGAATTGTTTGGTGGTGCTCAAGTCTCTGCTGTTTTGCCTTACGACCCTGATAATAAAAAAATAATTTTAATTCAACAGTTTCGACCAGGGACTATATCTAAAAAAAGTAATAATTATCTTGATGAAATAGTTGCTGGAATAATAGATAAAGGTGAGACTCCTGAAGAAACAGCAATTAGGGAATGTTGTGAAGAAACAGGATGTAAAGCTAGAAACCTTAGACCAATACAAGGTTACTTCCCAGCACCAGGTTCTTCCGAGTCTTTCTATCATCTTTTTTTGGGTGAAGTTGTTGCACCAAACAAAGAAATTATAAAAGGTCTAGAAAATGAGAATGAAGATATTTTAGTAAAAAGTTATAGTTTTGAAGAAGTAAAAAAGAAGATGGAAAATAATGAAATCCTAAATGGCCTTACATTAATTGCACTGCAGTGGTTTTTTCTAAATATTTATAAATCTTAAGTTCCAATACCCCTTTGATATGGTTGGACTAATTGCTTACAGATTAAATTCATATCAAGAGTTTCGACACTTTCATCAATTGTTTGATATTCTTGACACTCGTATATTTCTTGATCTTTTTGAAGAACAGTAACAAATAAAATTAACGTTAAACCATTTCCAACTTCTATATCATTTATAGCGTAACTCTTTACTTCAAATCCCTCGTTAATAAGATCTTTGTATGATTTTTCTGACTCCAACCATTGATCAATGTTTGGATTAGCAAATGATAGGTTAGAAAATAATATAAATATAGAAAATAAAAAGATAGTTAGTTTTTTCTTAGCCATTCTAAAACTTCATTTATATGTTTGTTAGGTGGAAAAATAGGGTAGAATACTTTTTTAACAATATTTTTTTCCACAATAAGTGTAATTCTTTTAAAATAAATTTTATTTTCATTCGTAAAATTAGGAATACTTAAAGCATTCATTAAAGAATAATCTGAGTCGCTTAAAACATCATATTGGATAAGTAATCTGTTCGTCATTTCGTGAATATCTTCTACTGTTTGAGTTGATATACCAATAGGTATGGCGTTTATTTTAATAAGCTCTTCATAATTATCTCTGAAAGTGCATGTTTCTGATGTACAGCCCGTAGCTCCTGGAATTTTGTCCCAATTTTGAGGTAATCTTTTATTTGGATTTCCTGTCATAGGATAAAAATACAATATTAATCTAAAGGTATCAGATCTTTTTAAGTTAAGTAGATTTCCTTGTTGATTCTTGAGGGAAATAGCTGGCAAATGTTTATTCAATAAATGACTTGCTTTTCCATCATCTTTTGGTCTAGGAAATTTTGCGTAATCCATACTAATTTGTCTTGTATAATCAAAATCTATATATCATAAGATACTTTAATGACTCAAATTAAACCTTTATCTAGCATGCAAACTCCGCGCTTTGCTGATGTTGCAACATTTTTTCGATTACCTATAGTTAAAGATTTAAATAAGTTAGATTATTGTATATCTGGAGTTCCATGGGATGGTGGAACAACCAATAGACCAGGCGCAAGACATGGTCCTAGAGAAATTAGAAATGCATCATCACTAGTAAGACTCTATCATCCTGTTTCACTGAAGAGCCCTTATGATAAATTTAATATTGCAGATATTGGTGATTGCCCAGTAAACCCAGCAGATCTGCAAGATAGTTTAGAAAAAATTGAAAAATTTTATGCAAATATTTTTGCATCTAAAACAATTCCATTGTCAATAGGTGGTGATCATTTAGTTTCTCTTCCTATTTTAAGAGCTATTGCGAAAAAAAAACCTTTGGGTTTATTTCAGTTCGATTCTCATTCTGATACTTGGGATACATATTTTGGAGGATTCAAATATACTCATGGCACACCTTTTAGAAGAGCAATTGAAGAAAATCTTATTGATCCCAAAAAATATGTAATACTTGGGGTTAGAGGTGCATTATATGATCCAAATGATTTAACATGGGCTAAAGAACAAGGTGTAACGATCATTACTATAGATGAATATTATGAAATGGGGTTTAATAAATGTATTGAAAAAGTCTATACCATTCTTGGTAATATAGATACTTATTTTACCTTTGATATAGATGGCATTGATCCAACTTTCGCTCCAGGAACCGGTACACCAGAAGTTGGTGGTTTTAATGTGAGGGAAGCACAAACTATTATAAGAGCTCTAAATAAATTAAATTTTGTTGGTGGTGATGTTGTAGAAGTATCACCACCATTTGACTCTAATAATATGACTTCACTTGTTGGAGCAACAATTGCTTTTGAAATGCTTTGTACTATGACTAAAGTAAATTAAATTATAAATATTAAATGCAAAATTCATTTAGATGGTATGGCCCTAATGATCCTGTTAAATTAACTGATATAAGGCAAGCTAACGCAGACTATGTTGTGACATCACTTCATCAAATTCCTTATGGTGAAAAGTGGAGTAAAAATGATATAAAAAAAAGAATAGATTATATTAATAAAAATAATAATTCTTATAATATCAACTTAAAATGGAATGTTGTTGAAAGCATTCCAGTACATAACAATATAAAATTAAGAACTAAAAACTTTAAAAAATTAATAAGTAATTACAAAGATACAATAGCAAATATTGCTTCAAACAATATTCATACTATTTGTTATAATTTTATGCCAATAGTAGATTGGACAAGAACTCAACTAGATTTTAAACTACCTACAGATGGATTAGCTTTAAAATTTAATTATTTACAAATAATTATATTTGAAATGTATATTCTCAAATTAAAGAATTTGGAAAAAAGATATACGAAAAAACAAATCAAAAATGCAGAAAAGCTTTTTAAGTTAATGAAAACAAACGATATTAAAAATTTAAAGTTGGCAGTGATGGGTGGTTTGCCTGCATCAGAAACAAAATATTCTGTGAGTGAATTTAAAGAAATGCTCGGTGCATATAAAGATATTAATGACAGAGATATAAAACAAAATTTAAGAGAATTTATTGAGGAAATAATGCCTGTAGCAGAAGAAAATAACGTTAAAATGGGAATTCATCCCGATGACCCTCCTATTCCACTCTTTGGTGTTCCAAGAGTTGTATCCACTATGGAAGATTATGGGTATATTTTAGATTCTTATAAATCTCCAAGTAATGGTATGACATTTTGTGCAGGCTCCTTGGCATCTAATTTTAATAATGATGTCTATCAAATATTTAATAAATTTAAAAAAAGAATTAATTTTATCCATCTTAGAAATGTAGAGAAAGAAAAAGATAGAAAAAGCTTCTATGAATCAAACCACTTAAATGGAGACGTCGATTTTGTTAGATTAATAAAGTTGATTTTAAAAGAAGAAAAAAGAAGAAGTGAAAATAAAAAAGTTGATATTCCAATGAGGCCAGATCATGGACATTGTTTACTAAATGATCAATATAAAAAATCTATTAATCCTGGTTATACAGCTATAGGAAGAATGATGGGATTATCAGAGTTAAGAGGTATTATAAAAGCTGTAAGTTAATTTTTTTTAAGATGTTTTTTATAGATAATTAACACTACCAATGAATTTTCTAAACCTGTCTCTTATAGTTATAGGATTAAGGGGTATAGGATCAATTTTAACATTCCCAGAATTAATCTTTGAAATAATTACATAAGAATTATTTTTATCATCAATAGCTTTTGACAATTCATTTGCAGTTTCTTCTCCTGAACATTCGATTACTTTTTTACAACCAGCACCAATAGCTACATCTTTTAGAGAAGTTTTTTCATCTGTAAATGTTCTTTGATCTCCTGTTGAGCCATACGATCCGTTATCAATTATCAATAAAGTATAATTTGAAGGTGCTCTATTTCCAATTGTTGCTAAGGTATTCATATTCATTAATACAGATCCATCACCATCTATACTTATGACTTGTTTTGTTTGAGACAATGACAGACCCAAACCTATTGAAGATGATAAGCCCATACTTCCCAACATATAAAAAAAATTAGGTTGATCATTTATTTTGTATAATTCCTGAGACGGAAGGCCAATATTACAAATGACTAAATTATCATTTAGTATATTTTGTAAATTATTTAACAACCCAAAACGGTTCATCTATCATCTTTCATTAGATTGAAATCACATAAAATAGCTACTGGTGATTCAACAACTTTAGCATGATTACTAAATGTTGGAATTTTATCTATATCTTTTACTGATGAACAATGTAACATTGGAATTCTTAATGTTTGCAAAATATCTTCTGTAACTTTTGCCATTCCACCTTGAGCGCCTACAGGCTCTCCAGGTGTACCTCTATAACTAATAAGAAAAATAACTGGCATCTGATACAATTGAAGTAATGAAACTATTGCATTTACTGAATTTCCTATTCCAGTATTCTGCATCATTATACAAGGAAATTTATCTCCTAAATACGCTCCAGCGCAAATACCCATACCTTCTTCCTCACGAGGAACAGCTGAATAATAAATATCTTTATCTTTTTCAAGAATATCAATCATATTAGCTAGTAACTTACATGGCACACTTACATAAAAATCTACACCACTTTTTTTTAAATTATCTATGATTTTTTTACTTATTTTCATTTTTTAAATGTACATTAACTAAGAAACAATAAATTAATTTATATAAAATCATTTCTTAATTTAATTTTAGTATTTGATTTATATCTTTCACCTTTTTTTAGAATGGTCGAAGGGAAATTTGGCTGGTTAATAGCATTAGGATAAATTTGAGTTTCTAAACACATACCATATTGTAAGCCATAACTTCTATTATACTTACCTTGATATGAATCTCTCATCATATTTCCTGTATAAAATTGAATTCCAGGTTGGTCAGTTGAATATTCCACTCCCATACCAGTTAGTTTACTATAAATTGATGCTATAGGCTTATCCATAGAGTTGTTTTTAAGAACATAATTGTGATCAATTCCACCACTCTCTAAAAATGTTTTATTTAAATTAAAAGGATTATTTAGATCAAATTTTGTACCTTTAACATCTAATAATTCACCTGTTGGAATTGATTGATTATTTATTTCACAAATTTGATCTGAAGATATTTGTACAACATGCTGAGTTATATCCTGATAATTATCTCTATGACCATGAAAATTCCAATAGTTATGGTTAGTCATATTTATAATCGTATCTTGATCTGAGGTTGCATAAAATGAAATTAAAATTTCGTTATTATTATTTAATTCATAAATTGCTTTACAATCTAAGTTACCGGGATAGTTTTCTTCTAAATGATTAGAATAGTAAGTAAGCTCTACTTTTATGCTATCACTTTTTTTACTAACATCAGCTAATTGCCAAATCTTTTTATTGAAACCTTCCTTTCCGCCATGAAGATGGTTTTCAGAATCATTTGAATATAAATTATATTCTATACCGTTAAGAGTAAATTTGCTTTGCCCTATTCGATTACATACTCTTCCAATAATAGAATTAAAATATCCATTAGCTTCAACACAACTATCTAAATTTCCATAACCTAATAATACATCCTCTGTTTCAGAGGCATTAGAAGAAGTTGGGATACTAACATCATTCATGTAGCCCCCATAAGTGTAAAAACTAAAGCCATAATTATTTGAATTAGTGATTTTTACTACATCAATATCTAAGTCTTCATTATTTTGAATTTTAGAAATATCATATTTCATTATATTTTTCTTAATCTTTGAAAATTATTTTTTCTTTGTCGAAGATAAATGATTAATCCACCTAAAACTATGAAAAAAACACCTGGAAAAAGTTGATCTACTGGCCATTCTGCAAAAAATAACCAACCTAAAATAAGTGCAAAAAATATCTCAATGTAATCAAATGGCATAATTTTGCTAAGTTCTGATTTTCTAGCACCATATATTAATAATAAAGTTCCAGATCCTCCTGCTATACCCATTACACAAACTAACAAGAAATCATCTATACTCTTGAAATTTTCCCACATATCAAAAAATAACACTAACATGCATGCAACTACGATTGTTCCTGTTTGACCGTATAAGTTAATAAGTGGTGAAGGAACATGATCTGCAAAACTTAACGAAGTTACTCTTGCTAACGAATATCCTAAAGCAGCAAGTATTGGAAGTAGTAACATATAATTAAAATCTGATGACCAAGGTTGCATAATTAAAACGATACCTACAAAACCGGAAATTACAGCACTCATTTTGTACCAACCAAATTTTTCACTTAGTATAGGAATAGCAAGAAGAGTAACCATCATAGGTCCTGTGTATTCCATGGTAGCGACTAAAGCAAATGGGAGGTAAGCAAAAGAAGAGTAGAGACACAATTGAGCCAAGGCTACAAAAACTCCACGAAATAATCCTAGCTTCCATTGTGTTATTTTTATTTGTCTACCGTTTCGATGCCAATTTTGTGAAAAATATAGAGCAATAACACATGGGATCATCCCAAATAAATTTCGAAAAACAGAAAGTTGAGCTGCTGGATAGTCATTTCGCAAAAACTTTATTGCAATGCCCATACAATCTAATAAAAATAGACCTGAAAGTGATAGGATAACAGCTAAAAATAAATTACTTTTCATAAAATGTTATGTGTTTTTAAAAGATACTTTTTTATAAAACACAACACTGGTCTACCCAGTGACCTGGTTCAACTTCAGTAAGGCCCATTGTTATCTCGCCACCTTTGCAATCTACTCCAGGATTAGGACATCTTGTTCTAAATACACAACCTGGAGGTGGATTTAATGCACTAGGTATTTCTCCTTTTAGTTCAATAGCTTCAGATCTTTTCTCTGGATCAATTGACGGAATAGAAGATAATAATGCTTTAGTATAGGAATGTTTAGGGTTCTTAAATAATTCTCTTGAAGGGCCCATTTCAACTATATGCCCTAAATACATAACTGCAACAATATCACATACATGCGCAACAACACTTAAATCATGACTAATAAATAAGTAAGTAAGGTTAAGTTCAGTTTGAAGTTGTTTTAAAAGATTTAATATATCTGCTTGTATTGATACATCTAAAGCAGCAACACTTTCATCTGCTACAATAAATTTTGGATTACTTACTAAGGCTCTTGCGATTGATATTCTTTGTCTTTGTCCTCCAGAAAATGCATGAGGGAACCTTCGTAAATGCTCAATATTTAGTCTACATTTAGCTGCGATATCTCTTACTCTTTCATCAGTCTCTTGTCTTGAGTTTGTTATTTTCATTACTTCCAAAGGTTCTGCAATAATATCCCTAACAGTCATTCTTGGGCTTAAAGCAGCATAAGGATCTTGAAAAATTAGTTGAGCTTTTTTTCTATATTCTTTTAAATCTTGTTTGTTCATATTAGTTAAATCATAATCTCTTTCATCATCATGAAAAATAACATTTCCTGAACTAATGTTATTAGCCCCAAGTATTGCTCTACCGAGAGTAGTTTTTCCTGAACCTGACTCGCCAACTAAACCAAAAAAAGATCCTTTTTTTATTTTAATATTAATATTGTTAACTGCATGTATTTTTTGTTTTTTTGAAATAAAATTTTCTTGATAATCAAAATTTACTGAAACATTATTAACTGAAATTAAATTATCACCCATTTTGACCACACTGAATTCCACACTGGTCAACCCAGTGACCTGGTTCAACTTCAATCAATTTCATTTCTATTTTACCATCTTTACCCTCAGGATTATGATGAGGGCATCGAGTTCTAAATACACAACCTGTAGGTCTATCTAATGGACTTGGAATATTTCCAGGTATCGGAGATAATGGTGCATCTAAGTTATTAATATCAGGTAAGGCTTGTAATAGACCTTTTGTATAAGGATGTTTAGGATTTTTAAGAATCTCATTTACTGGACCTTTTTCAACTACACTTCCTAAATACATTACTGCTACATGATCAGCGACCTGAGCAATAACACCTAGATCATGAGTAATAAATATTACGCCCATTTGATATTCTTTAATAATATCTTTAATTAAGTTAATTACTTGAGCTTGAATTGTTACATCTAAAGCAGTTGTTGGCTCATCTGCTAATAAAAGTTTAGGCATAGTTGATAATGCCATAGCTATCATAGCTCTTTGACGCATTCCTCCTGATAGTTCAAAAGCATATTGATTAAACCGTTTTTCTGCATCTGCTATACCTACTCTTTTAAGCATGTTTATAGATATTGATTTTGCTTCATCTTTATTAATATTTTTATGAATTAGTAATTGCTCAACCATTTGTGCACCAATTTTTATTGCTGGAGCAAAGCTTGCCATAGGTTCTTGAAAAATCATTGATACTTTTCCACCTCTAATTTTTTTTAAGTCTTGCTTAGAAGTAAATTGAAGAATATTTTCGTTGTCTAAAATTATTTCTGCATCTTCATTATAAGAGGTATTACCTGGGTTTAACTTCATAATCGATTTAGCTGTAACAGATTTACCTGATCCAGATTCGCCAACTATACCAAGTACCTCTCCTTGATCTACAGAAAGAGAAATATTTTCAACTGCTGTTATTCTACCTTCATCAGTATCAAATTTTACATCTAAATTTTTTACTTCTAATAAGTGACTCATATTACTTTACCTTATGAGGATCTGCTGCATCACGTAATCCATCTCCTACATAAACAAATGTTAAAATTAATACGACTAAGAAAAATACAGGGATAAAATACCATTGATAATTTAAAAGTACATCAGCCTTCGTTGCATTTTGCAAAAGAACACCAAGAGAATTTACGGGTTCTCTCAAACCTAATCCTATAAAACTTAAAGCAGTTTCAGATAATAACATGTATGGAAAACTAATAACTAAATCAACAATAATGTAACTCGTAAAACTAGGTAACAAGTGTCTTACGATAATATGGGTAGATGACGCACCACAAAGTTTTGCTGCAAGAATATATTCTTGGCTTCTTTCACTAAGTAGATGAGTTCTTACTCTTCTTGCAAGTGTTGGCCACGAAATTAATCCAAGTAAACAGGAAATAAAAAAGAAACGCAATTCAGAACTCCATTCTAATGGCGCAAAGGCAGCAAGACACATAAATAATGGTATTGGTGGTACCGTTCGAATTGCATCAGTAAACATTTGTAATACACTATCAATCCATCCACCATAGTAACCTGATATTCCACCTATAATTAAGGATAGAACAAAAGATATAAATACTCCAAGTGTTCCCACAGCTAGTGAAATGTAAATTGCACTTAGTGTTCTACTAAATAAATCTTTTCCAGCCTTATCTGTTCCAAATATATGGATTCCACCCTCTTCAACTCCAAATAAATGAGTATTAAATGTAAAACCTGGAATTTTAAAATCTAAAAATTTTCCTGGAAGATTTATATTAAAATCAAAAACTTTATATTCCCATCCTTCAACAAAAAAATAAACGTATCTTCTTTTTTCAGTATCAACTTTATAAACCCATCTAAAATTTGTATCCGCTCCTCTATACTTTTCTAATGTGTGTAGAAATGGCCTAGCAGAAAATCCATTATCATCCCAAAACATTGGAATTTGAGGTGCGCCATTTTCATAATCTTTATCTCTTCCTTTAATTGTTGGGTCATAAGGAGATAGAAAATCTGCAAAGAGACTACAAATAATCATAAATAATAAAATAGATCCAGCAATCATTGCAGATCTATTTCCAAAGAAGCGTGTTCTTACCAACTGCATTTGTGTTGCAGTATAATAAGCTTCTTTTTTTTGATTACTAACCTCCACCCATAACTCCTTTTCTTATTCTTGGGTCAATTATAGCTAAAATTATATCAGTAATAAAATTAACAAAAACAATAGTTGCTGTTAAAAGAAAAATAATTGCACCTGCTAATTGCTGATCATTTGATCTTGCTAAAGCTTCAATCAATAATGCCCCCGCTTCAGTAAGAATTAAAATCAATGCCACAATCGGCAAAGCACTGAATATTCGATTAAGATCAAAACCTATAGAATTTATAACTGGGCCTAATGAATGCTTTGCAGGATATCTCCATAGTAAACTCATCCCAGATATTCCTCTAGCTCTTGCAGCCATCACATATAATTTATCATTTTCATCTAACATGAGTGCCCTAACTGTCTGAAGAGCAAATGCAGTTGCATTCCAACCCAAAACAAAAATTGGAAGCCATGCTCTACTTAAAAAATCAAATAATTTTGACGTTGACCATGGTTCATTTTCATATTCTTGGGAAAATAAACCGGTCATTGTATCTCCATAATAAACAGTCATAAAAAGCATTATACAAAGAGCAACTAAAAAATTTGGAAGGGCTATTCCAAGATAACTTATAAATTTAAGTGTATTATCTAACGATGCATATTTTGTCGTGGCCGAAATAATACCAACGGGGATTGCTATTAAATATGAAAAAATCAGTGCTACCAAACATATTGTAAGTGATAGCATAAATCTTCCACTTAATAATTCATTTATATTCATTCTTAAGATACAACTATCGCCAAAATCACCATTAAAAACTATATTAGAAACCCATTTGCCATATCTATACAAAAACGGTTTATCTAAACCTAAACGAATTTTTTCTTTCTCTATATCTTCATATGTTATTTGTGATCCTTGTGTATTTTTAAATGCAAGATATCTCTCAGCACAAGTTCCAGGGACTAATTCCATTAAAGAAAAAACAATAAAGCATACTAGCAGTAAAGTTATAATTGCTAGTCCTGCTCTTGTAAGAGTAAATTGTATAAAATTAATCATATCCAATAATTAGAAATTGAGAATAATTGAAAAAAGAAAAGCGGCAATAAATAATTGCCGCTTTTTGTATAATTTATTTATTTAAATTACTCGTCTAACCACCATTGAGTAGCTAGATATGGGTATGTTCTATAATACTCATAAGAAGTAGTTTTAAATTGCGTAAAGTTTTTAAGAGCATTTCTGTGATAAGTTGGGAAAGGTGCTTTCACCGTACCTATTAAGAGGCTTTGCTCAGTTAACATTGTAGCAATTTTTTCACCCCACTCATTAGACTCTGCAGTACCAAGAGCATAAGATTGGAATTTATCAATTCCATCACTTAAGTCATACACCCACTGAGGTGGTTCAGTACCTTCAGAACCATTACTATCAATATATGCTGCCCAATCTAAACCTTGTGTATGGTTAAAATAATTACCAAATGGAGGTTTAAAAGTTTCTGGGTTACCAGCAACAATTGCAAGTGGTTGACCTTTATCCCATACATGAACATCTAATTGATTTGCAGCTTGCGAACCACGATATTCATCTGGAGTTACTTCTTTGAAAGTAGTTTTAACTCCTACCTCATTGAAATATCTTGCAACAAGTTCAACTTCAACACCACCAATACCTTGAGTAGCATAATCAATGTTAATAGCTAGAGCATCACCATTTGGAAGTTCTCTAAATCCATCACCATCTACATCTTTTAACCCTACTTCATCAAGAAGTGCATTTGCTCCATCTGGATCGTATTGTGTCATGTGCATTTTAATACTTTCAGGCACAAAGTCTGGTGCAGGTGAAAATCCTACAAACTGCTCAACTTTACCTAAACCGTAATAAGCAACATCATTGATTTCATCTCTGTTCATTGCAATTGACATTGCTTGACGGAAACGAATATCACCATACACTTTACGTTTTTCAGGATCAGGGTGAGTTACATTAAAGCTAAATAATGCAGCACCACAACCTGGGTTGATTTGTAAACTGTATCCACCTGCATCAGCACCATCTAATAGTTGAGGCGCAGACTCAAGTTGAACTGATTGAGATTTATAATCTACTTCACCATTAACGAGTTTTAATAATCTTATTTCGTTTTCATTGATGTATCTTTCATTTTGATAATCAATGTATGGTAACTGATTTCCTGCAGTATCAACTTGGTGGAAATAAGGGTTAGCAGCATACACTCTTCCTTCAGTCGTATCTTCAATAGTCATATATGCTTCCAAAGATGGATATGCAGCATATGGTAGACCAGCTACTAAATCCGGTCTAGCAAGAAGCGGAGTTGGAGTATCCGTCCATCCTGAGTTTCCATAATATGCAGCAAGCGCATCATAACCATCAGCAAATCCTAGAGCTTGAGCGTTTGCATCAGCATTAGAATCAATTTCTGGATGAAACTGTTCTAGGAAATGAGAAGGCATGAAAAACTGGTTGTATGACCATGCAATAGTCGCAGTTAAACCTGGAAAAGGTGATGGTAAATTGAATCTTACTGTTTGATCATCAATTACATCAACTGTCATTGGTTCACCACCAACTAATAAATAAGGATATGGTTTTTCTCTAATTTTTGGATTCATCATTAAATCCTCATACCAAAACTCTACATCTCTAGCGACAAATGGTTCTCCATTAGACCACTTGTGACCTTTTCTAAGTGTAAAAGTCAAAGTTGTAAAATCAGAATTCCATTCAAAATCTTTAGCAACGTTTGGAACTATAGTAGATAAGTCATCAGCAAAACGAAGTAAATTAACGTGTCTTGTTGAAAGCATATCAGACGTACCAGCTTCTGTTGCGTTAGAAAGGAAATTAATAGTTCCACCATATTCACCAATAGAATCATAAGGAACAACGACTAGAGGTTCATCAGGTAATCGATCCGCGACACCAGGTAAACCCTTGTTACCTTGAATTGTAGCATTTATACTAGCAATGTTTGGATTTTCAGAAAACTTCATAGTACATCCGGCTGCACTTTCATATTCTGATAATTCATATTGCTGTGGGTACTTTCCACCAGTTTGACCATCGTTCATTGTAGAACCTGTACAATGACCACCTGCGAAAGAGCTTCCATTCCACACAAAAGTTGTGAAAGAAAATACTAAAGCTATAAATAGTTTTTTTAACATATATTTTCTCCTATAAGATAAATTTATCGTATACTTTTTTTGTATACACTTTTGAGTTTTTATCAAAAATATTTGACAATTATATTGCATTTTTTTTAAGAAAATTGTGTATTTCTTTTTACAGCCAAACAGGGTTTGACCAAGCAAAACCGCCAAATTTATTAATAATACTAATTCTAAACCAATTTGTATCAAGGATGTTCAGATCAAAAATTGCCTCTGTAATGTTATTACCATTTACACTTAAGGATTTAGAGCCTTTACCAACTAAAGTGATATGCTCAGCTGGAGAGGAAATTACTTTTACTAAATTATTTCGGATTTCAAATTTTAAAATCTCAACCCCAGTTGAAGAATAATATTTACCCATCTTCAAGGAATCTAAAATAGATTGTTCATTCAAATTATTTGAAGCGACCATTACCCAGCCTCCTCCAGCATCAGGCATTCTAAAATGTGAATCATCAGTAGCAGTTAAAAAAATTTTTTTATTTTCTTGCAATAAATAATCTACAGTTGCTGTACCAAAACCTCTTGCTGCTTCTATGTGACATGAGTGGTTATAAATTTCTACTCCATGGGCATGACTTACAGACATACATTCATCAAATGTTAAAGTATACCATTCTGGATGAGCAATTGTTACAAATGCACCTGCATCTAATGCTCTTTTAATTATTTCTGGTGCTGTTTCATGATCATCAGCACACTTAAAATCTAGTGGTAATCCATTGGCGACAATGTGCCAAAGCTCATTTTTGATATATTTTTTTCCTTTACAATGAAGTTCAGCAGATGGAATGACAATAAAATTATCATCATTTAAATTAGTTGTATCTAATACTACTTCGTTTGCAAACTTTTCTTTTTTCCACAGATGTTCAGAAAGACATGTGAAGTCATATCCTAATTTTTTGTATTCATTAACAACTTCTTTTGGTTTTAATGCTCCATCAGAATGATTAGAGTGTCCATGTAGGTTCCCTTTATAATAATTAGTTGAATTTTTTGGAGGTAATAAATCCATAGGATATAATTATAATCATATTTTATATTTTATTTATATAAAATCTATATAAATAGATTTATGTTTACTACAGTAATAGGTGCCTATCCTAAACCTAATTACATAAAAATTACTGATTGGTTTAATGCAGCAGGTGGAACGGATACGGAGCATCCAACAAAATTCTATAATAATGAAATCAAAGAAATGGGTAGTAAAGCTGAAGAACTATTTCAAAAGGCAACAAGAGAAATAATTAAAGATCAAGAAGAGTGCGGAGTAGATATTTTAACTGATGGCGAAGTTAGAAGAGAAAATTATATACATTATCATTGTAGATATCTTGAGGGTATTGATTTTGATACACTCTCTGAAAAAGTAGCAAGAACAGGTAATTACAAATGTTGGCTTCCAACAATAACAGGAAAGGTCAAAGCTACAGAACCTTTTTTAGTTGATGAATGGAATAGTAATCAAAAACTTACTTCAAAACCTCTAAAAATTACAATTCCGGGCCCAATGACCATAACAGATACTATCGCTAACACTTACTATAAATCTGATGAAAAGATGGGAGAAGATTTAGCAGATGCAATAAATGTTGAGATTAAAAGATTAGTTAATGTCGGATGTAAGTATATACAAGTGGACGAACCGTTGTTTGCAAGAAAACCGGAAAATGCATTAAAATTTGGTATTAAAAATTTAGAGAGATGTTTTAAAGATATAAATGATGACAGTGTAGAAAAAATTACACATATTTGCTGCGGATATCCCGATAAATTAGATGCAATTGATTATCCAAAAGCTCCTTTAGATTCGTATAGAAAAATTAGTGAGGATTTAGATAGCTCTATCATAGATACAGTTTCGATCGAAGATGCTCACAGATATAATGATCTTAAGTTTTTAAAAAATTTTAAAAATACAAAAATTATTTTTGGATTAATAAAAATTGCAAGCTCAGAAATAGAAACTAAAGAAGAAATCATTGAAAGAATAAGAGAGGCATTACACTTTATAGACAAGGAACAGCTTATAGTAGCACCCGATTGTGGACTAGGACATTTATCAAGAAATTTAGCAAAAACTAAATTAAAAATTATGGTAGATGCTGCTAAAAGTTTCTAGTGAACTAAAGTGTCAGGATCTATATATTCATAGCTTAAATCATCAGCAATAGCTTTATAAGTCACAGAGCCTTTATAAATATTTAGACCATCCATAAAGTTTTTATTATTTTTTAGTGCATTATTAAAACCATTTGCAGCTAAATTTTGAATAAAAGGTAATGTAACAGTATTTAAAGCAAGAGTTGAGGTTCTTGGCACACCCCCTGGCATATTTGCTACACAATAATGAACAATGTCATCAACTATATACGTTGGATTTGCATGAGTTGTTGGTTTGCTTGTTTCCACGCAGCCTCCTTGATCTATTGCAACATCTACAATTACTGATCCACTCTTCATTTTTTTAATCATTTCTTTTGTAATTATTTTTGGAGCATTGGAACCAGGCACCAAAACTCCACCAATTAATAAATCACATTCAGAAATATAATCTTGAATATTGATTTTATCACTATGCAAAGGTTCAATTTTATCTCCAAATTTTTCTTTTAATTCTTCTAACCTTTGCTCTGATTTGTCAGTGATGAATACTTTTGCTTGCATTCCTGTTGCAATGATTGCAGCGTTTTCACCAACAACACCACCTCCTAAAATCAGAACTTTACCAGGTAAAACACCTGGGGCACCACCTAATAGTAAGCCACTGCCTCCTTTGTGCTTTTCAAGTGAATAAGCTCCAGCTTGAATTGACATCCTTCCAGCAACTGCGCTCATGGGAGCTAACAATGGTAGTTTATTGTTTTGATCAGTTACTGTTTCATAAGCAATACAAATTGATTTTGAGTCTATTAGACCTTTTGTTAACTGGGGAGCAGCTGAAAGATGTAAATAAGTAAATAGAATTTGATTTTCTTTTAACATTTCTACTTCATTCATCTGAGGTTCCTTAACCTTGATAATCATTTCAGAGTCGTTAAATATATCCTCTGCTGAATTAACGATTTTTGCTCCAGAATTTTCATAATCACTATTTGAAAAACCAGCACCAATTCCCGCATTTTTTTGAATTAAAACAGTATGGTTTTCTTTAGCTAATTCTTTTACACTTTGCGGTGTAAGGCCGACTCTTGATTCTTGAGCTTTAATTTCAGAGGGTACTCCAACTTTCATTATCTATTATGCATATAATTTGAGATACCTGTTCTTAATTTTTCTATAATCTCGTCTACATGTTTTTTTTCACAAATAAATGGAGGAGCAACAATCAAACAATCTCCTGTTGCTTTAAGACTTAAACCGGCTTCGAATAATTTTTTAAAACATGCATAACCAGCCTTACCTAATCGTTCATCCATCTTAATATCAATTCCACCCATCATTCCATAACCTCTGATATCAGTAATTATATCAAGGTCTTTTAGAGAAAATAAACCATCTAGAAAATAAGGCGACATATCTTTTGCTCTTTCAAAAAGATTTTCTTTTTCAATAATATCCTGCATTGCAAGACCTGCAGCCATTGAAACAGGAATTGCAGAGTAAGTATAACCATGGAAAAATTCTATTGCACCTGTTGGAGATGCGTCAACAATAGTGTCATATATATGATCTCTAGATGCAACAGCTCCTAATGGCACAACTCCATTGGTTATTGCTTTAGCCATTGTCATTATATCAGGACAAACATCAAACGCTTGAGCTCCAAATGGTGCTCCCATTCTACCCCAACCAGTTATGACTTCGTCAAAGATTAAAAGTATACCGTGTTTATTGCATATTTCTCTTAAACGTTTTAAATATCCTTTTGGTGGTACAAGAGTACCTGTTGAGCCTGCTACAGGTTCAACAATACATGCAGCTATATTTTCTGCGCCTATATTACCAGCTATTCTTTCTAAATCATCTGCAAGGTCAGCTCCAGTTTCTGGTTCACCTTTTACAAAAAGATTTTCTGGTAAATGAGTATGTCTTAAATGATGTACATTAGGCATCAAAATATTTGAAAATGTTTTTCTATTTGCAATCATACCTCCAACAGAAATTCCACCAATGTTCATACCGTGATAACCACGTTCTCTACCAACAATATGAGATCTATGACCTTCACCTTTTGCTTTAAAATATGCAATGGCTGTTTTTATTGCAGTTTCAACTGCTGATGAGCCGCAGATTGTAAAAAATATTTTATTTAAATCCTCTGGAGTATGTTTTGAAACCTTTCTTGCCAAATCGAATGAGCCTCCAAAACCTTGCTGGAAAGGCTGAACATAGTCTAATTGTTCTAACTGGTTTGAAACTGCTTCACGAATCTCTGGTCGTGAATGACCGGCTGGACTACAAAATAAACCTGAGCTAGCATCGATTAGCTTATTTCCATAATGATCTGTATAATAAACTCCTTCAGCCTTAACCATTAATCTTGGACTATTTTTATAGTCTCTATTAGAAGTAAATGGCATCCAATGTTCTTCAAGAGAGTTAGGTATTTCGGTTCTTTTTTCTAAGTCCATTTTTTCCTTTTTTTCAATTGAGTATATGAAAATTTAGCTAATTCAAAGAATATTCCTTCTTTGAAAGAGAAATATCATAGGAAAAAATGTAGCAGTGGTATAGAGAGAATACCAAATATGAGCACATTACCAGAAGATCTTAAAAGTAAAGCTTTGGAGACTCCTAACATACCAGCAGCAGTTGTGTGCCCCAATCAAGAAAGCATATTATCAGCTGTAATTGAAGGTAAGAATATGAATCTCATCGATCCAACTTTAATTGGAAATAAAAGTTTAATTGCTGAAACAGCGAAAAAATTAAGTTTGGATATTTCTAATTTTAATATTGTAGAGGCTAAAGATGAAGAGGATAGTGCATCAATTGCTTGTCAAATTTCTAATGAAAATAAAAGTAAAATCATAATTAAAGGGAATCTTCATACTGATATTTTAATGCGCTCTTATTTAAAAAAAGAATTTAATTTACTTGATGGCAGAAGATTAAGTCATATTTGGCATATGACTACACCGCAGCTTAAAAAACCACTTTTTATTACTGATGGCGCCTTAAATGTTTTACCAAGAGTTGATATAAAATTACAAATTCTTAAAAATGCTGTTCAATTTTGTAATAAATTAAATATTACTAAACCAAAAGTTGCAATTTTATCAGGTACAGAAGATCCAATTGACAGTATGCCAAGTTCAGTTGATGCCAAAAAAGTTATGGAACTTGCGTTAGAAGAAAAAATTAATGCTTTTGTTCAGGGACCGCTTGCTTTTGATAATACTGTTTCTAAGGAAGCAGCTAAAATAAAAGGAATAAATAATGATGTTGCTGGTGATGCTGATGTATTATTAGTACCTAATTTAGAAACTGGAAATTCTTTGTCCAAAATAATGGTTTATTTTATGAATGCTTGTGCAGCAGGAATAGTAATTGGTGGTAAAGTACCTGTTGTAGTCCCTAGCAGAGCAGATAGTAAAAATTCAAAACTTGCGTCAATTATGGCAGCTGTAGTTGCTGCAAATAACTAATTAGAAAATAAATTTTAGCTCGAATGCTTTTAAGACATTACTTTTTAATTTTAATAATCACTTTTTTATTTGGAAGTGCCTACCCTGTTCAGAAAGTTATTTTTAATGAAAATGTACCCCCATTATTAATGGGAAGTTTAAGAATGTTAGTGGTTTTCATATGTCTTTTGCCTTTTTGGCGATTTAGAATTCCTGAAAAAAAATACTGGTTACCACTTCTCTTTTTTTCAATTTCTATGGGTTTTTTGGCAAATGTTTTTATGACATTATCTTTAAATGAAGCAAACATAGTTTCTCCGATAATTATTGGTTCTCAACTGGCTGTACCATTTGCAATATTATTAAGCTCATTTTTTTTAAAAGAGAAAGTAAGTATTAAAAAATGGGTACTTATATTTATTTCTTTTTTTGGCATTATTTTGTTAGGCTTTGATCCATTGATAAGAAATGAAATTTTTGCATTAATCTTAATAACATTAATGGCATTCTTCTATGCTAGTGCACAAGTATTTTCCAGGTACCTAAAAGATTTAGAAGTTACTCTCACAAATGCAGTAATGGGACTAGTTGGATTTGTATTACTAATTATTTCATCATCAATATTTGAAGGACAAACAATAAACGAAATAAAAAATATTAGTTTTCAGTCATGGTTATTAATATTGCATTCAGGTATCTTTGTCTCAATTGCTGCACACATGTCGATGTTTTATTTGTATAGGATGTATCCTGTTAATAGAGTATTTCCATTTTACGCTTTATTTCCTGTATTTGGTGTGTTGTTAACATTTATAATTTTTTATGAAATACCAACTTTAATTACTTTTATTGGTGGTGTAATTGTAATCGTATCAACTTATTTTATAAATAAAGAAAATTAATTTTTGATTATTTAGCTGTCCATCCTCCATCAATTACTAGTGATGAACCAGTCATCATTGATGCGGCATCTGAAGCAAGATACACTACAGCACTAGCAATATCTCTTTCTGTTGCTACTTTTCCTAAAGGTATGTTTTCAATTACAGATTTTTTAAAACTTTTATCTTTAAAAAATTTTTTGACCATTGGTGTTTCCACAAATGTAGGACAAACAGAGTTAACTCTAATGTTATATTTAGCCAAATCAATAGCCATTCCTCTAGTGAGACCTTCAACACCAAACTTAGTCATATTATAGACACTTCTAAGAGGGGCTCCAACTTTACCTAATTGAGAAGAAATATTTATTATTGATCCACCAATTTTTTTTCGATTTTTTGATTTAAGCATAACTTTTGTTGCCAATTGAGCAATATCAAATGATGCTTTAATGTTAAGATCAACAACTTCACTCATATCTTTTCTTTTTATTTTAGTAAAATATTCAGGCCTATTTGTGCCAGCATTATTCACTAATATGTCTAATTGCTTGATTTCAGAAAATATTTTTTTAATTTCTTTTACATTTGTAACATCACATACATAATAACTACATTTCTTTTTGAGTTTTTTAATTTTGTCTTGAACAATTAAAAGATCTTTCTCTGTTCGACTCAGAATAATTACATTTGCACCTGCTTCTGCTAATGCTAAAGCACATGCTTTACCTATACCTTTACCTGATCCTGTAACAAGAGCGGTTTTGTTGTTTACAGTAAAATTTTTTAGAAACATTTATTTTGATTATTTACATTGAAAAGATAGATTGATCTAATAAATTCATTTTTTTGATGCACATTTGAAAATTATCTTCTAGGTGGTAATCACCTGGAAATCCAACGCACTTAATTCCTGCACTCACAGCAGAATTACTACTTTCTTCAGTATCCTCTATTGCAATACAATCTTCTGGTTGTAAATTTAGTTTATCTAATGTGACTTTATAAATTTCTGGATGTGGTTTTTCATTTTTAACGAATGATTTATTACCAATAAAGTCAAAATCTTCTCTAGCAATTTGACCAGAAAGACTTTCAAATACTGCATCGACATTATTTAAAGTTGTAGAAGTTGAGAAAGCAAGTTTAATATTATTTTCTTTTGTATACTTAATTATTTCATCAACACTTTTTCTTAATTTTTGTTTGTTCTTAATAATGAATGAACTAAAGATTTCTGTTTTTCTATTTCTAATTTGTGAAGCATTTACATTAGTATTATTTTTTTCAGCAAAATCTTCTACTCTTTTTGTCCCACCAGATTTTTTTAACAAAATTTTATAATCTTGCTCATCCCAGTACCAATCTAAACCAGCTTCTTTAAAAGCCTCATTAAATGAATTACGTTGAATGTTAGAAGATTCAATAAGTGTTCCTATAGATCCGAACAGTATTGCTTGATATTTCATAAGATAAAAAATTTATGTTCTATTATCCCTTTACCGCACCAGCAGTTAAGCCGCTTATTAACTGTCTTTGGAAGAACATAATTATCATAAATAGTGGTGCAGTTGCAGAAACAACACTTGAGACTGCCCACATATAATTTCCACTATGTTCAATTGTACCTAAATAAGCATTAATTTTGGGAACCATTGTATAATTCTGCTGATTTAAAAGAAGTGAAGTAACTGTAAAATCATTATAGGCTAACATCATACTAAATAAACCTGCTGTAACAACACCTGGCCACATAACGGGCATTATAACAAATCTAAATGCTTGAAAATATGAGCAGCCATCGATTAGTGCACTTTCATCTAATTCTTTAGGAACTGTTTTAAAGAAAGAATAAAGTAACCATAATGTAAAAGGTTGATTAATAGCAACTAAAACAATTATTGTAGTTGGAAGTATGCCCCAAACGTTCAATTGGAAGAAGGGAAATAGATAACCTGAAACTAATGTAATGTGTGGCATCGCTCTAAAAATCAGAGCAGCTATTAAAATCCAAAAAGTATATTTATATGTTGATCTAGACAATGCGTAAGCACCTAATGTTCCTAAAAATAAAGAGATCGTTACAACAGAAACAGTAATAATAACTGTATTCATAGTTGCTTTCCAAAATTCACCTTCGGTCCAAGACTCTACATAAGCCTTAACTGTAGAAGTATCTCCTGTTTCTATCAAAGTATTAACTCCTGTAACTGCGAACATCCAATCAGCTCTCGAGAAAAAGTCAGCTTTTACTTTAAAAGATCCCCAAAAAGTCCATATAAAAGGAAATACAGAAACAACTAACCAAGCTAAAATAAAAAAACTATTTATTAAAATTAGTTGTTTTGAGTATCTATTAATTTTTGATTCCATATTATCTTTCTGTCCTAAATTCTCTCCATGTTCTTATAAGTACTGGTGTTAATAAGATTGCTACACCAATGATAGTTAACATAGATGTTGCTCCTGCAGACCCAAATAACATTTTGTTTTCACTTCTAAGGTCATTATAAATCATCCAAGATAGTGATTGAGCAACTCCTTCAGCAGCGAACCCAATTATTGGTTCAAGAACTCTAAAATTATCCATTAGACAAATTAATATAATAAATGTTGCTACTGGATAAAGATGTGGAATAACAATATGTCTTACTCTTTCATATCTTGATGCACCATCTATAATCGCTGCTTCAATTGGATCTTGAGGAACAGTTTGTAATGCAGCATAAAAAACAACAAATGCAAATGGAGTATTGTGCCAGATACCATAAATAATCAGAGTTATCCAAGTCAATTGACTTGAAGACTTAAGTGATAGGTTTGGATCATCAAATAAGAATTGAATAAAAGAACCTAGTATTCCTTTAGCATCTATCATCCAAAATAAAACGAGAGATCCAATTAGCGGTGTTACAATCATAGGTAGTATAACACCAAAAATGGTTGGTCCTTTTAAACTTTTTGTAATTGTATTTACACTTAAAGCAACGATGAATCCTAAAACTACAACTGGTGGTGTAACTGCAAAACAAAATGTAAGTGTAAATAAAAGTGCTTTGTAGAAAGGTAAATTTAATAAAATATCCGTAAACTCTGCTATCGATGAGGAATTAATCCAGGCCTCTTTAATTTCTTCAAAAGCCAAATGGTTTCTATCTCCGTATGTTCCTAAACCATTAAACCTTCCAAGCGGTTGTTCTTCTTGTAATTTCGTTGTAGCTTCAATATCAACTTTTGTTTCCGTTTTGCATCCAAATGGGTCACATTTTTCTACTTCCATTAAAATTTGTTCAGGCTCGATATGAAGAGACTGGAAAAAACTAGAAATAATTGGAAGACCAATAAATAATAACATTGCCAATCCACTTGGAAAGAAGAACCAAAAGAATGTTCTGTGGGGCATCTATTTCTTACTAAAAAAAAAGTGGAACATAATAATGTTCCACTTTATCATAAATAATTATAAGGTTTATAGAAAGCCTTGCTCAGTAGCTTTTGCTACATAAGCAGCTTCTACATCCGCTAATGCTTTTTCTGCAGACTCATTTCCTTGTAGAAATTCAACAAGTTCTGTACTCAAAGCACCATGTAATAGACTCATGTATGGTAAGCTTGGGTAAGGTGTTGCACCTCTGTTAGCAGCGTCAACAACTGGTCCTGCTGTATCTCCTGGTGAATAACCATCAATCAACCAAATTGTTGCATTTGGATTAGCATTTGCCATTTCTGTTGAAGTTGCTGCACCTAAAAGAGCTCTAAATGATGCTTCTGCATTTGCATCAGAAGTATTTGTTGCAATTCCAAATCCATCCCACCAAAGAGTTGTTGCTGGTTTACTTCCACCACCTACAGATGGAGAAGGAGCTAATCTAGTATCAGCTTTAATTGCTTGATCACCTTCATCATCTAACAATGAAGCTGCACCTGAATTCCAGATATGCATTAATGCTACATTACCAGACTCCCATTCTTCTTTAACTGCATTTGTATCTTGAGTTAAGAAATCAGGGTTACTTACTTCTGTTAATCTTTTAAGCATATTAAGAGCAGCTACTCCTTTAGCATTATTTACACTAACTTCAGCTGTCCCAGCTTTAAAGAAATCACCTCCATGACCGAGGTACATGTTTACAAACTCTTGACCTAGGTTCCATCCAGATTTGAAAGCACCAGCGTATGGGTTAGCCATTTTGCCAGAAGCTTTAATTTTCTCTGCAGCTGCAATTACTTCTTCATATGTTGAAGGAACTGCGATACCTAAATCATTAAGAATACTTTCTCTGTACCAAAGATGTTGAGCATTAGCCATAAAAGCTATTGCATAGATCTTTCCATCAATCACGATTTTTTGGTTGTCTTGTAATGCACTTCCGTATTTAGCAACTAAATCATCAAGTGGACGAATTAAGTTATCATTCATTAAAGTTGTAATTGAACCATTAGTTACAAGTTTAGCAGAGAATTCAGCTGGGTTAGCTGAAAGTGCTGCAACTTGTAATTTATTATGATCAACGGAATGTGTTACAGAAAAATCTGCATCAGGTCCTGCACAACTTTTTACTTCATCCATGAAAATTCTGTATGTTGTAAATTCGTTTGCTAGAATCTTTATTGATCCATCTGTTACTCCACAAGGTGAGTGCCCACCGGCATATGCACTTGTGCTAACAAATGTGAAAAATAGAGCAATTAATAGTTTTTTCATATATTTCCCCTTATTAATAAAGTGTGAAATTCACATTTATGTATAAATCCTTTATATTGGTATTAGAAAATAATGCAATAATATGAATTGATATTCAAGATTTTGAATATTGAAATGGGGGGATAATTCATGAGTTTTAAAAAGACTGCGACATCACAGGACGTAGCAAAACTAGCAGGAGTATCCCAATCAGCTGTTTCAAGATGCTTCACTAAAGGTGCCAGCATTTCTAGTAGAACAAAGCTAAGAGTTTTAGAAGCTGCCAAGAAATTAAAATATAAGGCGCCTTACACATCATCTAATTTAGCATCTAATGATGATAGTGGATTGGTAGCTGTCATTTTACCTTATGTTACGAGCAGATATTATCCAGAAGTTTTAATTGAGTTACATGAAGCACTTAGGAATGGAGGCTTTAGAATTTTATTAATTACTACTGATGATGGTGAAGAATTAGATGAAAAATTAATACAGCCATACTTAAAAGAAAAACTTATTGCAATAATATCAGCAACAAAACCTACTGATAAATTTGTTGAAGATTGCAATCAAAAAAGAATACAATTTATTGCTTATAATAGAAGTTGGAATATACCAACGATAAGTTCCGTTGCTTGTGATCATCGTAACGGAGGAGAATTAGTTGCAGAATATTTTACAAAGAAAAATCATAAAAATATTGGCATCATTGAAGGGCCAAAAGGATCTTTTGTAAGTGATGAGCGATGCAAAGGTTTTAAAAATTATCTTAAAAATAATAAAAAAATTAAATTAAATATTGAAAAAGGTTTTTTTACTTACGAAGGTGGATATCAAGCAACAGAGAAAATCTTCAATAAAAAGATAAGTGCAATATTTTGTGCTGATGACACAATGGCTTTCGGATGCTTAGATTATATTAAAAAAAATACTTCATTAAAAACACCTTCTCAATTAGAAATTATTGGTTATGACGATATATCAATGTCAGCTTGGGAATCATATAACCTTACAACTGTCAGACAACCTATTAGACAAATGTCAAAACTAGCAACTCAATTAATAAATGAATATATTAAAGATCCAGATTTTGAACCTATAAATCATATTGTACAGGGAAGACTTATAAAAAGAAAAACTACAAAATAATTTACTTAAATTTTAATCCCATCTGTTCGAAGACACCATGATTATCTACCATAACGTAATTATCTAAAAATTTTCCATCTTTAATGGTCCAAAAATCTGAAAATTGCATTTTGATAGATTTGCCTGTTGGCTCCACTCCAAGATATGTTCCACTATGTGTACCTGTTAAAAATCCCGTTGCACTAATCCACTCACCTTCAGCAACCACAATATCATTTTTTACATGATAATCTGGAAATGCTTCATAAAAAGGTTTTAGAACTTTATATTTAAAATTTTCTATACCATGGATATCACCAAAACCTGGAGGACCGTGCCAAACCATATCATCATTCCAGTACTTATGTTGTGCTTCTAGATCTTGAGCATTAAGTGCATCATACATATCAGCTAATAATTTTTTACTTTCATCTAAAGTCATTATTTATCTCCTAAAATTTGCATTAGTATTGCAAGCTCATTAAAACCAGTCCACTCTTTAGTAATTTTATTATTTTTAATTTCCCATTGAGTGACTCCCCACAAATACACTTCTCTATTAGTTGGTTGGCCATATGAACCATTACCTTTATGAGTTCCTACAGCGCCCCAACGAACCGATACTAAGTAACCATCTTTTGTATTGCCCATCCAGTATAAATCTTCAATACTGAGTGCAAGATCAGGGAACGAAGCTAAAAGTGAAATTATAAATTTTCTTAATTGCAAAACTCCTTTAAATTTACGACCAGTTGAACCTTCAAATTCTACCTTACTCGAGTATGCTTTATTTATTGCAGAAAAGTTTCGTCTATTCCAAATTGTATCATAAACTGCATGAACAAACTCTCTTACATTTGTAATTTTATCTGGAATATCAAAACTAATTGGTTTTAATTTAGTAATATTTCTTGTTGGTTTAGAGTTTTTAAAATGAGGGGCATAGGGTCCTGCAATTCCCTCATCGACAAGTTGCTTGGCAACCTGATTTAAATCTAATCCGAGTTGTTTAATTAAACCTGCTGTATCGTAGACAACATTTTCGTAATAAATTTCATTATTTTTAGCTACACAATTCGCAATACAAAATAATCTTACTTTTTTACCAGTTGGTTTGGAAAATTTGCTAAATCCAGTATTTGTTCCAGTAATAATTGTTCTATGCGAAGTATGAAAACTTACATTTTCATCTCCTGCCCAAATAACTTCATCTGCAAATAATCGAATATCTGGAAAAGCGTTGTTTGTATGTACAGTATCAGCTACAATTTTTTCAGATCCAGATTGTAAACCAAATTCATCCCAAACTCTGCAATCTTTACTGTAGGTGTCATAGATGTAGCCAATATTTTTTTCTTCCCAGATTTGATACGTAATCCTTACAATATAATCGATTATATTTTTATACTGATCCTCAAACCCCTTCATTGATTGATATTTAAGTTTTTTTGGTTTTGGATTTAATGATTTAGCTGTTCCTCCACCTCCATATGTTTTTAATGAAATATCATAACTCTTAGGCATATGATTATCTTGGAGGGGTTCTGGTCTTTTATCTGTAATTTTATTAAATTTCATAATTTGTATTTGTAATGAGATACATTTAAAAATATTTCAAAGCAATGAAATTTTATTCAAAAAAATGAATATTGTCTTTTTTAGTTTATTAATATAATCAAAATGAAATGACTGATCTCCAAGCAGAAAAAAAATTAGTATTAGATTATTTAAATGAGTTAGATAGTTGCAACATTGATTCATTATCTGAAGTTATATCCAAATACGCATCAGAAGATTTCAGTATGAAATGTACCCACCCATTCAACGAACTAGGTAGTATAGATCTTGTTGCTAATAATCTATGGAAACCAATTAAAGATTCATTTTCGCCTATACAACGTCGATTAGATATATTTTATGCTGGGATAAATTCACTAGATAAAAATAAAGGGAAATGGATCTCCAGTATGGGTCATTTCATGGGTGTTTTCAATAAGCCGTTTGTAGGCCTTAAACCAAATAATAAATCAGTTTTATTAAGGTTTGCAGAATTTTACAAAGTGGAAAATAACAAAATTAGTGAAGGGGCTATTTTTTTAGATGTAATGAATTTAATGCAGCAACTAGGTCTTTCTATAATTCCTGAATCTACAGGTCTTGTTTGTGTAACACCTGGACCAAAGAATCATAAAGGTTTAAAATTTGATATTTCTAATGAAAGTGAAAGTCAAAAAACATTAGATTTAATTCATAGAATGCGCGATCGACTTGTTAAAGGATCCAAAATGCAATCTTATAAAGAAGAATTAGAATTAGATTGGCATAATGACATGATTTGGTGGGGACCAGGAGGTATAGGAGCTTCTTATACTATTGATGGTTATCAAAAAGGTCACACAAAACCATTTCAAGATGGTTTAGAGTTTGTTCGTTTCAATGGACACATACTTAGTAGCTCTGAAGATGATCTTGGAGGTTGGTTTGGTTGGCCAAATTTAATTATGAAACCTAAAGGAGAATATTTAGGATTAACAAATGCAAGTGATATTGAATCAGAAATGAGAGTTGTAGATTTATATCGAAGAGATGGAGATAAGCTGGCTGAAAACTGGATCTTTATTGATCATTTACATTTTTTAAAAAAACTAGGAGTGGATCTTTTAGAAAGAGCAAAATTTTTAAATCAGTAATTAGATAACTTTTGAGGCAAGTTTAGTACCTTCAACTAATGCATGGAGCTTTTCATAACAAATTTTTTCATCAATTTTTCCAAAACCAGCGAATGTACTAAAACCACAATCTGTCCCTGCCATTAATTGATCTTTTGGAATGACTGTAGAAAACTGAATTAATCTATCTGCAACAACTTCTGGATGTTCAACAAAATTAGAGGTTGAGTCGATTACGCCAGGTACTAGGACTTTATCTTTTGGTAACTTTATATCTTGAAAAACTTTCCATTCATGTGCGTGTCTAGGATTAGAAGATTCAATGAGAAAATATTTTATCTTTGATTTTAAAATTATAGGTAATATTTTCTCCAAAGCAATATCGTGTGTGTGGGGTCCTTCATAATTACCCCAACATATATGCATTCTAGTTTGTTCAACATCTACATTAGATAATGCTGAGTTTAGGCATTCAATTTGTAGTTCTGCACGTTTAATAAACTCATCTTCAGATAAATTTTTAAAATTCATATGTCTTGCTAAAGCAAGGTCTGGGCAATCTAATTGAACTTGGATATCTGATTTTGTTATTAGCTCATATTCTTTAGCCATAATATTAGATAATTTATCCAAATATTCATCTTCTGTACTATAAAATTTATTTGGCATAAAAACATTTATGACACCAGGTGATGCTGAGTTCATAAATGCATGTCGGTGATTTAGTTTATCAAGTGAATTTTTAAAATTATTTATATCCTGTAGAAGAGAAGTTTCATCTTTTACTTTTAATTCGTTTGTGCAACATGGCCTGGTATAAGTTGGTGTGCCACCACTTTTAGCAATCTTTTCTTTATATTCTGGAAAATCGTCAAGATCAGCAGGTGCTCTTCTTTCGCTTTCACCTGAGAACCCGTCAATTCTGTCTTTAATATATGTAGCGTAGCTAATTTTACTCATCTCCCCATCACTTACAAAATCAATTCCAACATCAAGTTGTCTCTCAACAACACTTTCCACATTATTTTTTAATACTTCATCAAAACTACTTTTACTAAATTTCTCTCCTTTATCTTTTGCAAATAAAAAATCTGAAAGTTCTTTTGATCTAGGAAGGCTTCCAACATGTGTTGTCAAAATATTAGACATTAAATTAACCTGTTTTTAATAAAATCTGTTTCCAGATCATAGTTTCATCATAGAGGACCCATTCATTTTTGACACCTCTTTCTCCAAATTCAACATGATTAATACCCATTATATAAATTTTCGAATTAGAAGCATTTCCAAAAAGACCATCTCCTTCATGTTTACCTACCAGAGACCATCTTACTGAAGCTTTTTTAGGTTCATGTTTTTCTTCAGTAAAAGCAATATGCTCGACTGAGAATAGTGCATTAGGAAAAGCATCTCTTAATTTTTTCCAAAATTTTAAAACCTCATCTCTGCCATATTGAGTTTTTCCACCTGGCTGGAATTGCTGTATAGCTCTGTCATAATTATCATTTATTGTTTTCTCAGAATTAATGTTCATTATAGAGGTTAAGATATTTGCATATAGTTCTCCAGAGTTTCCAGAAGCTAATATGGGAGATTTATAAATAGACTTAAAAGGTGTATTTTCATCAAAGGGTTTATTAGCTTTTTCAGGACCGCCTTCATCTTTAATAAGATTGCTTGCAAATTTCTTTGGATCAATTCCAATTTGTCTCACAATTGCTCCTTGGTCTCTTACAAGCCATTCATCATAAACTTGATTATTCATGCATGCACAATCAGCGATAGTTCGGTAATATAGTTTTTTTCCTGTTGCTTTCCCATACATTCCATCAACAGAATGAGTAGAGGTTGATAAAATGCGGTGTGATGAAAAATAACCCTCATTATCATTTCCTATCCAAATTACATCTTCACCTAAAAGTGTTCTGTCGGGAAATAGTTTTTTACTAGCATAGGTACTTTC
This sequence comes from uncultured Alphaproteobacteria bacterium, assembly GCA_902623545.1. Taxonomy (GTDB): domain Bacteria; phylum Pseudomonadota; class Alphaproteobacteria; order HIMB59; genus CACPNW01. The sequence continues at coordinate 106,094 of CACNUI010000002.1, read as the reverse complement.
AATTACTGGGTCTGCACCATAAATTACTCCAGATGGAGATCTTGTAGGTGTAGGGAGGCTTACATTTGGAGTATCAGCATAATAATCTCTTATTGCTTCAACATCATTGTTTTCCCAAATTTGATATGTGATCTTTAAAATATAATCAGGAAAATCTTTGAATTGTGTATCAAATCCCTTCATATAATTAATATTTAATTAGTTTGTCGTATTATAAATAAATTGCCATCATGATCGCTTATCTGTCTGATTGAACGAAGTGAATTTTTTGGCACTGAAAATGTATCTTTTTCTTTAATTACAACTTTGTCTCCATCACAATCTATTTCCCATTCACCAGATAAACAATGATAGACTTCTGATTTCTCTAGTTTGTATTCATGTATATGAGCACTTTTGCCGCTAAGAAGTGAAAGGCTAAAACCTGTTACATGCGGAATGTTGGGAGTAAAAGATTTATCATGAATTTGAAACTGATCAATATAGTTAATAATTTTATTAGATTGATAGTGATCATCATCAACAAAGTATTTATTTTTATCATTAAATCGAATAACAAACTTTTCTATGTCTTCTGAAGAGTAATGGTCAAAACTTTCTAACTCATTATCTTTTAGTGGTTGAATAATTTTAGTCTCGTCTATTATTTTCTGTTTCTCAGTATCAATTAAAGAATTATCATTCATTAATACCATGCCAGATTCTTTTGCATCGTTTAAAAGTTTAGGCGTCCAAGTAATTACACCTGGGTCATTTTCACCTAGTACAACAAACATTAGTGCTTCTTCATTACTTACATTCTGAAAGCCTCTGAACATATTTGTAGGAAAAGAAGCAATATCACCTTTGTTTAGGATTATTTCTCCATCTGTGCCATCAACACCCCAATAAAAACGCCAAGCACCTGAATGGATAATAAAAACTTCTGCAGTTGTATGACTATGTAATCCAGAACCATTCATTGGAGCAGCGCTTACCGCACCAATATTAAAACCATGCTCTTCAGCTATTTTAACATTTTGTTTAGCATCTTCACTGACACCAGGGCCTATAACTGAATAGTTTTTCCTATCTTGATGGCCTTTTAGTTTTCCCTCAACAAATGGTATATTACTGGGAATAAGTTCATCGAATTTGGCTAATCTAGATGTAATATTAATTGACATATTGTTATGATCTTTTATTCATTTTTTTTGAATATTATTCAAAATAATGAATAAATCAATTATTATTTAACAATAGTGTTATTAATTTATTATGGCAAACAAAATAGAAAATTTCGATACAGGTGAAAAAGATAACTCAAATATAATTCACTTAGACCTTGATCCTAAAATAAATATTGAAAACAAAATATATTTTAAAAATTTATTAAATAAAATTGCTGAGTGCACTATAGAAGATTTAGAAGATAATCTTGCAAATTTATATCATGCAGATGCAGAATTTAATGGCTTTCATCCAATTAATGAAATTAAGGGAATTGAAGAAATAAAAAATAAATATTTAATACCTTTAAAGAAAGCGTTTCCTGATCTTGAAAGAAGAAATAATCTAGTTATTGGTGGAGCATTTAGAGATAAAGTTTTTGTTTCATTTGTTAGTCATTTAACTGGAACTTTTACAAATGAATGGTTGGGTGTAAAACCAACAAACAAAACAATTTATCTTCGAACATGTGAAGCACATCAAATTACAAACAATAAGATAATAAAATCTTACACATTGATTGATACTGTAGATTTTATACGTCAGGCTGGTCATTGGCCCATTAATAAATCTCTTGGTGTAGAAGGTATGTGGCCTGCTCCAATTACAGGTGATGGAGAAAATAATCAAAATTTAGATAAGGAATTGTCTCTCCAATCCTTAAATCAAGATTTAACTATGCAAAGAAGTTTAAATATTAAACCTGAGACTGAGCCAGGTTTATCAAAAGATCAAATAAGAAAAAAATTAATTAATCATCCTCAACAAGATTACTGGCACCCCAAAATGATGTGGTATGGACCAAGTGGTATAGGTACAGCTAGAGGTTTAAATGGTTTTATTGATCATCACCAACTCCCATTTAGACTTACATTCAAGGACAGAGACTATTGGAAAATTGGGCATTACATAGAAATTGGAGATGGAAATTATTCTATGACTGGTGGTTGGCATAGTATCCAATGCGTACATGGTGCAAGTGATTGGCTGGGATATAAGCCAACTCAAAAAAAAATAACAATGAGAGTAATGGATTTTTATTTACATCATGAAGGTTTGATTAGAGAAAATTGGGTTCCAATTGATATTGCACACATTTTAAATCAAATAGGGATTGATATATTTAAATTAATTCATAAAAAATAATTATGGCTATTGAATATCTTAAAAAGGGCATTGATGAGAAACAAAGAACGGAAAATAATGAGAAAGTTAAAAAAGTTGTTGAAGAAACATTGCATAAAATTGAAATAGAAGGCGATAAATACATCAGAAACTTGTCAAAAAAATTTGATAATTATTCTCCACCTAATTTTAAATTATCTGAAGATGAAATAACTCAATTAATGAGTGAGATCTCAGATGAAGATATGGATGATATTAAATTTGCTCAAAAACAAGTAAGGTCTTTTGCTGAGGCACAGCTAAAAACAATAAATGAACTTGAAGTAGAAATACAACCTGGTGTAATCTTAGGCCATAAAAATATTCCTGTTCAAGCTGTCGGTTGTTATGTTCCAGCTGGAAAGTTTCCTATGGTAGCATCTGCTCATATGTCAGTTGTTACTGCGTCTGTTGCTGGTGTCCCAAGAATAGTTGCAACAACTCCTCCATTTCAAGGTAAACCAAATCCAGCTGTTGTCACAGCGATGAAACTTGGTGGGGCTCATGAGATATATGTTTTAGGAGGTATGCAAGGTGTAGGCGCTATGGCAATAGGCACTGAAACTATAAAACCGGTTGATATGCTAGTTGGTCCAGGAAATGCTTTTGTAGCCGAAGCAAAAAGACAGCTATTTGGAAAAGTAGGTATCGACTTATTTGCTGGCCCTACTGAAACTATGATAATTGCTGATGATTCAGTTGATGGTGAAATTTGTGCAACTGATTTATTAGGTCAAGCAGAACATGGCTATAACTCACCAGCAGTAATGATTACTAATTCAAGAAAACTTGCTGAAGAAACAAAAAATGAAATAAAAAGAATATTAGAAATTTTACCAACAAAAGACACGGCAGGTGTCAGTTGGAGAGATTATGGTGAAATAATTTTGTGTGATACCTATAAAGAAATGTTGGATAAAGCAAATGAAACTGCCTCTGAACATGTTCAAGTAATGACTGATAGAGACGATTGGTTCTTAAATAATATGACAGCATATGGAGCGCTTTTTTTAGGAGCTCGTACAAATGTTGCCAATGGTGATAAGGTGATAGGAACTAATCACACATTGCCAACAAAAAAAGCTGGTCGATATACTGGAGGCCTCTGGGTAGGTAAATTTATTAAAACACATACTTACCAGAAAATAATGACTGATGAGGCAGCTACTAAAATTGGTGAGTATGGATCAAGACTTTCTTACCTAGAAGGTTTCATAGGGCACGCTGAGCAATGTAATGTTAGGGTAAGAAGGTTTGGGGGCGTAAATGTTGAGTATGGAAAACCTGTAGCTAAATTAAAAAATTAGATTTTATTATTGTTTTTTAAATATTGTAAAACTTGATCAGCTAAATCTTCAGCATTTTTAGTTTCTGTTTTTAAAATAATTTCAGGTTTATCAGGTATTTCATATTTTGAGTCAATTCCAGTAAAATTTTTTAATTGTCCTGATCTGGCTTTTTTATATAATCCTTTAGGATCTCTTTTTTCACATTCATCAATTGGTGTATCAACAAAAATTTCAATAAACTCATTTTCTTCTACCAATTCACGTGCCATTTTCCTCTCAGATTTAAATGGTGAGATAAAAGATACAATTGTAATTAATCCAGCATCAATCATTAATTTAGAAACTTCAGAAATACGTCGAATATTTTCCACACGATCAGAATCAGTAAAACCGAGATCTTTATTAAGTCCGTGTCTCACATTATCACCATCTAACAAATATGTATGTTTACTTAGATTATGTAATTTTTGTTCAATTATATTTGCTATAGTAGATTTGCCCGATCCTGAGAGTCCAGTAAACCATAATATACAAGGTTTCTGTCCATTAATAGAAGATCTCAGATTTTTATTTATAGACATATCTTGCCATGAAATGTTTGAAGCTCTTCTTAGTTCATGATCAATAACCCCTGCTGCTAAGGTTTGATTGGTAAATTGATCAATTATTACAAAACTTCCAAGCCTCTTATTATTTTTATAAGAATTAAAAATTGTATTTTTATTTAATGCAACCTTGCAATAACCAATTTCATTTAAGCCTAATGACTTGGAGGCAATTTTATCAAAAGTATTAATATTTATTTTATGAACGAGGTCAGTAATTTTACCAACTATTTGAGAATTTATAAATCTAAAAATATAATTTCTTTCAGGTAGCATTTTTTCCTTATTCATCCAAATAATGTGAGAGGCAAATTGATCAGCAGAAAAGTAATTATGTTTTTCATTTGAACATATTAAATTACCCCTTGAAACATCTATTTCTTTATCAAAAGTCAAGGTTACAGCTTGATCTTTTACTGCAATGTCTTTTTCCCCACTAGGTGTTATTATTTTTTTTATTTTATTCTTTTCTTTACTTGGTAAAACTTGAACTTCATCATCTACTTTAATTTTACCAGATGAAATTGTACCGCTATAACCTCTAAAATTGGAACTTAACCTATTTACCCATTGAACAGGTAAAGAAAAAAAATCTTCTTCATAATTGAATAAACTTATCTGTTCAAGTTCTTCAATTAATGTTTTACCTTTATACCAATCTATATTTTTATTTTTTATAAATACGTTGTCACCTTTGAGAGCAGAAATTGGAATAAATTCTTCTGTCTTAAAATCAAATTGACTTGAAGTTAATTTAAAGGATTGTTTTATTTCTTGGAATATTTTTTCGTCATAATCAATTAGATCCATCTTGTTAATTGCCACAATTATATTTTCAATTCCAAGAAGTGATAATATAAAAGTGTGTCTTTTTGTTTGATCTAAAATTCCCTTTGTAGCATCTACCAATATTATACCTATATCAGAATTTGAAGCTCCAGTTGCCATGTTTCTTGTGTACTCCTCATGACCAGGGGTGTCTGCAACGATGAACTTACAATTTTCAGTCTCAAAATAACGGTATGCTACATCTATTGTTATTCCTTGTTCTCTTTCAGCTTGAAGGCCATCAATTAATAATGCCAGATCAATTTTTTTTCCTTGTGTTCCATACTTTTCACTTTCAGTCTGTGTTTGACTTAGTTGATCACTATAAATATTTTTAGAATCATACATAAGTCTACCAAGTAAAGTTGACTTACCATCATCAACAGAACCACAAGTTAAGATTTTTAACTGTTTTTTTTCATTTTGATTTTTAAAAAAGGTTTCTAAATCCATTAAAAATATCCCTCTTGTTTTTTTCTCTCCATTGAACCGATTTGATCATTATCTATTAGTCTTCCTTGTCTTTCTGAGTGTTTAGTTTCTAAAAGTTCAATTAAAATTTCTTCCACACTTGATGCTGAGGACTCAACAGCAGCTGTTAGTGGATAACAACCTAAAGTTCTAAATCTGACCTGTATTTGCTCTATTTTTTCATTTTGTTTTAATTCTAATCGATCATCATCAACCATGATCAACATATTATTACGTTTAATTATTGGTCTTATTTTAGCAAAATACAGCGGTACAATCGGTATCTTTTCTTGAAAAATATATTGCCATACATCAATTTCAGTCCAGTTAGACAATGGGAATACCCTAACACTTTCATCTTTATTAATTTTGGTATTAAATAGATTCCAAAGCTCTGGTTTTTGATTTTTAGGATCCCAACGATGGCTTTTATCTCGAAATGAAAAAATTCTCTCTTTTGAGCGTGATTTTTCTTCATCTCTTCTGGCACCTCCAAATGCAGCATCAAATCGATATTTATCTAGTGCTTGTTTTAAAGCTTGTGTTTTCATTATATCTGTATGTATTTTAGAGCCATGAGTAATAGGACTTATTTTGTCACGTACTCCTTCTTCATTAATATGCACTAATAAATCTAAATTATAATTTTTTGCAGTTTCTTCTCTGAAAAAAATCATTTCTTTAAATTTCCAAGTTGTATCTATGTGCATTAATTTAAATGGAATTTTATTTGGAGCAAAAGCTTTTTGAGCTAAGTGAAGCATTACTGATGAATCTTTTCCAATCGAATAAAGCATTACAGGATTTTCAAATTCAGCTACAACTTCTCTTATAATATGAATGCTTTCAGATTCTAGTTTTTCAATATGGGATAATTTCATGCTAATCTACTTTTGATAAATTACCATAAGCTATAAAATGAGGATTTAAAATATCATCTTTAGTATTGTATAAAATATCTTTATTATCTATTGTTTTCAATTTTCCTCCTGCTTCTTCTAAAATAATATGACCAGCAGCTATATCCCATTCGGAAGTTGGTCCAAATCTTGGATAAATATCAGCCTTTCCTTCAGCAAGAATACAAAACTTAAGAGAACTACCGATTGTGATTAGTTCAAAATTTGTAAATTTTTTTTTAACCCAATTCAGAAATTCTTTACTTGAATGCGATCGACTACCAATAACCTTCGTAGTTATGTTTTTCTCTTTGTGTATATTTATTTTGTTAAAATTTTTTAAGGTAGTTAAATTTGAATTAGTTTTTAATTTATAACAGCCATTATTTTTAAGTGCATAGTATAATAAAGATTTTACAGGAGAATAAATTATGCCAAAAATTGGATAGTTATTTTCAATGAATGAAATATTAACTGTAAACTCTCCATTTCTATTTATAAATTCTTTTGTTCCATCTAGAGGATCTATAAGCCAATACTTAATCCAATCTTTTCTGTTTTTCCATTCAACAACACTTTCTTCAGTTAAAATTGGAATATTAGACTCAAGTTTTTTTAATCTGTTAACTATTATATCGTTAGAATTTATATCTGCTTGAGTAATTGGTGATTTATCTTCTTTAGAATTAACAATAATTTCATTATTATAAATATTAAGTATTTCTTTTCCTGCATCTATTGCAATATTTAAGAGTTCTAAAATATTTTTTTCATGATTAAATATCATTCTACAATTAAATAAAAATAAAATACATATAACATGCGTATAATATTAAACCTATACTACCATAAATTCTTCCTATTTTTTTGGAAAAGAACATAAAACCTAAAATTATAAAGGTAATTAAAAGCATGAAGAATAAATCTTGCTTAGCTATAATTTCTGGCGTTGAAAATGTTCCAAAAAAAGAACTAATACCTAAAACACCAAGCACATTATAAATATTTGAACCTAAAATATTACCAAGAGCAAAATCAACTTTTCTCTTTAATGCTGAAATTATCCCTACTACTAATTCTGGTAATGATGTTCCAAAAGCTATGATTGATAATCCAATTACAGCTTCTGAAATATTGTAATAATTTGCAATGCCAATTGCTGAATTTACAAATAGCTCAGATCCATATATTAAAAATATAATTCCAAGGACTATTAAAAATATAGATAAAAGAGTTGAATATTCATTTTTATCTATTTCTTCTAAATCTAATGAACCTTTTTTAAATTGTAGATACATAATTAAAATTAACAAAATCATTGAAACAATTCCAAATATATAATTAAAATATAAAAAGCTCATAAGTATCAAAGCGATTCCAAGACCTATGTTTATCCACGCTTGATTAATTTGATTTTTAGTAATGTTAATTATTGGGAGTATTACAGTAGTAGCTGCCATAACTAATATTAAATTTGCTATATTACTTCCAACTACTGCTCCAACCGCTAGATCAGCATGATTATTTATAACAGCATTAATACTACTAGCTAATTCAGGCAATGAAGTGCCACCAGCAACGATGACAACACCAATTGCAAACAGTGAAATATTTAATTTTTTTCCAAAACTTACTGAGCCTCTAATAACTATTTCAGCCCCAGCAACTAATAGCAACAAGCCTATGATTAAATATAAAAGATCCACTAATGAATTATTGAATAACAGTATCTTTAGGATCTATACCGGCAACCTCAACAGGAGCTTTCATAGCATCTCTTCTAAATGGTTCTCCAAGCTCTTGGTTGAGCATAACTTCTATAAAAGTTGTAGTTCCTTCCATTTGCTCTTTACATGAAAGTTTTAAAGCTTCAGTTAATTCTTCCTGTGTATTAACTCTTATTCCTTTAAAGCCACAAGCATCAGCTATCTTTGCATAGCTTAGTTTGGGATCCAGTTCAGTCCCTACAAAATTATTATTATACCATAGCGTTGTATTTCTTTTTTCTGCCCCCCATTGATAGTTTCTAAAAATAATCATTGTGATATTTGGCCACCCATCTCTATTACAGGAAGTCATTTCACTCATACTTATTCCAAAAGCTCCATCTCCAGCAAAACCTACTACTGGTGTATTAGGGCATCCAATTTTTGCACCAATAACAGAAGGAAAGCCATATCCACATGGTCCGAATAAACCAGGTGCTAAATACTTTCTTCCATTCTCAAAAGTAGGGTAAGCATTTCCTATTGCACAATTGTTTCCTATATCACTTGATATTATAGCATCTTCTGGCAGTCCTGCCTGTATAGCTCTCCATGCCATTCTAGGAGACATTTTTTCAGGCTCCCTATCTCTTGAATCTTTATTCCATGATGTGCCTGGATCATCTTCTTCATGATCAAGGCCAGTTAAAGTTTGTAACCAGGATGATTTTATTTGATGAATTAGCTCTTCTCTCTCTTTTCTATTTGCATTTCCTGCTTTAGAAGAAAGGTGTTCTAATATTTGTTTTGAAACTAATTTTGCATCCCCACAAATACCTACACTTATTTTTTTTGTGAGACCAATTCGATCAGAATTAATATCAACTTGTATTACTTCAGCATTTTTTGGCCAATAATCAATTCCATAGCCTGGAAGGGTAGAAAAAGGATTCAATCTGGTTCCTAGCGCAAGAACAACATCAGCTTTAGAAATAATCTCCATTGCGGCTTTTGAACCATTATAACCTAGTGGTCCAACTGCAAGAGGATGCTTGCCTGGAAAACTATCATTGTGTTGATACCCGCATGCGACAGGCGCACTTAATTTTTCAGCAAGATTTTTACAATCATCAATTGCATCAGCTAAAATAACTCCTGCTCCAGATAAAATAACTGGAAATTTTGCATTAGATAATAAATCAGCAGCTTTTTTTATAGCCTCTGCTCCTCCCGAAGGTCTTTCAAAGTTTATTATTGGTGGTAGTTCAATGTCAACTACTTGTGTCCAAAAATCCCTAGGTATATTTAATTGTGCTGGTGCAGAGCCTTTTATAGCTTTAGAAATAACTCTATTTAATACTTCTGCAACTCTTGAGGGATCTCTAACTTCTTCTTGATAACATACCATATCTTTAAATAAATTCATTTGCTCAACTTCTTGAAAACCACCTTGTCCCATAGTTTTGTTTGCTGCTTGTGGAGTAACAAGAAGCATTGGTGTGTGATTCCAATAAGCTGTTTTAATAGGAGTAACTAAACCTGTTATGCCAGGACCATTTTGGGCTATACACATTGCAATTTTTCCAGTAGATCTAGTATATCCGTCAGCCATAATTCCACCATTAGACTCATGCGCTACATCCCAGAATGTAATACCAGCTTTAGGAAACAAATCTGAAATTGGCATAAAAGCAGATCCAATAATGCCAAAGGCATGTTGTATTCCATGTTTTTGTAAAACTTTTACAAAAGCTTCCTCTGTTGTCATTTTAGCCATATATACTCCCTTTATTTCTAAATATCCCTATATTAAATTAAACAATAAATGAACTATAATAATTTCAATAATATGAATCGATTGTTATATAAAAATCTATTTAAAGAATTATTGACTTCTTTACGACTGTTAAAATGACGCTTCAAGGACAAGAAATAATAAGAGCTACCTCAAAAACCTTACCAACTCAACCTGGTGTCTATCAAATGGAAGATGATAAAGGGAATATACTTTATATTGGAAAGGCAAAAAATTTATCAAATAGGGTAAAAAATTATTTATCAATTAATAATCTTACAAGAAGAATTCAAAGAATGGTAAGTCTGACAAAATCTATGAATTTTTTTGTAACTAATACTGAACTAGAAGCAATAATATTAGAATGCAATTTAATAAAAAAACATAAACCTAGATTTAATGTTTTACTAAGAGATGATAAATCATTTCCATATATATTTATTTCATCAAATCATGACTTTCCAAGAATTGAAAAACATAGAGGGGCCAAAAATAAATCAGGAAGATATTATGGTCCTTTTGCAAGTCCAGATGCAGTAAATAGGACAATAAATACTATACAAAGAATATTTTTACTTAGATCGTGTACTGATAAGGAAGTTGCAGCGGGTAATAAATTATGTTTTAATTTTTATCTAAAAAGATGTTCTGGCCCATGTGGAGGAAAAATAACAAAAAGAGAATATTCAAAACTAATTGAGTCAGCTGATGATTTTTTAAGTAGTGGAAAATCAGAAAAAATACAAAGAGATTTCTCTAATCAAATGTATAAGGCTTCAAAAGAAAAAAACTTTGAATTAGCAGCGTCTTTAAGAGATAGATTAAAAGCACTAAAACACATTGCACAAAATAACTCTATTAAAATTAGAGATATTAAAAATGCTGACGTATTTGCTATTAGTACTCAAGAGGGCAAAACATGTATATACGGTAGCTTTTTTCGTAATAATACATCTTATGGTGGAAAAGCCTTTTTTCCTGATCACGATCATTTAGCTGAAGTAGAAGAAATAATGTTAGGGTTTCTGAATATATTCTATGCTGAAAAAGAAATACCTAAAACAATAATTACAAATACAGATATAAAAAAAAGTAATAATTTCTCTATTCTTGGAAAAAATTTTGAACATACTAAAATACTTAAGCCATTGAAAGGACCTAAAAAAAACCTATTAAAATTTGCAGAAAAGAATTCTCGTATCAATTTAGATTTAAAACTAAATAAACTGAAGTCATTTGATAACTTTACAAAAGAAATAACTAATATATTTCAGATTAAGGTGGATATAAATAAAATTGAAGCATTTGATAATAGTCATACCTTTGGGAAGTTTCCAGTTGGAGTCATGATAGCTTATAACAATAATGGTTTTATTAAATCTAATTATAGAAAGTTTAATATAAAGTTTAATATTGCGAATAATAAAAATAAAGTAGACGATTACTATATGATGAAAGAAATGCTGATAAGAAGATTTAGTAACACCAAATTTAGAGATCAAATTGATCTCCCTGATTTGCTTTTAATAGATGGAGGTAAAGGTCAGTATAACGCAGCAAAAAGTGTATTAAATGATCTTAAAATAAACATTCCTATTATTTCAATGGCGAAAGGAGTAGAAAGAGATTCAGGTAGAGAGATTTTAATTCATGAAAAACTGACTCACAGATTAAACGAAAATAATACTCTTCTTCATTTTTTACAAAACATTAGAGACGAAGTTCACAGATTTGCTATTACAACTCATAGAAATAAAAGAGCCAAAATGAGTATAAGATCAGTTTTTGACGATCTTAAGGGTGTTGGACCTGAGAGAAAAAAAATATTAAAAAGACACTTTGGCTCAATTGAAAGCATGAAACTTGCAAGTCTTGAGGAATTAAAGAAAATCAAATCAATTCCTGAAAATATTCTTGAACAAATTTATCAATATTTTCATGGCGTTTAAAAATTTCTTAATTTAGAGTTAGACATAAAATGAACTTGTCAAATATTTTAACTCTGATTAGAATAATAGTTATTCCAGTAATTGTAGTATGTATATATTTAAAAGATCCATTTTTTGGATGGACTGCATTTTTTTTATTTTGTCTCGCTAGTATTACTGACTATTTTGATGGCTATTTTGCAAGAATAAGAAATGAGATAACTAATTTTGGGACTTTTTTAGATCCTATTGCTGATAAACTACTTGTCGCAGCTGTAATTCTTATTTTAACATCCAAAGGTGTAATTGCTGATTGGGAAACTATTCCTGCATTAATTATATTACTTAGGGAAATAACTGTATCGGGTTTGAGAGAGTATTTGGCAGGTATAAAGATTAGTATACCGGTTACAAATGTTGCAAAATTGAAAACTTTATTTCAATTATGTGCTTTGGCATTACTGATACTTTCAGAAAGTTTAACTAATTTAATTATAATTATATATTTGGGAAAAATTTGTTTATGGTTTGCAGGTATTTTGACTTTATACACAGCATACGATTATGTGAAAGGCTCAATAAAACATTTTTAATATGATAATTAAATACTTTGCTTGGATTAAGGATATAACTAACAAAGAATACGACACAATTAATAATGATTTTCCTAAAGATATTAATGATCTAAAAAAATATTTAACTAAAATTTATCCAGATTTACAAAAACATTTATCTAAAGATATTCTTAGATTTGCAATAAATATGGAATACGTTTCAGAAAATCATAATTTAAATCAAAATGATGAAATTGCTATTTTTCCCCCTGTAAGTGGAGGTTAATGATTAAAATACAAAAAAAAAATTTCAATATTGATAAAGAAATTAAATATTTAAAAGATAAATATTCAAATGTTGGAGCCGTGAATACTTTTATTGGATATGTTAGAGATTTTAATAATAATAAAGATGTAAAATATTTAGATTTAGATGTTTATAAAGAAATGGCATTGAAAGAATTATCTAAAATAAAAAATAATGCTTTTAAAAAATGGAGATTAGTAGATTGTTTGATTCTGCATAGATATGGTAGGCTGAAAGTAAATGAAAAAATAGTTTTAGTTGTTTGTTTATCTGAACATAGAAAAGATAGTTTTGAAGCAAGTAAATTTATAATGGATTATTTAAAAAAAGATGCACCATTGTGGAAAAAAGAGTTTTACCACAATGATTCAGTATGGTTAGAAAATTCTAATTAGCACCTGTCACAATCTTTTTATAATCTTTCATAAACTGAAATGTTGTTGTATTATCTCCAGTTCTAAAATTTAGATTATCTATAGATTTCACAGGTGTGATCTCAGCTGCTGTTCCTGTTAGAAATACTTCCTCAAAATTTTTTAATTCGTTAGGTTGAATGTAGCGTTCAATTAAATTGAATCCTTGCTCTTTAACCATTTCAATAACTGTTTGACGAGTAATACCATTTAGAAAACAATCAGGAATTGGTGTATGAATTTCTTTGTCTTTTATTAAAAAAATATTTGAACTTGTGGCTTCAGCAATATAACCTCTATAATCTAACATCAGAGCTTCATTGTAACCTTTTTCTTCAGCAAATGATTTAGAAAGAGTACAAATTAAATAAGGGCCTGATGCCTTAGCTTCAAAAGGTATTGATTCAGGTGAAGGTCTTTTCCATGGGGACGTAATTAAAGTTAAACCATGTTTCATATCCTCAATTTTATAATAAGTAGACCAGTCATCCCAAACTGCGATTGAAACATGGACATCAGAATTTGTTGTTGATAAACCCATTAGTTTACCACCTCTCCAGGCAAATGGTCTAACATAACATTCTTTGTAATCCATTTTAGTAATTAATTCATTTTTTGCTTTATTGATTTCATCTTGAGTGTATGGAATTTTAATTCCTATTGTTTCTGCAGACTTAAACAATCTTTTTGTATGCTCTTCACTTTTAAAGATCTTGCCATTGTATGCTCTTTCACCCTCAAATACGGCACTGGCATAATGTAAACCTTGTCCAATTACATGAGTTTTTGCATTATTCCATTCCACGATTTTACCATCATACCAGATCCAACCATCTCTATTCTCAAATGTTTTCAGCATAATTAAAATAATTTTATTTTTTAAATGACAATTGACTATCAGTCATGCATAATTAAGTCAATATGGCTGACCTAAATAATTTGTTAACACCTCTTTTTTTAAATGAAAAAGAAATAAGAAAAATAATAGAATTGATGTTTTTTTCATATAGAGATTTTACCTCCGGCCCAGATAGAGTTCTTGAGCAAATAAAATTTGGTCGTGCACATCACAGAGTGATTTATTTTGTTGGAAAAAGGAATAATTTAACTATTAAAGAACTGCTAAAAATACTTCAAATAACTAAACAAAGTCTCTCTAGGGTTTTAAATCAATTAGTCAAAGAAAAATATATTATTTTGTCAATCGGTGAAGATAAAAGGACAAAAAAACTAACCCTTTCAAAAAGAGGGTATGATTTAGAAAAAAAACTGTCAAATATTCAAATTAATAAAATTTACAATGTAATTAAAAATTTTGAGGAGTCAGATATTAATAGCTTTAAAAAAGTTCTATACAAAATGATTGATATAAATAATCAAAGAAAGTTTGATGAAATAAATTAATACTAATGAAAAAAAATATACTTATTGTTGATGATGATGAGAGATTAAGAAAACTTTTAAGAGATTATTTAACAGAAAAAAAATTTGAAGTCTATTTATGTGAAGATTTTTTAGAAGCGAAAGAAATTTTATCTTACATAATTTTTGATATTATAATTTTAGATAGAATGATGCCAAATGGGGATGGAATAAATTTAATAGAATTTGTAAAAAATATTTCTAATACGCCAGTTATGATGCTTACTGCTATGGGAGAGGATAAAAATAAGATTGATGGCCTGAAAGAAGGTGCGGATGACTATTTATCTAAACCTTTTGAGGCTGAAGAACTTTACTTAAGAATTATTAAACTTTTAAATTTGTATAAAAATTTATCAAACAAAATAGTAAAAGTTACTTTTGGAAATTTTATTTTTGATTTATCAAACATTGAGTTAAAGTATAAAAATAACATTATTTATTTAACTGAAGGTGAGTGTGACTTATTAGTAAAATTGATTAATAAAAGAAATGATATTGTACTAAGAGAGGAATTAGCAGAGCAAGAATTCGATGAGACTGAATTAAGAAAAATTGATGTAAGAGTAACTAGATTAAGGCAAAAAATTGAAAACAATCCTAAACAGCCTCAATATATAAAAACTGTTAGAGGTAAAGGTTACAAGTTAATATGTGATGAATTATAATGTTTAAGAATATTATACCAACAACATTAATTGGTCGTTCAATAATTATAATTTTTGTGCCAATAATTATTTTAGTATTAGTTACGTCTTTAGTTTTTTATCAAACATCATGGAATATTATTTCAAAACGTCTGGCAGAGTCAGTAGCAGCTGACATAAATGTGATAGTAAAATTAATTGAAGATGATTTGGAAATCTATGCAAAAGAAATTGCAGAAAAGGATTTTAAGATGAAATTTACTCTAAATAAAGATGAATTGCTTGGTCTATCTTCAAAAACAGATAGTAGAGGAATTTTATCAAAAAGACTTCGACAATCTCTTTCAAACTTAAACAGGCCTTTTTCATTTGATGTTAGTAATTTGGAAAAAGGTGTTATTATAAAAATAAAGCTCAATAATAATCTTCTGCTAATTAATGTAGATAAAGACAGACTTTACAGCGAAACAGCCTTTGTTTTTTTACTTTGGATGATATTTGCGTCTTTAATTTTATTATTTATGTCTTATTTTTTAATGAGTAAACAACTAAAACCATTAAAAAGATTGGCAATAATAGCAGAGACTTTTGGTAGAGGTTTAGATGCACCAGAATTAAAAAGTGTTGGAGCTTATGAAATACGTCAAACATCTCAAGCTTTTAATCAAATGAGAACAAGAATAAAAAGATTTTTAAAACAAAGAACTGAAATGTTAGCAGGTGTAAGTCATGATTTACGCACTCCACTAACAAGAATGAAGTTACAATTATCACTACTTAAAGATATCGATGCTAAAAAAGAACTAGAAATTGATATTCAAGAAATGACAGCGATGCTAGATAGTTACGTGAGTTTTGTCAAAACAGAATCTCCTGAAACTATAGAATATATTGTTATAAATGATGTAATTAAAGAATGCTTAAAAAATATTGATACACAAAACTATGTTATTAAATTTGATGAAATAAATAGGGTTCAAACATCTGGACGCCCAATACAACTTAAAAGAGCTTTTCAAAACATTATTGATAATTCAAAGAGATATGCAAATAAAATTAATATTAAGATTTATTTAAGTGGTGAAGGTTGTAATGTAGAAATAAATGATAATGGCCCAGGTATACCAAAAGAAAAATTTGAAGATGTATTTAAACCTTTTTTTACATTAGATCCCTCAAGAAATAAATTAAAAGGTGAAAGTGGGCTAGGATTAACAATTACAAGAGATATAGTAAGATCACATGGTGGTGAAATAAAATTAGGTGAATCAGAATTAGGTGGTTTAAAATTATTAGTACTTTTACCAATATAAATTTAATAAAGTTTTACACCATTTTTTAAAATAACATTTGGCATTACTAAAATTGGCTCATTATTGTCATCAGGTAAACCAAGAACCAAAACTTCAGAAATAATTTTACCTATTTGTTTTGGTTGGAAATTTACAACAGCAATTATTTGTTTATTAATTAATTCCTGAGAAGAATAATTATTTCTTAATTGTGCTGAACTCTTCTTAATTCCTATTTCATCTCCAAAATCGATTTTTAAAAGTATAGATGGTTTATGCAATTCATTATAATCTATAGCTTCTACAATAGTTCCCAATCTAATATCAATCTTATTAAAATCAGAAAAATCAATTATATTTTTAAACATTGTTATAATTTAATTATTTTATTTAGATTAGTTAAATAATTATCCAAAGTGGTCATAGTTTTTTCTAAAGAAGATGTTTGATCTTTATTCCATGTGTAAATTATTAAAAAATATAAAATCAAAATTGATTTAATTCTAGCTGCCCCACTTACACCATTAATTTTAATGTTTGCTAGTGAGGCAATCAAAATTATACTTTCTATAAAAGAAGGTAAAAGTTTTAAAAATAAATGTGGGTTAGACGATAAATGATCTATAGTCCTCTTAATAGCTTTTCTATGCAGGTTTAAGATATCCAATCTCTGCATTATAATTTCAAAAACCATATCTTTAGATGAAGAGTTTTCAATTTCCTTAATATTTTTTCTTAGGAGATAATCAAAGTAACGATTAATATTTGTGAGAAGTTCGTTCTTGTTTTTAATATATAATTTTTTTTTAGATTTTGCTATCTGATCAATATTAAGTTTACTCCAGCTAGTATTTTCTAAAATTTTTAATGTTTGTTCCGCTATGAAAATTTTATCTTTTGTCATTTAATTACCTTGTTCTTTTGCTTTTTTGTATGCAGCTCTAGTTAATTCTTCAAAAATTTTATGAAGATTATTTTTTTTCATGATTTTTAATCCAGCCTCAGTAGTGCCCCCTTTTGTTGCTACTGTGCTAACTAATTCTTTGGCATTAAGTTTGTTTTCTAACAATAAATTCACAGAACCGCTAAAAGTTTCTGTAACTAATATTTTCGATATTTCTTTTTTAAATCCTAACTTATTTGCTGCACTTTCCATAGCATCAATTATATTAAAAACAAAACCTGGGCCACTGCCTGAAATAGCAGTGGCCATATCTATGTATTTTTCGCTTTCTAACAAAATTGTCTTTCCTGAATAACTAAATAACTTTAATACTTCATTTATCGATAACCTGTTTGCTTGTTTATTTGCAACTACACAATTCATACTTTGATTAATTAAAGCAGGCATGTTTGGCATAACTCTAAAAATATTCTTAAAATTTTTATAATTTTTTTTAAAAGTTTTAATTTTTTTACCTGCAATAATACTAGCAAGTATAGTTTTTTTATTTATTTTAATTTTACATAACTGATTCAACACATCGTTTAAATCCCCAGGTTTTGTTGCAAAAATTATAATATCAAAATTTATATTTTTCTTTAAATCAGTAACAGATTTAATTATTTCTACTTTCTTGTTTTTAAACTTATTTTTTAATGATTTATATTTTATCGGATCAATAATAGTAAGGTTGTATGTATCTGTTTTAATCCAGGCTGTTAGAAGAGCATTTCCCATATGACCACACCCAATTAAAAGAATTTTTTTCATAATTTAAAAATAATTATTAATATATATATATTAGGCTCTGCCAATTATTTCAAACTTTGAAAACTTTATTGCTTCTTTAGGTTCAATATTTTCAAATAAGACTTGCTGAAAACTGGGATAAAATTTCTCACATTCATAAATTCCTATATCTACTAAATCCTCAAATTTTTTATGTAAAATATCATTTTGTGAATTTGATAAAATTGTATGCCTAAATGCTGGAATACCGTTATTACTTGTTATATCAAAATGTCCTATCCACAAGTTTTCATTTATTAAACCCAACAATTCATACGCTTTCCTAAGTTTAGTTTCTGGAAAACAAATATCGAAGGTAATAGATAAGCTTAAAGCATTAATTTTTTCGGACCAATTAAAATAAAGTCGATAAGAACACCAGTGTGAAGCAATTTCAGCCACTAATTCATGGTCTGCCGCTCTACTAAAATTCCATTTTTTTTGATGAATTATATCCTCAACAATATCAATGGGATTTAATGAAATATTGTCTATATCCATACATTATTTAGTAGTAATAAATAATTATACTACTAAATATTGATTACATAAAATTTTCGTTGTTTTGCAAGTATATTTATAAAAATTAACGAATTAATGTGAATAATATCTATTTTTTGACTGTTTTTCTCTTATTTTTTATAGTTTTTTTCTTTTTTACAGGATTTCTTAATTTTGTTTTAGCTTTACTTGGCTTTTTATTATTTTTCTTATTTTCATCTAATAGTTTTTGGACCATTGATTTTAAAACATCAAATTCATCTTTTTTTACTAAATTCATTTTTTTAATCACTTTATTCACTCTTAAAGAAACTATTGTCTCTATTTCTTCTTTTAATCCAGAAAAGGCACTCATAGCATCTACTGCAAATTTTGATAAATCTGAGAATATTTTGTTTTTATTAACCATAAATAAACTAATAATATAAATATGAATTTTGTTCAACCTTCAATAGACCCTGTAATTTTCTCTTTATTTTTTATTGATATAAGATGGTATAGCCTTGCGTATATTTTTGGTCTAGTTTTTGGATTGGTAGTTATTAGATATCTAAATAAAGTTAAAGGTAACTTAGTAACAAACGCTCAATTAGATAGCTTTTTCATATGGATTTTTTTAGGTATTATTTTAGGTGGAAGAATTGGTTATGTTATTTTTTATCAAATTGATTTATTTATAAAAAACCCAATTTACGTATTTGAAATATGGAATGGAGGAATGTCATTTCATGGTGGATTATTGGGAGTCATTACCGCAACATATTTGTTTTCAAGATTAAATAAAATAAAATTTTTTTATCTTGCAGACCTTGTAGCAGTAGTAGCGCCTATAGGTCTGTTTCTTGGGAGAATTGCAAATTTTATTAATTCTGAATTAATAGGCAAACCAACTGAATTTTTTATTTCAGTAATATATCCAACAATTGATAATTTAAAAAGACACCCATCTCAACTTTATGAAGCATTTTTTGAAGGAGTTATTTTATTCTTAATTTTGCTAATTCATTTTTATAGGACTAAACATTTAAAAAATTTTGGATCGATTAGTGGTCTATTTCTTATCTTTTATTCATTGTTTCGGTTTCTTATAGAGTACTTAAGAGAGCCAGATACACATATCGGATTATATTTGAATTTTATTTCGATGGGGCAAATACTTTGTATACCTTTTTTTATTTTTGGAATATTAATAATTTGGAATGTTAGAAATAAAAAAAATAAATAATAAAAAAATATATTCTAATAACAAAAATTACCGTCTGGATAAATTCATTCAACAAACTTTATACAAAAAAAATGGATACTACATCAAAGAAAAACCAATAGGAAAAAGATTTGATTTTATAACATCGCCAGAGATATCTCAGACGTTCGGTGAAATTATTGGTGCATATTTAATTTATCATTGGAAAGAAAAAATTAACTCTAAATTTAATTTGATTGAGTTAGGTCCTGGTAATGGGACTTTATTTAAAGATATTGCAAGAAGTGCTCAAATAGTTCCTAGTTTTTTAGAAAAAGCAAATATTACTTTTGTTGAAATAAATAAACAACTTAGAGAGTTTCAAAAGAAAAATTTAAATAGCTTTAAGCTGTCTAAAATTAAGTGGTCTAAATCATTAAATTTTAAATCAAATTTACCTTCAGTAATTTATTCTAATGAATTTTTTGATTGTTTTCCAGTAAGGCAATTTGTGATGGATAATGATATATGGTTTGAAAAATATGTTAATTTTAATAATAAAGAAAAAAAACATATATTTGTAAATAAAAAGGTAATTAATAAAAAATTGATAGATTGCTTAAAGATATACAAAAAGCAAAAAATTTATGAAGTATCGTTTTCAAGGAATAAATACTTTGAGGAAATTTGTACATATATAAAAAAAAATAGAGGTATTTGTATTTTGGTTGATTATGGATATTATAAAAATATAAAAAATTTTACATTACAATCAGTTTTTAATCATAAAATAAGTCATATATTTGAAAACATAGGTAAGCAAGATATATCAAGTCATGTAAATTTCAGTGAATTAATTAAAATAGCTAAAGAAAAAAAACTATCAATTAATGAATATAATACACAAAGAAATTTTTTAATTAAATATGGAATTTTAGAAAGAATAAAAAAACTAAATTTAAATGATTCTCATTTAAATAAAGACCTGCTCAAGTCAGAGGTTAATAGACTGATTGATATTAATGGTATGGGTAAACTATTTAAATGTCTTGTCGTATCTAATCTATGATAATTAAAAATTATTTAACGCATTATAAGTTAAAATCATTAGTTAAAATTGGTTTTTTTACAAGAAATGGTGGTAAGTCTAAGGGTGAAAACTATTCTTTAAATTGCAGCTTAAACAAAAAAGATACAAGAAAAAATATTAATAAAAATATTAAAACATGTTTAAAAAGTTTAGATATTGAAAAGAAAATAATCTTAATAAATCAAATACATTCTAATAAAATAATTAAAATAAACAAAAATAATTCAGATAAAAAATTTCAAGGTGATGGATTAATTACTAATGATAAGAATTTTGCTTTAGGAATATTAACAGCAGATTGCTGTCCAATTTTTATATTTGAAAAAAGTAATAAATACATATGTGCTCTGCATTCTGGTTGGAAAGGAGCATTAAAAAATATAAGTGCCAAAGGTATAAATTATTTTGTTAAGCAGAAAATTGATAAAAAAAATATTATTGTTCTTATAGGTCCCTGTTTGGGATTTAAAAATTTTGAAGTATCCAAAGATTTTAAAAAAAAATTTATAAATAAAAATAAAAAATATTCTATTTTTTTTAAATACAAAAATTTAAATAAGGATATCTTTAATTTACGAGGCTTGATTAACTATCAATTTAAAGAATTAGGAATTAAAAATTTATATAATGTTGACAAAGATACCTATGCTCATGACGATATGTTTTTTAGTCATCGAAGGGAGTCTAAGAAATTAAAAAATACAGGAAGAATGATTAATATCATCGCATTTAATGATTAATTTTATGTTGATCTATTAAAATACTAATATAGTAATGAATTTGATTATATGAAAATAATCGCTTGTAATAGTAGCAAATCGTTAGCTCAAAAAATTTCAAAGCATATAAATGTGCCTTTAGCAGACGCATCCATAAGAACTTTTAATGATAGAGAGATATTTGTTGAAATAAATGAAAATATAAGAGGAGAAGATGTTTTCATTATACAGTCAACATCTCACCCTGCAAATGACCATTTAATGGAACTATTAATCACAATAGATGCAGCAAGAAGAGGATCTGCAAAAAGAATTACTGCAGTTATTCCATATTATGGGTACGCTAGACAAGATAGGAAAACTGGTCCTCGAACTCCTATAACTGCAAAACTTGTGGCTAACTTAATTACATCTGCTGGTGCTCATAGAGTCTTAACTATGGATTTGCATGCCGGTCAAATACAAGGTTTTTTTGATATCCCTTTAGATAATATTTTTTCTGTAAGACCAATAATTGATGATATTAAAGAAAGATTTAATGGAAACAAAGATTTAGTTGTTGCTTCACCTGATGTTGGTGGTGTTGTTAGAGCTAGAGCTTTTGCTAAAAGATTAAATGCTGGACTGGCAATTGCTGATAAAAGAAGAGAAAGGCCTGGCGAGTCTGAAGTAATGAATATTATCGGAGATGTTAAAGATAAAACTTGTATTTTACTAGATGATATAGCTGACTCTGCAGGTACACTGTGTAATGCAGCTGATGCTCTTAGTAAAAGTGGAGCTAAAGATATTTATTCATATATTGTTCATGGCGTGTTATCTGGAGAGGCACTCAAAAAGATTGAAAATTCAAGCATAAAAGAGTTGGTGTTAACAGATACAATAGAACCGACTAAAGAGGTAAAAAGCACAAAAAACATTAGACATATTAGTATTGCTCCTTTAATGGGTGATGCGATTAAAAGGATCAACACTGATACTTCAGTGTCAGCCCTTTTTGATTAACTTTTATTTTATGAGTGATTTTAAAGCAATTGAGAGAAATAAAGATATTGGTTCAAACCGTAGCATTTTAGCTAAAGGATTAGTACCTGGCATCATATATGGCAAGGGAACTGAACCAAAAAAAATTGCTTTAGATGATAAGATACTCAAAAAACTAATGGATACTGGTTCTTTTTATTCAACTATTATTGATCTTAATATTGACGGTAAAAAAGAAAAAATACTTCCTAAGCAATTACAGTATCATCCAGTAAGCGATCGACTTATACATTTTGATTTTTTGAGAGTTCAAGAAAACACAAAAGTAAATGTTGAGATCCCTATTGAGTTTTTAAATCAAGATAAATGTCCTGGTTTAAAAAAAGGTGGAGTATTAAATACAGTTAGAAGACTTGTTGAGCTAACATGTAATGCTAATAACATTCCTAATAAACTAGAATATGATTTAATTCAGAGTGAAATAGGAGATGCAGTAAAAATTAGTAATATTGAACTGCCTGAAGGTGTTACACCAACAATTAGTGATAGAGATTTTGTAATCGCCACTCTTGTTCCTCCAACAGTAGAGGTTGAGACTAAAACTGAAGAAACTACTGAAGAAGGTGCTGCAGAAGGTACAGCAGAGAAATCAGAAGAAAAGAAGGAAGAATCTTCTGATAATAAAGAAGAAAATAAAGAATCTAAGTAACCTTACTTTATATTTCATTATATGTATTTAATTTGTGGACTTGGGAACCCAGGTATAAATTATAAAAATACCAGACATAATGTAGGTTTCAATTTAGTGGATAATTTAATCTCACATTGTAATTTGGATAAAATAAAAGAAGATAAAATAAAAGAATTATATTCAGGTGTAATTAATAATCAAAAAGTCTTTGTGTTAAAACCTCTTACATTCATGAATTTATCTGGAAAGGCAGTTTCAGAGATTGTAAATTTTTATAAAATAAAGTTAGACCATACTTTTGTTATTCATGATGACTTGGATTTAGAATTATCAAAAGTAAAAATAAAGCAAGGTGGTGGTAATGGAGGTCACAACGGATTGGAAAGTATTGACCATTTTATAGGAGAAAATTATTTTAGAATACGTATTGGAATTGATCATCCTGGACATAAAGATTTAGTTTCAAGTTATGTTTTAAATAAGTTTTCAAAATCAGAAGAAGAAATAATAAATAAAAAAATTGATAAAATGGTTAAAAATATAGAATTAATATTTTCAGATATTCCTCTATTTTTAACAAAAATAAGTGAGCAAAATTAATTATGGGATTTAAGTGCGGGATAGTTGGATTACCAAATGTTGGTAAATCCACTTTATTCAATGCACTTACCCAATCAAATAAAGCGGAAGCTGCAAATTATCCATTTGCAACTATAGAACCAAATATAGGAAGAGTTGCAGTGCCCGATGACAGATTAGACAAACTTGCAATCATTGGAAAGAGTGAAAAAATAATCCCTTCTTTCATGGATTTTGTTGATATTGCAGGATTAGTAAAAGGAGCCTCACAAGGAGAAGGTTTAGGAAATAAATTTTTAGGGCATGTAAGAGAAGTTGATGCAATAGCACATGTTGTTAGATGCTTTGAAGATACTAACATTACTCATGTATCATCAAAAATTGATCCATTAGATGATATTGGAACAATAAATTTAGAATTACAATTGGCTGATCTTGAAAGCTTAAATAATAAAAAAACTAGTTTAGAAAAAAAATTAAAAGCAAATGATAAAGAAGCTAAAGATCAATTCGATATAATAAATAAAATCTTACAAATGCTAGATGCTAATAGTATCTTAAAGATTGATGAATTCGCTAGTAATGAAATTGACTTTGTAAATAGTCTTAACTTAATTAGTCTAAAGCCTACTATGTACATATGTAATGTAGATGAAGAATCTATTCACACTGGAAACGAGTTATCAAAAAAAGTCATCGAGTTTGCTAAAAAAAATAATCATTCTGTAGTTTTAATCTCTGCATCAATAGAAGCACAAATAGCAGAATTAGATAATGAAGAAGAAAAACTTGAATTTCTAAAAGAACTTAATTTAGATCAAACAACATTGAATAAGGTTATAAAATCAGGATATGAACTTTTAGGTTTGATAAACTATTTTACATGTGGTCCAAAAGAAACAAGATCATGGACAATAAAAAAAGAAACACTTGCACCTCAAGCTGCTGGAAAAATTCACACTGATTTTGAAAAAGGATTTATTAGAGCAGAAACTGTGTCTTATAACGATTATATAGAAAATAATGGTGATGCTGGGAGCAGAGACTCAGGTAAGTTAAGGCAGGAAGGTAAGGATTATATCGTCAAAGATGGTGATATAATGAATTTTTTATTTAATGTCTAAGTAACGTCTCGCCAAAGTCTATTTTTTGCTAAATACACAATCGTTCCTAAAATAATAAAGAATAATATTACTTTAATTCCTAAATTTTTTCTTTCTTCCATTTCTGGTTCAGCAGCCCAATGAAGAAAATGTGTTACATCAGCTGATAATTGTTGTGCGTTGTTATCTGTTCCATCATCATAATCTACACTTCCATCGGCTATAGGTGCTGGCATAGCTATTTGATTCCCAGCCATCCATTTATTGTAATACATTCCATTACCAACCTCCATCCCTTTTGGCGGTTCAACATAACCTAAAAGAAGGTTGTAAATATAATCAACTCCATATTTTCTAGCTTTTGTAATTACACTTAAATCTGGAGGATAAGCTCCATTATTATTTGCTCTTGCTTCATTATCATTAGCGTATGGATTAACAAATCTGTCTGCTGGTCTTGCTGGTCTTTCAAACATTTCGCCATCATCGTTTGGGCCATCTAAAACAGTATATTCAGAAGCAATTACTTTTACTTGAGCTTCAGAAAAACCAACATCAATAAGATCTCTATAATATAACAGTTTCATTGAATGACACCCAGCACACACTTCTCTATAGACTTTATAACCTCTTTGAATTGCAGCTCTATCAAAGGTTCCGGTAAATCCTTTAAAAGACCAATCATGTTTTGGCATTTTTTCTGTACTCATTTCTGCGGCAAATATATTTGAAGAGAAGAATAGAAAAATAATAAGTAATAGGCGCATTATAGATTTGTATCTTTTTGCATTGCTGGTGAAGGCATCCCCTTTTCTCCTCCACCAATATTAGGGGCGATGTTTTTAGCATAAACATCACTAATACTAAGTGGCAACTTACTTGGCTTCTCTATCCATCCAACAAATGGTGTAATGATGAAGAAAAAACCAAAATAGTAAAGCAAGCCAATTCTTGCAATTAAAAGATATAAACCTTCAGCAGGAAGCATACCAACATACCCTAATGCGAAGAAGTTAACGAAAAAACCCATCATAAACCATTTATATATTGGTCTATAATTACAACTTCTTACTTTTGATCTATCTAACCAAGGCAGAACAAACAGAATTACAATCGCACCAAACATAAGAAGAACTCCTCCTAGTTTATCAGGCACTGCTCTTAAAATTGCATAAAAAGGTGCAAGATACCAATTTGGAACAATGTGAGCTGGAGTGACAAGTGGATCTGCTGGAATATAGTTATCAACTTCAGCCATTAGATTTGGCCCAAAGAATATTACTGCAGATATAGCAACACCAAAAGCACACATAGCCACTGTATCTTTAATTAACATATACGGGAAAAAATTTACCGAGTCGTTTTTAGTTTTGATATCAATACCATCAGGATTGTTTGATCCATGAACGTGAACAGCAGCAACATGTAACCCAACAACACCAAAAATAACAAAAGGTAAAACATAATGAAGTGCAAAGAAACGATTTAAAGTTGCATTTCCAACATTATAGTCACCAAGAAGCCATGTTTTTAATCCGTCGCCAATGATTGGTATAGCGCTAAATAAATTGGTTATAACTGTTGCTCCCCAATAAGACATTTGCCCCCAAGGTAAAGTGTATCCTAGGAAAGAAGTTGCCATCATTAAAAGAAATATGAATACACCTAAAATCCAATTAAGTTCTCTTGGATATTTGTAGGAACCAAAATACATTGCTCTTACTATATGAATGTAAACAATGATAAAGAAAAAGGCTGCACCGTTAGAATGAATATATCGCATCAACCAACCATAATTGACATCTCGCATTATTCTCTCAACGCTATCAAAAGCCATATCAGTGTGTGGGGTATAATTCATTGCAAGAAAAATTCCACTTACAATCATTGTGATAAGTGTAATTGTTGCTAATGCTCCAAAGCTCCAGAAATAATTACAATTCTTTGGCATTGGATAATCGCCGTATTCTTTTTTGAAATACGAAATTATTGGTAAACGAAATTCAATCCAGTTTAGAACAGGATTTTTAAATTGATGTACTTTTCTATTTTGATCCATAATTATCCAATCTTTATAGTAGTATCATTTAAAAAGGTATAGGGCGGAACGTCCAAGTTTTTTGGTGCTGGGCCTTTTCTTATTCTGCCTGATGTATCGTAATGTGAACCATGACATGGACAGTACCAACCATCGTACTCACCTTTCATATCAGAAACCTTTTGACCAAGTGGAACACAACCTAAGTGTGTACATACTCCCACTAAAACTAACCATTCTTCCTTTTGTACTCTATCTGCATCATCTTGTGGATCTCTTAAGTCAGAAGCTTGAACCATTTTTGCTGCATCAATCTCATCTTTTGTTCTTTTCTTAATAAAAACAGGTTTCCCTCGCCATTTGATTGTTATACTTTGACCTTCTTCAATAGCACTAATATCTACTTCGGTTGATCCTGCAGCTAATGTATCTTCTGCTGGACTCATACTTTTTAGAAATGGCCATATGAAAGCAGCTGTTCCTACAGCACCAAGCGTTACAGTGCTAAGTTGCAGGAAATCTCTTCTCTTATTATCGGGTTTTTTAGCCATTTATTATGAATTTCTTATATCTTAATTACTTAAAAAAATACTCTTTAAATATGTGCCAGCGTGACGCAAGTAATAAAATAATATAGTAAAAAAACATGAGAATTGCTCTATTTGAACCGGACATACCACAAAATGCAGGAAACATATTTAGGCTAGGTGCCTGTCTTGGAATACCAGTGGATATAATTGAACCGGCGGGCTTTGTGATTGATGATAAAAGATTAAAAAGAGCATCAATGGATTACTATGATTATCTAGAATTAAAAAAACATTTAAGTTGGGAAAAATTTTATGATTGGTCAAAAGATAATTCATATCGACTCGTTCTTCTAACAACAAAAACTAAAAAAAGTTATTTCGATTATAAATTTCAATCAAATGATATTATTTTATTTGGTAGAGAAAGTGCAGGAGCACCTGATTTTGTTCATAGCTCTGTCGATGAAAGATTAACAATTCCAATGATAAAGGGGCCTAGATCGATTAATCTTAGTAGTTCAGTTGCTATTGTAGCTGGTGAAATGTTACGTCAATTAACTTAAGCTAAGCTTCCCATCTTTCCTTCTTGATAGTCCATCATTGCTTGTTTAATTTCTCCTTCAGAATTTGCCACAAAAGGACCATAACGTGCTACAGGTTCTTTAAGCGGCTTACCTGCTAAAACTAGGTAGGATCCTTTTTCTGATATTGATGTAAGTTGAATCTCATCACTTGACTGATCAAAGTAAATCATATCACCTTTATTAGCGATTTTATTTTCCTCATTAAATTGTAATTGACCATCGATAATATAGATCATAAGATTTTGTTCTTTATCAACATTAAACTTTGTCATATCTGGTTTTGAAAATTGAATATCAAATATTGATACAGGTGAATATGTTTGAACTTTGGATTTGGTTCCATTTATTTCACCCACAAGAACTTTAATTTCTATATTTGTATTTTCAGATAATGTTGGAATAGTGTTTCTTTTAATATGTTGGTACCAAGGTTTAACTTTTTTATTTTTTTGTGGAAGGTTTACCCAAATTTGTAATCCTTGCATGATACCACCACTCTTCTTAAATTTTTCTGTTACTAATTCAGAGTGGATTAAACCTGATCCAGTTGTCATCCATTGTACATCACCAGTTTCAATTTCTGCTTGTCCTCCAAATGAGTCTCTATGCTCTACTTCACCACCAAGCATATAAGTAATTGCCTCAAATCCACAATGAGGATGTGCTGGTACACCAGTTGCACCTCCTGGCTCATAATTAATTGGGCCGAAATGATCAAAAAGAAGAAATGGATCATTTTCTCTCATTCCGGGTACAGGGAAAGCTCTCGTTACAGGTATCCCGTCACCCTCAAAAGTCTTCATACACTCTTTAATTTCTATTATTTTTCTCATTAATTTGTTTAAAAATTATTCAGATATAGATATAGGTATTATTATGAAAAATCAAAATCCAAACCCACCAAAGTGTGGATGCAGTTGTAGCTGTTGCTGTACTTGTGAAGGTGGAGATTGCTGTTAATAAATTATTTTAAATTTAATAACTTAATGAGTGTGATTTGTTAGATTATTAATATCTGACTCCTCTATTTCTTCTATTGATTTTGCGACTCGCCAATTTTTCATTGATCCGTCTTCATTTCTTGCAGTAATTACAGTTTCAATTGGTGGACAATCAGGTTCATGACAACTGAGCTCAGCAATACTTATTATAGTATTTTCTGGTAATTTATATTTCTTGGAAATTAAATTTTTGAGATTTCTTATTTTTTCAACATTTTGAGTTTTACGATTAAACATATTTTCTCTCTTAATTGTCTGCCCATAAGGATGATAAAAGAATAGAACCTTTCATATCGCCAATTAATATTTGTGAGTTATCACTAGATATAGCTATTGTTGAAACTTCTGCACCTGTTGAACTTCTAATCATAATTGGTTTTTTACTTTCATCAATTTCTGCTAATAAAACTGACCCATCTGTAAAACCAGTGAAAACAGCTTTTTCTCCATTAAGTGCTTTAACAAATGTTGCAAGTTCTTTACCACCGTTTGCAACAACAATTGGCTTTCTCCCCATTGGTCCTTCTTTACCATCAAATGGCCAGCAAACTGCATCACTGGATCCAGATGTTACCAAATACGGTGTATCACCAACCCAAGTAAAACTTTTAATTTTTGATGGATAACCTCTCATTGCTAAATCCGCTTTGTCGTTTATGCGCCAACCATGAATTTGATTTTCTTGCATTGCAGTTACAATATATTTTGTATCTGGGCTAAACGTTACAGTTCCATGCGATCCTTTCCAGGTATAATTTGAGGCTGTCCATTTATTATTATTAAGTTTCCACACTGTTACTCCACCGTATCTTGAGACCGCAAGACGCTTACCTTTATTATCAAATGCTAATCCAGCAACAGTACTTTGATGCTCTAAAGTTTGTGGTTTATCTTTGTTTTTTGTCCAAATATAAACAGTCTTTCCTGATGAACAAACTTTAGTATCTTTGTGGGAAGCTACACAGTCAACCCACTTTGAACCAAAATTAAAAATTTCTTCAATATTTCCATCAGATGATATTTTTAGAAAACGTCCATCGTCTCCTCCCGTTAACACATGATCTTCATAATTTGTCATACTCAACACTACACCCTTATGTGCTTTAACAGTTTTAGGATCAGATCCAGATTGAAAAAATCTTACAGTGCCGTCTCCAAATCCTACCGCTATTTGATCACGAGTTGTAACCGCTTCTGTAGCTGGGGCTCCAATATTAAAAATTGAACCTCTTCTTTCAAGTTCAGTTTTATTTGTTTCCTGAAGTTTTTCTAAATCAGCGTTCATGCTGATTTACAATTTTCAAAGCCTTCCTTAAGATTCATATTATCAAGATCACGACCAATAAATACTACTCGAGAACTTCTATTTTTTCCTTTGGGCCAAGGTCCCATTGGTGAGGCATCCATAAGCATATGCACTCCTTGAAATACATATCGCTCTTCTTCACCTTTAAAGTTCAAAATTCCTTTTGATCGAAGAATATCCTGACCCTTAGTCCTCAGTAAATTTCCAAACCAATCTTGAAACTTATCCATGTCTAATGGTGTATCAGATACAAAGGATAGACTAGTAACATCATCATCATGTTCATGATCATGATCTGATTCAAGAAAGTCAGGTTCAATATCTAATACTCTATCTAGACTAAATGCATTTAAGCCTACGATTTCATCAAGAGGTGCATCACAACGTGTTGTTTTAATAATCTTTGCAAAAGGGTTAATTTTTCTTATACGATCATTAACTTTCACAATGTCATTATCTTCAACAAGTTCAACTTTATTTAGTAAAATTACATCAGCAAAAGCAATTTGTTCTTCTGCTTCATGATGATCGACTAATTGAGAACTTAGATGAACAGCATCGGCAACTGTAACAATTGCATCTAATTTTGTGCGATCAGCAACATCTTGATCAACAAAAAATGTCTGAGCAACTGGGGCTGGATCAGCTAAACCAGTTGTTTCAACTATAATTGCATCTAGTTTATCAGCACGTTTCATTAAACCACTTAGAATTCTAATTAAATCACCTCTAACAGTGCAACAAATGCACCCGTTATTCATTTCAAATACTTCTTCATCAGCATCAACAACAAGGTCATTATCAATTCCCTGCTCACCAAATTCATTAACAATGACAGCGTATTTCCGTCCATGTTGTTCAGTTAAAATTCGATTTAAAAGTGTTGTTTTTCCAGCTCCAAGAAAACCTGTTAAAACCGTAACTGGAACCTGAGAAGTATTTTCCATATCAATTTCCTTATAATTAGTTCTATAAATTCCACCTTCATACAAGGTGGAATTTATTTAAATATTAAAAATTAACAGCCTTTAAGCTCGTCCCCAAGATTACTAATCAACGTAAAGTAAAGTGACTTACCAGCATCAATGTTAGCACCTAAAGGATCAAAAACTCCAGTTTTGATATTCATATCTTCAGCTATCGTTGTAATTATCTTTGGATTAAATTGAGGTTCAGAGAAGATACATTTTATTCCTCTATCCTTAATTACATCTTGAATATCAGCAATCTGTTTAGCACCAGGTAAAACATCAGTATTCAATGTTAAAGCTCCTGCAGCTCTTACATCAAATCTTTCTTCAAAGTACTGGTAGGCGTCATGGAAAACGACAAATTTTGCATCGGAATTAATATCCTTGCTAACGTCATTTATCAATTGGTCTAAAGCTTTGATTGTTGCATCAGCATTTGCTTCATATTTCTCTTTATTGGCAGGATCTAAATCACTTAACTCATGAGCAATTTCATGAACCATTTCTTTTGCATTCATTGGATCTAGCCAAATGTGAGCGTCGAATTCACCATGTGCATGACCGTGGTGATCGTGTCCACTGTGATCGTCATGGTCATCGTGGTCGTCGTGATCATCATGGTCATCGTGATCATCATGGTCATCGTGATCATCGTGATCATCATGGTCATCGTGATCATCGTGGTCGTCATGGTCGTCATGGTCATCGTGATCATCATGGTCATCGTGATCATCATGGTCGTCGTGATCATCATGGTCGTCGTGATCTTCAAAAATCGATTCTTCTCTAAACTTCAATTTATTAATACTTTCAACTTCCATGAACTCTACAACTTCTGCATTTTTGACAATTGACTCAAGAGGTCTTTCCATGAACGTTTCTATACTTTCACCAACCCAGAATATGATATCTGCTTCTTCTAAAAGCTTGGCATGAGAAGGTTTTAATGTAAAGCTATGGGGGGAAGTACTTCCTTCAATTATAAGTGCTGGTTGACCTACACCATCCATTACATTCGCAATTAGTGAATGAAGTGGTTTAATTGTAGTTACAACTTTAAATTCTGCTCTTACAGCTGAAGTTGCAACTAAAATTGATGAAAAGAAAAATACTTTCAAAAGCATCAAAAAAATGTTGTTTTGTCTCATAAAAAATGTTCCTATTAATAATTAAGTCTGTTAATGAACGTAATGTTATAATATTACATTTTAGATTGTAAATATAAAAATGAACGAAAATAATAATTTATTGGTAAGATTAAAAGATTGCGGTATCCAAAAATCTTCAAAATGGATTGTAAAAGGTATCTCTCTTGAAATTCATAAGGGCAAAATTGTAACCTTGATTGGCCCAAATGGCTCAGGAAAAACAACTACCGCTAAAATGGCACTTAATATT
This sequence comes from uncultured Alphaproteobacteria bacterium, assembly GCA_902623545.1. GTDB lineage: Bacteria > Pseudomonadota > Alphaproteobacteria > HIMB59 > CACPNW01. Next base: position 73,155 of record CACNUI010000002.1, on the reverse strand, counting down.
CTAAAATCAGATGAAGGTTCAATTGAAAATTATTCAACAAAAATGGCATATGTTCCGCAAAAAATTAGTATCGATTGGACTATGCCACTTAGAGTTATAGATTTTATGAATCTAACAAGTCATATTAATAAAGATGAAATTATTGAAGCTCTAGAATTAACAGGGGTTCAGCATTTAATATACAATGAGATTCATAACTTATCTGGTGGAGAATTTCAGAGAGTTTTAATCGCAAGAGCAATTGCTAAAAAACCAGATCTACTTGTTTTAGATGAACCTGTGCAGGGAGTAGATTTTAATGGAGAAATAGCTCTATACAATCTTATAAAAGAAATTTGTACCAAATTAAATTGTGGCATCCTTCTTATATCTCATGATCTCCATTTTGTTATGTCTGCAACAGATCATGTAATTTGTTTAAATGGTCACATTTGTTGTTCTGGATCACCTAAATCAATAGTAAAAAATTCTTCCTACATAGAATTATTTGGAGAACATAATGCTGCTACCTTATCACTCTATCAACATGAACATGATCATTCACATCAGACAGATGGGAGTGTTAAAAATTAATGTTTGATGATTTTTTTATTCGTGCACTTGTTGCAGGAGTTGGTATAGCTATTGTTGCTGGACCACTTGGATGCTTAGTTATCTGGAGGAGGTTATCATATTTTGGTGACACCTTATCTCACTCAGCACTTTTAGGAGTAACACTAGCATACTCATTTAGTTTAAATATTGCTTTTTCTGTGTTTGTAATATCAGCTGTCGTTGCTTTACTTCTTGTGAGCTTACAAAAAAGAACAAAACTAGCTGGAGATTCTTTACTTGGACTTCTTGCTCACTCAACACTTGCCATCGGTTTAGTATTGATTGGTTTTTTATCTTTCATCCGATTTGATCTCATGGGATTATTATTTGGCGATATTCTTGCAGTGACAACTGCAGACATTGGTTTAGTTTGGATAGGTGGAAGCATAATATTAATTATCTTATATTTTATTTGGAAATCTTTATTTTCAGCAACTGTAAATTATGATTTGTCAGCTGCTGAAGGTATGCGGCCGGAAGTTTCTAATTTTATATTTACCCTTTTATTGGCAGGAGTAATTGCTTTGTCTATTAAAATGATTGGAGCACTATTAATTACAGGTTTACTTTTAATTCCTGCGGCTATTGCCAGGAACATTAGCAACAGTCCTAGACAAATGATTGTTATTGCAATCTTATCAGGTATTTTATCAGTAGTAGTTGGATTATTTGCTTCTTTAGAAATAAATACTTCTTCAGGGCCTTCAATAATAGTGGTGGCTTTAATACTTTTCATTATTTCATTGGTTCCTCTTGAAATTAAGGGTCAGTTGCAAAAACGATAGCAATTTGGTAATCTAGAATATGTCTTTAGAAACTTTAAACTTAACTAAAAATCAACAAACAGTTCTAGATATTTTAGAAAGCGCATCAGAACCTCTTAAGGCATATACAATCCTTTTTGATATTCAAAAAAAAGGAATTAAATCTCCTCTTCAAGTTTATAGAGCTTTAGATAAGCTTATAGAAATTGGCAAAGTACATAAAATAGAAAGTAGAAATTCATATGTTGCTTGTAAGCATGAAGGCTGTAATGCAAAAACTTCTACATCTTTTTTGATATGTGAAAACTGTGATAGTGTTACTGAGTTAACTGGAAATAATTTGATTTCTTATTTTTCAAAACAAGCAGAAAAGAATAACTTCAATTATAAAAAACATAATTTAGAAATATTTGGTTTGTGCGAAAGTTGTAAACTAAAAAACTAATTTATTAAATTATCAATCTTATTCAGACATTTATTTAATCCAAGATCGTATTTCGTTCGTATGAAATGCTCTTGGACTATTTCAACCCATTTAAATTTTTGTAACGTTTGATGAGATATGTAAAAACAATTTAATGGAAAAGACATATTAAACATTTTTAATATTTCTTGCCTTATTACATCGTTGGTCAACACCGCTAAAGATTCGTGAATATATTTTTCTACAATTTTTTGATCACTTAAAGATGTTTTAGGTAAATTAAATAAACCTCTAAATCTAAAGTATCGATAGATTCTTAAGTAATCTTCTTTTATTCTATCCTCTATTTCACCAATAAAACAAATTTTACTTTCATTTAAATCTGATTGGCCATTGTAATAATCATGTAGTTTATTATTGTTTCCGAGATATAAAGCATTGAAAGTAAAATCTCTTCTGGCTGAGTCTTTTTTCCAGTTGTTGGTATAAATTACATTTGTATGTCTACCCATTTGATTAACATCCTCACGTAAAGTTGTAATTTGTATTTTTCGATTATGAGGATAAGCAATTATAGAACCATATTGAATAGCAAAATCATCATATTCAATATTGTTATCTTTTAATAACGACAAAACATCTTGAGGCTCCAAAGTTGTCGCTGTGTCAATATCTTTTATTTCTCTTTCAAGAAGAGCATCTCGTATACATCCTCCTACTAAGCGGATTTCAATATTATTTTCTTTAAAGATAGATATTAAAAACTTAACATGCTCCAGATTCAATAAATTCGTAATTTTATTTATTTCCATTATCTAGCTATTTCTTCAAAACAATTTATATTACAATAACAATGTCGACTTCTTCAAAAGAAAATGCTCCAGAAATATTTGAGGATATAAAGAAAAATTTAACTAGAGGAGTTAAAGATAGAAAACACGCATTTCATACACCTGTTTTTTGTAATATTGATAGTGACGGTGGAATAGATTCTAGAGTTGTAGTCTTAAGAAAATTTAATCCAATTAGTATGACTCTAAATTTTCACACAGATTTTAGATCTCCAAAAGTGCCTAATTTAAAAAAAAATAATAGTTCTCAATTTGTGTTTTATGATCATAAATTAAAGATACAAATGCGAATTAAAACAATATCTTTGATCAATAATCAAAATGATACAGCTAAAGAAATGTGGGACAAGACAAGATTGTTTAGTAGAAAATGTTACTTAACTTTAAAAGATCCAAGTTCAATCACTGAGTTTCCAGAAGACGGTATCCCTGAACACTTAACTGGTAAGGAACCAAGTCTTGAAGAAAGTGAAAAAGGGTATAAAAATTTTACAGTAGTTGAAAATAAAATTAATGAAATTGATTGGCTTTATTTAGAAATTTCAGGTCATCGTAGATTAAAATTAATATTTAAAAATAATGAACCAAAATATAATTGGCTAATACCTTAGTATAACTTAAAATTATCAATAATTCTTATATCACCAATATATAAAGCAATAAATAATCTAGCTTCAGAATAATTCTTTGTTATTTCTAAATTATTTTCATTTCTTATCTCTAAATAGTCAATTTTATTTATATTATTTTGTAGAAGCTCTATTTTTAATTGATCTAAATTATTAATTTTATTTTTTTTTAATAGATTAATATATTCTTTAATTTTACTTCCTAATAAATTGAAAATTTTTAATTGATCATTAGAAAACTTAGAGTTCCTTGAAGATAAACTCATACCTGTATTATCTCGTACGGATGGACATTGAGTTATTTTAATATTGTGATTATTAATTTTTACTAACTCTTGAATTATTTTTACTTGCTGAAAATCTTTCTCACCAAAATAACTATTCGTAGGTTTAATAATATTAAAAAAAAGATCAACAACAGTAGCAACTCCATCAAAATGGCCAGGTCGAAATTTATCACATAAAATATTTCTAAAATTATTTACAATTTTTTTCTTTACCAATCCATTAGGGTAAACATCTTGAATTTCGGGTAAGAAAAGTAAATTACATCCTATATTTTCTAATTTATAAATATCATCATCAATTTTTTTTGGATAAGATCTGAAATCATCATCATTATTAAATTGGGTAGGATTAATAAATACTGAGCAGATCACAAATTCATTATGTAATTGTGCTTCTTTTATTAGGGATAAATGTCCATCGTGTAAGCTTCCCATTGTTAAAACTAAACCAATAGATTGACCTGTGTCTTTAATTGAAACTATATTTTTCTTTAATTCACTGACTTTTCTGAAAATTTTCATCGATTACATAAGTAAATATTTGACTTATATATAATGAATTCGTATTACGCCTAGATATTTATTATGAAACGTACTTATCAACCTAGTAGAGTAATTAGAAAAAGAAGACATGGTTTTAGGGCTAGAATGGCTACTAAAGCGGGTCGTCAGATTATCAATAGAAGACGTGCAAAAGGAAGAGCTCAGTTAAGCGCTTAAAAGGCCTAATGGCCCAACAAATATTTACGATTAAGAAAAGATCAACCTTCGTTATGATACGAAACAAAGGTGAATTTATCAAAGGTAAAAATATGAATATCCAAATTTTACATAATCAAGATCTGGAAAATTCTATAGGTGTAGGATACACAGCTTCAAAAAAAATTGGAAATGCAGTAAAAAGAAATAAAGCTAAAAGAATAATGAGGGAATTGGCTAGAAAAATTATTATTAATGGTAAAATAAATTCTTACTATGTGTTAATAGCTAAATCCTCTATACTAGATGAAAAATTTGATAAACTGATATTAGAACTAAAAAAAAATATAAATGATTAATAAACTCATTATAAAGATTGCAATTACAATAATTAAATTTTATCAATTTTTTATTTCACCAATAATTGGCCCCCATTGTAGATATTTACCAACTTGTTCTGAGTATAGTATACAATCATTCAAACAATTTGGTTTTATTAAAGGTTTAATGTTGTCAGTTAAAAGAATATCGAGATGTCATCCATTTGGAAATTATGGCTATGATCCTGTGCCAAAAAATATATTGAAGAAAAAATGAACGAACAGAGAAATTTATATTTAGCTATTGGAATATCGATTGCAATTATTATATTTTTCCAAATTTTAATTCCTACACAGCCTATTAATTCACCAAACTCAATAGATGATGAAGTAATTGAGCCTGCAACTTCAATTGAAAATTCTACTAAAGATATTTATGAAATTAAACCAAGAGATGTTGTCATTAGTGAAAGTAATAGAGTAACTTTTAAAACGAATTCTGTTCAGGGTTCAATAAATTTAAAAGGTGGTTTTCTAGATGATTTAACTTTATCCAAATATAAAGAAAGTTTGGATCAGGACTCAGAAAATATTCATCTGTTATCACCTAACGGTAGTGAAAACCCTTATTTTATTGAAACTGGGTGGATTAGTTCGAACAACAAAATAACCCTTCCAGATCAAGACACAGTTTGGAAGTCAAACTCAGCTTTTCTTAGTCCAACGACACCAGTGACATTGGAATGGAGTAATGAACAAAATGTGTTGTTTAAAAAAACTTTTACAATTGATAAAAATTATATGTTCTCGATAACTCAAGAAATAATAAATAATAGCAACAATAATATTGAAATTTATCCATACAGAGTAATTAAAAGAATTAATACTCCGGATACTATTGGTTTTTTTATTTTACATGAAGGCTTAATAAGTCTTATTGATGATGAATTATTAGAAAAAAATTATGATGATATATTTGAAGATTGTACAAAATCTCTAAAAAATTTAAAAAAATCATTTTGTGACAAAAATTCTATTAACGGAGGTTGGTTAGGTTTTACTGATAAATATTGGATGTCAGCACTCATACCTGAAAAAAACCAATCTATAAGGGTTGAGCATAGACACTCAAATAATGGGAGAGATAATTACAGTACTGGGTATATTGGAGAAAAATATTTAGTTAATAAGGATAGCAATTTAATTTATCAGGGGCAACTGTTTGTAGGTGCAAAAAAACTAGACATTCTAAGTCACTATGATGAAAACTTATCAATACCTAGGTTTACAGATGCAATCGATTGGGGATGGTTTAGTTTTTTAACAAAACCAGTTTCTTATGCAATTAATTGGTTCCATGGATATGCTGGAAATTTTGGATTAGCTATAATTGCTTTTACAATCTTGATGAGGCTTTTACTTTTTCCTCTTGCTCAAGCATCATTTAAATCAATGGCAAAAATGAAAAAATTACAACCTGATATGCAAAGATTAAAAGAGACATATCCAAATGATAGACAAAAAATGCAACAAGAACTTATGGCGTTATATAAACGAGAGGGGGCTAATCCACTCGCAGGATGTTTACCAATACTTGTACAAATTCCAATTTTCTTTTCATTATACAAAGTTTTATTTGTTACCATAGAAATGTACCATGCTCCATTTTATGGCTGGATACATGATTTGTCAGCACCTGACCCATTAGGATTAATGACTTTATTTGGTATTATTAAATGGAATGTGCCTCCATTATTATCAATTATTGATATTGGAATTTTGCCAATCTTTATGGGTTTTACAATGTGGCTTCAACAAAAACTAAATCCTGCACCTGCTGACCCAACACAAGCAAGAATTTTTGCACTACTACCATTTGTATTTACTTTTGTTTTGGCTGGTTTTGCTGCAGGTCTAGTTTTATATTGGTCTGTAAATAATATTTTATCAATTGCTCAGCAGTGGTTTATCCAAAGAAGAATCTTAGCCAAAAATGGCTAATCCTAATAAAAATTTAAATAATTTTTTTATTTCAAATAATTTTATAGGTTCTTTTAATACTTATAGAGATATTCCTGAGTTAAAAATTAATAATGAATGTTGTTTTATAGGGAGATCCAATGTTGGAAAATCAAGTTTGATTAATGCAATTACAAAAACAAAAAAACTAGCGAAGACAAGTAAAACACCAGGTAGAACTCAGAGTATAAATTTATTTGAAATTAATAATAAAATTAATCTAGTAGATTTACCAGGATATGGATTTGCAAAAGTCTCTAAAGTAATGAGAGAAAAATTGATAACTTTAATTGAAGAATATATAAGAAATAGATGTAACTTAAATCATATTTTCTTATTAATCGACTCAAAAGTTGGCATAAAAGATTTAGACATAGATATGATTGATTTAATCAATGATTGTTCAAAAAAATTTTCAATAGTTTTGACTAAAATTGATAAAGTCTCAAAAAAACAAATAGATTATGAAAGTAATTCAATTTTAAGTTTAATGGAAAATTATAAAGAAACATTTGAAAATATATTTGTTTCTGAAACAAAAAAAAATAATGGTATTATTGATATTCAAAAAACAATATACAAAATATCTCATTAATTATGAAATTTGATTTTTTGTCTGAAAGTGATCAAGCCTATTTTATACATAAGGCTTCTACATTAGTTGAAGCATTACCTTTCATACGTCAACATAGTGGAGATATAATAGTAATTAAATATGGTGGGCATGCTATGGGTGATAAAAAATTATCTGATAGTTTTGCTAAAGATATTGGGCTTTTAAAAGAGGTTGGCATTATGCCTGTAATAGTTCATGGTGGAGGGCCACAAATAGGAGAGAGATTAAAAAATAAAAATATTTCTTCTAAATTTATTGATGGATTAAGAGTGACAGATAAAGAAACTATAAAAGTTGTAGAAGAAGTACTCTCTAAAGATATAAATTCAGAAATTGTTAAATCTATTTCCTCTGCAGGCGTAAAGGCTGTTGGAATCTCTGGTAATATTAATAATTTAATTGAGGCAACTAAGCTTAAAATTGAATTAAAAGATAATGATTCTAATATTGAGAAAATAGTAGATATAGGGTTTGTTGGTGAGCCTATAAAACTTAAAAAAAATATTATATTAGATCATATTCAAAAAGGGCATATACCAGTAATTGCTCCTTTAGGAATTGATGTAAATAATTTTTCATATAACATAAATGCTGATACAGCCGCAGGTTTTATTGCTGGAGAACTTGAAGCGAGTAAATTACTTTTATTAACAGATGTCGCTGGAATTTTAGATAGTAAAAAAAATTTAATTTCTTCATTAAGTTTAAAAGAAGCCAAAAACATTATTAAAGAAAATTTTGTCTCCGGCGGAATGAAGCCAAAAATTCAGACCTGTATTAATGCTATGGAAAAAGGAGTGAATAAATCTACAATATTAGATGGAAGAATTCCTCATTCCGTTATATTAGAATTATTTACTGAACATGGAATTGGAACGCAATTAATCTCAAATTAAATGAAAATTAAAAAAAAAATAAATACATGGATTTTTGATCTAGATAATACACTTTATTCAGCAGATAGCGGTATATTTCAACAGGTTCATAAGTTAATGGGCAAGTTCATTGCTGAAAACTTAAATATGGATTTGCCAGATGCAAAAAAGCTACAGACAAAATATTATAAACAACATGGTACTACTTTAAGAGGTCTAATGGATAATCATGGTGTTGATCCTGATTTTTTTTTAAATGAGGTACATAAACTTAATTATTCAATAGTTGGGCCAAATGAAGGTTTGAATACAGAATTAAAACAATTAGAAGGTAGAAAATTAATATATACAAATGCTAACAAACAACATGTAATTGATGTACTTGATAGAATAAATTTGACTAATTTTTTTGATGAAATTTTTGATATAAAATTAGCAAACTATATCCCTAAACCAGAAATTGAGCCTTATAAACAAATTATTAATTTATACGATATTGACCCAAGTACTTCGGCAATGTTTGATGATATTGCTAAAAACCTTGTGCCAGCGAAAAAAGTTGGTTTCACATCTGTATGGATTGATGCTGGTTACGAGAATTTTTCAGATGATATTGAAGCATCTAAAGAATATTTAGATTTTCAAACAAGAGATTTGAGTTTATTTTTAAAAGATGTAAATGAGGGTAAAATATGAGTAATCTTGAAAAAATTATAAATGATGCCTTTGAGAATAGAGATAATATTAATATCAATACTGCAGGTGATATTAGAAAGGCAGTAGATGAAACTTTAAACAAACTTGATAGTGGGAACTTAAGGGTTTGTGAAAAAATTAATAATGAATGGCAAGTTAATCAATGGATTAAAAAGGCAATTCTTTTAAGTTTTAGATTAAATGATAATGAAATTATTAAAGCATCGCATGCAACTTGGTTTGATAAAGTAGAAAGTAAAACTGCAAATTGGACTAAAGATGATCATCTAAATGCAGGATTTCGGTATGTACCAGACGCTGTTGTAAGAAAATCTGCATTTATTGCTAAAGGTGTTGTTTTAATGCCTTCTTTTGTAAATCTTGGTGCATACGTTGACGAAGGAACAATGATTGATACTTGGGCTACAGTTGGTTCTTGCGCACAAATAGGTAGGAACTGTCATATTTCTGGAGGCGCTGGTATTGGTGGCGTTCTTGAGCCACTTCAAGCAAATCCTGTAATTATTGAAGACAATTGTTTTATTGGAGCAAGAAGTGAAGTAGCAGAAGGTGTGATTGTTGGTGAAGGTGCAGTGTTATCAATGGGTGTTTTTATTGGGGCATCTACAAAAATAGTTGATCGATCAACTGGTGAAATTCATATGGGAAAGGTTCCAGCTTATTCTGTTGTTGTACCAGGCACATTACCAGGAAAAAAAGAGGGAGATATTAATCCTTCTTTATACTGTGCTGTTATTGTTAAAAGAGTTGATGAAAAAACAAGAAGCAAAACATCAATCAATGATCTTTTAAGAGATTAATGTCAGAAATTAATTTTGATCCAGTTACTCTTACACAATCCTTAGTTAAATGTGCAAGTGTGACTCCAAAAGATGAGGGAGCTTTAACAGTCGTTGCAAATCATCTAAATGCTATAGGATGTGACTGTCATCCATTAACTTTCTCTGGAAACAATTCTTATGAAGTAAAAAATTTATTTGCAACGATAGGAAATGAGGGAAAGCATTTTGCTTATGCTGGTCACACAGATGTAGTTCCTGTAGGAAATGAAAGTTCTTGGAAATATCCTCCTTTTTCTGCAAAAATAGATGAAGGTAAACTTTATGGAAGAGGTAGTGAAGATATGAAAAGCAGTGTTGCTTGTTTCATCAGTGCCGCTAAAAGATTTGTAGATAAATATAAAAATATTCCAGGTAAGATTTCATTTATTATTACAGGAGACGAAGAAAGAGATTCTGTAAACGGCACACCAAGAATTCTAGAATGGGCAAGTAAACAAAATTATAAATTTGATCATTGTCTTGTTGGTGAACCAACTTCTAAAAATGAGGTCGGCGATAAAGTAAAAATTGGAAGAAGAGGATCAGTTAGTTTCTTTTTTAAGGTAAAAGGTATTCAGGGACATACAGCGAATTCTCATTTAGCTGAAAATTCTTCACATCACTTAGTAAATTTATTAAATAGTATATTGGAAGAGCCGCTAGATGAAGGTAATGAAAATTTTTTACCAACATCAGTTCAAATCGCTACTATTGATATTGGCAATCCTGTGCAAAACGTAATTCCAGAATTAGCTAAAGCAACAGTTAATATTAGATTTAATGATATGCACTCATCTGACTCACTTATAAAATGGATTGATAATAAAATAGAAAAGATTTTCTCTAAACTGGAAAACGCTAGTTGCACTTATACATATGATGCAACTGCTGAGTCATTTTTGAATAAAGCCGGAGATTTATATAATATTATTTCAAAATCAATTTCTGATGTTACAGGCAGAAATAGCCCACCTGAGCAAGCAACCGATGGTGGTACCTCTGATGCTAGATATATAAAGAACTATTGTGAAGTAGTAGAATTAGGCCTTAGAAATCAAACGCTTCATAAAGTAGATGAATTTGTTTTAGTTGAAGATATTATTAGATTAGAAAGTATTTATTTTAGAATTTTAGAAAATTATTTTGATGTCAATTAATATCCATCAAATGGATTAACATCTGATTTTACATTTTTATTTTTTCTTAGCTTTTTATATTTGGAGTGCATATATTTAACAGATGGCTCTATAGCTGTTACACCTGCCACGTGTGGAGTAATGGTTACATTTGGCAGTTTCCAAAATTGACTACTTGATTTTAAAGGTTCATCTTTAAAGACATCCAAATAAGCATAAAAATTTTTGTTTTTCTTTAAATGATTAAGAAGGTCTTTCTCTTCAATTGCATTTCCTCTGCCGATATTTATTAAACAAGAATTTTTTCTCATATTCTTTAAAAACTTTTTATCTATTATATTATTTGTTTGAGCCGTTGATGGTAGAATAGAAATAATAACATCAGAGCTTTTGATAAAACTTATAATATTTTTACCGGTATATATTTTTACATTTTTTACTTTTGTTCGATTTTTTTTATATGCAATAACATTATAATTTAATTTATTTAGTAATTTTGCAATATGATTACCAAGAAAGCCTAAACCTAGAATACCTACTGTTAAATTTTTATTATCAATTGGTGTCCTTTCACCAGACCAGTATTGTTTGCTTTGAGAATTTTGAAAAATTTTAAAATTTAATTGATAATTTAGTATTTGAGCTAGAGAATAATTGGCAATTCTCTCCCCCATTTCTTCATCTTTTATTCTGATTATGGGAATTTTTTTATTATAATTTTTAAGTTTTAGAATGTGATCTACTCCAGCTCCCATAGAGAAAATAACTTGGAGATTTTTTAGTCTTGTAAGAATGTTGTCTGGTAAATTCCAAATAATTGCACAATTTACATCATTAAAATTTTTATAATCTTTAATAGAGATTATTTTTTCATTTTTAAAATATTTTTTTATTGTTTTTTTCCAAACATCAATTTTATCAAAAGTTGTATTATGAAATAAAATAGTCATTGAATATCATCTATCAACTTATTGTATTTTAATATTTGTTTTTCCCAGTTTAATTCATTATCTGCTCTATTTTTTGCATTTTGTCCTAATTCAATCCTATTTTGTTGGTTCTTAACTAAATTCTTAATTGATTCATCTAATTCATTAAAATTATTAATAATTAAACCTGTTTTATTATGCAATACAGCTTCAGGAGTGCCTCCAACATTTGAAGCAATTGATGGAATTCCATATTGTGCTGCTTCAATGTATACAATTCCAAAACCTTCAATAGAATTTGCATGAGTTTCATCTATAGTTGTCATGATCATAATATCAGTTTTAGAAAAAATGAATTTTTTTTGATTTTCATTTATTGTTCCAACTAACTTTACATTTGCTTCTAGATTATAGTTTTTTATTTCTTTCTTTATATTCTCTAACTGATCACCTTCACCAGCAATTATATATTGAATATCTGGATAAATTTTTTTTAAATTACAAACAGATTTAAGAATAAATGAATGTCCTTTTCTTTTTTCTAGTCTAGCAAGAGTAAGCAACGTTGGATAACTATCATCTAAATCTATAGCTTGCTCTATAATATGCTTAGTAGATCTTACACCTGGATAAATAACCTCAATTTTTTTAAAGTTTTCACTTATTTTTGAAAGTAATTTTTTAGTATATGAAGAATTGACCACTAATGCATTTGCTGATTCCAAAACTTTCTTTATTCGATTATGATGATTATTATTTTTGATTATTATTTCATTTCCATGAACAAGACTAATAATTGGTATTTGTTTCTCTTTTAAAAAATTAATTGGTAACTCAAGACTTTTCCAACTATCAGTTATAACTGCATCAATATTATTTGAAGAACAAATATCTTTAAGTTGATTAAATTTTTTCCTATTTCTTAAAAATTTTAAACCTTTAAATCTTAGTATTGAAAAGTTTTTATTATTTTTATCAAATTCTAAATCTCTTGATATATTTTGTTGATCAGCTAAGACTTTTACATCGTGTTTAAGACTTAGATTAAATGCTAAATCATACATCAGAGTTTCAATTCCACCTACTTTAGATGGAAAGCATTGTGTTAAAATTATTATCATTGAAGGTTATAATATTATGAAATTTATGAAGTATTAATGCACAAAGTCAATTAGGAACAATTAATTTTAATCATTATTAAATAAAACTAATGTTTATTTGAAATTTTTATATTCTTATACAAGTATATATGCATTTTTTGCATATTAATATTTATATATTTATACTTTGATTGCATGGAATAATAACTATTTTATTATGATGGGAAAAAATAATGATTAATGTTTTTAATAATGATTTAGAAGATTTTAGTGACAAAAACTATAATAATGATGATGATTTAGTTAAATATTTCAAGTCTGAATATAGAGAAGAATGGAAAATTGAATTAGATAAACATCTCTTGAGAACTGAATTTGCAATTAATGAAAAAGCTGCATAATTAGTAGCTTTAGTTAAACTTGAGATGTTACCTTTTTAAGCCAATCTCTCTCTTCATTCTCAAGGTACTTCTCCAATGTTTCATACACTTTTTTATGGTATTTATTCAGCCAATATTTCTCAATTTGATCAAGCATACTACTGTCAATGAGATCCAAATCTATTGGACACCACGAGATGTTTTCAAAATATAATTTTTTTTCATTATTCTCTTTTATCATGACTAAATTTTCTATTCTTATACCATATTCATTTTCTTTATAGTATCCAGGTTCATTGGATAAAATCATTCCTGGAAACAACTCAACGCTATTAAACATTGATTTTTTTGCAATACGTTGTGGGGCTTCATGAACACTCAAAAAACTTCCAATACCGTGACCGGTACCATGATCATAATCTAAATTAATTTCTTGCAAACTTTTTCTTGCCAGATAATCAATATCAGTTCCTTTTGTTCCTTTGTTAAAAACATGATTTGATAGAGCAATATGACCCTTAAGAACTCTCGTAAATCTATCTTTTTGTTCTCTTGTTGGTTTACCTAAAATTATAGTTCTTGTTATATCCGTTGTTCCATCAAAATATTGACCCCCTGAGTCAACAAGATAGATATTATTATCTGAGAAAGATAATTTTCCTTCTTCAGTAACACGGTAATGAGGAAGGGCTGCATTTTTGTCAATTGCAGATATTGTATCAAAAGATAGAGAGTGAAATAATTCATTTTTTATTCGCAGATTTTCTAAATGATTTGCAACACTTATTTCATCATTTGATTTAGGATCCATAATATTTTTTAACCAATAAATATATTTGGTAATACTAACTCCATCTCTTATATGTGCTTTTTTGGCCCCATCTAGTTCAGTTTCATTTTTGATAGCTTTTAACAAAATACATGGATTTGCTAAATTTTTAGTATTTATTTTTTGTTTTCTTAAAAGATCTAAAAAATAATAAGTAGTGGAATTAAAATCTAAACCAATTGACTCAGATGAATTGATGTTATTAAAAATTGATCCGATATTATCAATATTATTAATATTTATTAGTGTTTTGATTTCCTTTTTTAGTATTTCTGGCATTGCAGACTCTTTAATATACAAAGAGTGTTTATTATTTTTTGAAATTAGAAGATAAGAATAAAGCAACGGTGTATATTTAATATCATCTGCTCTTAAATTTAATAGCCAAGCAATATTATCAAGCCCAGACACGAAGTAATGATCAATTTCATTTTTATCTAAAAATTTTTTTAAAATATCTAATTTTTCACGTCTGCCCTGACCAGCAAAACTTGTTGGGTGATCAAATATATCTGTATACTGCGTTTTTGGTTGATTTTCCCATATTAAATCAACAAAATTTTTATCTATTAATTGAAGTTGAGATGTTGAATTCTCTAACATTTTAATTACTTTTTCAATTTCTATAATTGAATGAAGAGTTGGATCTAATGCAATTTTAAATTTTTTTTCTAATAAAATTTTTTCTAAATCTGTCCAAAAGCTATTTAAGTGTTTTGCTTGAATCTCTTTAGTATTAATTTGAGTATTTGCTTGAAAAGTATATCGCCCATCAACATACAATAAGGCATCTGTTGGTGTTATAATTGCTCTTCCTGCTGAACCAGAAAAGTTTGTTATAAAATTTAATCTTTCTGCACTTGGAGAAATATACTCATTTAAATATTCATCACTTCTGTTAATGACAAATATATCAGTATCTTTTTCTTTTAAGAGAATTTGTAATTTTTTTAAATTTGATTGATTGATCATAACTTATTAAATAAACTTAAATCAATATTACCACCAGAAATCATAACTATAATTTTTTTATTTTTGACATCAATTTTATTATTTAATACTGCAGCTGCCGCAACTGCCCCGCCTGGTTCCACTACTATTTTAAGTTGTTCAGCTAGTAAAATTATGGTCTTTGTTACTTCTTCATCAGAAACACTTAATCCTCCTTCAAGATTATTTGAATTAATTTGAAAGGTTATATTTCCTGGTTGAGGTGCTAACAGTGCATCACAAAAAGATTTAGCATTTTTTTTATTTTCTATAATTTTACCAGCTTCTAAAGATTTTTTTGTATCATCAAATTCATCGGGCTCTACAGAATATGATTTCATATCTGGATAAATATGTTTTAAGTATGTTGATGTTCCTGCAATTAGCCCTCCACCTCCACAACAACATAAATACAGATCAGGTTCAATTGATTGCTCTTTCAAATCATTTACAATTTCGATAGCTGCAGTTCCCTGACCAGCAATTATATCTTCATCATCATAGGGTTTAATTAGAGCTCTATTATCCTTCTTTTGAATTTCATTTCCTATCTCTTCTCTATTTTGAAAATAAGTGTCATATAATATTACCTCTGCTCCGTATTTTTTTGTATTTTCAATTTTTATTTTAGGTGCAGTTTTAGGCATTATTATTTTTGCACTAATGCTATTAATCATAGATGCATAGGCAACAGCTTGTGCATGATTGCCTGATGAATATGCTACTACACCTGAGTCTTTTACACTTTCTTTTAATTTTGTAATTTTATGTGTCGCTCCACGTAGTTTAAATGATCCAGTATTTTGTAAATTTTCAAGTTTAAAATAAATTTCAGCTTCTAAAAGATTATTTATGTAATCATTAGTTATCAAGGGAGTTTTTGTTACCTTTTGATTGATTAATTTATAAGCGTTATCAACATTTAAATAGCTAAAATCAGTCATAATTTTAAAGTTTTACATCGTTTTAATGGAATAAACTAAAAAAAAATATATGTATATCACCATGGAACAGAACAAAGTAATTTCGCCTTGCATTAGCGTATGTAAAACTGACCCAATCTCAGGGTATTGCTATGGTTGTGGAAGAACTAACGAAGAGAAAGATATTTGGAAAGATGAAAATACTTCAAATGAATGGAAACAAAATAATTTATCTGAACTAAAATCTAGATTTTCAGATTGGCAGCTAAAGGCATTTGAAGAATCGTATAAATCCAAAGTTGAAACTGGTTTATCTCTTATTAAAAAAAAATTAGCAGAAAATCGTAAAAATTGAAAAGTTTAATAATTTTTGTTCTTATTTTATTTTTTTCATTCAATCTTCACTCTCAGAATAAAATGATACTCGATAACTTAGAGACACCTGGAATTTCTTCTCAAGGTCAAAATTGGGCTTTTTTCACTGATGGAGTAATGGGTGGATTATCACAGGGTAAAGCAATTATATCAAAAGTTAATGATGTTAATTGTTATCATATGACAGGAGATGTAACGACTGAAAATAACGGTGGCTTTATACAAATAAGAAATCAATTAAAACCTTCAATATCAACAGAGGAGTTTGAGGGTATTTATTTTAAAGTATTTGGTAATAATGAAGAGTATTCAATTCATGTAAGAACTGCTCTTACGATGGCTCCATGGCAATATTATAAATATAGTTTTAAAACTAACTCTGAGTGGGCAATAATAAAAGCGCCCTTTAGTGAATTTAAAAAATCAAATGCTTATCAACCTAAAAAACTAGTTGGTCAGAATATAAAGACGTTAGGGCTGGTTGCTGGATTTAAAGATTTTCAAGCAGATATTTGCTTATCAGAAATTGGCTTTTATTAATAATCTATTTTCAATAAATATAATCCTTCAGGTGGTGCAGTAACTCCCGCAAATTCTCTTTTTTTGGATTGAATAATTTCTGAAATGGATTTTTCTATTTTATTTAATCCTATGTCGATTAGTGTGCCGACCATGATTCTAACTTGAGAATGTAAAAAAGATTTAGCTGATATTAAAAAATTTATTTCATCATGATTAAAATTTATATCTAGTGAATTAATAGATTTAATTGGTGATTTCGATTGGCAATTTATTGATCTAAAAGCAGACAAATCAAATTTACCTATAAATTGTTGTGATTGTTTTATTATTTTTTCAGTATCTATTTTTTTATGTACACACCAAACTTTGTTTTGTTCTATCGTAATTGGTGATCTTCTATTTACGATCTTGTATTCATACCATCTCAATTTTGCTGAAAATCTAGAATTAAAATCTTTATCTACTTCTTCAGCATGTAAAATAGATATTGGTTGGGGTCTTAGATAATGATTAATACCATCTCTAATAGTATCAGTATCAAAATGTTGCTCTAATTCAAAATTAGCTACCTGTCCTCTTGCATGTACACCTGCATCTGTTCGACCAGCTCCAAAAAGTGTTATTTTTTGTTTAGATAGTTTTTCTACCGCCTCTTCAACCAATTGCTGAACTGAAGGACCATTTTCTTGACGTTGCCAACCTACATAATTAGTCCCGTCGTATTCTAATATTATCTTGTAGTTAGGCATTTATTATATCATTAATCTTAAAGCTATAACCGCGAAGAAAATCATCTTTAGAAATAGCATTTTTGCCTTCTCTTTGTAAAATTAGTGGTTCAATACTTCCGTTATTACACCCAATATCAAAGGTCTCGTTAAGAATTGTCGATGCATTACCGTTAGAGTATGATTTTCTTGCTTTAATGATTTTAATTCTTTCATTTTGTATAGTAAACCAAGCACCAGGTTTGGGTGAATGTGCTCTTATAAGATTTAAAACTTCATCTACTGATTTATTAAAATTTATTTTTCTTTTTTCTGAAGAAATTTTACTTGCATATGTTGCATCATTATCATTCTGGTTAGAATAAGAGATTTTTTTATCAAATATAAGAGGAATAGTTTCCACTAATAATTTGATTCCAACCTCTGTTAATTTTTGACTTAATTCATTTTTATTACAACTGTCTTCTATTTCTACTTTTTTTTGATTGATAATTGGTCCAGCATCTAATTTTTCGATTAGCTGTATTATTGATATACCAGTCTCTTTATCACCATTCATTAAAGAATGCTCTATTGGAGCTGCACCCCTCCATCTAGGCAACAAAGAAACATGGATATTGATACAACCAAATGGTGGTAGATCCAAAATATTTTTTGGTAATATTTTACCATATGCCATAACAATAATTAAATCAGGATTTAATTTTTTTACTTTCTCAATCGTATGATTATCAAACGTATTTGGACAAAAAACCTCAATTTTATTTTTATTAGCAAGCTGATGGACCTCAGATTCAATTATTTTCATTCCTCTAGATTGTTTTTTTGGGGGTTGCGAAAATACAGCTGAAATCATAAAATTATTTTGAATTAAAGCCTCAAGATATTCAGAAGCTATTTTTGGCGAACCCATAAAAATTATTTTTTTATTATTCATTATTTTTATTTTTTAAATATTTTTGTACTTTTTTAAGCATTATATTTCTTTTTAATGAAGAAAGATAATCTATGAATAATTTACCAGAAAGGTGATCAATTTCATGTTGTAAAATTCTTGATTCTACTCCACTAACTTCTTTTTTTATTAGTTTATTATTTTCATCTAAGTACTCAACTATTATATTTTGAGGCCTCTCTATTTCTGCAAATTGTTCAGGAATTGATAAACAACCTTCTTCCATAACAATTTTTTCTTGAGAATAAGAAATAATATTAGGGTTAAATAATGTGTATTGTGTTTCTTTTTTTGTCTCTTGATTTACGAAAAATATAGTGACTATTTGTTTTAGAATTCCAATTTGATTTGCTGCAAGACCTACTCCTGGTGCTTTTAACATTATTTGCATCATTTTTTTTGCAACTTCTATTTCATTAGTTCCAACAGATTGAATTTTATCTGCTTTTTGACGTAGCAGTGGATTTGGAACATAAAGTAATTTAGCCATTTAAATTTATGTAATTTTTTTTCTAGCTTGAAAAGCTGTATTTAAGGTATTTTCGTCTAAATAATGTAATTCACCACCAATAGGTATTCCTTGAGCTAAGCGCGTAACATTTAAATTATTAAATTTTTCTAGTTTATCAGCAAGTACAAAAGATGTAGTTTGGCCTTCCATTGTTGTACTAAGTGCTATTATTATTTCTTTAGTTTTATTTTTTTCAATTCTAACTAGAAGATTTTGTATTTTTAATTCATCAGTGCCTATACCTTGCAATGCGGAAAGAGATCCACCTAATACATGGTACAAGCCTCTATAAAATCCAATTTTTTCAAAAGTCCATAAATCAGAAATATCTTCAACTACACAAATAGTAAATTTATCTCTTGTTTTATTTGAACAAATATTACATGGATTTTGAAGATCAATATTTCCACAATTATCACACTCAATAATTTTATTATAAGATAGATTTAAACTTTCTATTAATGGAAAGAGGTTTTTATCTTTATTCTTTAATAAAAATAACGCAATTCTTTGCGCAGAACGTCTACCTAAACCCGGTAATTTGGAAATGTCATTTATTAATTTATCAATTGGTGTTTGCTCCATATCTAAAAGGGTAGTTTCATTCCAGGTGGTAAAGGTAAACCACCTGTCAAATTTTTCATTTCTTCTTGTGCAGCTTGTTCACCTTTAGTTTTTGCATCATTAATTGCAGCTATTATCAGATCTTCTAATATTTCCTTCTCATCTTTTTTTAATAATGTTTCATCTATGTAGACTGATTTAAAAACTCCTTTAGCAGTTGCAGTAACTCTAACTAAATCACCACCAGAAGAGCCCGTAACCTCTATTTCATTAAGTTTTTCTTGCGCTTCAGCCATTTTTTTTTGTAATTGCTGAGCTTGTTTCATCATATTACCAAAATTTACCATTATTTCTCCTTTGATATATTTAAATTTTTTATCTCATCATCTTTATTGACTTCTGTAAGTTCAGTAATTGAATGTATTTTACTATTTGGGAATTCTTTCAAAATAGTTTTAATCTTTGAATGATTTTTCATGATCTCTATTTCTTTTTGTTGATTAATTATATCTTCTTCATATAAACTTTTTCCAAGGTTACTTGTAGAAGAATTAATTTGCCAAATTCTTCCAGTCCATTTTGATATTAATTTAGCTATCGTTCTATTGAAAGATTTGTCTGATAATTTTTCTGTGTTTATTGTTACCGAACTATCTTTAAAAGAAATTAGAGATACTTCATTATAAAGTTTTGAATGAAGAATTCCTTCTTTATTTATAAAAAACATATCTACAAATTCTCTAAAGTTTTTTATTTTATTATTATTGTTTGATTGACTAATTGTTTTTGTATTTAAATTTACTACTTTGTTTTTTTCATCACCTTCAGATTTATGATTTTTATCAATATTATTATTAAATAAATTCTTATCTTTTTTTTCTAATTTAACTAATAAATCATCTGGACTTGAACCATCAAATAAATAAATTATTCTTATAATTATCATTTCACCATGCTGAAAAAGATGAAAACCAGTTTGTAATTCCTGATAACCTTTAAAAAGTATTTGCCATATGATATTTAAATTATTTAAACTTAATTTTGATGATATTTCATAACCTCTTGTTCTTTCAATTTCAGGTATAAAAGGATCATTTTTAATATCTGAAAAAATTTTTATTTGAGTTAAGAAATGAACAACATTTATCAATTCGTCAAAAATCATAATTACATCAGATCCTAAATCATACAAATTTTTATATATATTGAGAGCACCTGTGGAATTACCCTCTAAAATTTTTTCAAGTAAATCAAAAATTGTTTCACGATCAGCTAAGCCTAACATTTTAGATATTATAGTAGTATCAATTTTAATATTTTGATTTGTAATTGCTTGATCTAAAAGACTTAATCCATCTCTAATTGATCCATCAGCAGCTCTAACTATCAATGATATAGCATCTTTTTCTATATCAATATTTTCTAGTTCAACAATTTTTAATAAATGTTTTGTTAAAACATTATTTTCAATTCTAAGTAAATCAAATCTTTGACATCTTGATAAAACCGTTATGGGAATTTTTTTTACTTCCGTAGTTGCAAAAATAAATTTTACATGTTCTGGTGGCTCTTCTAATGTTTTTAGAAGTGCATTAAAAGCACTTTTTGAGAGCATATGAACCTCATCAATAATAAAAATTTTATAATTTCCTATTATAGGTTTGTATTTAACATTTTCTATAATTTCTCTTACATCATCTACACCAGTATTTGAGGCAGCATCCATTTCAATTACATCAAGGTTGCTATCTATGCCAGTAGATGTACAAGAATCACAATCACCACAAGGTTCAGAACTTTCAGTCTGTCTTTTTTGACAGTTTATACTCATAGCAATTAATCTAGCGGTTGTAGTTTTTCCTACTCCTCTTACTCCAGTAAGAACATAAGCATGTGCTAGTCTTTCATTAATTATTGCATTTGAAATTATTTGGATAAGCAAATCCTGACCGACAAGATCTTTGAACTTTTTAGGCCTATATTTCCTTGCTAAAACTTTATACTCTTTTATAATTTCCATAATTAAATGGAAGGCTTAGTGACCCAAATAGAATTGTTACAGCTGCTTCTTTTCAGACCTGACTGGATTACCAATTTATTTGCCCACCAACCTTCCTCATCTAATATAACATTATTGGAAAAAAAACCTAAGTAGACTTTTAAAAAAATATCTATTTTTTTCTAAAAGGTGATTTTTCATAAACACCAAGGATTTTTAAATGTTTAGAAAAAAATTTCATCTCTTCAAGTGCAAGTTTTACTGATGGATTCTTAGGATGTCCTTCAAAATCAATATAAAACTGGGCAACGTCAAACCCTTGTGGATGAATATAGCTTTCCAATTTAGTAATATTGACGCCGTTGCTAGCAAATCCTCCTAAGCACTTATATAGAGCAGCCGGTATACTTCTAACATTAAAAACTAGTGTAGTTAATAACTTATTTGATAGTATATCAAAATCTCTAAATTCTTTTTGCATTACTAAAAAACGAGTCACATTGTTTTCTGTATCTTGAAATTTTTTTTGCAAAATTTCTAGATTATATATTTTAGATGCTAGTTCCGAGGCAATAGCTGCATCTTCAGTATTATTTAATTCAGCAACTAATTTAGCAGAACCAGCTGTGTCAGCCTCAATTACCATTTTTTTATCAATTTTAATAATATTATTTCTGCATTGAGCAATACCTTGTTCGTGACTATGTATTCTTTTAACATCAGACATTTTTGCACCTTTAATAGCCATCAAATTATGATTAACTTCTAAAAAGTATTCAGAAGTAATTTTTAAATTTGATTCTGGAATTAATCTTTGAGTATCAGCAACTCTGCCAGCTAATGAATTTTCAATAGGAACCATAGCTGCATCAACATATCCTTGCCTAACTTTTTCAAACATTTCTTCAAAAGTTGAACAAGGCATACTCATAGCTTCAGGATAAAGTTCTTTACCTGCCTGTTCGCTGTATGCTCCATTAACCCCTTGAAAGGAGAATGATTTAATTTTTTTCATTATTTGATCTTATAATATTTTGTGCATTAATTAAATCATCTTTTGTATCAATGCTTGCTGGGATATTTTTTTCAAATATTACACCAATGGATATACCTGCATCTAGAACTCTATACTGTTCAAGATTTAATAATATTTCATTTTTGGATTTGGGTAGTTTTACAAAATTCATTAAAGCGTTCTTTGTAAAACTGTATATTCCTACATGATGATAAGTATTTTCCTCTAAATTTTTTTTAATCCTATAAAATTCTTTAACTTTGCCAATAGAATTTTTTTCCCATTCAATCATAACTTTAGTTACATTGGGATTTAAGAATTCATTTTTTTTTAATGTAGTTGCAATTGTTCCAATAGAATATTTATTTTTTAAAGGTTCTAAAACTCTTTTAATTTGATTTGGTTTGATAAAAGGCATATCACCTTGCAAATTAATGATGTAATCAAAATCAATGCTTTGTTCAATCACTCGAAGAGCTGAGTAAATTCTATCTGTACCAGAGGGTAAATTAGGATCAGTAATTACAGCTTTTCCACCCAAATTAATTATTAAGTCATATATTTTAGGTTCTGAACAGGCTACGACAACATCTCCAATGTTTGAGTCAACAGCTTGTTCCCATACTCTTTGAATCATTGTTTTTCCACCAATTATTGCTAATGGCTTACCTGGCAGTCTTGTTGATGCCATTCTTGAAGGAATTAAAATAATAGTTTTCATAAATTATGCGACAATTAGGCTAACAGTTTTAAAAATGGTCATCATTACAACTATGTTCATTCATAAAAAAAATCTGTATATGTACTTATACATGTCTGGGCTTGAAGTTAATAAAATATTAGCATCGATTATATTTGCCGTTTTAATAGTAACACTGATTGGTCATTTTGGTGACTTAATTATTGATACAGAACATCACGATCAAAAAGAAACAGCTTACAAAATTGATGTGGAAGAAGTGCCAGCAAGTGATGGAATATCTGCAAAAAAAGAGGAAATTATAGAGCCAATTTCTATTTTGTTAGCAAATGCATCAATGGAAAATGGAGAAAAACTGTTCAAAAAATGTGCTGCATGTCATAACTATGAAAAAGGTGGTGCAAATAAAGTTGGTCCACAACTTTGGAACCTAATTAATCGTCCAAAAGCTAATGTAGAAGGATTTGCTTATTCAAAAGCACTTGCAGAATATGGTGGTGAGTGGGGTTATGAAGAACTTGCCGAGTTTTTATATAAACCTAAGAAATATATTAAAGGAACAAAAATGAATTTTGTAGGCTTAAAAAAAGTTAAAGATCGTGCTGACATTGTATATTTTTTAAGAGCCCAATCAGATAATCCTGCACCATTACCATAATCTAATGCTAAATAATATTGATGAGTTTGTAAATTTTGCGAACTTACTAGCAGATTTAGCATCAAAAAAATCAATGCAGTACTTTAGGAAAAAATTAAATATAGAAAATAAAGATGATGAAAGTCCTGTTACTTTAGCAGATAAAGAAACAGAACAAATATTAAGAGAAAAAATTAGAAAAGAATATCCTGAACATGGTATATTAGGTGAAGAGTATGAAACAGAAAAAATTGACTCAGAATTTTTATGGGTGATAGATCCTATAGATGGTACAAGAAGTTATGTAGCAGGTCATAAAGATTTTGGTAATTTAATTGCTCTACTACATAACAGAAAACCAATGTTGGGAATTATTAATTGTCCAGCCCACAATGAAAGATGGACAGGTATAAAAAACAAAAAAACAAAGTGTAATGGAAAAGACGTCCAAACTAGTACAACCCAAAAAATTAAAGATGCCTATCTATTTACATCTGGATTATATTTCAATGAGCCCCAAATTAGAAAAGGATTGGAATTACTAAAAGAAAAATCACGATACTTCAGATTTGGTGGTGACTGTTACATGTATGGAATGTTATCTTCTGGTTTAATTGATATTGTTTTAGAAGATACATTAAAAGTTCATGATTATATGGCTCTAGTAAATGTAATTGAAGGAGCTGGTGGAATAATTACTGATAAGTTTGGGCAAGATATATCATTAGAGTCTGATGGCAGTTTAGTTGCGTCCAGTACAAGCTCTCTTCATGAAGAAATAATTAAATTAATAAACTAAAATTCATTTTAATTTTTAATAAATAGACATATATTACAAGTATGAAAATATTCACTTTGATCTTTACGTTTACTCTAATTTTTCAACTAGAAGCAAAAGCAAATACAAATATATCTCATGCAATTGCAATGCATGGTGAGCCAAAATATTCAAACGATTTTGAAAATGTTGAATATACTAATCCAGATTCAATTAAAGGTGGTTCAATAGTTAGAAGCGCCATTGGTACCTATGATAGTTTCAATCCATTTATTTTAAAAGGTACTGCAGCAGCTGGAATTGGAGTATTGTATGAAACATTAACAACGGGATCTAGCGATGAAGCATTTACGGAATACGGATTATTAGCAGAAACGATTGAATGGCCAGATGATAGATCTTGGGTTTCATTTACATTGAGAAAGGAAGCATATTGGCACGATGGGAAAAAAATTACAGCCGATGATGTTGTTTGGACATTTAATACCCTAATGGAGAAAGGTCACCCATTTTATAAATACTACTATGGAGATGTAAAAGAAGTAATTAAAGAACAAGAAAATAAAGTGAGATTTAATTTTACAACAAACACAAATAAAGAATTAGTATTAATTGTTGGTCAATTACCTGTACTACCAAAACATTATTGGAAAAATAAAAACTTTGAAGAAACATCTCTAGAAATACCAATTGGGAGTGGTCCATATAAAATTAAATCATTTGATAGCGGAAGATCAATTACTTACGAATTAGATCAAAATTATTGGGGTTTTGATGCATCAATACCAATTAAAATAGGAAAAGACAACTACGGCACAATTAGATATGATTACTACAAAGACAGAGGCATTGAAAGAGAAGCTTTTAAATCTGGTGAGATTGATTTCTTCTCTGAAAATTCATCAAAAGAATGGGCAACTGCGTATGATATAAACGCTGTAAATGAAGGCTTAATTAAAAAAGAATTAATTAGTCATGAAAATCCACAAGGTATGCAGGGTTTTGCTTTCAATATTAGAAAAGATAAATTTAAAGATAGAAGAGTAAGAAAAGCTCTTTCGTATGCTTTTGATTTTGAATGGTCTAATAAAAATTTATTCTTTGATGCATATAAAAGAACAGATAGCTTTTTTGAAAATTCAGAACTTGCTTCCTCTGGTCTTCCTTCAAAAAGTGAATTAAATTATTTAAATCCATATTTTGATGTACTACCAAAAGAAATATTTACAAAAGAATATACAAATCCAGTTACAGATGGTTCTGGTTATATGAGAATGCAATTACAAGAAGCTTCAAAACTTTTAGAAGAATCTGGATGGGAATTAGTTGATGGAAAACTTCTACATTCTAGTACACAAGAACCTTTTGAATTTGAAATCTTATTACGATCACCAGCTTTTGAGAGAATAGTTTTCCCATTTAAAGATAACCTTGAAAAATTAGGAATAATTGCTGAAGTAAGAACAATTGATAGTGCTCAGTATCAAAAAAGAATGGAAACATTTGATTTTGATATGGTTGTTCAAACCTTTGGTCAATCTTTATCTCCAGGTAACGAGCAAAGAAATTTTTGGGGGTCCGATGCAGCAGATACTGATGGCTCTAGAAATGTTATTGGAATAAAAAATTATGCTGTAGATGGATTAATTGAAAGCCTAATTAATGCTAGTGATAGAGAAGATTTAATTACAATAACCAAAGCCCTAGATCGTGTTCTTCTATGGAATTATTATGTTATTCCACAATGGCATATCTCCTCATACAGAGTTCTATATTGGGATTTTTTTGATCAACCAAAAATAAAACCAAAATATTCTTTAGGCTTCGATACATGGTGGATTAATCAGAATAAATTTGAAACAATCCAATCAAATAGAACATCAAACTAATTATTAAAGTTTTTTAGAAATAATATAAAATAATCCAAGCATGGGTAATTACTTGTTAAAAAGACTTCTTTTAATAATCCCCACACTTTTTGGGATAATGGTGATTAATTTTGCAATCATTCAAATTGTACCTGGTGGACCTGTAGAACAAATGATTGCGCAAATGACTGGTACAGCTATTGAGTCAACTGCTAGGTTTTCTGGTGGTGGTGAAGGTGAGACTGTAGAGTTTAACACTGATAATTCTAATTCAGTTAACGATAGTAAGTATAGAGGAGCACAAGGTTTAGACCCTGACATAATAAAAGAAATAGAGAAAATGTATGGGATGGATAAACCTGCGCATCAACGTTTTTTTAATATGTTAATAGATTATTTAACATTTGATTTTGGTGAAAGTTTTTTTAAGGACCAAAAGGTTACTTCAATTGTCTTAGATAAAATGCCTGTTTCAATATCACTTGGTTTATGGACTACTTTACTAGTATATTTGATTTCCATACCTCTTGGCATTAGGAAAGCTATTAATGATGGTACTAAATTTGATATTATTTCAAGTTCTATTGTGACAATTGGTTATGCAATTCCAAATTTTTTATTTGCTGTAATACTAATTGTATTTTTTGCAGGAGGAAGGTTTTATGATATTTTTCCTCTAAGAGGCTTATTTTCTGAAAATTTTGATGAGTTAACATTATTTCAAAAAATAATAGATTACTTCTGGCATTTAGCACTACCTTTAACTGCGATGCTTGTAAGTGGGTTTGCTGGATTGACTTTTTTAACAAAAAATTCATTTCTTGATCAAGTAAATCAACAGTATGTAATTACAGCCCGCTCTAAAGGTTTAACTGAAAAAAAGGTTCTTTATGGTCATGTATTTAGAAATGCAATGTTAATAGTAATTGCTGGTTTTCCGTCAGCATTTATTGGAATTCTTTTTTCAAGTTCTCTGTTTATTGAGGTTATTTTTTCTTTGGATGGTTTAGGTTTACTAGGATACGAAGCTGCTCTAACTAGAGATTATCCAATTATATTTGCAACACTTTATTTTTTCTCACTACTGGGTTTGGTTATGGGAATAATTGGTGATTTTATGTACTCAATTATTGATCCACGTATAGATTTTGAATCAAGACAATGAAGAAATTATCAAAATTAAATCAAAGAAGACTAAAAAATTTTAAGAAGAATAAAAGAGGTTATTATTCTTTTTGGCTATTCAGTTTTTTATTTATTATTTCTTTGTTTGCTAATTTTATAGCAAACGAAAAACCCTTATTAGTAAAATATAACTCAAACTTTTATTACCCAATATTTTCTTTCTATTCAGAAACAACATTTGGAGGAGATTTTGAAACAGAGGCAGATTACAAAGATCCATATGTTAAAAACTTAATTGAGGAAAATGGATGGATGATTATGCCTATAATTCCATATTCATATAATACTATAATAAGAGATTTATCTGCTCCAGCCCCTTCACCACCTTCAAATAAAAATTGGCTTGGTACTGATGATCAGGCAAGAGATGTACTATCAAGATTAATTTATGGTTTCCGAATATCCGTATTATTTGGATTTACTTTAACATTTTTTTCAATGATTATAGGAGTATCTGCAGGAGCAATACAGGGTTATTTTGGTGGAAAGACTGATTTATTCTTCCAAAGATTCATGGAAGTCTGGTCAGCTATTCCAACTTTGTATGTCTTAATAATATTAGCTAGTGTAATTCAACCAAATTTTTGGTGGCTTTTGATTATCTTATTACTTTTTAGTTGGATGGGATATGTTGGTGTAGTTCGTGCAGAATTTTTAAGAGCAAGGAATTTTGACTATATAAGAGCTGCAAAAGCACTAGGTGTGTCAAACACAAGAATAATGATTAGGCACATGTTACCTAATGCTACTATTGCTACTGTTACTTTTCTACCATTCAGTTTAAGCGCATCTGTAACTGCATTATCAGGTCTTGATTTTTTAGGTTTTGGTTTACCACCAGGATCTGCATCCTTAGGAGAAATGGTAAATCAAGGAAGAAATAATTTACAAGCACCATGGTTGGGCTTAACTAGTTTTTTTACATTAGGCTTACTTCTTGGTTTGCTTGTTTTTGTTGGGGAAGCTATTAGAGATTCTTTGGATCCAAGAAAAACTTTTTACTAAGATGAATAAATTAATTACAATAAAGGATTTATGTATAGCTTTTGATAAAAATAAAGAAGTAGTCAAAAATGTAAATATTGAAATTGTAAAAGGTAAAACTACAGCAATTGTTGGAGAATCTGGTTCTGGAAAAACATTATCCGCATTGAGTATACTTAAATTACTACCTAGTAGTGCAAAAATTAAAAAAGGTGAAATTATTTACAATAATAAAAATATTTTAAACTTATCAAATGGTGAAATACAAAAATTGAGAGGAAATAAAATTTCTACTATTTTTCAAGAACCAATGAGCAGTTTAAACCCGCTGCATACAATTAATAAACAAATATCTGAAATTATACTTACTCATAAAAAGATTAATAAAAAAGATGCCTATAGAAAAACATTAAGTTTACTACATGAAGTAGGTTTAGAAGATATTGTTAATAGACCAAAGGTATATCCATATGAACTATCAGGTGGACAAAGGCAAAGAGCTATGATTGCTATGAGCATAGCAAATAGTCCAGAACTTTTAATAGCAGATGAGCCTACGACTGCCTTAGATGTTACGGTCCAATTACAAATATTAGATTTACTTAAACAACTTCAAGATAAATTAGAAATGTCTATGCTTTTTATTAGTCATGATCTTTCAGTCGTAAAAAAAATGGCAGATTATGTTTACGTAATGAAAGAGGGTATTGTTATAGAAAATGACACAAAAGATAAAATTTTTAATGAACCAAAAAACGATTATACAAAGAAGTTAATACTATCACATAGTAAAATAAAAATAAAAACTAAGTTGAATAAAAAAGAAGTATTAAGTATTAAAAATCTTAACGTTTGGTATCCAATTAAGAAGGGTTTATTTAAAAAAACAGTAGATTATGTAAAAGCAGTAAAAGATTTTAGTTTTATTTTAAATGAAGGTGAATGTGTTGGGATTGTTGGAGAATCTGGTTCAGGAAAAACTTCACTAATATTAGCAATTCTTAAATTGGTAAAATCTCAGGGTATAATTAGAATTAATAATAGAAATTTAAATTTACTTAACAATAATAAAATATTGAAATTGAGAAAAGATATTCAGATAGTATTCCAAGATCCATTTTCTTCATTAAGTCCAAGAATGAATGTTGAACAAATCATTTCTGAGGGATTAAATATTCATTTTCCAAATATTTCAGAAAATGAAAAAACAAAAAAATTAAGAAATATTTTATTTAAAGTTGGTTTGGATTATGATGATTGTATAAATAAATATCCTCATGAATTTTCAGGAGGTCAAAGACAAAGAATAGCTATTGCTAGAGCCTTAATTTTAGAACCAAAAATTTTGGTTTTAGATGAACCAACATCCGCTCTAGATGTTACTATTCAAAATCAAATTATTGAATTATTAATTAAATTACAAATTGAATTAAACTTAAGTTTAATATTTATTAGTCATGATATTGGAGTTATTAGATCTATATCAGACAAGATAGTGGTATTACGTAGTGGAATTATTGTAGAGAGCGGAACCTCTAAAGAAGTACTAGATAAACCAATTAGTGAGTATACTAGAAATCTAGTATCTTCTGTCATTTAAATTAATCAGTTAAATTTAATTAATTTAAAATGAATATCCAATCGTTCCAACAGTCATGTGTGAGTCACCGTCACCAGCGATACTTCCATAATATGTTACACTAGTTCTAATATCACCAAAATTATATCCTGTACCAAATACAATTCCTGCTCCATCAACATTAGTGCTTTCAATATCATGTGAAGTACTTCCAATAATTAGTTCATCGTCTCCATATATAAATGAGTAATGACCACCGAACTTTATTGAAATATCATAAATCGCGTTAAGATTAAATGTGAAGTCAACACCGGCTATATTGTAGTCATCAGAACCAGTTTCGTTCGCTACTGTATAATCCGTAGAAAAACCTGTAGCCTGAAATAAACCAATTTCTAATGATGAATCAGTATCTTGAGATTGAGACACATAACCACGAACGAAAATAGCCCCATCATCATATGATGAAGTTATATTTTGCATTCCTGCATTATTTCGTTGTTCAATTACTGCGTCTACCCTACTATCTAAAGCATAAGCAGCTCCAACTTCGACACCATATCCGATTTCAGCGAATGTCTTTGAACTTAAAAAAAGAAAACAAATAACTGTTATAAATCTATAAATCATGATTTTTATTACTCAGATTATTATTCATAGTCAATATATCATTTAAATTATATTAGTTTATTTATTAATAAATAGAGGTTTTTAGCTTATATTTACTACAATTATTTTAAAATACAGTACTTAAAACATCAAATTTAGATACTAATTTCAGTTGGGTTATTATTTTGTTTTTTAATTTATTTATTTAATATTAAATACATTTTGATACATTATCTAAGTAAAATTTTATGAACAAAAATAGTATAAGATATTTTTTTATCTTTTTTATATTATCTTTATTTAATTTAAATTCTGCCTTGGCTGAAAAATATTTAGAAGTTGAGAAATTATATGATTTATACTCAAAAAATATTCTAAATATTGATCAAGTTAGCTCTGGTCTAGATAAAATGAATTTAAACAATGAAAATATTATAAATTTGATTTCACTCAGAAAAAAAAATATTATTTCTAAAAATGATTTTATAGATGGAGTGAAAAAAGTAATAACTAATATAGATAATGTAAATAATAAGATTGAACAAAATATTAGTCATACACATGAATCTGATATTAAGAAGTATGAATTTCAAACTGAGATTACTATTATACATAATTTTATTAATTCAGACTTTAGTTATGGAGAAATATGGAATCATATGTTTGTTATTGTTGATAATAAAATTACTGAAATTTCTTTCAAAGACTCAGAAAATATTGATTTAATAAAATTAAATAAACCTAGAATAAGATATCTAAAAGATAATAAATTTACTATAAAATCAAATGCGATTTATTTAGCAGAACCATCAGTTGGAATAAGATATGATTTCAAAGGTGAATTTAAAAAAGAAAAAATAGTTGGTGAAGTAATTATAACTTATACTGAAAGTGATTCGTCTGGAACAGTTTTGTTAAGAGCTAACACTAGATAATTTGATATTATTAATTTTGATATTTAAAATATACATAATATAAATCTAATATTAGAGTTTTTGATTTAGATAAAATTATAATCATTCTGATTAATTTCTATTATATACAATAAGTTGATAGCAATGATAAGATATCTAGGAAATAATACATTTATTTAATATTTATTTGTTATTTTAAATTTATAACTGCGACTAATTTATAAATAATATTAAATAGACAGTAACGAATTAAAAATTGTAAGGAGTAATAGTGAAAAAAACTATTGTCATTTCTCTTGTCTTTTTATTTTGCTCTTTTAATTATGGTTGTAATACAATCGCTGGAACTGCAAAAGGGATTGTTGAAGATGTAAGAAGTGTTATACCAGGCCTTTAAATGATCAAAGTAATAATATTATCAATTTCTTTATTTTTATTTGGTTGTAATACCATTGTAGGTTCAGTTAAAGGTGTTGGAAGAGACTTTAAAGCTGCAACAGTGTATACCAGAGATGCATTTACAGGTAACCCCATATCTGATGAAAGTGGAAACTAAATAAAAATAATCTTGATCTGTCTGTATATAAAGACAATTTTCATATTGTTAAACTAATGAAACTTCTAATTTATGGCGGAGAGAGAGGGATTCGAACCCTCGGTAGTATTGCTACTACACACGCTTTCCAAGCGTGCTGATTAAACCGCTCTCACATCTCTCCAGTTTCTATTTCCTATGATTTATCACAATAAATAAGTTAATAATAGAAGTTCTTAAGATATATATTGTGATCAAATTGTAGTCACAGATATTTAGTATAATATTGAAAATATAATTATGAATAATGTTCTTAAAGTAATTTTTTGGATAATCTTTTTTTATATATATTTATTTATTTTATTTAGAATTGTTTTATGGCCTGTCGAAAAACTAATTGATTACAATAATGGATATTTTTATTTTATGTATCTTAACGTTTGGGTAAACCTATATAAGGAAATGATTAATATTGAGTTTTTAAGTTTTAAACAGTTTTGGAGAGAGTTAGCTTATATATTTTTTGTTTTATCTCACTATTTCATTTATAAAATTATAAAATTATCAATTCAAAATAATCAAAAATCAATAAGTAAAATATTTAAAAAATATATATTTTATATTCCAATTAAATGTTTTGAAACAATAGATAAATTTTTTCCTCCAAATAAATGATTAAAAATCAAAAACTAATAAAGAAGAATTGGTCATATTTTGGTGAAGTTAAAAATGGGAAACCTCATGGAAAAGGAAAAATGACAATTGATTTAAATGAGGGTGCTGGAAAAGATATTTATATAGGTGAGTTTAAAAATGGTAAATTCCACGGTAAAGGCAGAATTGAGTTCGAAGCTAGTGGAGACAAATATAAAGGTATTTGGAAAAATGGTATTGGTATATCTGGTAAAAGTATCTCATCATTACCCTACAGCTATGAAGGAGAGTGGGATAAAGAAAACATAGGATTACCAAATGGAAAAGGTATTAGAAGACTTCATAGTGGTACAACAGAGGAAGGGGTTTTTCATTTTGGTAAGTTAATAAGAGGGAGAAAGAAACACAAAGATGGAACTGAAATAATTGGAGAATGGAAAATAAGAGATGGGTTAGATGAAATAATATATTCCTATTCCTTTTATCTTGATAAAAAAAAGAAACACAAAATTCAGTTTCATGGTGAATTCATAAATGGAAAGAAAAAGTTTCTATTAGGAAAAGGGGCAAAAATAGAAACTAAAAAATCAAAAAAAACTTTTTACAAAATTAGTATAGGTAAATTTAAAGAAGGACTTTTAGAAGGAGAGGGAAGAACAATACAATATAAAGATCAAAACTTAAAGAAACCAACTTGGTTTTATTTTGGTAAGTTTAAAAATGGTAAAGCATATGGTAAGGGGAAATCTATTCAAGAGCCTTTTGATCACCTTCATGAAGTAAAATGCAAAGATAATAAAATTTTAGATGTCATAACTTACAAAATGAATAAAAAACAGATAAAAGAATTTTATAAAGATTACTATGATCAAGCTATAGATATTTTAAGTTTTGAAAAATATAAATATAATCAATTACCAAAAGAATTAAGAAAATTGATTAATTGAAATATGGATAAATATGTTTAATTGGAAAAAAATTGGTGAGGTTGGTGTTGATGGAGGAATAATGATTGTCTCCGATGCTGAAAATTTTCCAAGATATTTTGATCCACCACATTTTTATACTCATGAAAATCCTGAAGGTCCTGCTAATGCTAAATTACTTAGAAATAAAAAATATCCTGAAATGGAAAAAATAGATCTAGGTGAATATGATCAAGGAAATGGTTTTATAGATATTCTTGCTCATGATACTTGTTTAAAAATTGGAAAATACTCAGGTTATTCCGTTCCATGGCTTGATGGAGATGGAACCTTCAGTCTATGGGGAAGATTTTTTGAAAATAAGATTACTAATATTTTAATTTATGCTTCTGGTTACGATAATACAGAATATGAAAATGATTTTGAAATAAAAAAAACTAATGAATGTTCAATTGATATTTACTCTGGAATTATAGGAATTGATGAACCTAATAATCATGATAACAAAGGTTTTGTAAAACCAATATTAGAATTTGATTGTCCGAATGATAATGAAAAATATCATATATTTAACATAAGCTTAAAGTTCAAAGAAGATTTCCTTGGAGAACAATTATTAGGAACTCTAGTAGAATTAGAACCAGATAATAAAATAACAAAAAATGATATTAAAGAATTAATGAAAGAAATTAGAACTAATGAAGAGGAACAAAATGCGTAAAGTAGGATATTTAATGCATATTGGTCAAACTAAAGAGGCTATAAAACGTGCAGAAATTTTATATAAAACTGATTATAATTTTGATGCGTCATGTTATTTAGGTTGTTTATTTATTAACGGAAATAAAAAATATAAAATAGCTAAAGATTTAGACAAGGGAAAATACTGGTTAAAAATAGGTGCTGATCAAAATCATGCCGACTCACAATTTTTTTATGGTTTAAGTTTTTTACAAAACGCAAAAAAACCTGATGAATTTTTAAGAGCTTATTTTTATTTAGAAAAAGCTAAATCTAACGGATCTATTTATTTTCAAGAATTAAATGCTCACAACTGAGTTTATTTATGGTTTGTCAGTTTGGGTTTTACCAATTTTATTAGCAGTGGGCTTTCATGAAGCAGCACATGCGTATACTGCTTTTTATTTTGGAGATGATACCGCAAAAAAACTAGGAAGAGTTACGCTAAATCCGTTTAGGCATATTGATAAATATGGTACAATTCTAGTACCTTTAGTATTATATTTTATTAATCCCTCATTTATAATTGGCTGGGCCAAACCAGTTCCAATTGCTTTAAATAAACTTAAGAATTACAAACGAGATTTTGGAATTATTGCTTTAGCTGGTCCTTTAATAAATATAATTTTAGTAATATTTTTTTTAGCTCTTCTTTTTTTATTTATTAAATATTTACCAACTGAAATTTTGTTTTATTCGCCAGTAGGTGTATGGGTTTATGATATGTTGAACAACTTAATTATTCTTAATATGCTCCTAGCAATTTTTAATATGATCCCCTTAAATCCTCTAGATGGTGGAAGAGTTTTAGGAATATTTCTTCCAAATAAATTAGCAGATTTTTTAATGGAAAATGCAAAATATAATATTTTTATTTTAATTGGTTTGATATTTGTTTTACCAAGCTTAATTGGGAAAGACCTACTTTATGATTATTATTTTGAACCACTATTTATTCCAATTGATTATGTAACTGATCTAATATGGGAATATAAAACATATGATGACTGTGATATAACGTGTTTGGAAAATATTGATGAAGCAATTGATAAGTTTTTTGAATAACCTTTTTTAAACCTTATTTTCAACAAATAAATTACAAATTTATTCATTAATTTAAAAGTATGAACAAAATACTTTTTTTAATTATATTATTTTTATCTCCTATCGCGTTAGCTGAAGTAAACCTAAAAAAATTCTCAATTGAAGGAATAAGTATAGGAGACTCAGTAGCTGATTATTTTCCTGGAAGAGAAATTACTAAAAATATAGTCAAACAAGCTGATCTGACAGATGAATTTTATGTTGCTCACTTTAATAAACACGAGAGTTTTAGTCAGTTTGATCAAATATATTTCGTTATTAATCCCTCTACCGATAATGTTTTATTTCCTATTGAAGGAATGTCTGCTTTTATTGATTTTAAACAGGATATACAAAAATGTTTTGATCAAAAAGATTATTTTTTTAAGCAAATAATCAATATTTATAAGGAGGAGATAAATAAAAAATTGATTGATATAAATACTGCAATTAAACCTCACCCTTCTGATTTAACTGGCAAAAGCACCTACGAACATACAGATATTAAATTTCCCAATGGTTTTATAAGAATTGCTTGTTATGATATGCAGGCTCACAGTGGAACAAATGATGCACTAATACTTGATTTCTTTACAGAGGATGTTGATAGATGGCTTCATAATGAAGTAGGAAAAAGCTAAAATTTAATTTGTGCTTCTGTTTTATCTGACCAAAGGCGTGTGTCTGATTTTTTCCAGAAAGTTTTACTGACATGTATCCTCTTTCGTCTAACGATAGCTTGCCAGCGTTTTCGTAATTTTCTAATCGTAGCCATATTTTATCCTTTCTAAGTGTGATCAATTTGTGATCACTTTCTTATTAACGTTATAGAAATATAGAATTTATAGCTATTAAGTTACTTTAGTCACGCTACAAGACGAGGTTTCCAAGCGTGCTGATTAAACCGCTCTCACATCTCTCCCATTAAAGCTGAAATACTAACATATTATTTATTTCTACAATAGTAATTTAAATAATCAAAAAAAATCAAATTATAATATTTTATTGTTATATGTTATTATAAAAATATAAATGAAGAAAATAATTTGGATTGCTTCTTATCCAAAAAGTGGGAATACTTTTTTAAGATTTTTAATATCTTCTTTATTATATTCTAAAGATGGTAATTTTGATTTAGATATAATTAAGCATATTAAACAATTTGATATCTATAAATATTTTAGATTTGTTGAAAAAATTAATTTAGAAGATTCTAAAAACCTTGATAAACTTAATATAGTTTCTAAATACTGGTCTGAAGCTCAAAGACGATTTTTTGAAGTAGAAAATAAATTTATATTTAAAACTCATGCTGCAAACTTAAGAGTAAATAGTTTTAATTACACAAATGAAAATAGGGTTTTAGGACTAATATATATTGTTCGAGATCCCAGAGACATAGTAATTTCGTACTCACACCATACAGGCACAAGCATCGATTATAACATTGATAGTTTATTTAATAATAGAACTACTATGACAAATTCAAATGGAAGAATTAAGATACCACTTTCAAGGTGGGATACTCATATTAAATCATGGTCATTTTTAAATGTTCCAAAATATATAATAAGGTATGAAGATCTAATTCAAAATACAGATTTGTACTTTTCAGAAATTATTAATTTTCTAAAAGAGGAATTAAATGTCAATTTTGAAGTAAATTCTGAAAAATTTAATAATATAGTTAAAAATACCTCTTTTGAAAAAATGCAAGAAATTGAAAATAAATTTGGATTTGACGAAGTATATAAAGGTAAGTTCTTTAGAAAAGGTGAATCTGGTCAATGGTTAGGTTCATTATCAAAACGTCAAAATGATAAAATTAAAAAGGAATTTGAACAAACACTAAAATATTTTAAATACATTTAATCTACAAATTCGTCAAAAAACAACTACTAACTATCTTTCATTTTTAAAGCATTTAAAAAAGTGTTTTGAGGAATATCAACTTTTCCAAATTGTCTCATTCTTTTTTTTCCTTTTTTTTGTTTGTCTAGTAATTTATTTTTCCTTGTTACATCACCACCATATAATTTTTGAGTTACATCTTTTCTAAATGAGGCAACTGTTTCTCTAGCAATGATCTTTCCACCAATGGCTGCTTGAATTGCTACTTTAAATTGTTGTCTTGGAATAAGATCCTTAAGTCTTTCACAAAGAGCCCTACCTCTTTGCTCTGATCTATCTTTGTGAACAATTAAAGAAAGAGCATCTACCACATCTCCATTAATAAGTATTCCTACCTTGACTAAATTATTTACTTCATATCCAGTTATCTCATAATCAAAACTTGCATATCCCTTAGTTATGGATTTCAAACGATCGTAAAAATCAAATACTACTTCATTTAATGGAAGTTTATATTCAACTAGTGGCCTAGTCCCAGCATAACTCATATTAAGCTGAATTCCTCGTTTAGAAGTACAAAGCTCTAAAACAGAACCAAGAAATTGTTCTGGAACAATTATAGTAGCTTTAATCCAAGGTTCAGATATATTTTCTACCTTAACAGGATCAGGCATATCAGTTGGATTATGTAGATTTATGGTTTGTCCATCTTTTAATAATATTTTATAAACTACTGAAGGCGCTGTAGTCACTAATTCCAAATTGAATTCTCTTTCAAAGCGATCTCTTATAATTTCTAAATGTAACAATCCCAAAAAACCACATCGAAAACCGTATCCTAATGCTGGACTAACTTCTGGTTCATAAGAAAAACTTGAATCATTTAATGCTAATTTAGCCATACTGTCTCTCATGTGTTCATAATCATCAGAATCAACTGGAAACATTCCACAAAAAACTACGGGTTGTGAAGGTTTAAATCCTGGAAGCACTTCATTAGTAGGTATTTTATCGTCAGTTATTGTATCACCTACTTTACAATCAGAAACACTTTTTATTCCTGAGTTAATAAAACCTATTTCTCCAGGACCTAAAGAATTAACTTCAGTTGCTTTAGGAGAAAATATTCCTACTCGATCAATGGTATATGTTGCTCCTGTTGCCATAAATCTAATTTTTTGTCCTTTTTTTAACTCTCCATTAATTACTCTTACTAATACAACTACTCCAAGATAACTGTCATACCAACTATCAACTAGCATACATTTTAGTTCTTTATTTTTTTGACCAGATGGTGAAGGTAATAATGTTACAATTTTATTCAATAAATCTTCTATGCCATCACCTGTTTTTGCAGAAACTAGCGAAGCATTTTCTGTTTCAATACCTAAAACATCTTCAATTTGTAATTTAATTTTATCTGGCTCAGAAGAGGGAAGATCAATTTTATTTAAAACAGGTAATATTTCATGATCATTGTTAATCGCCTGATAGGCATTAGCTAATGTTTGTGCCTCAACACCCTGTGTAGAATCAACTATTAATAAAGATCCCTCACATGCTGCTAGAGATCTTGATACCTCATATGAGAAATCAACATGACCTGGGGTATCCATAATATTAAGTATGTAAGTTTTGCCATCATTTGATTTGTACGAAAGTCTAACTGTTTGAGCTTTT
Source organism: uncultured Alphaproteobacteria bacterium (assembly GCA_902623545.1). GTDB lineage: Bacteria > Pseudomonadota > Alphaproteobacteria > HIMB59 > CACPNW01. Next base: position 33,859 of record CACNUI010000002.1, on the reverse strand, counting down.
ATTGTAATACCTCTTTCTCTCTCTAATTCCATTGAATCTAGAACCTGCTCTTTCATCTCCCTATCAGTTAAACCACCACAAAACTGTATAAGTCTATCGGCTAACGTTGATTTTCCATGATCTATATGAGCAACAATTGAGAAATTACGAATAGAACTAAGTTCTGTCATTATTTTCTTATAGATGCATCAAGCGATTGAGATATTTCATCTATTATTTTTTGAGATAATTCTTCAATTTCTTGATCGTTGAAGGTTTTATCTTGAGGTTGTAGTAAAACCCTAAAAGCAATACTTTTTTTATTTTCTGGAAGTTTATCACCCTCATAAACATCAAATATCGTTACATTTTGAATTATATTTTTATCTATTTTTTTTACTTTTTTAATTATCTCACCAGCCTTTACTTCTTTTGGAAAAAGAAAAGCAAAGTCTCTTTCAACCATTTGATAGGGATTGTTAGTAAAACCTCCTTTTGAAGAAGATTTATTCTCTTGAAATTGTGAAATATTGTCCAAATATATTTCAAAACCGCACACCTTGAAATTAACATCCATTGTTTTTAATAGAACTGGATGTAATTCTCCAAAATTAGCTATTTTGTTTTTACCAAGCCTCAAAGAAGATGATTTGCCAGGATGATAAATTTTACCTTCTAATTTTTCATATAGCAAATTATCTATAGGTACATTTAAATCAGCTAAAATAGAAAACAAATCAGCTTTTATACTAAAGACATCAATATTTTTTTTATTTGATAACCAATTTTGTTCATCAGATGAGCCATAAGCTATAGCAGTGGCAACATTTTCTTGTTGGTCAGGTAGTGATTTAGAAAAGTTTGGACCTACTTCAAATATTTTAGCCCTCAAGTACATTCTTGCTTTATTTTGATTTATTGCTTCTAATAAATTTGGAAGCGTAGATGGTCTCATCGTATTTAAATCGGTACTTATAGGATTTTTTAAACTAATTATTTCATCTGATATAATTTTTGCATTATCTTCATCCATAAAAGACCAAGTTACGACTTCAGAATATCCATTCAGAGCCATAATTTTTTTACTTTTATAAAAAGTTTTTGTTTTGGTATTTAAAATATGCTTTTTTTCTTCTTGATTAGTTACTTTTTTAAGAGGAATTTTATTATAACCATAAATTCTAATTATTTCTTCGACGATATCTGCCTCACCAACAATATCTGGTCTAAAAGTAGGACTTTGAATTTCAAATTTTGATTTTTTTTCATTAACAGAAAAACCAAGTGAAACTAAAATTTTTTCTTGTTCCTCATTATTGATTTCTATTCCACCGAAAGTCTTCACTTTATTTGTATCAAACATAAATGGTTTACTTTTTTCTATATTAATTTCTGAAGAGACAAATTCACTAACTTCACCACCACATAATTCTAAAATCATTTGAGTTGCAGCGTCTACACCCCAATAGATGGAATCAGTATCTATCCCTCTTTCAAAACGGTAACGTGCATCACTTTGAAGATTAAGTTTTCTTCCAGTTTTAGTGACAGAAACTGGATCAAATAACGCAACTTCTAGAAAAACATTTTTGGTTTCCATACTACAACCACTATCAAAGCCACCCATGACCCCGCCAATTCCATGAAGTTTATTTTCATCATCAGAAATTACTATCATATCACTATCACATTTATAATTAACTTCATTTAGTGCTAAACACTGTTCATTTTTATTGGCTAGTCGCATTTTTAAATTGCCTGAAACTTTGTCAGCATCATAAACATGTAGCGGTCTTCCCAAGTCAAAAGTAATGTAATTTGTAATGTCAACAAGAGCTGAAATAGGCCTTAATCCGATTGCAGTCAATCTATCTTGAAGCCATTTAGGGCTTTCTGCATTTTTGACATTTTTAAAATATCGACCTGCTACTCCAGGACATAAATTATTATTTTGAAATTCTTTTTTCCACGTAATTGGACTTTTGAATGATTCTTTTGATTTTTTATAATTTATGTCTTTTAATTTACCAATTCCTGCTGCCGCTAAATCTCTTGCGATACCTCTGACCGATAAACAGTCAGATCTATTTGGAGTTAAATTAATTTCAATAATAGGTTCATCTATTGCAAAAATTTTACTAAATAAATCACCAATTTTATAATTATCTTTTACTTCAATAATTCCATCATGTTCATCAGAAATACCCATCTCTCTTTCTGATACAAGCATTCCGCAAGACTCAACTCCTCTAATTTTAGTTTTTTTTAAATGTAAGTCAGTTCCAGGAATATAACTATTTTCTGGCGCAAAAATTCCAAGCATGCCTTCTTTTGCATTTGGAGCACCACACACAACTTGATAATTTCCATTTATTGTTTCAACCTGGCATACTTTAAGCTTATCTGCATCTGGATGTTTTTCTGCTTTTAAAACTTTAGCTACTGTAAAATTCTTAAATATTTCTGATTTATCTTCTACACTTTCAATCTCTAAACCAATATTGGTTAAAGTATCTGTAATGGTATTTAAATTTTCAGAAGTATCTAAATGATCTTTTAGCCAGTCTAGTGTAAATTTCATTTATAGCCCTGATCGTGTTTGGTTATCCAAAATACTAAAACCATAATGATCCAGCCATCTATAATTTGGATCAAAAAAACTTCTTAAATCTGTAATGCCATATTTAAGCATCGACAAACGCTCAATTCCCATACCAAAAGCAAAACCCTGAAACTGTTTTGAATTGATATTACAATTATCTAAAACTATAGGATTGACCATTCCACAACCCAATATTTCTAACCATTTATCCCCTTCACCAATTTTAATTTTATTATTTACTTTGGTATAAGCTACATCCATTTCTGCACTAGGCTCGGTAAAAGGAAAGTAACTAGGGCGAAAACGGTATTGTAAGTTTTTCACTTCGAAAAATTCTTCTAAGAATGAAACGAGTGTTGATTTTAAATCAACCATAGTAGAACTTGTATCAACGACTAAACCTTCTACCTGATGAAACATAGGAGCATGTGTAGCATCTGAGTCACTTCTATAAGTTCTGCCAGGCACAATAATTTTAATAGGTGGTTTTGTGTTAAGCATAGTTCTCACTTGAACAGGACTGGTATGGGTTCGAAGAACATTTTTGTCTCCATTATCCTGAACATAAAAAGTATCCTGCATTTCTCTTGCTGGATGATGTTCTGGGATATTTAAAGCTGTAAAATTATTAAAATCTGTTTCTATATCTGGACCTGTTTCCACTGCATAATTTAAATTTCCAAAAATTTCTATAATATTAAATATTGTTTGACTAATTGGGTGTATTTTTCCTTTTTCAGAAATATTAGGTGGTAGAGTAACATCAATTGATTCTAAATTAATCTTGTTTGAAATTTCAATATTTTCAATTTCTGTTCTTTGGTTTTTAATACCTTCTTCAATTTCTTTTTTAATAATATTTAATTCCTGTCCTTTCGATTTTTTTTCTTCAATCGACAAAGAGCCTAATCCTTTTAAAGCTTCAGGTATTAATCCTTTTTTACCTAGATAATATAGTCGAAGTTTTTCTAAATCTTCGAAGGATTTTGAAGCTTTAATTTTTTTTAGAACATCAATTTTATTTTCAGCAAATGCCATCAATATCTATTATATTTTATTAATTAAAATTATCTAGCAGATTGAGCTTTATCAACTAAAGCTTTAAAAGCCTCTGGCTGGTTAACTGCAAGATCCGCTAAAATCTTTCTATCAATTTCAATGGATGACTTTTTTAAACCTGAAATAAATTGAGAATATGTTAATCCATGCATTCTCACGCCAGCATTGATCCGCTGTATCCAGAGACCTCTAAAATCACTTTTTCTTTTTTTACGATCTCTGTAAGCATACTGCATTCCTCTTTCAACAGCTTGAACTGCTACTCTAAATACATTTTTTCTTCTACCGTAATAACCTTTTGCTTTTTTGATAACCTTTTTGTGTCTAGCTCTTGCTGTAACACCTCTTGATACTCTTGCCATAATTAATCCCCCTACTTATTGTATGGTAACATATGATCTATCAAAGCAGCGTCACCTGATGACATAATTGCTGATCTTTTAGTGTTACGAATGAATTTGTTGGAACGTTTACTCATTCCGTGTCTTTTTCCAGCAGGTTTAAATTTAATCTTTCCAGTTCCTGTTCTTGAAAATCTTTTTTTCAAACTGCTCTTAGTTTTAAGCTTGGGCATTGAAATCTCCTTTATTTAAGTTTACCGTTGGGCTGCCCCGCAGGCCACAACAAGTTTGATGGGTTTATACTGATTAATTGATCTTTTGCAATATTTACAGTTATTTGACGATTTGAGGGACTAAAATCATCATTATTTGTTTACCCTCAAATTTTGGCGCTACTTCTACCTTTGCATATTCCTCAACTTCTGTAGTGAGTTTTTTTAGTAGATCAAAACCTAAATTTTGATGTTCCATCTCTCTGCCCTTAAAACGCATCGAGACCTTAACCTTATTTCCCCCTCCAATAAATTTTGAAAGAGCTTTTACTTTAACATTATAATCGTGTGTATCTATTCCAGGTCTCATTTTAATTTCTTTTACTTCAATTGTTTTTTGCTTTTTTTTGGCTTCTTTTTTACTTTTTTGTTCTCTATATTTTAATTTTCCATAATCAATGATCTTACACACCGGCGGATTTGCTTCTGGAGAAACTTCAACTAGATCAAATCCTTCATCTTCTGCTTGAATAAGAGCTTCACGAATACTTAGTATTCCTAACTGTTTTCCATTACTTGATATAAGTCTAACTTCACTTGCAGTGATTTGCTCGTTGATTCTAGGACCAATATCTTTTTTTGTTTTAAAGTTAACGGCCAAAATTATATAGAGATTATGTTATAGCTATTATTAAATAGCATATTAAGATATTATGTGTTTTGTCATATTTTGGTAGGATATAATCTTAAATGAAATTAAATTCAAGACCTGATTTTAAAAAAAACATTATTTGTTTTTAAGTTATTAAATGCGATTTATGAGAATTTGTTTAGTTAGAATCGACAAAATGGGAGACATGATCCTTACACTTCCAGTTGTTCAGGGATTAAAAGAATTAAATGCAGATAATCAAATTGATGTTGTATGTTCTAAAACTAATCAAAAAATATGTAAAAAATTTAAATCAATTAACAAAATTTTTTTAATTCAAAATAAATTTATTCAAATCTTAAAAACAATTTTAAAATTAAGAAATGAAAAATATGATTATATTTTTACATTTAGCCCTGGTATAATTAGTATGTTAATATCAATTTTTTCTAGAAGTAGAACAAAATCAGTATTAATTTTTAAATCCAGATACAAGAATAATTACTTAAGTAAATTTTTCGATATAATTTTGGGTAAAATCTTTTATGATCACTTCATAATAATTGATCGACAATTAAGATATTCACAAAATACATCAATTCATCAAACAGAAGTTATGATGGAATTGATTACTAAAAATGGATTAAATTTAAATAATAATGCAGAAATTAAGAATTTATTTGAATTTGATAAAGTAAACCTAAATTCTGAAAAATTATGCTTAATTCATTTGTCTTCAAAATGGATCAATAAATATTTTTCAGAAGATAGGTTTATTAATTTATTGGAAAGCCTAAAAAATTTAAAGATTAATATTGTAATGACAACTGATAGTACATCAAAAAATGTTTTTTATAAGATCTTTCAAAAATATAAGATGATCACAAATAAAGAATTTAAAAATTTTAAAAACATAAAAAATATTTTAATCTTAGATCAACTAGACTTTGATAATTGGACATCAATAACGAGTTCATCATCATATGTGATTACCCCTGAATGTGGGTGTACACATATTGCATCACTTTCGAAAACGGAACTTTGTGTTATTTATGATGCTGATAATTTTCCAGACATGATCGCAAAAGAATATGCACCATGGAAAAAAAAATATACTAAAATTCAGTCAAATGATCAATATTTAGAAGAAAAGTTAATTTCATTTATCAATTAATTTTTTTTTATTTAAAAAATCTAAAACTTTTTTTACAGATATTGACTTCATTGTATCGCCTAGGATTGTGTATCCATTTTTATACTCAGACAAATTTGATTTTGAAATAGCATTATCTTTAGCTAAAAAAAGAATAGGTGAGTTACTTAAAGCTGCTATATGACCTGGACCGGTATCGTTGCTAATTACAAAATTACTTTTTTTAGCTATGGAGTAAATTATCTCTGGAGGAGATTTATCAGTTAAATCAATAACCTTTTGACATTTATTACTAATAGTCTCTAATATTTCTTTATCTGATTTTTGACCAACAATATAAATTTGATATCCTTTTTTTTCTAGAGAACTAGCAAGTAATGCGAAATTATCAGACGGCCATTGTTTATCTTTACCTGATTTAGAAACACCAGGTATCATTAAGATTATTTTGTTTTCATTAATTTCTGGAATATTTTTGGACAACCAATCAATGTTTTGATTTATTTCATTTATGCCTATTAACTTTAATTGATTGTATAAACCTTGTTGAGGAGACTCAGTTCCTTGGGGAGGGATTAAATACTGAATATCGCAACTAGGCCTAGATCCATTAACTTTTACTTTTGAAATAAATTTTAAAAATGACCAGTAGTTATTTGTCCTTTTAGAATTTTGTAAATCTATGATTAGATCATACTTATTTTGATTTATTTTTAATATGACCTTTAGTGAATCTATTATGCCTTTTCTATTATCTTTAAAAATTGAACTAAAATAATTAGAATTTTTTAAAAAATTTGTGTATTTTTCTTCAGTCAGTAAGTCGATAGTGGCGTTACTAAAAAATTGCTTAATTGATGCCATGGCAAATATAGAAAAGGCAATATCACCAAGTGATCCATGCTTAACAACTAGTATTTTGTTAAATTGATTGCTGTTCATATAAGTTTAAATAATTTTGCACCATTTGGTATTTTGAAAATTTTTTTGTTATATAATCTTTACTATTTAAAGAAATATGAGAAAATTTTTCAACTTCTAATTTCAGAATATTTTGAAGCTTTATATCTATATCATTATATTTATGAGGATCTACTTTATAGATATCATCTAATGTATCGAGCTGATCTTTAACACCGCCATAGTTAAAGGCTAGGATCTTTTTTCTCATTATTAAAGCTTCACTTATAACTCTACCAAAGCCTTCAGCTTGTAAAGGAAATGAAGTAATAATTGATGACAGGTGATATAAAATTTTCAAATCATCCCTAAGTAGATTACCTATAATTTTACATTTATGACTAAGATTAAAACTTTGAATTTTTTTCTGTAATTTTTCTGTATAAGATTGATTTTTTGTATCACCTGCAAAATATAATATATAATTATCATTTTGTATCTTTTTAAATATATCTAAAAACTCAATTTGACCTTTCCATTTTGTTAACCTTGCTGGATATAAAATAATATCTTTTGATGTATCAATTTGATACTTATTTATTATATTACCTATTTGAGAATCTAGAATTGGTTTTTCAAAATATTTAACATCAACTCCTCTATTGATCACTTTAATTGTATTTGAATCTAAATTGTATTTTTTACTAATTTCATTTTTAACATAATTTGAAATTGCAACAATCTGGTCAACTTTAGATAATTGCTTATTATAGATTTTTTTAAAATAAGAATTACCACTATATACATTATGAAATGTAGATATTGTTTTGAAGTTTCTATTTTTTATAAAACTTAAAATCCATGCTGGTGCTCTTGATCGTACATGAACAACATTGATATTTTGATTAATAATTAATTTTTTTAATTGATTAGCAATTAATGGATAAATAAAAAAATTTTTTGAATGAACTGGTAATTGATAATGATTAGTATAATTTTTATCAATTTCCTTAATTAAACGCCCTCCATTTGAGATAATATTATTTTTTAAATTTAATTCAGATAAATAATTTGCAACTTCAATAGTACCTCTTTCGACACCACCAGAATCTAAAGAGGGAAGAATTTGAGCTACATTAAATGATGACATTTTATTAAAATATAAGTATTTGTATCAAAAATGCCTTACTTTATTAATAAGAAAAAAGAAAGAATTCACTATAAATCTATAAACGGTAAAGAACCTGGTATCATCTTTATCCATGGCCTTAACTCAGATATGAGTGGTCAAAAAGCTTTGTCTTTAGAAAGATTTGCTCGAAAAAATAAATTGCAGTTTATCCGTTTTGAATGCCGTGGTCATGGTAAATCTGATGGAAAATTTGAAGATTTTACAATTTCAGATTGGAAGAAAGATTTAATTGATATCATTGATAATATTGCCAAAGGTCCACAAATACTAGTTGGTAGTAGTATGGGTGGGTGGTTAATGTTTTTAGCTGCCAAAGCAAGATCAAGAAGAATTGTGGGATTAGTAGGTCTAGCAGCAGCACCTGATTATATCGATGGGTTTTATAAAAAATTGCCTTTAAAGAAAAAACAAGAAATGAAAAAAAGGGGAATTATTAAATATTCCTCCTATGGCTTTAATTATCTTATAAAAAAGAAATATATTGTTGACGGTAGAAAAAATAAAATTTTAAATAAAGAATTCAAATGGAATAAACCTTTAATTTTAATACAAGGTTTAAAAGATAAAGTTGTCACTCCAAATATTCCAGAAAGAATAGTAAAAAAAATTAAAGGCAATCAAATACAAATTAAATTATTAAAAAATAGTGATCATCGATTATCTGATCCATTTGATTTAAAAATAATAAATGATTCTATTCAATCAATAATAAAAAACTAAGCAGATTTTTCTTCTTGAATTAATACAGGTTGATCAAATTTATTTATCATTTCTTTTGGTACAATCTGCCAGAAGAGCAATTTCTCATTTTCCCAATTTTCGAGTAAATTATTTGCGTACATTGAATTTGTTTCCTTGATATGTTCTTCAATTTTTTGATATAAAATTTTTTCCCAATAATTTGTCATTTGTTGTTGATAGAAAATATCTTCAAGATTGATTCGAAGTGGTAGTGTTCCTTCTTTATCGTACACAAATGCCATACCTCCTGTCATTCCAGCTCCAAAATTATTTCCTACTTCGCCAAGAATAACTGCACTTCCACCAGTCATATATTCACATCCATTATCACCACATCCTTCAATAACAGCATGTGCCCCAGAGTTTCTAACAGCAAATCTATCACCAGCAGTTCCAGCTGCAAAAAGTTTACCCCGTGTTGCTCCATATAGGACAGTATTCCCAATAATAACATTTTTGTTTGTTTTTAGTTGAGAAGATGAGCTAGGTTGAATAACAATTTTACCTCCTGATAATCCTTTTGCAACATAATCGTTAGCGTCACCAAAAACTTTAAGAGAAGTTCCTTGCACACTCCATGCTCCAAAAGATTGTCCAGCAGAACCATGAAAATTAACAGTAACAAAATCCTCTGGAAGAAAACTCATTCCTTTTGTAGTAGTAATTTCTGATGCAAGTCTTGTACCTATGGCTCTATCAGTATTTTTAATATTATAGTTTAGTTCAATTTTTTGATCTGTTTCAAAGAAAGACTTAGCATCCTCTATGATTTTAATATCAAGACTATCACTAACCTTATTAATGGTTTTTTTCTTTGTATCAAATTCTCCAACTGATGAATCAATGGTTTGAATGATTGGATTTAAATCTAAATCGTCAAGATCAGAACTTCCTCTACTGACTTGATATAAAAGATCAGATCTTCCAACTACTTCATCAAGAGAAGAAAAGCCTAGTGATCCTAGAATTTCTCTTACTTCATCAGCAATAAAACTAAAAAGATTAATTACTTTTTCTGGTGTGCCGGTAAATTTTTCTCTAAGTTTTTCATCCTGTGAGCAAACTCCAACAGGGCAAGTATTTGAATGACATTGTCTAACCATGATACAACCCATAGCAACTAAACTTGCTGTCCCAATTCCATATTCTTCTGCCCCAAGCATTGCCGCAATAACAATATCTTTTCCTGTTTTCAAACCTCCGTCAGTTCTAAGAACAACTTTATCCCTTAAGTTATTTAGAGAAAGGACTTGATGTACTTCACTTAATCCAAGTTCCCAAGGAAGTCCTGCATACTTAATACTTGTTTGTGGGCTTGCTCCAGTTCCACCATTGTGACCTGAGATGAGTATCGTATCAGCTTTTGCTTTTGCAACACCAGCTGCGACTGTCCCAATACCTGACTGAGCAACTAACTTAACACATACTTTAGCTCTTGGGTTTATTTGCTTCAAATCGTAAATAAGCTGGGCTAAATCTTCAATAGAATAAATATCATGATGAGGAGGAGGACTAATAAGCGTAACACCTTCAGTTGAATGTCTTAGTTTAGCAATTAATTCTGTAACTTTTCCTCCTGGCAGTTGTCCACCCTCACCAGGTTTTGCACCTTGTGCAACTTTGATTTCAATTTCTTCACAATTATTTAGATACTCTGCTGTTACACCAAATCGTCCACTTGCAATTTGTTTAATTTTTGATGATGCATTATCTCCATTTGACTTAGGTTTGAATCTAATTGGATCTTCACCACCTTCACCTGAATCTGATTTAGCTCCTATTCTGTTCATTGCTATAGAAAGAGTTTCGTGCGCTTCTGGACTTAAGGCTCCAAGTGATATCCCTGGCGCAACTAGTCTTTTTCTAATTTCTTGAGAAGGTTCTACTGTGTTTGAGTTATTGTTATTGTTGTTCTTTTTGAAGTCTAGTAGATCACGAATATTTATAGGGTCCATTTCGTCAATCATCGAAGAATATTTTTTAAATAAAGAATAATTATTAGAAGTTACCGCAGTTTGAAGCATGTGAATTGATCTTGCTTCAAAAGCATGTTTCTCACCGCCAAATCTGTAGCGATAGTTTCCTCCAATCGGCAGTGTAATAACACTTTCTTCATAAGCGTTATCATGAGCTAATCTTGATCTTCTTTCAATACCGCTGATTCCGATACCAGATATTTTAGAACTCATAGAAGGAAAATATTTACTCATTAAATTTCTACTGAGTCCAATCGCTTCAAAGTTACAACCACCTCGATATGAATTAATTACTGATATTCCCATCTTACTCATAGTCTTAAGCAAACCATTATTTATGGAATTAATGAATCTTTCTACACATTCTTCATATGTGAGATTTTTGAATAGTCCCTTTTTATGTCTTTCCGCAATGGCTTGTTGTGCCATATACGCATTCACACTTGTTGCTCCTACTCCGATAAGCACTGCAAAATATTGCACATCTAAACATTCTGCAGATTGAACATTTAAGGAAATAAAAGTTCTAAGATTTTGTTTAATTAAATGATGATGAACAGAACTTGTAACTAAAATCATGGGAATGGCTATTCTTGTTTTAGACATTTCTTTGTCACTTAAAATTATATGAACATACCCTTCTCTAACAGCGTGTTCAGCTTCTTGGTTTATTCTTGAAATTTCTGTCTCAAAATTATTTTCAGGATTTGTTTTGTCCATTGTAGTGTCAATTATCTTGACAGTATCTTTCATATATCTACGCATAGATTTGAATTGCTCAATGGAAAGAACAGGAGAATTCAATTGTAAGTGATTGCATTGGTCTTCATCTTCATCAAGAATATTACTTAAGTTTCCAATTCTAGTTCGAAGACTCATTACAACTCTTTCTCTTAATGAATCAATCGGTGGGTTTGTAACTTGACTAAAGTTTTGTCTAAAAAAGTGATGGAGTCCTCTGTATTTATTTGAGAGCACAGCTAATGGAGTGTCATCTCCCATAGATCCTGTTGCTTCTTTTTTTTCAGCAATCATTGGATGAAGTATTAATTCGATGTCTTCTACTGACCAGGCAAAGCATGCCATTCTTTTTCGAAGATCTCCAGAATCTAAATCTCTAAATTCCTCATCAACAGATTGAACAAGTTTATCAATATAAGTAATTTTTTTAGTCCAATCACCAAATGGTTTTGTTTCTGCTAAATACTTTTTTATCTCATGATCTTTAAAGAATTTTTTCTCTTTAAAGTTAACTGCTATTAATTGACCTGGTCCTACCCTACCTCTTTCTACTATTTCGTTTTCTTTAATATCAACCATTCCAGTTTCAGAGCCAGCAATAAGAAGATTTTTTGTTAGAGTATATCTGATTGGTCTAAGGCCGTTTCTATCCATTCCAGCAATTGCCCAATCACCGTATGCACCACATATTGCTGCTGGACCATCCCATGGCTCCATAACTGCTCCACCATAAGCGTATAAATCTTTTATTTTTTTTGGGAAATCTCTTCTATGGGACCAGGCCTCTGGAATTGTTATTATTTTAGCCATAGGTAAAGAGCGATTAGCTTTAACCAATAACTCTATCGTAGAATCTAACGCAGCAGAGTCAGACGCTTTAGCATCAATTATAGGTTTTAAATCATCTACATTATTGGCAAAATTTTTATGGTTCATTCTTGGCTCATGAGCGGCCATCCAGTTTTTATTACCTTTAAGTGTATTGATTTCACCATTATGTGCAATCACTCTAAATGGCTGTGCTAAAGACCATGTAGGAAATGTATTAGTTGAATAACGCTGGTGATAAACAGCATATCTAGAAACAAAATTCTCATTTTGTATGTCTGGATAAAAATTGGAAAGCTGTTCTGCTAAAAACATACCTTTATAAACAATAGACTGACAAGAAAGTGAGCAAATATAAAAATCAGAAATATTTTGATTTCTAATTTCTTTTTCTATTCTTTTTCTAATTATATAAAGTTTATTATCAAATTGCTTTTCGTCTTCTATTTCTTCATTACAAATTAGTATTTGTTCAATTTCAGGTCTCGTTGCTTTTGCTTTATCACCTATAATAGATGAATTAATTGGAACATGTCTCCAACCATATATTTTTAAACCCTCTTTAATTATTTCAGACTCAACAATTGTGCGTGCATTTTCTTGCGCAGCAAAATCAGTGCGTGGTAAAAATATCATACCAACCCCAAAAGGGAAATCATTAGGGGTATGACCGGTTCTTTCTATTTGTTGAATAAAAAAATTCTTTGGTATAGATAACTGTATTCCTGCACCATCACCTGTTTTACCATCGGCATCAACTGCACCCCGGTGATATAAAACTCTTAAAGCTTGAACTCCTAACTCGACTATTTCTCTTGTCTCAGTACCATCTAATGATGCTATTAATCCGACTCCACATGACGAATGTTCATCTTGTTCATTATAAACATAATTTTCTTCTAAGAATTTTTTATCCTTTTTGTACTTTTCAATAAAGTGATTAGGCATTTACTGCTTTCTTATTAATATTATTTTGTTCGGCAAAATTGTTTTCTAAATATTTATTAATATTTTTTGCTGCATCACGACCATCTTTGATTCCCCAAACAACTAAACTTGCACCGCGAACAATATCACCTGCAGCGAATACACCATCAACTGATGTCATCATATTTTTATAATTAATTTTTAGTGTACCCCATCTTGTAACTGTCAGGTCATTATTGTCAAAAAGCTTAGGTAGATTTTCAGGTTCAAAACCCAGTGCTTCTATAGCTAAGTCAACATCTAGGTCTTTTTCTGTACCTTCTTTTGGCTCTGGCTTTCTTCTACCTGACTCATCTGGTAATCCAAGTTGCATTAAAACAGTTCTGACTTTTTTTAGTGACCCATTTCCCGAATATGCAGTTGGTAACGTTAACCATTGAAAATCAACACCCTCTTCTATTGCATTTTGTACTTCTCTTTGTGAACCAGGCATATTTGTTTTATCACGTCTATAAAGACACTTAACAGATTTTGCTCCTTGTCTTACAGCTGTTCTAACGCAATCCATAGCAGTATCACCACCACCAATGACGACTACATTTTTACCATTAGCATTTAGTCTGCCATTTGTGAAATCTTCAACTTTATCTTTCAAACCAGTCTTGTTACTAGCTATTAGAAAATCTAAGGCAGGTACAACATTATTAAAATTAGAAATATTTAGATTAATTTCTCTAAATTTGTAAACTCCAGTTGCTATAAGAACTGCATCATGCTTGATTTTAATATCATCAAAAGTAATATCTTTACCAATATCGCAGTTTAATTCAAACTTAATTCCACTTTCTTTAAGTCGATTTGTTCTTCTTATAACAATATCTTTTTCTAGTTTAAAATTTGGAATACCATAAATTAAAAGACCACCTGGTCTATCGTAACGATCATATATTGTAACTTGAAATCCTTTTTTACGAAGTTCTTCTGCTGCAGCTAATCCAGCTGGACCAGAACCGATAATTCCCACACTTTGATTTCTTTCTTCAACTGGTTCTATATTTTTAACCCAACCTTCTTCCCAAGCTTTATCCGTAATATATTTCTCTATCGATCCTATAGTAACAGTGCCGTGGCCAGATTGTTCAATAACACAGTTACCTTCGCACAAACGATCTTGGGGACATATACGACCACAAATTTCAGGCATGTTATTTGTAGAACTGGAAATTTCAAATGCCTCCTGCATTCTATCCTCAGCAGTTAGTTTTAACCAATCTGGAATATTATTGTGTAATGGACAATGAACTTGACAGAAAGGCACACCACATTGAGAACATCTGGAAGCTTGTTCTTCAGCCTTTTGAGAGGCATATTTAGCGTAAATTTCATCAAATGATTTAACTCTATCTTTAGCAGATATTTTACTAGGATTTTCCTTGTTAATTTTTGTAAATTTTAGCATTTAGTTATCATTTGTTTACTATTTTATCTAGATCTAACCAAATACACATTCAAGATGAAAAGAAAACAATAATTTTTTAATAATAGTACCACTAATGTACTAAAACTTAGAAAACCCTTAATTTACAACAATATTTTTAAGAATTTGTAGAGTGTCCTGTGGATTAATATCAAGATTTTGGAATGATTTATCAACGTTTACAATAAGATTGTCTTTTTCAAATAGTGTTAGCTGTTCTGACGTAAGAGGTGAAAATGGTGTTTTTTCAGCAATTTTTATCGTAGGTTTCATTACGGCCATAGGAACAGGAACAAAAACTCTAGTTTTGTTTAAAAAATTAGAAATATGATTAAAAAATTCTTTGTATGAATAAATCCTGGGACCGGCAAGCTCATAAATATTTTTCCCGTATATCTTAGAATTGATTATTTCATCAACAGCTAGGGATACGTCGTCAATAAATACTGGTTGGAATTTTGTTGAACCATCTCCAAAAAGTGGAACAAAAAATGAAGCTTTAAATATTGGCAAAAGTCTTTTCAAAAAAATATCACCACCACCTATAATAACGCCTGGTCTAATAATAATTGCATTGTCTAGTTGTTTAAAGGCTTCCTTTTCAGATTTATGTACTGCAATGCTTCTCGTTGAATTTTTATCAATATCTACACCAAGACCAGAGAAAAGAATGAATTGTTTTAGATTCTTACTAGATTTTAAAATTCTAATAAGTTTCTGATTAAACTTATATATTGTATTGTTAAAATTACCTTTCTTTTGATCGTAAGTAGTTTTTAAATTAATGCACACATTAGCATTATTAACAACAGATTTAAGCCTTTTATCTTCTAAAGTTGTATAGGGAAATGGAATGACCTGGCCTGTAACGCCTAAAAGTCGGATTTTAGCTTCTTGAACAGATCTCTGATAGGGAACGATTACCTTATAGCCATTTTTTGCAAGACGTCTAATCAAATGTCTACCTACAAAACCTGCTCCTCCAAAAATTACAATTGATTTCATGACCTTTAAAAAAATAAATGTTATAAATAAAAACATACATAGTATACGTAATAATATCAAAATGAAAATAAATCTTTATGCTGGAGACTTACCCGATAATTTAAATTTGGGTAATATTGTTGCTATCGATAGCGAAACAATGGGCTTAAATCCAAAAAGAGACAAATTATGCTTAGTTCAAGTATCTAAGGGTGATAATATATGCCATTTGATTAAAATTAATTTAACAAAGACTAAACCGACTAACCTAATTAAATTACTTAAAAATAAAAAAATACAAAAAATCTTTCACTATGCTAGATTTGATGTCGCTGTATTTAAGTATAATTTCAAAATAAATATTAATAATATTTATTGTACTAAAATTGCTTCAAAATTAGTTCGAACATATACAGACAAACATGGCTATAAAGATCTTTGTAAGGAATTATTAAATAAAAATATTTCAAAAGTAGAACAATCATCTGATTGGGGTGGTGAATTAACAAAAGATCAGCAGAAATATGCAGCAACTGACGTGCTTTATCTTCATAAAATCAAGAAAAAATTGGATACAATGCTTGTAAGAGAGAATAGAGATAAACTTGCAAAAGCTTGTTTTGATTTTATTGAACACAGAACTGATTTAGATATAAATGGTTGGATTGATCAAGATATATTTAAACATTGATGAATAGAAAAAATAAAATATTGAGAAGTGCTAAAAAAGCTTTTGCAAACGAATTATCTAGTATTAAAACTTTATCTTCAACTTTTAACAATAATTTTTGCAAAGCTGTAGAGCTAATATATAACCTGAAAGGTAGAGTAATAGTTACAGGAGTTGGTAAAAGTGCTCACGTAGGCAAAAAACTTTCAGCGACTTTGACATCTACTGGAACTCCTTCGTATTTTGTGCATGCTACTGAAGCAAGTCATGGAGATCTTGGTAGTATTCAAAAAAATGATTGTGTTATTGCTTTATCAAACTCTGGTGAAACATCAGAACTCAATGACATTATTCATTTTACTAAAAGATACAATATCAATTTGATAAGCATAACTAGTAATTCAAAAAGTACATTACATAAGAATGCTTTTATCGGAATACTATATAAAAAACCATTAGAGGCCTGTCCATTAAATTTAGCTCCAACTACTTCTACCACTATAGCTATGATTATAGGCGATTGTCTTGCTGTAGCTTTACTGGAGCTAAGGGGCTTTCAAAGCGCTCATTTTAAAAATATTCATCCAGGTGGCAATTTAGGCAAGGATCTAAAAACAGTCGGTGAAATTATGCATATTAAAAAATCCATACCTATTGCAAAACTAAATGATAAGATGTCTAAAACACTTATCACTATGACAAAAAAAAGCTTTGGTTGTATTGGTGTTGTTGATAAGAATAATAAAATAGTTGGAATCATTACAGATGGAGATTTAAGAAGAAATTTAAACTCTAAATTTTTTGATAAAAAAGCTTCAGAATTAATGACAAAAAACCCAACATTAGCTGATAAGAAGATGTTAATAGGTGAAGCTATAAATATTATGAATAATAAAAAAATTACTAGTTTATTTGTATGTGCAAAAAAGAAACCTCTAGGCATAATTCATATTCATGATTTACTGAGGTTAACAAGTTAGTTTGAATTTTTTACTTTCATTTAGCAGCAAAAAAATTTTATTATTATCACTAATTACAATCTTAATCTTTACATTATTAATTTTATTTGAATTTTATTTATTTTCAAAAAATAATAAAGTTGATAAAATAGTAAATGTTTCAAAATCTGATATCACTCAACCCAAATTTTCAATAAATAATGAAAAAGAAAAAATAATTGTGACTGCTAATGAAGGTAGTTTCATAAATAATGACAAGATAATGCTTATGGAAAATGTAAAGTTTAGTTCTAATCAATTTACAATTAAATCAGACAATGTCACATTTGATAGAAAGCAGCAAACAGCACAGAGCATGGAAAAGTCTGTATTTAGATCAAAAAATACAATAATTACCTCTGAAGGTTTTAATATTTATGATAATGGCAATAAAATTAATTTTTATGGCAATACTAAAATTATTTTGAAATGAAATTAAGTTGTTTGTTATTATTATTTTTAATTTTAAGTAATTCAGTTTTTAGTAGAGAAATTGGTGAAACTGAAATTATTACAGAAGAAGGCATTGAAGTTTTTCAAAAAGAAAAATACTATCTTTTAAAA
The DNA here is from genome assembly GCA_902623545.1 of uncultured Alphaproteobacteria bacterium. Classification (GTDB taxonomy): domain Bacteria; phylum Pseudomonadota; class Alphaproteobacteria; order HIMB59; genus CACPNW01. Next base: position 15,863 of record CACNUI010000002.1, on the reverse strand, counting down.
AAAAATGTCAAAATAACATCTGATAATTTTTTACTATCAGGAGATAATATAAAAATTTTTTTTAATAATGATATGTATGATATCAAAAGAATAGAAGCTTTAGGAAACGTAAATTTTAGTTCACAAAATTATAATATAGATGCATCAGGAAAAAATCTTATTTTTCATGTTGACTCAGAAGAAATATTTATAAATGGTATAAATTCTATTTTGTCAACAGAAGATGCAAATATGAATTCAGATGGGATCATTAAAGTAAATAATACAAATGGAAATTTTTTTTTAGAAGGACCAAACTCTAAATTAGTTAATGATGATATTCAAATAGAAGGAGAAAAAATAAATGGAACTTTTGCAATTATTGAAAATAATAAAGAAATTAAATTTCTTAATGTTTTAGATTCAGAAATTGCTTTTATAGAAACAAATACAACTCAATTGTATGCTAAAAATATTAGCTATGATAAATTAAAGTCTACAATTGAACTTAAACAAAATGTGAAAATAATAAGAGATGGAGAGAAAATTACTGGTGATTATGGCACACTAAATACTGAAACAAATTCTTACAAAGTAGATTCAAATAACTCAAACAAAGTTAAAGTCATCATTTCAAATAAAAATGAATAAATTTAAAATACTTGATGACGGATTATTAATTAATAAAATTTCAAAAACTTATGGAAATAAAGAAGTTGTTAGAGATATTAGTCTATCTATCAAAAGAGGGGAAATTGTTGGTTTACTTGGTCCAAATGGTGCTGGTAAAACAACAACTTTTTATGTCATAGTTGGGTTAGTAAAGCCTGATACTGGTTCCATATATTTAGATAAAGTTGAGATTTCAAATCTCCCAATTTATATTAGAGGCAAAATCGGTATCAGCTACCTACCCCAAGAAGCATCTATATTTAGAGGAATGAATGTAGAAGACAATATTATGTCAATTATAGAAATAGTAGAAAAAGACAAACAAATACAAGAGATCATTCTTCAAAATTTACTAAATGAATTTGATTTAAATCATGTAAGAAAATCAAAATCAATAGTACTTTCAGGAGGTGAAAGAAGGAGATTAGAAATTGCCAGAACTTTAGCTTCTAATCCAAAATACTTGCTTTTGGATGAACCTCTTACAGGGATTGATCCAGTTTCTATAGAAGAAATTAAAATCATAATTAGAAAATTAAAAAACAAAAATATTGGAATATTAATTACAGATCACAATGTAAGAGAAACATTAAAAATTATAGATAAAGTTTATATTGTTAATGAAGGAGCAATATTTTTTGAGGGTGACCCAAAAAGTGCAGTCAATGATGATAGAATTAAGAAATTTTATCTTGGATCTCAATTTGAACTTTAAAATGATAAGTAATAAAATTACCAATGGTCTAATTGGAAATCCAATAATACCTGGTGATAAGTCGATATCTCATAGATCAATTATAATTCCATCTATTTCAAACGGTATAACAGAGATTAATAATATTCTAAAATCTGAAGATGTTTATCATACGCTAAATGCTTTTAAAAATATGGGTGTAGAAATTGAAGAAAATAAAGATAAAGTTATTATTTTTGGGAAAGGTTTAACCTCTCTAAACAAGCCTCAAACTGAAATATATTTAGGCAATTCAGGTACAAGCGCAAGGTTGTTAACTGGATTACTAGCCTCACAAAAATTTGTTTCTAAATTGACTGGAGATAAATCATTGTCTTCAAGGCCTATGAGAAGGATTACTGAACCATTGTTAAAAATGAATGCTTCAATTGAGACATCAAATGGAAATTTACCGATAATAATAAAAGGTAATAAATTGAATAATACAATAATAGATATTACTATTCCATCAGCTCAAATAAAGTCTGGATTATTACTAGCAGCTTTGAATACACATGGACTATCTAAAATAGTTGAGCATAATATATCAAGAGACCACACTGAAATAATGCTGGAAGCGTTTGATGCTGATATAGGAATAGAAAAAATAGATAATAAAAAAATAATTAGTATTAATGGAAAAAAAGAATTAAAATCGGTAAACATTGATGTTCCATCAGACTTATCAAGTAGTTCTTTTTTTATAGTAGCCGCATTAGTAAATAAAAATTCACATTTAAAAATGTCTAACATAAATGTTAATCCAACTCGAAATGGAATCTTATTAGCATTAAAAAAAATGGGAGCAAAAATTAATTTCCTTAATAAAAGACAAATCAATAAAGAAGAAATATGCGACATTGAGGTATTTTATAGTAATCTAAATGGATGTGAACTGGGTCCGGAAATTGCAAAGTTAATGATTGACGAATATCCAATTTTATCTGTTGCTGCTTGTTTTGCTAATTCACCGAGTATTTTTAGAGGCTTATCTGAATTAAGAGTCAAAGAAAGTGATAGATTAAAATTAATAACTACGAATCTAGAAAGGTGTGGTGTTAATTGTAAAGTAGAAGAAGACGACTTATATATATATCCTTCTGATCAATATGAGATTAATAACAATAGTATTCAAACTGATTATGATCATAGAATTGCAATGGCTTTTTCCGTAATGGGTTCAAAAATTGGTGAACTAAATATTTTAGACTCTGATTCAATAAATACTAGTTTTCCTTCATTTATAGAGGAGTTTAACAAAATAGGTGGAAAACTTAGTTGAAGAACATAATTATTACAATTGATGGGCCAGCTGGATCTGGAAAAGGTGAAATAGCAAAATATTTAAGCAACAAATGGTCACTAAGACATTTAGATTCTGGAATTATATATAGAAGAATAGCTCATAAACTTTTAAAGAATGGAGTTAGTTTTGATGATAAGCCAAATATATTAAGAATTTTAAAAAAAGAGAAAAACTTATCATTTAGAAAAAATAAAATACTTAGGAAAGAAAAAATCAGTGTCTGGGCCTCACGAATAGCCATACACAAATATGTAAGAGATTATGTAAATAAATTTCAAAGAGAATTTGTATACAAAAATTTAAGAAACACTGGTTTTGTGATTGATGGCAGGGATATTGGGTCAGTTGTTTTTAAAGAAGCTGATTTAAAACTATATATTGAGGTAAATGAAGTAAATAGGGCAAAAAGGAGATATAAACAGTTGATTGATGCTGGTGAAAAGTCTATATACCCAAAAATTTTAGAGGAAATAAAATTGAGAGATATAAAAGACAAATGTAGAAAAAATTCACCACTCATTGTTCCAAATGGAGCTGTTAAAATTGATAATAATGGTGAATTAAAAAAAGCTTTATCAAAAATTAACAGATTAGTAACAAAGTTATCATGAATAAAGTTCCTAATAACAAAATTTCTAATTCACAATATGATGAACTTATTGCAAAAACGTTCAAAAATACAAAGATAAAAGAAAATAGTATTATTACAGGTAAAATAGTTTCAGTTGAAAATGATATCGTTACAATTGACGTTGGTCTTAAAAGTGAAGGTAGAATTCCTTTAAATGAATTCTCTAGACCGGGGTACAAACCAGAACTGAATGTAGGTGAAGAAACTGAGGTTTATATTGAAAACGTTGATAACGCTAATGGGGAAACCGTCCTATCAAGAGAAAAAGCCGTTAAACAACAAGCATGGCATAATTTACAAGAAAGTTTCACAAACAATACTATTGTTACCGGAATACCTTACAATAGAGTTAAAGGTGGTATGAGTGTAGACCTAAATGGTGTAACCGCTTTTTTACCAGGTAGTCAAATTGATACGAGACAAATAACAAAAGATACAAAAGAATTGTTAAATAAACCATTAGAGCTTTTGATATTAAAAATGGATAAATATAGGGGAAACATTGTTGTATCTAGAAAAGCAATTACCGAAAGTGAGATGAAGGAACAACGAAAAGAACTTTTAAGTAAAATTCAGGAAGGTTCAATAATAGAAGGAAAAGTAAAGAATCTAACAGACTATGGAGCATTTATTGACCTAGGCGGTTTAGACGGTTTAGTCCATGTTACAGATATATCCTGGACGAAGATCAACAATCCATCAGATATACTAGAATTAAATCAAAATATTAAAGTTAAAGTTTTAAAGTTTGACGAAGAACTATCAAGATTAAGTTTAGGAATTAAACAACTATCTGAAAATCCATGGGAAAGTGTAAATGATAATATAAAGGTAGATCAAGTAATTGAAGCAAAAGTCATAAATATAAGCGATAATCATGTTAATATTTTAATCAATGAAAAATATGATGGTTTAATAACTTTAAGCGAATTAACATGGTTAAAAAAACCACCGCATCCATCTAAAATTGTAAATACTAATGAAACTGTAAGTATCAAAGTTTTAGAAATAGATGATGATAAAAAAAGACTGATTTGTAGCTTAAAGCAAATGAAAGATAATCCTTGGGAAAAACTAAAAGATACTTACGAAATTAATGATTCTTTTGAAACGGAAATCGTAAATATAGTTGATTTTGGTATCTTTGTTAAGGTTCAAGATGAAATCGATGGAATGGTTCATGTATCTGATCTTAGCTGGGATGAAAAAGAGTGTGATAAAATACTCAAAGATTTTAAAAAGGGTGATAAAATAAAAGTAAAAATTCTAGACATTAACGTAGAGAAGGAGCGAATTAGTCTTGGTGTAAAACATCTAATAGACGATCCAGTCCAAAACTATATAGACAATAATCCATTAAAATCCAAACTTACTGGCAAAATCATCGCAATAGATGATAAAGGCATTAAAGTAGAGCTTGATCCAGAAAATAGCATTTTTGGTTATATTAAAAAAAATAATTTATCAAAAGATAAAAATGAACAAAGAAATGAAAGATTTGCTGTTGGGGAAAACATCGACTCTATCTTTATTTCAGTTGATCAAAAAACAAGAAATTTAAATTTATCAATAAAAGAATTAGAAATTCAAGAAGAAAAAGATGCGCTTTCTAAATACGGTTCAAGTGACTCCGGGGCCTCATTAGGAGATATATTAGGTTCGGTTCTAAAAAAATAGGATTAATGTTAAAATCCGAAATATTAATTAATCTTAATAAAAAATATAGTAATTTTAGTTCAGAAGATGTTGAAACCATATTTGATATATTCATTGGAAAAATATCTAATTCGTTAAAAAATGGTCAAAATATTGAAATTAGAGGATTTGGCACGATCAGTAGAAAGATCAATAAAGAAAAATTCGTAAGAAATCCAAAAACGAATGAAAAAATTTACAAAGGCAGATCTTATAAACTACATTTTAAAATAGGAAAAATTCTTCACAAAAGAATAAATACAAAATTAAATAATGAAATCGAATAAAATAATTGTAGCACTAGATAGCAACAATTTTAAAAAAATAGAAAAAATAGTAAGAAGTCTAAAGTCTGAAGTATATGCTTTTAAAATTGGTTATGAATTTTTTTTCAATTTTGGAATCGAAGGATATTTAAAAATAAAAAAAATTTGTCCAAAAATTTTCCTAGACTTGAAACTCCATGATATACCTAATACTGTTCATCAAGGTTTAAAAGCTCTAGTGAAATTAAAACCAATGTTAACAACCATCCATATTTCTGGTGGTGATCAAATGATGAAGTCGAGCTTAATTAAAAATAGAGTAACTAAAATATTAGGTGTATCAGTCTTAACAAGTTTAGATCAAAGCCAAACAAAGAAATATTATAATGAGGAAAAAATTGAATTATTAGTTAAAAAATTTGTTAAACAGGCTATTAAACAAAAACTTGATGGTATAGTTTGTAGTCCTAAAGAATTAATTTATTTGAGAAATATATTGCCAAAGAATTTTATAATCGTCACCCCAGGTATTAGAATAAATAGTTATAAAGACAAAAATGATGATCAAAGAAGAGTACTAACACCCAAAGAAGCAGTAGAAAAAGGTGCAAGTTTACTAGTTATAGGACGACCTATTACTTTATCTAAAGACCCTCTAAAGACTATAAAAAAAATAAATAACTCTTTAAAATAAATGATAGTGAAAATCTGTGGCATTAAAGATAAAACAACATTATTCTGTTGCGAGGAAAATAGTGTAGATTTTTTTGGGATGATTTTTTATAATAACAGCCCTAGAAATATTTCAAAAGAAGATGCGATAGATTTATTGGTTCTTTCAAAAAATTTAAAAATTAAGGGTGTAGGAGTTTTTGTAAATGAAGCTATAGATGATTTAAATTCGTTTATTAAAGAAACAAATCTAACAAACATACAACTACATGGTTATGAGGATAATGAATATATTAGACAGTTAAAAAAAAATAAAATTAGAGTTATTAAAAAAATTTCTATACAATCAGAATATGACCTAAATAAAATAAATATGTATCCTGATGCAGATTACTATCTTTTTGACTACAAACCTAATAAAAATGAATTACCAGGTGGAAATGCTAAAAGTTTTGACTGGGAAATTATAAGCTACTTAAATACTTCAAAACCTTGGTTTTTGTCTGGAGGTGTAAATTTGAAAAATATTGATCATTTGACAAAAAATATTAAGCCTTTTGGAGTCGATTTATCATCTGGAGTGGAAAAAGAGCTTGGCATTAAAGATAATGACATTATAAATAATTTAATGAACAAAATAAACTATGCTTAAAAATACTTATAAAAATTATCCAAATGAAAGAGGGTATTTTGGTAAATTTGGAGGAAGATATGTATCTGAAACTCTAATGCCATTGATACTAGAAGTTGAGAGAGAGTATGAAAAAATAAAAAATAATAAACAATTTAATGATGAATTTAACTATTATTTGGAAACATATGTTGGTCGACCAAGTCCTCTTTTTTATGCAAAAAGAATAACTGAAGATTTAGGTGGTGCAAAAATTTATTTTAAAAGAGATGAACTAAATCATACTGGAGCTCATAAAATTAATAATTGTATGGGCCAAATATTACTTGCTAAAAGAATGGGTAAAAAAAGAATCATAGCTGAAACAGGAGCGGGTCAGCACGGAGTTGCAACAGCTACCGTATGTGCACTATTTGGTCTGCCATGTGTAATTTATATGGGTGAAAAAGATATTGAAAGACAATCTCCAAACGTATTTAGAATGAAATTGCTTGGTGCTGAAATAAGAAGTGTTTCAACAGGCTCAAAATCACTTAAAGATGCAATGAATGAGGCATTAAGAGACTGGGTCACCAATGTTAAAGATACTTTTTATATTATTGGAACTGCTGCAGGACCGCATCCATATCCAGCCATGGTAAGAGATTTTCAATCTGTAATTGGAAAAGAGGTTCGAGAACAACTTAAAAAAACAGAAGGTAAAAATCCTGATCTATTAATAGCATGTATTGGTGGAGGCTCTAACGCTTTGGGCTTATTTTATGAGTTTTTAGATGACTCTGAAGTAGAAATGATAGCTGTTGAAGCAGCTGGGCATGGAATTAATACATCAAAACATGCAGCAAGTTTAACTGGTGGAAAACCAGGAGTTTTGCATGGAAATAAAACATATTTATTACAATCAGAATCTGGTCAGATACAAGAAGCTCACTCAATATCTGCTGGATTAGATTACCCAGGTATTGGACCGGAACACTCATTTTTATTTGAAGAAAAAAGAGTTAAATATATGTCAGCAACTGATAAAGAAGCACTTGAGGCTTTTAAATATTGTTGTGAACTAGAAGGCATTATTCCTGCTCTTGAACCTGCTCATGCATTATCTACTGTGAGGAAAATAGCGAAAAATTATTCTAAAAATAAAATCATAGTTATGAATATGTGCGGTAGAGGTGATAAAGATATTTTTGCAATAGCTGATGAACTTAATATAAGTATGAAATGACTGATTTAATAAATCAGATATTCAAAAAAAATGATAAGAAATTAGTTACCTTTATTACTGGATGTGATCCTGATTTTGAAACTAGTAATCAAATTATTAGTAAATTAATTAAAAATAATATTGATATTTTAGAAATAGGTATGCCTTTTTCTGACCCAATGGCTGATGGACCTACTATTCAATTATCAAGTAACAGAGCTCTTAGTAATGGAATAACTTTAGATAATATTTTTGAATTAGCTTTAAATGCTAAGTCCTTAAATAAAAAATTACCAATTATATTAATGGGTTACTACAACGTTGTTTTACATTATGGGATTGAAAATTTTGTAAAAAATTGTGTTTCTCATGGTGTGGATGGTTTAATAATTGTCGATTTGCAACCTGAAGAAGATGAAGAACTAAATATAGCCTTAAAGAAAAATGATATTGATTTAATCAGGCTAATTACACCAACTACAACTGAAGGTAGACTAAAACTAATACTTAAAAATGCTAGTGGGTTTTTATATTATGTAAGTGTTATGGGAATAACAGGTCAAAAGTCAGCTAATATTGATGAACTTAAAGAGTCAATAAATTTTATAAAAAAATTCACAAAGTTACCTATTGTTCCGGGCTTTGGTATTAAAGATTCTAAAGATGTAAATAATGTATGTAAGATTGCTGATGGGGCAGTAGTGGGCTCAAGTATAATCAAAATTATTGAAGACAATTTAGAAAATAAAAATGTAATGATAAATAAAATTGATGAATTTATTAAAGAGTTAAAACAAGGTACAAAAATATGAATTGGTTAACTAATTTTGTAAAACCAAAATTGACCTCACTGGTTAAGAGACGTGATGTTCCTGAAAAATTATGGAATAATTGTTTGTCTTGTGGCAATATGATTCATCATAAGGATCTTAATGAAAACTTAAGAGTATGTATAAATTGTGATTATCATTTTAGAATGAGTGCTGAGGACAGAATAAAATTATTTTTTAATGATAATAATTATAATGAAATTGAGTTAGATAAAATTTCTGATGATCCACTAAACTTTACTGATAAAAAAAAATATAAAGATAGGCTTAAAGAGTATAGAAAAAAGACAAATAGAGACGATGCATTTATATTAATACAAGGTAAAATTAAAGATCAAGAACTTATTATAGGATTAATGAATTTTGAATTCATGGGTGGCTCTATGGGAAGAGCTGTTGGTGGTGCAATAGTAAAAGGTGCCAAAATATCTGTCGAAAAAAAATTGCCTTACGTTGTAGTTACCTCATCTGGTGGTGCTAGAATGCAAGAGGGAATAATCAGTTTAATGCAAATGCCAAGAACTATAGCTGCTGTTGATATGCTTAATGAAAATAAAATTCCTTATATAGTTATATTAACTGAACCAACTACAGGAGGTGTAACTGCCTCATTTGCGATGTTGGGTGATGTTACTATAGCTGAAAGAGGAGCAACAATTGGTTTTGCCGGAAAAAGAGTAATACAAGATACAATCAGAGAAGAATTACCAATAGATTTTCAGAAAGCTGAGTATTTAAAAGAACATGGAATGGTTGATATTGTTTCGCACAGAAAAAATTTGAGAGAAACATTATACAAAATACTAAAACATATTAGTTGATAAGTGAAATCTAAGACAGATAGGCTGTTAGATAAACTCATAAATTTACATCCAAAATATATAGATTTATCTTTAAATAGATTAGAGAAACTTCTAAAAAAAATAGGTGATCCTCATTTAGGTTTACCTAAGACAATTCATATTGCAGGAACAAATGGTAAAGGCTCTACTCAAAGTTTTATAAGAAATATATTGGTTTCAAATGGATATTCATGTGATGCATATATATCTCCCCACTTATCTAAATTTAATGAAAGAATAATTTTAAATAATAAAAATGTAAGTACAAAAAAATTATACAGTACTTTAGAATTTGTTAGAAAAAAAAATAATGATGATCCAATTACCTTTTTTGAAATAACAACAGCTGCTGCTTTCATATTATTTCAACAATCTAAATCAGACTTTTTAATCCTTGAAACAGGTTTAGGTGGAAGATTGGATGCCACTAATATAATTCCGAAAAAATTATTTAGTATAATTACTCCAATAAGTTTTGATCATCAGGAGTTTTTAGGAAATACTATACTTAAAATTACTAAAGAAAAATTAGGAATAATTAAAAAAAGTGAATATGTTTTAATAAGTAAGCAAAAAAAAGAAGTTAAAAAATTTATTTTAGAAAAATTAACGAAGAAAAAGAATTTTTACTATTATAGTAAAGATTTTAAAATAATTAATATTAATAAAAAAACTTTTCAATTTCAATTCAAAAAAAACAAAAGAATAATTAAAAGGCCTAAATTAAATGGTTTACATCAAATAGAAAATGCAGCCGTAGCATTAGCTTTTTCAGAAATTATGTTACAAAATAAATTAGATTTAAATTATAAAAAAATTAATAAAGCAATAAGAGACACAGCTTGGCCGGGGAGACTGGAAATAATAAATTTTAATAATAAAAAAATAATATTAGATGGCTCACATAATGTCGATGGAGCAAAAAGATTGAGTGAATTTTTAAAGTCTAACAATTTAAATCCATGTGTTGTATTTGGAATGCTTAATAATAAAGAAATAAAAATTTTCCTTAATACAATAAAAAATCATATAAAAAATATACTGGCTGTGGAAATTCCTGATGAAAAGCATTCATTTAAAAACAATGAAATACTAGATGTGTGTAACTCTCTTGCAATCCAATGTCTGAGAATTCAAAGTTTAAATAAAGTTATAAAACATATAAATAAATCAAATCAAAGAATTTTCTTAATAACAGGTTCATTATACTTAGTTGGGAAAATTAGAGATAAATTACTATAAGTTTGATTTAATCCAGTTTTCAAGTGCAGATTTAGGTAAACTCCCTACTTTTTGATCAATTAATTTACCATCAGAAAAAATCATTATTGTTGGAATACCTCTGACTCCAAATTTCTGAGGTGTCATTGGATTTTCATCAATATTTAATTTAAATATTTTAAGTTTATCTTTGTTTTCAGCTGCTATTTCCTCAAGAATTGGATCAAGTTGTTTGCATGGGCCACACCATTCAGCACCAAAATCGACAACAACTGGTACAGTCTGAGTAGATATATCTTCTTCAAATTTTTGGTCATTTGTTACAAAAGTGGACATATTGAATATTTAAGGAATTAAATTTGATAATCAAGATCAAAGTAACTTTAAAAATTATCAAATGATCTTTTATCCCCAATATGTAAAACCTTTGAATTTATAAAAGATCCTTGTAAATTATTAGTAACGATTAGATCATTCCAAATTTTATACATACTAAAATTATTTGATGAGTTGTTGAAAATTTTTTTAGAGACAATTTGAAGACCAGAATAAATATTAATATCTTGTCCATTTATCCAGTTTGAAACATTACCATTTTTAATATTAAAATCACCTTTATTTTTTTTAAGACCTAAAAAATTTTTTTCTTTTGATAACATTATTTTGCAATGAGTAACTTCATCATAATTTTTTAAAAAGTTTATTACATCTAATTTATTATCACTTTTCCAAAAAATATCAGAATTAACTACACATATTTTTTTAATATTTGTATAATTAAAAATATTTTGTATAGCGCCTCCTGTACCAAGAATACTAGGCTCATAAACCAGACTAATTGGATATTCTTTAAAATTATTTAAAATAAATAATTCTATGTTTTTATGTAAATAATGTGTGTTAATAAAAAATTCTTTACAACCAACTTCATGGAAAAAGTTTATAGTATTTTCTAATAATGTTTTATTCTTTTTTCTAAGTAAGGGTTTTGGAGTTTTTAGGGTTAAGTCTTGCATTCGTTTTCCATAACCTGCACTTAAAATTAATATAGAAAAATCAGTCATTAATTAATAAAAACTTTTTCATATAATTGTTTTAATTTTTTATCTGTAATTTTTGATAAACAAAAAATAATCCTTTTTTTTGTAATATTAATGTAATCTGAAAATTGTTTATTACCTAGAGATAATAATTTTACCCATCTTCCAATTAACCTAGTTTGTCTAGCTAAATTTAAGATGTAGTACTGTTTTAGAAATTTCTCATAATTTGTAGTGATATTTGTATTTAGATAGTAGTATTTTATTAAATCATCATTGTATTTACTTGTAAAATTTAATCTTGGATTTTCAAGAATAGAGAATAAGTCCCAACCCTTAAATCCAATAAATGCACTTTGAAAATCAATTATGCCACATTTAAGATGTGATAGATTTTTGTTAACTAAAATCAAATTAATAAATTCAAAATCCTTGTGAACAAAACTAGTAAAATCAAATTTTTCGTTATTATATACTCTAAACCAAGAATCATAAAAATCATTAATGGGAAAATTTGATATTTTTTTATAGGGGATATAAAAGTTAATAAATTCACTAATTTCTTTTTTTAAATCATTAAACGTATATTTTTCTAATTGTTCTAAGTCTTTGTATATTAAGGAATTTTCAATAATAATTAAATTATCTATTGCTATTCTTAATAATTTATAAATATTTTCTTCTTTATATATTTTGTCAAATGTATTTATGCCAAAATCTTCCATTATAATAATTTTTTTTGTAAAATAAACTTCATAGATTTTTGGTATAGATATATTAATTTTTTTAAGGATTTGGTAAACTTTAAGAAAATTTGTAAATTCTTTTACATCATTAGAAAAATCAATAATAATTTTAGAAATTTCATTTTGTGATTTTCTAAAAACTTTTTTCTCTGATAATCCCTGATGAATTTCAAAAATATTATCAGATACAAATTCCATATATATTATTCATAATATTTAATATTAATAATTCTTTTTAAATCTGATTTGATTTGTAATTCCAAAAGATAATATTTTTGCTGAAAAGATGAATTAAGTAAAATTTCTGGCCATTCAATTAGAGATATAGAATTGTTTATATTTTCCAAAAAATCTAAATCGAATAGTTCTTTTATATCCTTTATTCTAAACAAGTCGTAGTGATAAATATCGAATGATCCCAGTTCATAAGTAAGTAGTATTGGATAGGAAGGACTAGAAATTGCTAGAGGTCTTTTAAGATTATTTAGGCTATAAAGATGATTAATAATAAATCGTGATATAGTTGTTTTTCCTGAACCCAGCTCACCTTTTAGAAGTACTATATCCCCAATTTGCAGTTTCTTACTAAATGTTAATGCAAATTCCTCTATCTGAGAGATATCTAAAACCTGATTCTCTGAATTTAGCAAATCTAATTAAGCTATCCCTTTAAGCGCATCTACCAAGTCTGTTTTTTCCCAGGTGAAATGACCTTGATTACTTGGTTCTCTACCAAAATGGCCATAAGCAGAGGTTGGAACATAAATTGCATTTGTTAGTTTTAAATGTTCTCTTATTCCTCTTGGGCTTAGATCAAATAAATCTTGCACAGATTTTTCAATTTTCTGTTCATCAATTTTATTTGTTCCATTAGTATTTACATATACCGATAAGGGTTTCGATACTCCTATTGCATAAGATAACTGTATAGTGCACTCATCCGCTAGATCCGCTGCTACAACATTTTTTGCTAAGTACCTTGCTGCATATGCTGCAGACCTATCAACTTTAGATGGATCCTTTCCTGAAAATGCACCTCCGCCATGAGGCGCTGCACCGCCATATGTATCAACTATTATTTTACGGCCAGTTAAACCAGAGTCACCATCAGGGCCTCCAATTACAAAGTTTCCTGTAGGATTAACATAAAATTCTTCATCTTTTAGACCTTCTAATAAGTTATTAGGTATACACTCATATACGTAAGGTTTAACGATTTCTTTTACGTCCTCAGGAGATAAACCTTCTTTGTGTTGTGAAGAAATTACTAAAGAGGTAACTTTTGTTGGTTTTCCGTTTTCATAAAGCATTGTGACTTGGCTTTTTGAATCAGGTTCTAGACCAGATGCAGATCCATCTTTACGCGCTTGTGCCATTTTATACAATATTTGATGAGAATAATGTATCGGTGCTGGCATTAAAGATTCAGTGTCCTTACAAGCAAAACCAAACATGATTCCTTGATCGCCTGCTCCTTCATCTTTATTGCTAGCAGAATCAACACCCATAGCAATATCAGCTGACTGCTCATGAAGAAAACTTTCAATATCACAATTCTGCCAATGAAAACCATCTTGTTCATAACCAATATCTTTAATACAATCTCTAACTTGAGATATAATCTGATCCTTAGAAACTGATGGGCCTCTTACTTCTCCAGCTAAAACTACTTTATTAGTGGTAGTCAAAGTCTCACAGGCTACGCGTGTTTGTGGATCGCCAGATGATAAATACGTATCCACAACCATATCTGAAATTCTATCACAAACTTTATCTGGATGGCCTTCAGAAACTGATTCACTTGTAAATAAATAAGATCTTTTCATATTAACTCCTAATATCTGTAAGTGTTGTCTTTAAATGGGCCTTGCTTACTAACACCGATATATTCTGCTTGTTTATCAGTTAATTCTGTAAGTTTTGCCCCAACCTTTTTTAAGTGTAATGATGCAACTTTTTCATCTAAATGTTTTGGTAAAACATAAACTTTATTTTCATAATTTTTAGAATTTTTCCAAAGTTCAAGTTGCGCTAAGACCTGATTAGTAAATGATGCGCTCATAACAAAACTTGGATGGCCTGTGGCATTTCCTAGATTAACAAGTCTTCCCTCTGATAGTAATAATATTTTCTTCCCATCTGGAAATTCTACTTCTCTTACTTGTGGCTTAATCTCATCAGACTTGTAATTTTGAAGAGCTTCAGTTTGTATTTCGTTATCAAAATGTCCAATATTACAAACGATAGCACGATCTCTCATTTGTCTCATATGATCTTGCGTAATAACATCAAGATTGCCAGTTGCAGTAACAAATATGTCGCCATATTTACAAGCATCATCCATTGTGACAACTTCGTAACCTTCCATTGCCGCTTGAAGTGCATTAATTGGATCTATTTCAGTCACACAAACACGTGCACCTGCGCCTCTTAAGCTAGCTGCCGAACCTTTTCCAACATCTCCATATCCAGCTACAACGGCTATTTTACCAGCCATCATTACATCAGTGCCTCTTCTTATTCCATCTACTAAACTTTCCTTACAACCATATAAGTTATCAAATTTAGACTTAGTAACTGAGTCATTAACATTTATTGCTGGCACCTTTAATGTTCCATTTTTTTCCATTTCTTTCAAACGGTGGACACCTGTGGTTGTTTCCTCAGATAAACCTAAAATTTCTTCCAGCATTTTTGGATACTTTTCATGAATTATTTTTGTAGCATCTCCACCATCATCTAAAATCATATTTGGTTTCCAGCCATCAGGGCCTTCTAATGTTTTCTCAATACACCACCAAAATTCTTCTTCTGTCATTCCTTTCCAAGCAAATACTGGAATACCTTTTGCAGCTATTGCTGCAGCAGCGTGATCTTGAGTTGAAAAAATATTACATGAACTCCATCTAACGGTAGCGCCTAGAAATACCAAAGTTTCAATCAAAACGGCAGTTTGTATTGTCATATGTAAACAACCTACAATTCTTGCTCCGTCTAGAGGCTTAGAATTACCATACTCTTCTCTTAATGCCATTAAGCCTGGCATTTCTGTTTCAGCTATTGCAATTTCTTTATCACCAAAATCTGCCAAACTTATATCTTTAACCTTAAAATCTTCACTCATGATTGTATCCTTTTATGATTATTCATACTTCTTAATGGTAATTTGACAAGAAAACAAGCTCCCCTAAAGTCTAATTTGTCACTTTCTGTTAGTTCAATTGAACCGTTGAATGAATTTATTATTTCATATGAAATGGAAAGTCCAAGACCTGAGTGTTGGTCTCTGTCATCTATTCTGTCAGTGTAAAATCTTTCAAAAATTTTGTTTTTATCTTTTAAATCAATACCCTTTCCTTGATCATAAATTTTAATTTCAACACAATTTTCATTTT
>CACNUI010000001.1 GCA_902623545.1 uncultured Alphaproteobacteria bacterium | reverse complement strand
CATAAAATAAAAAATTTTTTTAAATTAAATAGTAATATTTGTATTGCTTCTTCAGTTATTAAAAATAAAAAAAATAAACTTGAAAATTTTAATAATTTTAATGGAAAAATTGATAATCCAAAATTTTTTAACCAATATTTATCTGAGTCAGAAATATTTGAAATTGCTAAAAATCCTAGCATAAATCATAAATCAAAAAAAATTATAAGTTGGGATTTTTCTAAGCATATTTCATCAGATAAAATTATTGATAAAGGTATTTTTAAACTAAATGGTTATACTGTTAATTTTCCTGCAAGAGCTATGAAAGGCGTTTTATGGAATGGTGAAGAATTTAATTGGCAACATAAGCCTTCACACTACAGTGCAATTCATTTTCATGATGATGATATTTATGATGCACAATGGCAAAAGACTTTTGAATGGGTTGTGCCAGAGAGTGTAAAAAGTGGCTTATATTGCGCCCATATTTTTGATAAAAATAAAAATGAAGATTACATACCTTTTACTGTATTACCGAGTAAAAAAAGTAAAAAAAATAAAATCTTATTTTTAGTACCAACTGCAAGTTATATTGCATACGCTAATGATCACAACGCGATTAATGGTCATAATTATGAAATGCTAATGGGAAGATTAACTGTTTTACAGCAAGAAGATATTTTTCTTGATAGACATCGAGAATACGGTTTGTCTACTTATGACACTCATTCTGATGGTAGTGGTGTATGCTATTCATCTAGACTAAGACCAATATTAAATATGAGACCAAAATATAGTTCCTCAAATGGTGGTGTTGGATCTGGTCTATGGCAATTCAATGCTGATACACATATCATTGATTGGCTAGAGCATGAAAATTTTAAATATGATACAATTACTGACGAAGATTTAGAAAGAGAGGGGATTGATATAATAAAAGAATATAAAGTTATAATAACTTCAAGTCACCCTGAATACCACTCCACAAAGTGTTGGGACTCAATAAATGAGTATCAAGCTAGAGGTGGTAATTTAATGTATTTAGGAGGGAACGGATGGTACTGGAGAATTGTTTGGGATAAGAAATTTCCAGGTATTATTGAAATTCGTAGAGCTGAAGGAGGCGTTCGTTCTTGGGAAGCTGAAGCAGGTGAATATTATCACAGTTTTAATGGTGAATATGGTGGTATATGGAGGCGGTTAGGCAGAGCTCCAAATAAACTTCTTGGTATTGGATTTAGTGCACAAGGTTTCGATATTTCTTCATATTATAGAAGAACTAAACAAAGCTATTTAAAAGAAGTTAATTTTATATTTAAAAATATTAAAGATGAAATTTTAGGTGATTTTGGCTTAGTAGGTGGTGGTGCAGCAGGTTTAGAATTAGATAGATATGATCAAAGTTTAGGAAGTCCTAAGAACTGTTATGTTTTAGCTACTTCTGAAAATCACTCAAATTTATATTTAGGTGTCACTGAAGAAATTGGAGTAAACATGCCAAATCAATCAGGTAGTCAAAATCCAAATGTAAAAGCTGATTTAATATATTTTCAAAAGAAATCAGGTTCAAAAAATTTTTCAACTGGGTCTATTGCTTGGTCAGGGAGTCTAAGTTTCAATAATTACGATAATAATATTAGTAAAATAACCTCCAATGTTTTAAATAATTTTATTAAATAAATATTTAAAATTAAAGTTTATTTAATTTACAATCTTATAATTTCAGTTGTGCAAGTCTTTGATTGTAAATTTATTAAAATTTTATAGACTTTTGAGTTATTCAAAACTATTTAAGATAATATGGATGATGAAATAAATAAAAATAATTTAGATAAACTAGCTTATCTTTCAATAAAAAGAGGTGTCTCATTACAAAAAGGCCAAAACTTATTAATTACATCTCCAATAGAAGCATTACCATTGGTTAGAAAAATTTGTGAACACGCTTACAAAGAAGGCGCAGGAATTGTAACTCCTTTATTTTCTGATTCTGATATAACTCTTTCGCGTTTTAAACATGCAACTTACGAATCTTTCGATGTGGCTGCTAACTGGTTATATAACGGCATGGGGGAAGCTTTTGATAATAATACAGCAAGAATGGCAATTGCTGGTGATGATCCGATGCTACTTGCAGATATTGATCCTGAAAAAGTATCTCGTGCAAATAAAGCAAATGCCATAGCATATAAACCTGCAAGAGAAAGAATTACTGAGTTTAAAATTAATTGGAATATTATTTCTTGGCCAGGAAAAGCATGGTCAAAAAGAGTATTTCCTGATGTTAGTGAACAAGAAGCTATAAAAAAACTTGCAGATGCAATATTTCATGCTTCAAGAGTATTATCGGATGACCCAGTTGCAGAATGGGATACTCACAATAAAAATTTACGTCAAAAAACAGATTGGTTAAATTCTATGAACTTTTCATCACTGGTTTATACTGGTCCAGGAACTAATCTAGAGGTAGGGCTAGCTGATGATCATGAATGGATGGGAGGTGCATCAAAATCACAAAATGGAATTGTTTGTAACCCTAATATTCCATCAGAGGAAGTTTTTACAACTCCTCATGCATTAAAAGTTAATGGTAAAGTATGTTCTACTAAACCTTTATCATATCAAGGAACATTAATTGAAGATATACAAGTAGAGTTTAAAGATGGGAAAATCATTAATGCTAGTTCATCTAAGGGAGAGAATGTTCTTTTAAAAGTATTGGATTCAGATGAGGGTTCTAGAAGACTTGGTGAAGTAGCTTTAGTCCCTAATAGCTCTCCTATATCACAGTTGGGAATAACATTTTATAATACTTTATTTGATGAGAATGCAGCTTCTCATATAGCTTTAGGTCAGTGCTATTCTAAATGTTTTAAATCTAAAAAAGATTTATCCAAAGATGAAATTACTCAAAGAGGTGGAAATTCCAGTATGATTCACATTGATTGGATGATTGGGTCTGGTAATATTGATGTATCTGGTAAAGATCAAGACGGTAATATTGTTCCGGTATTTAAACAAGGTGAATGGTGTAATTAAAATACCATTAACTTAATAAATTTTTATTTCATTTAATTTTTTTTCAAATAAATTAAATAAATGGATAAAATTTTAGAACGTTCAAATGGATCTTCTACAATTGAAATTATAAATAATAATATAAAAAAAATATTTCAAAGTGGATGCTCTAAAATTTTAAATCCAAATAGTTATAATGATAACGTTGAAATAGTTTTAATTAATACAGCAGGGGGAATAACATGTAATGATAAAATCGAGATAAATGTCACAATTAAAAATTCCAATATCAGCATATGTTCTCAAGCTGCAGAAAAAATTTATGCAGGAGTAGGTGAGCCTGCTGAAGTAGAAATTAATATAAATTTAAAAAAATCAACTCTCTATTGGCTTCCAAAAGAATTAATTTTATTTAATAATTCAAAACTAAATAGAAAAATAAACATTAAATTATCAGAAAATTCTCATTTAGTTTTCTGTGAAACTACAATCCTAGGAAGAAAAGCAATGTCTGAAAAAATTGAAAATGTTTCCTTTTCAGATCAATGGAAAATTAATGTAGATTCTACTTTGAAGCACTTTGAATCAATAAATATTCAAGGACATACAAATGACAATCTTAAAAATAATTTTACATTTGCAAATAAATCTTCATTATCAACAATCTTAATATTTGGTGATATTATTGAACAACTTGAGTTAGAATTAAGAAAAATAACAAAAAATATAGAGAATCATTATTGTGAGATAACTAAATTTGATGAAAAAATTATAATTAGACTATTAGCAGATGATAATTATTATTTAAAAAAAACATTAAATTATATTATGAATAAAATAATTCATGATAAACTTCCTAAAAGTTGGAATCTTTAAATGAAATTAACACCAAGAGAAAAAGATAAATTGATGGTGAGTATGGCAGCTAATGTTGCCAGAAAACGTTTAGAAAGAGGTGTTAAACTTAATTATCCTGAAGCTATAGCATTAATAACAGATTTTGTCATTGAAGGTGCAAGAGACGGAAAAATGGTTTCAGAATTAATGGAAACAGGTGCGCACGTAGTAAAAAAAGAGGATTGTATGGATGGTATTCCAGATATGATTCCTGAAGTACAGATAGAAGCAACATTTCCCGATGGAACAAAATTAGTAACAGTACATAAACCGATTAGATAATGAAACCTGGCGAAATAATAACAAAACTAAATAGTGATATTGTTTTAAATGATGAAAGACAATCAATGACTTTAAAAGTTTCAAATAGTGGAGATCGACCAATACAAGTTGGAAGTCATTATCATTTCGCAGAAACAAATGAATATTTAAAATTTGATAGAGAAAAATCAAAAGGTATGCGTTTAGATATACCTTCAGGTACTGCTGTTCGATTTGAACCTGGTCAATCAAAAGATGTAGAATTAATTCCAATAACGGGAAATAGAAAGATATTTGGTTTTAATAAGAAAGTTATGGGTCAATTGTAATGAAAAAAATAAAAAGAGAAGCTTATGCCGATATGTATGGACCAACAACTGGTGATAAAGTTAGACTTGCTGACACAGAACTTTTTATTGAAGTGGAAAAAGATCTAACAACATACGGAGAAGAAGTAAAATTTGGTGGAGGAAAAGTAATTCGAGATGGAATGGGGCAGTCTCAGGAATCTCGCACAGATGGCGCAGTTGATACAGTTATAACAAACGCTCTAATTGTTGATGTAAATGGAATTTACAAAGCAGATATTGGTCTGAAAGATGGATTAATTAATGAGATTGGAAAGGCAGGTAATCCAGATACACAACCTAATGTAAATATTATTATTGGACCTGGAACAGAAATAATTGCTGGTGAAGGCAAAATTATAACAGCTGGTGGTTTTGATAGCCATATTCATTTTATTTGTCCTCAACAAATAGATGATGCACTTCATTCTGGTATTACAACTATGTTGGGAGGAGGAACTGGTCCTGCACATGGTACTTTGGCTACTACAGTTACACCTGGACCATGGCATATAGAGAAAATGATACAATCAGCAGATGCTTTTTCTATGAACTTGGCGTTTGCAGGAAAAGGGAATAGTTCTTTACCTCAGGCACTTGAAGAACAAATAATTGCTGGTGCAAGTTCACTAAAATTACATGAAGATTGGGGTACAACTCCCGCAGCAATAGATAATTGTTTAAATGTAGCAGATGATCATGACATTCAAGTTATGATTCATACGGATACATTAAATGAAAGTGGATTTGTTGAGAGTACAATTAAAGCAATTGATGGAAGAACAATTCACGCTTTTCATACTGAAGGAGCTGGTGGAGGTCATGCACCTGATATTATAAAAGTTTGTGGTGAAAAATATGTTATTCCTTCTTCTACTAACCCAACAAGACCTTATACCGTCAATACAGTTGAAGAACATTTAGATATGTTAATGGTTTGCCATCACTTGGATAAATCAATACCTGAAGATGTTGCTTTTGCTGAAAGTCGTATTCGAAAAGAAACAATTGCAGCAGAAGATATACTCCATGACATGGGTGCTTTTTCAATTATTGCTTCTGATAGTCAAGCTATGGGTCGTGTTGGTGAAGTTATTATTAGAACATGGCAAACAGCACATAAAATGAAAGTTCAACGTGGACAATTAAAAGAAGAGCAGGGTGATAACGACAATGTAAGAGTTAAAAGATACATCGCTAAATATACAATTAATCCAGCAATAGCTCATGGTATTTCTGATCATATTGGAAGTATCGAAAAAAATAAACGTGCTGATATTGTTATTTGGGACACTGCTTTTTTTGGCGTTAAACCTGAAATGGTATTACAAGGAGGAAGTATTGCTTGTGCACAAATGGGTGATCCTAATGCATCTATACCAACACCACAACCAGTGTACTCAAGGCCAATGTTTTCTTCTTTTGGAAAATCATTAGAAAAATCTACTGTCACTTTTGTAAGTAAAGTTTCATTAGATAAAGATTCATTTAAAAATTCTGGAGTAAATAAATCTCTATTACCTGTTAAAAATATTAGAAAAATTTCTAAAAAAGATATGATATTAAATGATTATTGTCCAAAAATAGAAGTTAATCCAGAAACCTATGAAGTTTTAGCAGATGGTGAGTTAATAACTTGTGAACCAGCTAAAACATTACCTTTGGCTCAACGTTATTTCATGTATTAAAATGCAAACTTCTTTAAAAATAATACATCACAATCATAATAATAAAGAATTATTAGATGAAATTTCATTATCTTATGAAGAAAGATTTATTCGTAGAAAAAAACTTATAGCAAATAATGGCACTGAATTTTTAGTTAATCTTAAAGAAACCGTCAGTGTTGATGAAAATTTTTTTTTTGAATTAGATAATGGTGATTTAATTAAAGTCATATCTAAAGAAGAAAATTTAATTGAAATAACAGGTGATAATTTAAAGCAAATCATATGGCACATAGGAAACAGACATCTACCATGTCAAATTGAAGAAAATAGAATTCTTATTCAAGATGATGCTGTAATTCTTGATATGATTCTTAAATTACATGGAAATGTAAAAAAAGTTTTTGAAAAATTTAAACCAGAGGGCGGTGCATATGGTATGGGTAGAACGCATAGCCATAAACATTAAAATGAATAAAATAAAAGATCCACTTCAAATATTACAGGTATGGTTTTCATCTTCTTTTCCTATTGGTTCTTACGCATACTCTCATGGGGTAGAGGCTCTAATAGATAAAAAAAAAATTAATAATAAAGATGATGTCAAAGAATATTTGAAAGCTCTTTTATTTTATGGAACATTAAGAAATGATTATATTTTTATGAAGTCTATTTATAAAGGTGAGGAAATAAATGAATTAATCTTAGCAAGTGCTTCTTCTAAAGAGAGGAAAATAGAAATAATAGATATGGGAAATTCTTTTCGTAAAATCATGAAAGATAGTTGGGAATTATCTCTACCTGAAAATACATCATTTATATATTGTTTAGCGAAAGCTGGATTACATTTTGATATTAAGTTTGATGATTTAATTAAGTTTTATCTACAATCATTTATTTCTAATTTAATTAATACATGTGTAAAACATATACCAATGTCTCAAAAAGATGGGCAGACTCTTAATTTTATTTTTATTAATCAAATTCAAGAATTTTTAACTCATTCAGATAAACTAACTCTCAATGATATAGGTACAACTTTTTTTATTGGTGATATTTATGCCATTAAGCATGAAAACTTAAACTCAAGGATTTATTTAACATGAATAATATAAATGGACCTTTAAAAGTTGGTATTGGTGGTGGAATAGGGACTGGCAAAACAAGTTTGACTGAAGCTTTATGTCGTTATTTATCAAAAAAAGTATCTATGGCAGTTATTTCAAATGATATTTATACAACTGAAGATGCAGAATACTTAATGAAAGCACAAGTTCTACCTATAGAGAGAATTAAAGGTGTTGAAACTGGTGGATGTCCGCATACTGCTATTAGAGAAGATTGTAGTATTAATTTACTTGCAGTAGATGAGATGAAAAAAAAATTTCCAGATCTAGAATTAATACTTATTGAATCAGGTGGTGATAATTTAGCTGCAACTTTCAGTCCTGAGTTAGTTGATTTAACAATATATATGATTGATGTTGCACAAGGTGCTGACATACCTAGAAAAAAAGCACCTGCAATAAAAAAGTCTGATTTACTTGTAATTAATAAAATTGATCTGGCTCCATATGTTGATGTTGACTTAGAAAAAATGAAGGAGGATGTTAATGAAGCCAGAAATGGATTACCTTATATTTTTGGTGAGATGAAAAATAATAAGGGTGTTCAAAAAATTTCCGACTTCTTAATTTCTCAAGGAGGATTATGATTATTCTTTTTTTTGCAATCAATAAATAATCTTTTATTTTTCCTCTTTTTTAATTGCTTCTTGCAAAGAAACTGTTTCATCTTGAACTTTTACATCTTTTTTAATTGATTGTATTTTGTCAGATTTTTTAATATCACCACTAATTTGACCGCCGAGCTTAATTTGTAAGTTTTGATACTCAATGTTACCACTGGCAATTCCCTGTTCTTGAATTGTTAGAGTGCCTGAAGCTTTTATTTCACCATCAAACTTTCCCCATATGTCAGCATTATGTGTTTCTATATTTCCTTTGCAATCTCCAGTCGCACCAATAACCAGATTATCTGTTTTCATTGTAACATCAGCTTCACCGTCGATTTGAACTTCATCAGCTTTTTTAATTTCCCCATTAATTGTTACACCGTTACCAATAACAACTTTTGCAGATCCCTTAGCAGGTCTGAATACATCATTTGTTGATGTTGAGTTTTCTTCTTTTTTATCAAACATTTATACCTCCAAAGTGTTTTGATAACGCAGGTAATCTACGACTGCTATAAAATGTCATAATTTTTTAACAGAATTATAAAAATTTTTCTATAAATTTTGCATTATTTGTAGTTTTAGAATTGATAAGCAAGTTAAGAAATTCTTTATTTTTAGCGCATTTTAAAAACTTAATTCTAAGATCATCAATATTTAGTAGTCTTTTTGGACCTCCTTTTACATTTTTAATTTTTTCTTCAAATTTTTTTCCATTTTTCATAAATATTTCAATAGAACATGGAAAATCTGGGCTCATTTCAGTAAATGATGAGGGAACTTTATACGGAATAATTTTTGCTATTTCCGTTAATTTTTTCTTTTTTTTATCTAAGAAAATATTATTCATAAAATCCTCAGGTTGTAATTTACCATTTTGTAATGTCACCATTGCACAATAAGATGGAGAGAAACGAGCTTCTGCTTCATTGCTAGGAATATGAAATTTAGAAACTTTTATAAATGGCTCAGGTGTATGTATTATTACCTTTTCAATATCTGAAATAGAATTTATTTTAGTAGAAAGTATTTCTGCGGCCTCAACAATTCTATGAGTACAAGCGCAAGATGGCCATGGTTTTTTAATCACAGGATAATCTTTAGTAGCAAAACCAAGCTTTCGTGATTTTGTGCTTTCATCTAAGGATTTACTAAATGATGTACCATATAATGATTTAAAACCATCAGTGTCATCATAAAAATTTACATTTGCTTCAATATTTTCCTTTGCTAAAAATGCTGCTTGAATTCCAGACTGTGCCGCTAAACCTAAGTGAACAACTTTCATTTCGTTACCAAATTGAATTTTCATTCCCGCTGATGAACTTGAAGCTATTGATAAAGCCTTCAACATTTGTTTAGAATTTAATTTTAACAATCTTCCAATTGATGCAGCTACTCCAATTGTACCTAATGTTGATGCTGCATGCCAACCTTTTTCATAATGGCTATAGCTGAGAGATAAACCTAAACCTATAATGATTTCATATCCTACAATCCATGCTTCCAATATTTGTTTATAAGTAAAATTATTTTCTTTCATCAATGCTAATACTGAAGATACAATTGGAGCAGAACAATGAGAAGATCCTGCGGCTTCATAATCATCATAATCAAGTATTCCAGCCTGACATCCAAATAATAAGGCATTACTGAAAATAGAATTTTTCTGCTTTGTATCTAAATTATATTTTTTTATTTTGTCTGTAATTTGATGCTTTTGACCTGCAAGTATACATGCAATTGTATCAATGTAAGAATGTTTAGCATCTTCCAAAGCAGTAGATGAAACTATTAATTGATCATTTGTTGACCATTCAGAAAATCTTTTTAAATATTTCATTTAAATCAATCTTTTTGATGATTAACTACATCAACAAGGATGGCAATTACTAAATTTAATATAGTAATTGAGCATATTGTAATGAAGCTAAAAAAATAAATCCAGCTCCACCAATAAATTGCTTGCATTGGCAGCATAACATTTTCCCAACTTGATAATGTCAAAACTTGAAATAGCGTAATAAGTGAAATACCAAGATCTGCCCATCTTGCTGGATCATTTTCTCCAAATAAAATTGATCCCATTGTTGCATAAATATAAAGAATTATAAAAAGAAGGAGACTAACATAGAAAACTCTTTTGATTGATGCAAGGATTGCTTCAATTATTTTTTTTAATTCAGGTATTACTGAAATTAATCTTAAAACTCTGAATATACGAAGTAAACGCAAGACTAAGTAGCTAGAATTATTAGGAATAGGGATGAGTGAAATTGCAACTATAATTGTATCAAATATATTCCAACCATCTTTAAAGAAGTTTTTTTTCTCTTTTTCACCAATAAATCTAATTAAGATCTCAATAACAAAAAAAATTGTTATTGCATAATCAAGAAGATGTATGAAGTTTAAAAATAAAGGTTCTAATTCATAAGTAGTAGCTCCAATTAATACAGCATTGAGAATTATAATGATCACAACAGTAAATTGGAAAATTCGATTATCTCGTAATTTAGAAAAAAAATCTATCACTTAATACTTTCCATTTTTTGTATACTCTTAAACAAAAATAGTATTAATACCTTATTTAATGAATAACAATATTAAAGGATTATTGCTGATAATATTTGGAATGTTATTGTTTATTGTCCATGATACTTTAATCAAGTTAACTGTTAATGATCTGTCATTACTTCAAATATTAGTTTTTAGAGCAACAATAGGATCTTTAATTTTAATTTTTTATTTACTTTATACAAATCAGAATATTATTTTTAGTTCTGCATATCCGTATATTGCTATCTTTAGAGGTGTATCATTCTTTTTTGGTTTTTTATTATTTTTTATTTCATTAAGTAAAATTGGTCTTGCTGAAGCAACAAGCTTATTTTTTGTTAGTCCTTTTTTTATTACAATATTCTCTTATTTAATTTTAAAAAATGAAATAGGTATTAATAGAATTTTTAGCATTATTGTTGGTTTCTCAGGAACGCTGTTAATTATTAAACCTGATTTTACGAATATAAATATCTATATGACATTTCCTATTATCACGGCTTGCAGTTATGCTCTATCCATGACATTAGCGAAAAAGACTTCTGATAAAGATTCATTATTTCAACAGACTTTTCATATTTATATAGGTTCATTTATTGGAGGAACTGTAATTAGCGCTTTGATCTATAACTCAGATATAAAGTTTAATATTCTTGATAATTTAAATAATCCTTGGATACTTAATGACATTCAGACCGTTATCTTTATTTTATTCATTGGAGTTTTAGGAAGTTTAGGTATTATTTCTTTAATAGGCGCTTACAGAATTGGATCTCCATTAATAAATGCTCCAGCTGAATATGTTCATTTAATCTTTGCAGTTTTACTAGGTTTTTTTATATTTGATGAACTTCCAGATTTTTATTCTTTCATTGGTATCATTCTTATTGTTGTTAGTGGTATTTATATCGTATTTAGAGAAAATAGAAGAAATATGCTGATAGTAACAAAGGCTACTCTTAGATCATAATTCAATTTCTTGAAATAATAATTAATATTATAAAAATGATTTAAAAATAATTGAATTTATTATTTTAAATAAAAAATAATATTAAATTTTACTATTTTTTTTTGTTATGTTAATTTTGCATACTTAAACTTTATCTTAAACATTTTACTATTTATAATAACTTAAATAATTAAACTTTTCGTTCATTTTGATTAATTTCAAGACGGAAGTAGACATATGTCGAAGGAACGCGTGCAAAGTTATAAAATCGTTCAATCTGTATTAAACAGATCGGAAGTAGGGAAAACCGAAGGAACGCGGATAATATTTAAATTCCCATAGCTAAGCATGAGATAACAAAAAGAAAGGTTTGTTGTTAGTGATGATAGAATGGCTTTTTAAAAAAAATTTTTTATTCTTAATTACATTATTCAGTTCATTTTAGATATGTTCAACGAAATGTATCAAGCTGATTCTGAAATAAGAAATCATTATAACAATATAAATTCGTGGTTAGAGAATATGAGTTCAAAAGTTATTTTGGAAAAAAATGCAGAAGCAGAAACTCATTTTCGAAATATTGGTATTACATTTTCTACAAACAGTGAAACAGCAAGAGAAAGAATTATACCTTTTGATTTAATTCCTAGAATTTTTACTTACAATGAATGGTCCAAATTAGAAAAAGGAGTTATACAAAGATCTAAAGCAATAAATGCATTTTTACTAGATATTTATAACGAAAGTGAGATTGTAAAAGCAAATATAATTCCTAAAGAACTAATTTATAAAAAAATGTCTTTTGAGCCAACGATGGTTGGTTTTAAACCTCCAAGAGGTATTTATAGTCCTATTGTAGGCATTGATTTAGTACGAACTGACAGTGATAGCTATTTTGTTTTAGAAGATAATTGCAGAACACCATCAGGTGTTTCTTATATGTTAGAAAATAGAGAAATAATGATGAGAATGTTTCCTGATTTATTTTTAAAAAATCGAGTTACGCCAATTGATAATTATCCTACAAGATTACTTCAAACACTTATGAGTTTAGCGCCTCAAAAATGTGAAAGTTCTGAACCCGTTGTAGTATTACTAACTCCTGGACCTCTAAATAGTGCTTATTATGAACATAGTTTTTTATCTGATCAAATGGGAATAGAAATGGTTGAATCTAATGATTTAATTGTTGAAGGGAAATATCTTTATATGAAGACTGTAGACGGTCTTAAAAGAGTGGATGTTGTTTACAGAAGAATAGATGATGATTTTTTAGATCCACTATGTTTTAATTCACAATCAGTTATTGGTGTGCCGGGGATCATGGATGTTTATAAAACAGGAGGTGTTAATATTTGTTCAGCTCCTGGTGCCGGTATAGCCGATGACAAAGCTATATATATTTATGTTCCTGAGATGATTAAATTTTATCTTGGTGAAAAACCTATATTAGAAAACGTTGAAACTTGGAACTGTGAAAAAAGTGATCAACTTCAATATGTTTTAGAAAATATTTCAAATCTTGTAGTCAAGGAGGTCGATGGTTCTGGAGGGTATGGAATGTTAATTGGCCCAAAATCTTCAAAGACTGAAATAGATATTTTTAAAAACAAATTATCAACTAATCCTAATGGTTATATTGCTCAACCCTTATTAGATTTATCTTTTACTCCTACACTTATAAAAAATCATGTTGAAGGAAGACGTGTTGATCTTAGACCTTTTTGTTTAATAGGTAAAGAAGCACAACTAAGTTCTGGTGGATTAACCCGTGTTGCAATGAATGAAGGATCTTTTGTAGTAAACTCAAGTCAAGGAGGAGGTGTTAAAGATACATGGGTTTTAGCGGAGTAATATGTTAAGTAGAACAGCAGAATATTTATACTGGATAAGTAGATATATGGAGAGAGCTGAAACAACAGCTCGATTACTTGATGTTGGCTATAGAATGTCTCTTTTTCCTAATCTTAGCGGCTATAATAATGAGTGGGAGTCGGTGTTAGCAGCATCAGGAACTATAGATAGTTATAAAAAAAAATATAATGATATTGTTCAAAAACATGTTGAAGATTACTTATTTTTTGACGAAGATAATCCATCATCAGTTTACAATTGTATTTTAAATGCACGGAATAATGCATTAGTTGTAAGAACTTCATTTACACCAGAATCTTGGCTTGCAATAAATAAAGCATATCAAGAAATAATAAATTTTAAACAAAACAAATATTCAACATCAGACTTACCAAATTTAACTGAATGGGCAATAGAGCAAGTAAATCTGTTTCGTGGAACTATAAATTCCTTACTAAGAAATGACGGATATAATTTTTTATTACTTGGTTTATTTGTCGAGAGAGCAGACAATTCTGCTAGATTACTTGACGTCAAATATTTTGTTTTATTACCTAAACCTGAATATATTGGAAGTAATATTGATAATATGCAATGGAGCATATTACTTAGATCATTATCATCATTTAGAGCATTCAGGTGGGCTTATGATGGTGAAATTACTGCAACTAAAATTGCAGATTTTTTAGTATTAAATGATAATTGCCCTAGATCATTGAGTTTTTGCATTCAAAATATTGTTAAACACCTAATTGATCTTGAATGCAGTCCGTCAAAAGTAAATAAATTATATGATACATTAAAAGATTTGAACACAAAAATTCAACAAGAAAAAATTGAAACCATAATTGAGTATGGTTTACATGAATTTGTTTCAAAATTTATTAATAAAATATCAAGTGTTGACAAAGATATTCAGAAGGAATTTTTTAATTAATTATGGAACTTTCTATTAAACATACAACAAGTTATGAATATAATGCTCCGATACAAAATTTAATTCAAACTACTAAGTTGTATCCTTCAGAAAACAATGCATTAAAAATAATCAATTGGAATGTTACACGTGATGGGTCTAGAAAATCAGAAATGCATACAGATGGAGAGGGGAATATTATACAAAGTTTTTCTAATAAAAATAAAGTCAAAAGTGTAAATTTTTTTGTTAATGGTAAAGTAGAAACTTTTGATACAAAAGGAATTTATAATAATCCCTTAGATAAAATTAATCCTTTAGTTTATTTAAGATATACATCATTAACTCAATCAGATAGTGCAATAATTGAACTGGCACATGACGCAAAAAATGGCACTTCAAATAATCACTTAGATGTATCACATCAATTATTAAGACTAGTTGCAGAAAGAGTTGAATATAAACCTTTGACTACTTCAAATGAAACAACAGCAATTGTAGCTTACAAACAAAAAAAAGGTGTGTGTCAAGATCAAGCACACATTATGATCAGTGCTGCTCGCTCAATAGGAATCCCAGCAAGATATGTAAATGGTTATATGCATAATAATTCTCATAGTTCAGAATTTCAATCAACACACGCTTGGGCTGAATTCTATATAGAAAATTTGGGTTGGGTTGGATTTGATCCAACAAATAATTGTAGTCCAGATGAAAGATACATTAGAGTTTCATGTGGACTAGATGCTAATTATGCAGCACCCATAAAAGGTGTTTTTTATGGAAGAACAAATTCTAGTGGTTCGATCGAAAAATTGAAAATATCTGTTCAAACACTTGAGTACAACTCTCAGCAATAATTTTTTATGGGGCAAAACTCCCTCAGTGGAGAGGGCTTTATACCCCATAACAATATAGTGTATTATTTGTTTTTAATCTACTCGACTAAGAAAACTAATTCTTGGCTGTCTAGATCAACACCAGCATCGGTTCTCAGTCTTGCTAATTCTGGATCTTTCATAGCTTCTTGCATTTTTTCCATCGATTCAATCTCTAATACTTGATAAATTTTATTTTCATCATCTTTGGGATGACCATATGCTAAAACTTTTATTCCATATTTTTCTCTATGTGTATCAACACTGAGAAAAAGGTTTTTCCATTTTTCATAGCCTTCTTTTAATTTAACATTCATAATAATTTTCATAATTAAACCCTTTTTTTTTAAGTAAAAATTTATAAACTAATTAAATATTATTTAACTTGAAAGGATTTTTAATGTCAATTTTTATATCACTGGGTATCTATTCACAAAAAGGTGCTGATGGTATTATTAATGGAGACTCGGACAGAAAAGCAGCTATGGAAAAAATGGTTAGCAGTGTTGGAGGTAAATTAATAGATTATCATATAACAAGAGGCCAGTATGATTTTGTAATGATTACTGAGGCAGAGTCATTTGAAAGTATGGCAGCATGTGCTTTAAAAGCAAAAGCAGCAGGCACTCTTACCGAGGCAGTTACTTTAGAGTCTGTTGATTTAAACAAAGTAAGAGAGATGGGAAATAAAGTAGATTTTTCTCCTCCTACTTCTTAATTAACAAAGCACTCTTTTCTAGAGTGCTTTATTAAAATACAAACTTTAGAACGGTATATTTTTCTGAGGCCACCCAGAATTTCTACATTTCGTATCTTTATTAGGTGCGGTTTCACATAAGATTATAGCATGAGCAAAATGTGCTTGAGAATTATTCAATAACTGATCTGTCAGTTCATCACATCCAGACCAAAGGTCATCACATTTATTAGATTTTCCAATATTTGCATATTTCACATTTAGATCAGGGATATCTATATTTTCTGACGTAGCATCATCCATATAGTTTCGATAAGGACCAAACTTCAAACGTATTTTATCTGCGCCTGCTAAAGTTTGACCATAGTAACTTGATACCAGTTTCCCATCAATCCATAAATGCAAGAAGCCATCATCTGCCCACTTAGCATTTATTATTAAATTAACCCACTTACCTTTTAAGGAAATTTCATTTTGATTAAGATCAAGTGAAAAGGTATTGTAATAATTCTGCCGGCCAGCTTCATTGTTTTCTGTAAAAAATTTTTCTGAATTAAATGTCCATGAAAACCTATTATTTGAATAATTAAAAGTAGGACCTACACCTACTTCTGATTTACCTTTAATAGGCTTAAAATCAAAAATACTTAGATTATGTTTTTTGCTAAAATATGATCCATCTAAAAAATATTCTACGCGGTACCATTTAGTTTGGTTTTTTTTGGCAACTTTTTTAAGTGGTTCCATTATCTGAAAGCGTTGAGCGTGACCGGGATTACCCCATCTTTCCCAATCCAATTTATGACCTTCATCTGAATATTTAACATTAAATTCTACACCTTTTTCTTTGACACCAAATCTATCTTCAAATTCATCAAAAAAAGAAACTAGCCCCTTTTTCTCTTTGATATTTCTTATTGTGAAAACCATATTACCTACTAATTCACCTCTCAAAACATATTGATCATAATTTTTCTTTTCTTTATTTTTCATTTTGTCTTCGAATTTATTTCCAAAAGATAAAGAGGGTAGTGATACGATTAATAAAAAAATTAGAATGTATTTCATGAGAATTTTTCCTTTCTAATATAGCCAACATTAGTTGTTTTAAAGTGTTTGAAAGGAACATTAAGATCCTCAATGGCTTTAATCGTTTCATCTGTAATATTTCCATAAACTTCTATTTCAAATTTATCGGCTATTTCTTGATGTTTTTCTACATAAGATACAACAGGAGGATTATTAATGTGATGAACCATTGCTTCACTATTACGGTAGACTTCACTCCAGGTAAATTCTAATGGATCTGTTGGATCTTGATCAAATGTATGGATCAACATATCTGGTTCTGATGCATTAACGGCATCATCAGCTTCTTTTGCTATCTTGAGATATTCTTCAACCTTACCTTCTTTTACACGTATTCTAGCTATTAAAATAAAAGGGTTAGACATAATTTAATAATAATAGTTTTTAATTATGTTTTAAATAGATTTATTGAATTCTGTACAATGCTTCTTTTAATAAGTTTTCTTCAGGTATTTTAGTTTTTCTTTCATTATTTCTTAGTTCTATAAGACAGTGATCAATGAGATCAATTTTAGCATTTAAAAATTTAATATTTTGCGGAATAGGGATGTGAATAGGGTATCCTTTGATAAACTCTACATGTAAGTCGTATCCACCCATATAAAATTCTTTTAAGATTTTACCTTTATTTAAGAGATAATTATTAGATGATTCATGAATAATAGCACTTGCTTTGGAATTATTTCTTTCAAGAGACTCAAATAAAGTATTATTTTTTATAATTTCCATTGTGTACGGATAAAGTTCCAATTTTTTCATATCACTAAAGGATAATTCTTTATCAAAAAGCGTTAATTGTAATGTTTCTAACCGTACATAATTTATAATTGCTGGAGCATCATCAAAAAGAGCTGCGTAAAGGCTTACTACGATCCTAGTCCCCGTAAAATCAACTGTCGTAAGCTCATACCCACATAAACTCACCTCATCTTGTTCATCAAAAACAACTAAAGGATCAAAATAAAACGTTCTTTTAGGATATTCTTGTACTTCAGTAATAATGAGTTTGTCATTTCCCTGATCAAGAGGGAGTTCTTTTTTAATAAATTCTTTGGAAGTTAATAGTTGTTCACCTTTAGCAGCACCAGCTAGAAGGAGAACAATAATAAGGAGGGAGAATAAAAAAATTATAATTCTTGCAATAACTGGTGCCACTAAAACTTCTATAAAAATTAAATTTGATAAAAATAAGAAACGATTAAGGTAATATTAAGATAAAAAATTTAATTTTAAATTAACCAGATTTAGCTATTGCTTCTTCTAGTTCTTGGAAAGCTTTTGATGCTTTTAATTTTGCCTCCGACGTATCAGTTGATTTTATTTGTTTCATTAAAATCTTATCTGCCTCACTGAAACGTAATTTAAGTAAAATGTAAACAACATATTTAGTGCCTTTAGTTTGCACATCAATTTCTTCTATTTTATATCCAGTAGTTGATGCCTCTCTAACAGTTGTATTTCCAACAGATGTCATTTCTGTTGCAAGTGTTTCATCATCATTTAATCCTACTTGATCAATCATCGTATTAATTTGAAGAGTCACTCTTGAGTCTAAAGTTAAAGCTAGTGCTTCTAATGCTTGATTCTCAGCAAACTTTCTTGCACTCTGAAGATTAGAACTCTCCCATGTTGCAGTAGCAAAGGCTGCTACTTTTCCACCATCTGGAGGAATTAAAAACCACTCGGGAATATTTTCTAAACTTTGAACTATTTCTGCTTTTTCTTCCTCTTCTTGTTCTTGAGCTGCTTCTTCAGCAATTTGTTCTTCCGTTTTCTCTTCCTTCATTGCGCCCTTATTTAATGTAAACTCGCAGCTTATGGTTTCTCCATCATCATTAGTGAATTCTTTACCTTCATTTAAAATTAATTCTTCATGAGAAGTAAATTTACCCTCTATTCTTCCAGCATTACTATTTAAACCTAATTTATCATTTTTAAGAACCATACCTCTATATTTTGTAGGTTTAAATTCTTCCCCCCAATCAACCTTTGCATTACCATCTTTAATTGTTAAAACAACATCCTGAGCCTGATCAAAGTATGCACAAGGGTTGATGCCATACCACTCCCCGTCATAGTTACTAGCAAGTAAATTTGAAGATAAAAAAAAGATAGCTACAAAAGGAAAGATTTTTTTCATTTTAATAAGTTATTTATAGCAAATAGAGTATTTTTAAAAGATTATTAGTTATCCCTTTTTCTTATAATATAGGATTTCTCTTTTTTTCTAAAAATTTCAATTTGACCAAGCATTTGACCAAAATCAGAGTAATCATAATCATTAAAGAAGTTGATTTTTTCTTTTGTTCCAACAATCATAAGTAATTCTATTACTTCATCTTGAGAATAATACTCTTCATCCGGAAAATGAACCCGTAAGTTATACTTTTGTTGTGCTTTAGTTGTAGGAATTGAATGTTTGATATTTGCTTCAAAAAAATTGATAGAATCTATTTCATTTGGAAAAATTTTATTTACAGTTAATGAATCTTCATATGGAGACCATTGAAAAATGGAGATATACATATCTTCCATAGTTTGAAGTGTTAATTCTAATGTTTCATTAGATTTTCTTTTTTTCTTTAAATTTATGGGATACGAAATGAATTGATTTTTATTCATAGAAATTCGAAAATTGAAATTATCAGATTGTTTTGGTAGATTTTTTAAAACAAAGTTACCTTTTCTTTTAACTTCAAATATATCATTGCCTGCACTTGCAAATTTACATTCTTTTCCATTATCATATTTTATTGGTTCATATTTAGTTATTAA
This sequence comes from uncultured Alphaproteobacteria bacterium, assembly GCA_902623545.1. GTDB lineage: Bacteria > Pseudomonadota > Alphaproteobacteria > HIMB59 > CACPNW01. Next base: position 162,118 of record CACNUI010000001.1, on the reverse strand, counting down.
AATTTCTCCAATAGATCTAAATGAATTAGTAAATATCTTACAATTATTTTCATCTTCACTGAATTGACAAACTTGGGTTGATTCTGCAGACATTGTTTCTTGGCCAGATGCTTCTCGTCTTGCTTTATCAAAAAGTCTATCTCGCGCAACTACACATGCTTCTTCTTTAGACATTTTAATACCGTAAGGTTCAATTACTTCAATATTATTTAAAGTAATCGCGTGTAATTTTAAAACTATAAAAAAAGTAAATAGAAAATAAACTGAAAACAAAAATTTATTGCGTAACTTTTTCATAACAAGCTTTAATAATTTTTTCTGTTTCATCTAAAAATTCATCAGTTGGCTTACTATAAGATATATAATTTGGTTTTGATTCAATCAAACTAGCAAGATTATTTACATAACAAACACAAAATTCATTAAATTGCTTTCTTGTAATATTTTCATAATTTTCAGTATCGTAATTAGCCTGACATTTTCTAATTTCTTGTTGAATAATATTATTTGCATTAACTTCAATAGGCTCGACTTCAGTTTTCATTATATTAACTATCATGACTACACTCGGTAATTTAATCTCATATAAATCTTCTAGATCTAATTTTGGTAAATTTTCAATTGGTTTTGATGAATTAACAAACCTTTTTACTCTATCAATATTAATTGCTATATTTACATCTTCAGGAATAAATCCAGCTTCTTCTAAAAATAAAGTAGAATCAAGTTTTGCTACAGCTACACCAATTAAGTCTCCAGTATCAGAAAATATTGGTCCGCCGCTATTTCCCTTATTCAATTTAGAAGTTAATTGAAAGGTGCCTATGTTATCGCCTAGCCCTGTTGTTTTACTTACAATACCTTGTGTAATAGATGGCGATGAGTCTCCAAGAGATGAGGCCAATGGGAAACCCATAACTAAAGCAGTTTGACCAGTTCTTAGTTTGTAATTTTCAGGAATGGTAATTGCAAAAACTTGATCATATGGGCGGTCTAAACTTAAAAGTGCCAAATCATCGTATTCAGAAACTTTTTCTACTTTAGCAACACGTAATTCTCCAAGACCATTTCTTACAAATAATCTTTCAGATTCTTCAATCACATGTCTATTTGTTACAATGTGTTTACCATTATTAATAATAAATCCGCTACCCGTATACACTTCGTCTCCTTCATAAATTGGAAATGGCTCTATCTGATTGAGAGGACTTGGCGTATAACGAGGTTTAGGTTTAGTAGGTATAACTTTTTTTTCTGCCTCTTCTTCCTTTTTCTTTCTTTCAGCAATAATTATTTCTTTTTTACTATTAAGCCATTTACTTATGTTGGAACTCATCAACATGTTTCCAGATTTTCTATAAAGTAATGCAGCTCTCTCTCTTTTTTCAATCGCTAAATCCAGTTCTCCATTAAACCAGTATAAACGTCCTAAATAGTCATGTACTTTTGGAGTATCAGTATTCTTAATAATAAAATTTTCCAAAGTTAATATTGCCTTTTTTCGATTTTCTGTTTGTTCTAAAAATTTTGCATACGTTAAAAATAATTCTTCGTTAGATGGCTGAAGATCAATAAATTCATTAAATCTCTTTTCTGCTTCTTTTTTTTCACCATACTTATTTAAAACTAATGCTAATGTTAATTCAGCATCTAAAAGATCAGGATTAGATCTTAATGCTATTTTTGCATATCTTTCAGCTAATTTTAAATTTCCAAGGGCATAATTAGCCTGAGATAATCCAACTTTGTAGAGCGGATCATTTGGATTAAGTATACTAGCATCATTAAAAAAATCTTGAGCTTTTTGAAATTGATTAAAAGAATAGTACAAACGACCTAATAAATATGATTGTCTTGCTATTTGATCATCTGATACTGGTTCTATTTTTTTTAGTAATTCTAGAGCTTCTTTTGTCTGATCAATTTTTATTAAATCTAAAGCATCATTAAATTGTTCATCAATTGTTTTAGCATTTAAATGACTATTAAAAATAAACAAAATAATTAATAAAAAAAATATGCTTCTAAATAAAATCATTTCTATTTTATAATACATTTATAGATTTAAGAAAGAGTAACCGGATATTTAAAAACTATCTAATATTTCACTTTTCTTATCTTCATATTCTTCAAGCGTTATTAGACCATCATCATATAATTGTTTTAATTTTATTAACTTTTCCTCTACTTGATCTATATCATTCAACTCAGAGTCAATACTAGCATCATCTTCACTATAAGTGTTATTATCAGAACCAGTTAAATAAGTTAGTTCAGAAATTATCCAATCATAATAGTCCCAAAGTGCTTTCGTATCTTTATTATTACATGGTCCCGCACTCCAGCCTCCAGAGGTATATTTTCCTGCAGCGGCCATATAAATTTTATAGTCTGGCCAGGATAATTTTGCCAAGTTTGCCATGAATTCTTTGTGAGCTTTTTTCCCACATTTATCCATGTAAATTTTCCATTCACCAGCTATCACCATGTCATCTTCTTTCATTAGAGGATCAATCTGGTTTAAAGAATCTTTTTTACTTGCCGCAAAAACACTTACTGGAACTAATAAAAATAATAATAGAACAATTCGAAAATGATTAATTTTCATAAATATTATGATATATTTTATTTATATATAATCAAAAAAAATAGAAATTAATTTTTAATATTATGTTAGTAAATTATAAAAATATCTTAATTTTTTCATTATTTTATCTTTTGTTATCATTTTCAATAAAAGCAGTTACGTTTGAAGAGCAGTATTATGAAAATTTAAGTAATTCAAATTATGAGGATGTTTACATAGGTGAAATTAAAAATGGACTTAGAAATGGATTAGGGAAGTATACCTATGGGAATAATGGTCAAACTGAAGTTGGATTATATAAGGATGGATATTTTGTTTTGGGTGTTATTACATGGAAAAAGCATGGTGAAAAATATTGTGGAGAAATAAAAAAAAATAATGAAATTGAATACGGAATTTATAGTTATAAAGAAGATGGGCATTTTTATTCTGGTAGTTATAAAAATGATAAAAGAGAAGGATTTGGAATATATCATTATGAAAATGGTGAATATGATCTAGGTGAATTTAAAAATGGTTTTCTAAATGGTTACGCAATTTTATATAATGATGACAATTCAATTTTTGAGCAAGGTAAATATAAGGAAGATAAACTAATTAAGAAAACTAAAGTAAAGCAATCAATAATAAAGAAGTCAAAAGATTCCTCAAATAATGCAAAATATATATGTTCTTTAGCCAAAGAACAGGTAAAAAAATATTATGATATTGCATTCGCCACAAACGATGAAATTGAAGAAAATGATAATTCATTTACTGAAGTAGTTAATAAATCAATTTTTGGAACTTTCGAAGGATATGGAATTTATCAGGAAGAACAATACCCTATAGAAGTAACTTTATTTGAAGATACAAATGGTGAAATTATTGGGACATATACTCATGGTAACGATGAATATGAAGGTACTTTGTATGGAGGGTTTTTAATTAATAAAAACAAACTTAAAATATTTTGGGAAGAAGGAAATGATAAAGGCTGGTTTAAGTTAACTTTTAAAAATAATTACTCAACATTTGATGGCGATTGGGGCATGATAGAAAATAATAAGGAGGGTCCTAAGCTAGGTTCATATTACGCTGATAAAATAGATAGTAATACATTAATAGCTAAAAATAATTCTGAAGATAATGAAACCAATAATCAAAAAGATATATCAGGTCCACAAATTTACGTTGCTGAATCTATTATAGCAAATGAAAAATTAACAGCAATTATTGAAGGAACTGTTTCAGATCAAAATTTGATTACCTCTTTATCGATTGATGGAAAAGAAATTAACTTTGATAATGATGGTAAATTTAGTGAAAATTTATTTGTTAAACCTAAGGGGCAGACTATAGAAATTGTTGCAATAGATAAATTTTCTAACAAATCATCTAAATTTATTAAGTTATTGCGAAAAAATTTGAGCATTAAAGAAAATAAATTTGAATTTCTTGATCCACGTAAAATTTCAGTTTCTGCAAATAGTAATGATGTGGCATTAATAATAGGAATAGAAAAATATGAAAATACATTTGCTGCACCTTATGCAGAGAATGATGCTCTCGCATTTGGTGATTTCGCTAATACATCACTCGGTGTTCCTTATGAAAATATTAAAATATTAACTAATGATAATGCTGATAGAACAAAAACACTAAAAACTATAAGACAATGGTTACCAAAAACAATTAGAGAAAATCAATCTAATCTATATCTTTTTTATTCTGGTCATGGTCTTGCGAGTGAAGATGGTCAGGATCTTTATTTACTTCCAGCAGATGGTGATCCGGAATTACTTGAAGATAGCACAATTTTAAGAAGTAATTTATTTAACTTAATTAATGATTTAAACCCAAAATCTGTAACTGTTTTTTTAGATACTTGTTATAGTGGTGCTACCAGGTCAGATGAATTACTTGTGGCATCAAGACCTATATTTATTGAAGCAGAAGAACAAGAAATACCTTCGAATTTTACTATCTTTAGTGCATCCGCAGGAAAAGAAACAGCTAAAGTTTTAAAAGAGGCTGAACATGGATTATTTTCGTATTTTATGATGAAAGGCTTAGAAGGAGAGGCTGATGCTAACAACGATAGAACCATTACAAATGGCGAGCTTCACGCTTTTATAAACAAAAACGTATCAAGACAAGCAAACCAAACACCTCAGTTAAATGGTGATCCTGAACAGGTATTAGTTCAATGGTAAAAAATATCAGAATAATTCTATTATTTATTTTAATATTTTTAAATCCAATTGGTATTAAGGCCAATCAACATAATGAAACTGCTAAACTAAATCAATTAGCATTAAAAGGATATGATGAATATCAAGCATATGTAATAAGTAAAAGTAATAAAAATAAATTCATTTGTAAAATTACAAAAATTAAAACAAAAAAAAACAAAAATTCAAAATTTGAAACTACTTCACTGTCAAACAAAGATGCTGAAATTGTAACAATTCAGTTCTCAAATGATTTTAAATTTGCAGCTTTAGATATGGGTAATGAGCTTACAGGTCTATATTACGAAATGGATAAAATTGATCAAAAATCTTTAATTGGTGATGATGATTATGATAAGTTAGTTTCTGATATATCATTACCAAGCTCTGATAATAATTATAAATATATCGCAAATATAAAGGGATATAAAAATAAATTATTGAATGATAACTTTTATATTAGTTTTGATCCAAAAAATAATTTAATCGATTTATCTTTCGAAGGTAAATTAATGAAAGAAGAGAGTGATATTTTTACCGTAGCATTTAAATCTAAGTGTGATGGAAAAAAAATTAAATTAAATGAAAATAATTTTTTAACTGCAAAAAAAATTATTGGATATTATGAAGGAGAGCTTAGATATCCCAATGGAACTCTAACAGTTTTTTCTGAAATTTATTTAAATAATAATATTTTAGAAGGAAAATATTATTTTAAAGATTTCGATGGTGAGAACATGGTAGGTGATTTATCTTCTTTTGAATTAATTGGAAAAAATAGCTTTAATATAAAATGGAAAGATAAATACAATAATGGGTGGTTAAAAGTAATATTGGTAGGTGATGATTTTGAAGGAAAGTTTGGAGTTAGGGCAAACGAGAGAACTGGATATTGGTCAGGATATAAAACATCTTTTGCAGTATTCAAAAGGGAAAAAGAAAATTTATTTAGAGTTAAAAATAATACAGTAAAAGAAAATAATATTGAAATAGTTAAAGATACGGAAGGTCCTAATATTGAAATTAATAGTATTTTTACAGCCGATAAAAATTTTACAGCTAATATAAAGGGATCTATTAAAGATGATAATGAAATTGTTCTAGTTTCAATTGATGGGAATAATGTTGTTATCAATAATGGTAACTTTTCATCTTCAATATTTGTTCCACCAAAAGGAAAAGAAATTGAAATAATTGCTATTGATAAAAATGGAAATAAAAGTACTAAAATTATATCCGTCATAAGAGGTGAGATTGCAATTGCAAAAAATACATTTGATTTTTTAGATCCACGAAAAATAAAAGTGAAAACAAATAATGATTCTGTTGCCTTAATTATAGGAATAGAAAATTATCAGAATACTTTTACTGCACCTTTTGCAGAGAACGATGCTTTAGCATTCAATGATTTTGCACATACCTCTCTTGGTGTACCATTAAAAAATATAAAACTTTTAACAAATGATGATGCAGGTAGAACAAATACTATTAAAACTTTGGCCCAGTGGTTGCCAAAAGTTGTCAGTGAAAATAAAACTAACATTTATATATTCTATTCAGGCCATGGTCTTGCTAGTGAAGATGGTGAAGATTTATATCTCTTACCTGCCGATGGTGATCCAGAATTACTTGAAGATAGTACAATTCTTCGCAATCAATTATTTGAGAGAATAACAAAACTGAATCCAAAATCAGTAACTGTATTTTTAGACACTTGTTATAGTGGAGGTACTAGATCAGATGAAATATTGGTTGCTTCACGACCAATATTTATTGAAGCTGAAGAACAAGATGTACCTGTTAATTTCACTATTTTTAGTGCATCTGCTGGAAAAGAGACAGCTAAAGTTTTAAAGGAAGCAGAACATGGTTTATTCTCATACTACATGATGAAGGGATTAGAAGGGGAAGCAGATGGTAATAGCGATAATAAAATTACCAATGGTGAATTACATGCTTTTATAAATAAAAACGTTTCCAGGCAAGCAAACCAAACACCACAATTTAATGGTGATCCAGAACAGATCTTACTACAATGGTAATTATTAGATTTATTATTCTAATTTGTATCTTGATTTTTTCATCTCATTCATTTGCTAATCTTTATGAGTGCGAAATGAAACCAAAAAATATTAATGCTACTTATTGGGTTAGTGCAAAGGATAAAATGAAAGTGTATGGTAATTTTAAAGGCATAGATTTACCTGTTTATATATTCTATGAATTTTTAAATAATGAATGGACCATTAAAGGTTTCAATGTTGATGAAAGAAAATTACAAATAATTCAAGATAATGAATTATCTATTTTTAAGAAAGATATTATTGAAGGAAAAGTTAGTGATAAATCACTTGTTAAAGCATGGGGTTTAAAAATTACGATACCAAATCAATACAAAACATATTTTAAAGAAATAAATAAACTAAGTAAAAAAGAAAGGATAAATTTTTTTAATGAAAATATTAGTGGTGTTGAACCAATGTCGAAAGAAATAAATAAATTAATAGATGATTGGGAGGATATTACATTTACTAGTTCTAAAAAAAATACAAATACAACTAAATTATCACTAAAAGAAGGAACAACTGAAATAATTGGTAATATTTCAAATTCTTATAAAACAGAAAAAAAATTTTTAGCTGATTTAAGATTTAAAGGCATATCTGGAGATACTGATTATGATTTTCTTATGCAAGGTAAGTGTGAACTTGTTTCAAATACATATATTGCAAAAAATAATACTGATTCCAATAATTCTAAAAATAAAAAAACTCACAAAAATCAAAATGTAAATGTTAAAAAAGACAATGAAGGTCCTATAATTACTGTTAACAAAACATTCGAAGCTAATAATGATCTAACTGCTTTAGTTAATGGTAAAATCACAGATGAAAGTAAAATTGTATCAATAACTATTGATGGAGATGAAGTAGCTTTAACTAATGGTGTTTTTTCAAAAAAATTGTATGTGAAACCTAAAGGTCAAAATATAAATATTGTTGCAATTGACAAACATGGAAATATAACAAAAAAAACAGTAAAACTAATGCGATCAACATTAGTAGCTGAAGAAAATATTTTTGATTTTCTTGATCCACGTAAAATCAAATCAAAAACAAATGATAATTCTGTAGCTTTAATTATAGGTGTGGAAGAATACGAAAATACATTTTCAGCTCCATTTGCAGCTAATGATGCTTTGGTTTTTAATGATTTTGCAAGATTATCTCTTGGTATACCATATAATAATATAAAACTTTTAACTAATGATGATGCTGGAAGAAATGATACAATTAAGGCTTTAAAAAGCTGGTTACCTAAGAAAATTATAGAAAATGAAACGGAATTATTTATTTTTTATTCAGGGCATGGTCTTGCAAGTGAAGATGGTTCTGATTTATATCTGTTACCAGCAGATGGTGACCCAGAAATATTAGAAGATACTACGCTCCTTAGAAACAATATTTTTGAGATAATTAAAGACCTTAACCCTAAGACTGTTACTATGTTTTTAGATACTTGTTATAGTGGCGCTACCAGGTCAGATGAATTACTTGTGGCATCAAGACCAATTTTTATTGAAGCGGAAGAACAAAATATTCCTGTAAATTTTAATATATTTTCTGCTGCATCCGGCAAACAAACAGCTAAAGTTTTAAAAGAGGCTGAACACGGCTTATTTTCCTATTTTATGATGAAAGGATTAGAAGGAGAAGCTGATGCTAACAAAGATAGAACCATTACGAATGGAGAACTGCACGCCTTTATAAATAAAAACGTTTCTAGACAAGCCAATCAAACACCACAACTAAATGGTGATCCTGAACAGGTATTGGTTCAATGGTAAAAAACATAAGTACAGTTTTATTCTTTCTTTTTTTATTTTTAATTTCATCAAACCTTAAAGCAAACCAGTACGATGGTGAATGGATAGGTGAATTAACATCATGTAAAGATCAATATTATCCTTTAGGAAAATTTAGATTAGAAATATTGAATGGGAAAGCTGAACTAGACCACGAAAAAGGGGGGAAGTATGATTATATGGATAACAGATACATAGGTAAAGTATTAAATAAAAATAAAATAGGTATGAATGGCTACTGGGGAAATGTTCGTGGAAAATTTCTTTCTTTAAACAAATTAGAATTAACACATTATGGGAAAACTCAAGAAAAAAATTGCACATGGCTAATGACAAGATTAGCAAATAATGAAAATTATCAAGTAATTGACACAAGTATTAATAAAAAGACTCAAAATGCAGATTTATTAAAATTATTAAAAAAAGATTATCAACAATATAAAGAGACCGTTTTTAATCTTGCAAAAGAAAACGAATATTCTTGTTATTATAAAAAAGGGAAGGTTCAAGGTATAAATAATAAAATTATTAACTATACAAAAAAAGAATATTTAAAATTAACTCATAAAGGACCTCACATGTATTTTTATCACTCAGATGATTATGAGTATTTAATTCCAATGACTGTAAATGGAGATACATTACAGAAAACATTTTTTCCAGTAGTGTTATCATTTTCTGGTAAACACAAGAAATATCAAGAAAATTTAGATGTATTAATCAAAGATAAAATAAATACAACTGAAATTAACATAACACCGCCTGGTGGAGCTGATAATCAAAAATATACATTTAATAAAAATAATTATGAACTAAGAGCTATAATAAAAGATTCAAGTTTAAGAGAAAGTAATATAAAATCAGTAGATTTTATTTTTCAATGCAATCCCTTAACTCTTGTTGCAGATAAAAAGAATAATAAAGAAATAGAAGTTATTAATTTATATGAAGATAAAGATTTAGACCAATTAATTTTTGAAAATATAAAAGACACAGAAAAAAATGCTAATAATAATGATTTATATCTTTCTGTTGATGCTATTTTGGGTGAATGGGAAGGCACAGCAAGTTTTAAAAACGATGAATATCCTGTCTATGTAATTTTTGATCTAAATTCTAAAGGTGAATTAGTAGGAAAGTATAATTATGGAACAAAAAATAATTATGAAAAGGGTGGAGATCTTTCTTTAATAAAAGATGATAAAAATAAACAATGGAAAAAAATTTTAAAATTACAAAGAAGATTTGCAATGGAGTGGAATGAAGGTAATGAGAATGGTTGGTTTACATTTCAAGTTAGTGGAAATAAAAAAATTTTAGGTTTCTGGGGCAACGATATAAAAACAAGAACAGATTATGGAGGATCTTATAACATTTCTAAAATTTCAAATAATATTCCTAAACTAGGAAATATTGATAATTTCAATACTGTGGAAGTTATTGAAGATACATTAAGCCCTAAAATTACTGTTGAAAACAAATTTATAGCTGATGAAAATTTTACGGCTAATGTTAATGGTATTGTTACAGATGATAGTGAAATTGTTTTTTTTAGTATTGATGGTGAAGAAGTAGCTATTAATAATAATCAATTTTCTTCTTCTTTCTATGTTAAATCAAAAGGACGACTAATTGAAATAATTGCTATTGATACAAAAGGAAATAAAACATCTAAATTTGTAGAGTTAAAACGTCAGAATATAGAAATTACTAAAAAAGTTTTTGATAATTTAGATCCTAGAAAAATTAAAATCCCTAAAAGGCAAAACACAGCAGCTTTAATTATAGGGATAGAAAATTATGAAAATACTGTATCAGCACCATTTGCCGAAAATGATGCACTTACTTTTCAAGACTTTGCCTTATTAACTCTTGGGGTGCCTCAAGAAAATATGAAAATATTAATTAACAATGAAGCAAAAAAAACAAATACATTAAAATCTATTTTAAAATGGCTTCCTCAAGTCATAAAAGAAGATCAAACAGAACTTTATGTATTTTTTTCTGGTCATGGTTTAGCAAGTGAAAATGGTGAGGAATTATATTTACTTCCTTCTGATGGCGACCCAGAATTACTAGCAGATAGTACTTTATTCCGAAACAGAATGTTTGAGGATATTAATAAACTTAATCCCAAAACTGTAACTGTGTTTTTAGATACTTGTTATAGTGGAGGCACTAGATCAGATGAATTTTTAGTCGCTGCTAAACCCATATTTATTGAAGCTGAGGAACAAGAAGTACCGACTAATTTTACTATCTTTAGTGCATCCGCAGGAAAAGAAACAGCTAAAGTATTCGAAGAAGCCGAACACGGATTATTTTCGTATTTTATGATGAAAGGATTAGAAGGGGAGGCAGACTCTAATAACGATAGAACGATTACCAATGGTGAGCTCCATGCTTTTATTAATAAAAATGTATCAAGACAAGCCAATCAAACACCCCAATTAAACGGTGATCCTGAACAGGTATTGGTTCAGTGGTAAAAATACTTAAATTATTATTTCTATTTTTAATTTTTAGCACTTTGCCAGCTATTGCAAGTGAATATGATGGTTACTGGACAGGATCAACTCCAGAGTACTGTAGAAGTTTTGATGAAGGTAAAAGAGATATAGTTATTAATATAAAAAATGGAAAAACAAAAGTTTCATGGCCTAGTACAAATGGTGGGAGGGTTCAGTACTTTGGAAAAGTTTATAAAACATTTGGATCTAAAAAAAATAAACTAGGATTAAATAGTAGTCAATCAAGAATAGAAGGTAACTTTATATCTAAAAATAAACTTATTTTCTATGAGGGTACTGGCTGTGAATTTGTACTATTAAAAACTAATAGCTCAACTGAAAACTATTTTTACACAATGTCTTATTATGTAGACAACATTAAAAAAAATGAAATTAAATTTTTAGAAACAAAATTTTCTAATTATAACTTAAAAATTGTAGACCCATACAACGGAAGTTACTATTCTTTAAATTTTAATATTAATTCTCCAAATAAAGAAGCAGCTGATAAAAAAAGTATTGAAATATGGAAGGAGATTACAAAAATTTACGAAAAAACATTCTTAGCAAATGAATTTGATGAATACTTTAGTGAATGTATTAACCTAGAAAAAAGATTATATCAAAAGGTTGTAGGAAGAAAATGTCCTTCTTCTTGGCTTAAAACATCGCCTGAAATAGTAAAAGAATTATATGATAATAATGCTGTAAGAAGAACATTTCAAAAATTTGGACCAGATATATGCATGACTACAAGTTATACGTGCAAAGAATTAAGCCTAACAAATCTTGATTATACTTTGGCAGATTTTAAAAATATCCAACTTGCTTCAGGAAATGTCGATAAACAAGTTTTACATTGTAAAGCTGAAGGCATGGTTAAAACAGGTGAAAATTTCCCATCTTATAGAGGTTTGGATTTAAAAAGAATAAATCATAATGACGAATTTAGTAAATGTTCTGACATACCAAAATATAAAGATAAACAAGAGTATGTTAGAATTCAAGCAAATGAATTTTGTGAAAAATATTTTGAAGGAACAATTAAAAATGATGCTACTAAAATATTAGTATTAACCTCATATCCTGAATGTATTCTTGCGGGTTACCCATTTAAAAAAGATGAATTTACTGAAAAACAATTAGTTAAATATAATTTAATTAATGTTGAGGATAAAACAGTTGCTCAAAATCAAAATTTAGAAGTAAAAGTTACTAATAATGATGTTGAGGTAAAAACCGTTAAGATATTGAATGATTATCAATTAAAAGACCATTTTTTTGGAAATAGAGATACAGATTTTTTTGTTAAAAAAAATGAAATTTATAAGTTAATAAATAAAAAAGAAAATTTTGCGTTAATAACTAACACCAACGATTGGAGAAAAAAAGGCTCTAAAGAAGGATGGATATCATTAAAAAACATTGAAATTCTCGATAAAAATTATGTTTTTAATAATAGTTATAATAACTCATTAATAAATAATAAAAAAATTACAAATAATAAAAAATTAAAAATATCAAAAAATAATTATATCTCTACTTATTGTAAAGATAGAAATAGTAATGTTTTATTATTTAATGAAAAAATCCGTGGCTCATCTGAAAAAAATAAATGTGGTAATTGGATGGTTGAAATTTCTAAAAACCAATACAAACAATTAAGAAATAATAACTTTAAAAAAAGTAATGGTAAAGTTGTGGCAAATAATATTAATACAGTTGAAAAAAAACAAAAAGAAAATGTTAATTCTGTCAAACAACAATCAATTCAAGTTGTAGAAGATAACTCGGCTCCTTTAATTATCATTGATAATAAATTTGTTGCAAATAAAAATTTTACTGCATCTATAATTGGTACAGTTGAGGATAAAAGTGAAATAGCTTTAATTACTGTTGACGGTTTTGAAGTTTCATTGGCAAACGGTAAATTTAGTAAAGATTTATTTGTTAAACCAGGTGGAAAAGATATTGAAATAGTTTCTTTTGATGTACATGGAAACAAATCTAGCAAAATAGTAAGAATTGAACGACAAAATATCGCTTTTGAATCAAATACATTTGAATTTCTTGACCCAAGAAAACTCATAATTGATAAAAATATAAATGCTGCAGCTTTAATTATTGGTGTTGAGAGTTATGAAAATACTTTTGCTGCACCTTTTGCAAGTAATGATGCTTTAATGTTTAGTGATTTTGCACAGATGTCACTTGGTGTTCCACGTAATAAAATAGAAATTTTAACTAATGAAGATGCAGATCAAAATAATACTCTAAAAACAGTCATTAAATGGCTTCCTAAAGTAATCAAAGAAGATGAAACAGATTTATATGTTTTCTTTTCAGGACACGGTTTAGCTAGTCCAGACGGAGAAGATTTATTTCTTTTACCATTTGATGGAGACCCTGAAATTTTAGAATTTAGTGCTCTGATGAGAAATGAATTATTTAATCAAATATCGAAATTAAATCCACGTTCAGTAACTGTATTTCTTGATACTTGTTATAGTGGAGCTACTAGATCAAATGAAATGTTAATAGCTTCTGCCAAACCAATATTTATTGAAGCGCAAGAACAAAATATTCCATCTAATTTTACTGTTTTTTCAGCTTCCTCTAATAATGAGATAGCAACAGTGCTTGAAGAAGCCGAACATGGATTATTTTCCTATTTTATGATGAAAGGATTAGAAGGAGAGGCTGATGCCAATAATGATAGAACGATTACGAATGGTGAACTTCATGCTTTTATAAATAAAAATGTATCTAGACAAGCAAACCAAACACCTCAATTAAATGGAGATCCTAATCAAGTATTAGTAACCTGGTAATGTCTAAAATACTTAAATTTCCTGATCGCAATAGTCCTGCTTCAAAAAAAGAATTTGAAAAATTATTGGAGTACAAAAATGCCATGGAAAAAAATGAGGCAGATGCTCTTAAGTATACAAAGAAATTTTTAAAAAAATTAATGAGCATCTCTAATCATTTAACACCTTTAACAAAAAAAGAAAAAAACGAATTGCTAAGAGAAATTAAGGATGATTATAAATACAAAATAGAAGAATTAAAAAATTTATTACATAAAAATCCTAAATAAACCCAATATCACTCATTGGAGACATATTTCCATTTTCAATTTCATCGAGAGTTAATTGTGCTTTTTCAACAAGACTCATAGCCTGGTTTAGAGACCATATTTGCTTTGATGCTATGTTTACATCAAATGCTTTTTTTCCATTCTCAATGTCATTCTGCTCTTCTTTAATTTTACCAATTATGTATTCAGCAGCACTTATTGCATTAAAGGCTACATTAGATAACTTTGTTGCTTTACCCATGAATTCTTTTCGCATTTCCATTGTTTCTTGAAGACTAATTCTTTCTTTTCTTTTTTTTAACCAACCTTCATTTGCTGCTTTTTTTCTTAAAGTAGATAAAGAGTATTTAAATTCTCGAGCAACATCATAGAGGGAAGGGTACTCATCTCCTTCTCCTTTAATGTAATATTCACGAGCTTCTTTATAATCTATGCGTTTAATAGACATAAAAATACTATTGCTAATGATTCTTACGAATAAAAGTTTAAGCAAAAATATTTAGTTAAAACATGTTTAAAAAGTGTGAGTAAATTAGTTTTTTAAATTCTGAAGAAGTAACTCTTTAAATTCTTTCACAGCAACTGTTGCAGGCTTATGAATAGTAAAATCAAATTGATCTTGATTGCGTGATGGTTCGAGATTTAGTTCTACAGTTGGTTTTTGCATATCTTTGAACATCGAAACAAACCCAGCGGCAGGGTAGACCTCACCAGAAGTCCCAATAGAGACAAACAAACTAGATTTTTCAGCTAAATCATGGATTTCTTCCATTTGCATTGGCATTTCCCCAAACCAAACGATATGAGGTCTTAATTGAGAGTTACATTTAGGGCATTTATGGGTCTCATTAAGGTCTTCTAGCCATTCAAACACATGGTTTTCATTCATGATACATCTAGCTTTATTTAACTCGCCATGCATGTGAATAATTGATGAAGAACCTCCAATCTCATGTAAATTATCGATATTTTGAGTAACTATATGAATTTTATATGTTTTTTCTAATTCATACAGTAAAATATGAGCCCTATTTGGCTTAATTCCTGAGTTTAGTTCTTTTCGGCGTTTATTATAAAAATCGTATACAAGAGTAGGGTTTCTATAGAATCCTTCAGGACTGGCAACATCCTCAATCCTATGATTATTCCACAGTCCATCAGAGTCTCTAAATGTCTCAATCCCAGACTCTTTACTTATACCAGCACCCGTTAATACAAAGATCTGGGAATCAGCTGAAATCTGCGGTAATTGTTCCATTTGATACACTATATACAGTATTTTATTACACGTGAAAATCTATATCTAGTTTGTAATATTATAAATATAATTAGATAATAGATATAAATTATTGATTTATAAATATAATATTTATCACTTGACTATTATTTACGATAACTGTAATTATCGTAATATATATTATGGTTAAAATATTACTAAATGATAACGTAAGTAAATTAAAAGAAAAATCCAAGGCTAAAAATACACAAGATAAATACAATGGTGATTGGTTTAAATTTATCGACTATTGCAAAAACAAATACAATTGCAGTCCATTAGATGTAGATGATTTAGAAAGTGCATATGCGTTGACTGCTAATTATATGGATTGGCTTCACGAAGATCCAGAAGCAAAAATATTAAAGGGCACAAGCAATATTCCAGGAAGAGAAAAATTAAATAACAACCCCTACTCTTCATCTGCCTATAAAGCGTCAACAATACAAAGAATTTTAGCCTCTATAACTTATAAATACAGAGTTAATGGTTTTCAATTTGATAGAAAAAACCCAAACATATCAGAAACAATAAGTGCAATTGTAAGAGATGAAAAAAATAACAAATCTGGCCAAGCAAAAGAACTTTTGAAAGCAGATATTGAGAAAATAATTAATAAAATTCCAGAGGATAATTATGATTTTAGAAACATAAGAGATAAAGCTCTAATATTAATTGGATTTTATAGTTTTTGCAGAAGATCAGAGTTGTTAGGCATGAAATATGAACATTTAAATTTTGAAGATGAAGGTGTTCAGGTTTTAATTCCTTTTTCTAAAACTGATCAAAAAGGAGAAGGGAGAATGATCTATTTACCTAAAAATAACTCACCTTATTGTCCTGTATCTGCATTAAAGAATTGGTTAGAGGTTGCATTAATTGACTCCGGCCCCCTCTTTTATAAAATTAACAAAGCTAACAATATAGAAAAATATATTCTTAATAATAAAAATCAAAAAGTAAGTTTGACTGACACAAGTTTTGTTTTAATTTTAAAAAGAAGAGCTGAGGATGCAGGTATAGAAAATTGTGATAAAATTTCTGGTCATAGCCTAAGAATAGGCTCAATTACTCAGGCTAGAATGAATGGTGTACCTACTCATGAGATTATGGCTCAAAGTGGTCACAAAACAACACAAATGATAGATAGATATACAAAGCTCACAAATATTAAAGAAACAAGTGCAGCAAAAAAATTATAAATTAATAAAATGCAATTGCTGCTGAAATTAAAACTATAACTAAAAGCCCTCTTCCACTCATTGTAGCTATTTTCATTATAGTTTTGTTTGGTGGTAAGTTATTTTTGGAAGAATTTAAAACATGAAAATTCACAAAAGCGGATAACCCTAAAAGAAAACCTGCTGCAATTATTTTGATTGTAAATGCACTATTAATAATTAATCCCCCATAAAGATTAATTGATAATATAACTCCCGATACCCACAAGACAATTAAAGATAAAAGACCTATATATCCAAGTAGTTTCAATATCTTTCCCGTAGTTAAATCAGGAATTTGATTTGCTTTAGCATGAATAGATTGAATTACACCACTACCAACTAAAACCCCACCAGAAAATACTATTGCAAGGTAGTGTATAAATTTAAAGGTTATTATAACTGTCATTAAAATTTAATATTAATTATTTTAAATTATAGTATTATTATTTAAATATGAAAATAAAACAAGGTGATATAATAGATGAAATTACTCTTCCTAAACCTGACGGTTCGATATTTAATTTATCTGAAACTAAGGGTAAAAAGGTTTTACTTACTTTTTATAGAATAGCTGGCTGCAGTTTTTGTAATTTAAGATTACACGAATTCAATAAACGTTTTGGAGAGTTTGGGAAGAATTTTACTCATGTAGGTATATTTCATTCACCAGTGGATAATTTAAAACATTTTATGGGTAAACATGGACCTCTACCCTTCACTGTTTTGGCTGATACTGATTTTAAATATTTTCAAAAATATGAAATAGAAAGATCTTATTCTAAAATGTTTGCTACATTTATATTTAAAGCTCATAAAGTATTTCCTGCTTTAGTTAGAGGTTATATTCCAACTAGAATAAAGGGGTATTTTGATATTGCAGTAACAGATGTCTTAATTAATGAAGAAGGTATAGTAAAAGAAGTATACTATGCAAAGAAGGATATTGCTGATCATTTTCCATTTAATAAAATAAAAGAATTTAGCTTAGGATAGATTGCTGGAATAAATCCAGCAATCTAATTTTATAAACCTATTCTATCTTGTAGTCCAATTATAAGAACAACATTAATAATAACAAAAACAATAGAAATAATTGTATCTTCAGTTTTATTAACAACAGTATAATTTTTATCAATTATACCCATTCTATTCCCAAGATCATAAAGTAGCTGATAAACTGTAGTCATAAGACCTAGAACAAAGTAGACCCACATATTTTCAATTGAAGTAAACATCAAATAAATTCCAACCAATACTAATGGCAATATAAAAGATCCAATCAGTCTAATTGGGGCAATTGCTCCTTCGCCAACTTGATAATCATTGATAATTTTTTTGGGATTTAAAATAGTTAAATAACAGTAAAATGTTAAGCCCAACAGTTGAATAATAAAAAGTATTAGGTAAATAATACTTCCACCAAAATTTTCTATCATAAAAACCTCCTATTTTATTGTATATAATTATATTGAGATTCTCAGTAACAAGATGACACATGTAGATTTAAATAACTTAAATAAAACTATTTAGATTATTCATCTAAATCTGATCTACTACTAAAGAAATCCATTAAAGCAAGTAATAAACCTGACACAATGAAAATAGCATGAATATAGATCATTAAATAAATTTCTTCAGGTGTTTTTTTAGATGTATCAACAAAAGCTTCCAGTAAACCTATTGAGCTAATTGCAATTATTGAGGCAATAACTTTAAGTTTAAGATCTTTAAAGCCAACTTTTCCTAAAAATTTTGGAGTATCTACTGAGTCTTCAGCAACTTCAATTCTTGAAACAAATGAGCTGTAAGAACTCATAATTAATATTAATACAAGATTAGCAACTAATGCTAAATCAACAATATGTAAGACAAATATTAAAAGATCATTGACAGTCATTTCAAAAATATGAGTAATTTCGTATAAAAATTCTTGAACTGTCTTCACTCCAATAATAATTAAAGTTAAGACGAGAACAATATAGATGGGCGTTAATAACCATCTAGAATTAAAAATAAAATTTTCCAAAAAATTTTCAAATTTTTTAAGCATATAATTACTATAAATTTAAACTCTTATAATAAACTAAGCCGATTCATTAAAACAAAATAAAACCTCTTGGATAATTATAAATTAAATAACACTTAGTTTTTTAGAGGAATAGATCTTTTTGCTATGTCTTTTTTTAAGTAATTTTCCCTGTATGTAATAATAAGTACAGATGAAAATACTAAAATTGCACCAATCCATGTAAATAAATCAGGTAATGAACCAAATATTATAAAACCGAGCAAAGAAGCAAATATTAATTGTGTAAACCATACTGGTTGAATAATTGATAAATCTGCTAATTTATAAGAATTATTAATACAAAGATGCAAAACAGTACCAACAATTGCTGCTAAAAAACTATAAAAAATTGATGCAAAAGTTGGATCAGACCAATAGATGATAGCTAATGGTAAAGTAAATAATGATACAAATGTATATTGATATGTAAGTATTGTCATAGCAGAGTCAGTTTTTGACATAAATTTTGTAATAATAATAACAGTTGACCATAACAGTCCGGAAAGAAGGACCATATAAACACCAATATTAATTTCAATTATACCTGGTCGTAAAATAATTAAAGTTCCAATAAAGCCTAATAACAACGAAAAAGTTCGAATTAAATAAATTCTTTCTTTTAAAAAAATTACACTCAAAATTACGACTAAGATTGGACTTAAAAAACCAATTGCTTTTATTTGCTCTAAAGGAATATACATCAATGCAGCAAATCCTAAAATCATCATAGGAACATTTATTATACTTCGTGAAATATGCAGTTTTAAATTAGCAGTATTATAAATTTTAAATCTTGATTTTATTATAAATGGTAAAATAATTAATAATCCAAAGAAGAATCTCATAAAACCTACAGTGAATACATTTGCATCTTGTTGACCCAATTTAAGAAAAACTGACATTAAGACCGCACAAAATGATGCAATTAAAGCTAAAAGTACTGCTTGAATATTTTTACTCATTTAATAGTATTTAAATAAAAGGTAATTCGCAAATTTTTCCTTTATGAATGTTTTTATTACTTTTATCTATTAAATTTATCTCAAACTCTTGCTCAACATTAAAATATGGTTTGTCTATCATTGCTATTCCAATTACTCTATCAAAAGTTGGCGAATATACAGCTGATCTTAATTCTCCAATAACTTTATTCTCAAAAAATAAACTAAGAGATCCAGTCATTTGAATATCTTTGATATCTATAATTGCTCCCATTAATTTTTTTGATATTCCATTTTGTTTAATTTTTTTTAGTTTTTCCTTACCTAGAAAGTTAAATTCATTATCAAGATCTACAAATTTATCAAATCCACATTCAAATGGATTATCATTAAGATCAATATCATTTCCATAAGACAATAAACCACTTTCAATTCGTTCAATAAGATGAGGGCAACCAGGTTTTACATTAAATTCATCTCCAATTTTAAAAAATTCATCATACAATTTTAATCCAGCATCATCATCTTCAACATATATTTCAAAACCACCCTGTTTTGACCAGCCTGATCTTGCAACTAAATAAGATGATCCATTAAAATTATAGTATTTAAAATTATAAAATTTTAGATCTAGAATTTCTTTTCCAAAGACCTTACTCATTAAAGGAAAAGATTTAGGACCTTGAACAGCCATAATATTAACATTAGGTTCACAAATATTTACATCATAATTCTTACCAATTGCTAAACCTTTTGCAAATAATAACAAATCTGAGTCAGCTATAGATACCCACCATTTATTATCATTAAATTTTAATATAACTGGGTCGTTGATTAGGCATCCATTATCGTCAACTATTGGACAATAATAGCATTTACCTTCAATTGATTTAGATAGATTTCTTGGTGTCATCAATTGTATTAATTCACTTGCATCTTTACCAGTAATTTGTATTTGGCGCTCCGCGGCGACGTCCCATATCTGAACATGTTCTTTAAGATGATAATAAGACTCCTCTAATGAATCAGAAAATCCAGCTGGAAGAAGCATATGGTTGTAAACGGTATAGGATTTTAAACCCTGTTTTTCTATACGAGATGAATATATTGTGCTTCTTAGTCTTCTTGATTTAGCAACTGTAGGAATACTCATTTGATCTAGCGCTATAAATATTAGTATATATGATGTCAAACTTTCTAATAAAAATTTTCATTAATTAATTAGACTTAATATTAGACCTCATTATATCGTTAAATAAAGCTACAAATCGATTAATGTCGAAAATCAATTTAAAGTAATATGAAAGAATAAATGTAAAAATTATTAGAATCAACATAATCAATCCAGCATAAAATGAATTTAATGGTAAAAATAAATTTAATACTAAAAATATGTTTACATATATAAAACTAATAAATCCTATTGCTACGCCCTCGTGTACAATAAATCGTAGATATTTAAATTTATTTTGATAACGATAATACAAAACTAAAACAGATGATATGACTAAAGTATATAAAAAAGAAACTCTTCTTTCCTCTTTTTCAAAAAATATAAATTCATTAATAATTTCAAATGGGTATACAAATAAAAAATAAGTTAATGTAAAAATAATAATAAAAAAAAGAGCACTTTGAAATGTATTAATCATTTAAATATAAATTATAAAAATAATATAAAGAAAATATTACTAAAATGATTGCTATCCATATTGATAGGTTGGTAAAAAAAGTTTTAAAATTATTATTTGAATTCATAAAAGCTGGTAAAATTAACAAAAAAACACCTACCATATAAATAATTGGTACAATTTTATCCATTAATATTTTTCTTTATTAATTAATTCACTAATTAAAAAATCACCATTTCCCCTTTCAACAGATTCTTCATAAAATGATTTAGCTATAGAAGAAAATTTTTCTGCATTAGGTAGATCTTTTAATAGGTCGTTAATATAGGTTAAATCTTTAAGAGTATTTGAAACAGAAAATGTGTATCCTTTATAGTCACCAGATATAGCTTTTTCTGCAATTCTTCCTAAAGCTCCAGAATAACCAGAACCAAGTTTAGCAACTTCAAATAATTTTCTCCAGTCAACATCAAGTTTTTCTGCTGATTTAAAGTATTCTATGACTGTGGTAGTTGTTAATAATGATAGAAAATTAGATAAAAGTTTCGCAGCGCAAGCCTTTTCAACAGAGCCAAAATTAAAAATATTTTTACAAAATGTATCTAAATATAGTTTAGATTCTTCAAACTTATTTTCATCTCCTCCCCATATTGATCCTAATATAGCTTTTAGACTTTCATTCTTTGATCCCATTACAGGAGATACAACAAATGAAATTTTATATTTATCAAATATATCTTTCATTTTTGTAGTTCCATTTTTGTTATGAGTTGTTAAATCTATTACAAGAGTATTGTTTTTTAATAACGGACTGACATTATTTGCAATTTCTATGGCTATTGGTGTATTTGTAACGCATAACATTAAGCAATCTAAATCTAAATTCTTTATTTCTTGATATGAATTTATTTCTTTTGCCCCTTCTTTAATAAGATTTTCAATATTATTTCTTTGTCTATTTGCAATTACATAAAGATTATTTTGTTTTAATAAATTTAAAGACATGCCGTGCCCCATGTAGCCATTGGCTCCAATAAAAAGTATATTTTTATTCATACTATTCTTATAAATTAAAACTAAAAATTTTTAAGTTACAATTTGTTTCTCTTTACTGTTAGTTAAGTAAACTACATAAAGTACAATAAGTAAAAGTGGAATACACATAAAATTTAAAAATTGCCAACTCGTTGTATAAAGAAGGATTCCTGCACTTAAACTTCCAGTTGCTTGAGTGGCAAAAATAATGAAATCAGCTGAACCTTGAGCAACATATTTATCTTCAGGTTTGTAAGAAACTACTAGTAATGAACTAGAACATAAGAATAGAAAATTCCAACCTACCCCCAGCAAAATTAAACCAACTGCGTAACCTAAATATGTTTGGAATAAAATATTTATAAAAATACTACTGAAAAGTAAAAAAACACCAGTAACAATAATTATATTATGACCAAATTTTTTAATTAAATCACCTGTAAATAAACTTGGGAAAAACATTCCTATAATATGAAGTTGAATTACTATAGAAGTCTCAAAAATTGTAAATTCTTTAAATATATGAAGAAATAATGATGAGGCCGTCATTATACTAGCCATCACATAATAGCCAACTCCTCCACAAACTATAGATAATATTATTTTTGGATTTTTTAATATTGAATTGATTCTATTGAATTCAAACTTAGATTTTTCAATATTTATTTTTTCATCAGTATAAAAAAATAAAAATAATATTGGAATTAAAGCAGTTATTGATAAAAAAATAAATGAACCTGTAAATCGTATTTCAGTTAAATTTTTAAAAATATTAGCCAAATTAGAGGCCAATAATGCAGAAACTATTCCAAGTAATAAAATGTAGGACATAGCTCTAGGTACAAATTCTTTATTAACTGACTCAGGAACTGCAAACCTATATTGATGAACAAAAGAATGAGCTGCTCCAATAAATAGACATCCGAATGAAAAAATATAAAAATTTGCAATTGTTATTGAATAAGCACAAATAATAGCAGCAAAACTACTCATTAATGATGAAGCTATAAAACCTTTTTTTCTACCAATTAAACTAAAAATTTTAGATGCAATAGGTGCAAAAATAAAAGTACCACATATCATGAGTGACATTGGGAGAGTACTTGCCCAACCGGTATCTATTAATTGACTTCCGATAATACCACTTAATAATACTGTTACAACAGGGGCAAAAGATGCAATTGTTGAGCTTAAAAATATTATTATTAAATTTTTATTGAACATTTGTAGAAATTTAAATGGAGTTTTAATATATAGTATTTATCACTAGACCGATAATCTTATTTAAATTAATATTTGTTATGGTTTCTAGTCATGATTTTGAGGAAGATAAAAGAAATAATAAAATTAAAATTTACGTTAATGGTAAATATTACCCTAGAGATAGAGCTAAGATATCTGTTTTTGATTCATCTGTACTTTTAGGAGATGGGGTTTGGACAAGTGGTAGAATCTATAATGGAAAATTTATTTTTCTAAAAGAACACTTAGACAGATTATATAAAGATTTAAAACTTATAAGTATAAAACTTCACTTAAATAGAAAAGAGTTAACTCAAATAATTGATAAAGCAATTAAAATTAATAAAATGCACAATGATGTACACATGAGAATTATTATATCTCGTGGATTAAGAAGTACACCATACCAATCAGAAAAAGTTGTTGTCTCAAAACCGTCAATAATAATCATACCTGAATATAAAAAACCTAACATTGAAATTTATAACAAAGGATTAAAATTAGTCACTGTAAAAACAATTAGAGGTAGTTTAAATGCACAAAACCCACAAATAAATAGTCTTTCAAAACTGAATTGTATTTTAGCCTGTATTGAAGGTCATAAAAAAGGTGGTGATGAGTCACTAATGTTTGATATTAATGGCAATATTGCAACAAATAACAGTACGCATTTTTTTTATATAAAAAATAAATGTGTTTACACATCAAAAGGAAAATACCAAGTAACAGGAATAACAAGACAAAAAATTATAGATATTTGTAAAAAAAATAAGATTAAAGTTTTTATAAAAGATTTTAAACTTAAAGATGTTATGCAAGCAGATGAAGCATTTGTTACTGGCAGTTTTGGTGGTGTTGTTCCAGTAAATGCGATAAATAATAAAAAATTAAAATTAAATAATAAAAATTTAACTTATCAATTAAGAAATTGGTATGAAAAACTTTTAAAATAAATGAAAATTTTTATGTGGTCAGGACCCCGTAATATTTCAACAGCCTTATTACGCTCATTTAGCAATAGAGACGATACAATCGTATATGATGAACCATTTTATTCATATTATTTAAAAGAAACTGGTCTCAATCATCCAATGAGAGATAAAATAATAGATTTTTATCCTACAAAAGAAAAGGAAGTAATTGAAACAATATTAAGAGATAAAAAGGGTATTTATTATCAAAAACATATGACGCATCATATTTTAAATAAAACAAATATTGAATGGTTAGAAAAAGGCACTAACTGTTTTCTAATTAGACATCCATCAAAAGTTATTAATTCATATATAAAAAAGAATAAACTTTATAGTATTACTGACATAGGCTTTGATCAAATGTTTAGACTTTTTAATTATGTGAAGAAAAATATATCAAAAAATACAGTTATAGTTAATGCTGATACATTGTTAGAAAATCCAGAAATATATATTAAAAAATTATGTATGAATTTAAATATAGGTTTTTCAAAAAAAATGTTGAAATGGCCTAAAGGCATAACAAAAGATTTTGGAATTTGGCATTCCCATTGGTATCATGATATAATAAATTCAACTGAATTTACTCAAACTTCAAATACTATCATGAATGTTCCAAATGAATATCAAAAAATTTACGAAGAAAGTCTTAGTATCTATGAACATATGAATAAGCTTTCAATATAATAATGAATAAACAACAAATAATAGAAGCATCTAAAATTTTATTTGATCATAAATTAAATAAAACTGGATTAGATAACCTTAACCACTTGGAACCGAAAAATTTAGATGATGCTTATAAAATACAAGATGAATTGAAAATTCATTATCTAAGTTTGAAAAATAATATTTGTATTGGTAAAAAAATTGGATGCACTTCTAAAGCAGCACAAACTCAGATGAATGTAACTGAACCTTTTTATGGAAATTTATATAGTAAATATTCTTCACAAAATGTAGAAAAATTAAATTCCAAATATTTTTTTGAGCCATTTGCAGAACCGGAAATAAGTTTTAGAATAAAAGACGATATAGATATTTCTAAGGCACCCTACTCTCTGGATAATATTAAAAACTTATTAGATGGAATATTATGTTCAGTTGAGATTGTTGACTTCAGATTTCAAAAACCATTAGCAGATATTGGGGCAATTAATCTTGTCTCTACAAATGGCGCATCAGATTATTGGATATATAACGATAAAGTATATAATATTGATGAAATTGACTTAACTGATTTTGAAGTTTCTTTTTTTATTGATAATAAATTACAAGAAAAAGGTAATACTAATAATGTTCTTGATAATCCTTTGAATGCAGTTTTATGGTTAATTAATACATTATGTAAAAAAGGAGAACCAATGTTAAAACATCAATTTATTTCATCAGGTTCATGCACAAAAGCTTATAGATTAAATACTGGGACTAGAATTAAAGCTGATTTTGGTAAACTTGGATTAATTGAATTTGAATATATTTAACTTAAATACTATCTATGAGCTGTAAAGTTTATTTTAATAATGCTTGTAGTGTATGTAAGTTTGAAATAGACCATTATAAAAAAATTACTAAAAATATAGATTGGGTTGATATATCAACTAATAAGAATGCAAAAAAAGAAACAAAAAAGAGTGCAAAAAACCTTCTCAGAAGATTGCATGTTAAGAAAAAGGATAAAATTTATCAAGGAGTAGATGCTTTTATAGAACTATGGTCTGAAATACCAAGGTATCGTTTTTTGGCTTTTTTAGTAAGAAAACCTCTAATTTATCAATTAGCATGGTTTTTATATGAAATTTTTGCACTATTTCTATTTTATAAGAACAAGAATCAATTAAATAAAGTAGAAAGATTGTAAATGAATAATAATTTTGAATTATTAGAAAAAATTGTTCTTTCAATTCTTATTGTCTGCACCGTTATTGCAATAGGAATGGAAATACAGGCAATGATCTTAAATCTCAAAGTTACACTAGCAGACATACTTTTACTTTTTATCTATATTGAAATCATTGGTATGATAAAGGAATATTGGGTTTCTAAAGTTATAAGGATGAGTTATCCATTATTTATTGCCATGACAGCTCTTGCAAGATTAATAATTATGGGAAGAAAAGATGTTGAGCCTTCAGCTTATGTATATGAAGCGGTAGCAATCTTAATTTTAGCAATAGCTATTGTTGTTCTTAGAGTTCGACACATGGAAATCTTAAATAGAAAACCTAAAAACAAACAAGACGATTAAATACTAACAAAATGTTCACTTCAAGTATCAGCGAAGCTGAAAACAAACTTATTTCTTATTTACCAAATACAGGAAGCTATTATGAGAGAAAGAGAAATTATTCTATTGATTTTGAAACAAATAAAAATACTACATCTCTTCTATCTCCATATATTAGATATAGAGCTATTTCAGAACAAAATATTCTAAAACAAGTATTAGAAATACATGGTCCAATCAAAGCAGAAAAATATATACAAGAAATATTTTGGAGGACTTATTGGAAAGGCTGGCTAGAACATAGGCCAGAAGTATATACAGATTATATAATTGAAAAAAATAAGCTTTATGATGAATTTAAAAACAAAAAATATTATTTAAACGCTGTTAATGCAAATACAAATTTATCCTTTTTCAATAATTGGGTAAGTGATTTAAAAAATAACGGTTATCTCCATAATCACATTAGAATGTGGTTCTCATCAATTTGGATTTTTACATTAAAACTACCATGGCAGCTTGGGGCTGATTTTTTTATGCAAAATCTACTTGATGGAGATACAGCTTCTAACTTACTTAGTTGGCGATGGTGTGCCGGAATTCATACTAAAGGTAAGAATTATATAGCAAGAAAAGAAAATATAGAAAAATATAGTAATATAAAACTCAAAGATAATGAACATTTGAATGAAACTGCTGAACCATTATTTGAAAATAAAGATTACAATATTACCGAATTAGAAACTTTTGAGATTACAAATCCAAATGATATTAATTATATAATTATTCCAACTGATGAGATAAATATCTTGAGAGATTTAAATTTAAATAAATGTAATGCATTTGGTGGTTATCCAAAAGAGGATTACAATGATCATAATTTCAGCAACAATATTCTGGATCATATTAAAAACTTAGTTTTATCTTGTTATAAAGATGATAATTTTTATAGAGATACTTTAATAGAAATAAGTTTTGAAAATTATTATGAAGATTTAGATAGATGGATAATTAAAAATAATATTAATACTATTCATCTTCCATATGTAACTCAAGGTAATTGGAAAAAAATTTATAAAAAGATAATTAAAAAATATCCGAATATTAATTTTATTAAATTTAATAGAGATTATGATATAAATAGTTGGATTTATTCTAAAAAAGGTTATTTCAAGTTTAAGCAAAATATTCCAAAAATCATAAGCAATTTATAATTGAAAATGAAAAATATTTTAGAAATAAACAATGTTAATAAAATTTATAGAAATTCAGTAAAGGCATTAGATAATATTGAATTGAATATTAAAGAAGGTGAAATTTTTTCCTTACTCGGTCCAAATGGTGCGGGTAAATCAACTTTAATAAATTCAATCTGTGGAATTGTAAATTTTAACTCGGGAACAATTAAAATAAATGGATATGATAATGTCAAAGAATATAGAAAAGCAAGACAGATAACAGGTATTGTACCTCAAGAATTATATTTAGAGTCTTTTGAAACAGTATGGAAAAATGTTAATTATTCAAGAGGGCTTTTTGGAAAACCAAAAAATTATAAGTATGTTGAACATCTATTAAAATTATTATCTTTATGGGATAAAAAAGATAGTAAAATTAAAGAACTTTCTGGTGGTATGAAAAGGAGAGTACTTATTGCGAAAGCATTGTCACATCAACCAAAACTTCTTTTTTTAGATGAACCTACTGCAAGTATAGACGTTGAACTTAGAAAAGAAACTTGGGACATTGTAAGAAAATTAAATCAGAATGGTACTACTATAGTTTTAACTACACATTATATTGAAGAAGCTGAAGAGCTAAGTTCAAGGGTGGCTATCATTAATGATGGAAAAATAATTCTTGTTGATGAAACAGATAAATTAATAAAAAAGTTAGGCGAAAAATCTATTAAAATTCAATTAAAAAATGAAGAAGTTAACTTAAATGAAAATATTAAGAAGCAATATAATTTTGAAGTAAATAAAAATATTTTAACGTTCAAATATAACATTAAAGAGGATAACATCAATTTAACAAAAATGTTAAATGAAATAGAGAATAATGGATATCAAATAAAAGATTTTGTCACAGAACAAAGTTCTTTAGAGGAAATTTTTATAAAATTAATTAAAGAAGATAAAAAATCATGAACTATTTTGGTGTAAAAGCAATATTAATTCATGAATTAGATCGTTTTAAAAGAACTCTTCTTCAAAGTCTGGCATCACCAATAATAACAACCTCTTTATATTTTATAGTATTTGGAACGGCGATAGGTTCTAGAATTAAAGAAATTGATGGTATTAATTATGGTTCGTATATTGTTCCAGGAATGATAATGTTAACAATTTTGACTCAGGCCTTATCAAATGCATCATTCGCAATCTACTTTCAAAAATTTACTTCAACAATTTATGAAATTCATGCTTCCCCACTTTCTTCATTTGAAATTATACTTGGTTTTGTAGGTGCCGCCGCTATAAAATCAGTGATTATAGGTTTAATTATTATAATAACCGCAGGATTTTTTGTAGATATTGAAATTCAACACCCAATATTAATGATTTTCTTTTTGATATTAACATCAATTACATTTTCTCTTTTTGGTTTTATTGTTGGGCTTTATGCTGATGGTTTTGAAGGTCTGCAAATAATCCCAATTTTAGTTATTACTCCACTTACTTTTCTTGGTGGATCCTTTTATTCTATAGCAATGCTTCCAGAATTTTGGCAAAAAATTTCTCTACTTAATCCAGTATTGTATTTAATTAGTGGATTTAGATATAGCTTCTATGAAGTATCAGATGTATCTCTACTAACAAGCATTATAACAATTTTTACAATCTTAATTAGTTGTATACTTTTTATTTCGTATACATTTATCAAAGGTTACAAAATTAAAGATTAGATGATTAATGACAAAATAAGGAATGAATTTCTTGAAAATGGAGTTGTGCTATTAAAACAAATAATAGAACCAGATTGGATTTTAAAACTTCAAAAAGGATTAGAATATAATTTTCAAAATCCAAGTAGATATAAGTGTGTTTATGAAAAGTATAATGGCGATGAAGTATTCTATGATGATTATTGTAATTGGAATAGGATAAGTGAGTATAGAAATTTTATTTTTAATTCAAATATATCTAAAATAGCTGCTTTACTTATGAACTCTAAAAAAGTTAATTTATTTCATGAACATGTTTTAGTAAAAGAAAAAGGATCAAAAAAGAGAACACCTTGGCATCAGGATCAGGGGTATTATTGTGTTAATGGCAGAGATAATGTTAGTATTTGGATACCATTAGATAAAGTAGATAAATATTCATCAATGGAATTTATAAAGGGATCTCATAAATGGAATAAAATATTTCTTCCAACTAAATTTAAAGGTTATGATTATGATCACAAGGATAAAGAGTTTGAAAAAATTCCTGATATTGAGAATAATAGAGATAAATACGAAATTATTTCTTATGAATGTGATATCGGTGATGCAATTGCTTTTAATTATGCCACCATCCATTCAGCTTATGGAAATAATTCTAAAAATAGAAGAAGAGCATTTTCATTAAGATTAACTGGTGATGATGCAAGATATATAAAAAGGCAAGGAGAAATGTCTCCACCATTCCCTGAAGTTAAATTAAGAAATAATGAAGTTCTCGATTGTGATACTTTTCCAGTATTAATTTCTTCTTAAGAAGTAAATTAGCGGTAGAGCTGTTGCATACATAATTAAGCTATAAATTGCTGCAGGTATTAAATAGACTGGACTTGCGAAAAAAGTATTTGCAACAACAATTGCCAAGGTTCCATTTTGGAGACCAACTTCCATTAACCAACATCTGAAAGTTTCCTTATTTGCTCTAAAAGATTTAGAAAGAATATAAACAATAATCATCATTACAATGTTAAGAACAAGCATTACTAAACCAGCTTGAGCAAAATAATTAATAACATTTTCTCTCTGAGATAAAATTGCACCCAGTAATACTAATGCGAATAAAATAATTGAAATATTTTTAGCTATTTTCTCAAAAGATGATAATAGGCTGCTTAAAAAAACACCTAAAATAACTGGAACAGTTACAATTAAAAACATTTGAATAGCTACACTTAATAAAGATTGTTCTTCATTTAAGCTTCCATAACCTAATATTGACAATGAAATTATCAAAATTATTGGCACTGTTATTACACAAAGAATACTATTAATAGCAGTTAATGAAATTGAAAGTGCTATATTACCTTTAGCGTATGAAGTAAGAACATTACTAGTAACACCACCAGGAGCTGCCGCTAATATCATTACACCGATTGCCAATTCGGGAGTTAGAGGCCAAAATAATACAATAATAATTGCAACAATTGGCAAGACTATGATTTGAAAAAATAAACCAATCAAAAAATCTCTTGGTTTAAAAAAAACTCTTGTAAAATCATTTAGTGAAAGTCCTAGACCAAGAGAGAACATAATAAACGCTAAAGAAAGTGGAAGTATTACATCAGTAACTATACCCATATTTAATATTTTAACATTTTTAATTTAAAAAAAAATAAATTAGTTATTTGATAATTGTTTTTTTAAAATTTCTAGCATTTCATTAGGCATTTTAAATATTTTTCCATCTATATTTACAGAAACTATAGTAATTTTCGAATCTATTAAAAGAATTTTTTCTCTATAAATAAATTGATTAAATTTAATTTTAGCTTTTGAAATATCTACAATTTCAGTTTTTACTTCTAATGTGTCTTCAAATTTTGCTGGTTTAATATATTCAACTAAACAAGACTTTACGACAAAATAAAATTTAAACTTATCTAATAGTTTTTTATGATCAAAACCTAGTTTATATAAAAAATCACTTCTACCCCTCTCAAGATATTTTAGATAATTCGCATAATATACTCTTGATGATGCATCAGTATCTTCATAATAAACCTTAACTAATGTACTCATTTTTTTTGAATGTTAGGAATATTTAAAGATTTTTGAACTAAATAACCAGATTGAATTATTATTTATCATACCTAAATAATCAATTAATGTCTGATTATTTAGAGTCTATTATTAAAAGAGATCCAGCTGCAAGGAGTAAACTCAGCATTATACTTACATACCCTGGGGTAAAATCAGTATTTTTCCATAAGATAGCTAACCAATTATGGAACCTAAACTTGTACACTCTAGCAAGAATTATTTCACAGTTTAGTCGATTTTTAACAGGAATTGAAATTCATCCTGCCGCAAAAATTGGTAAAAATCTATTTATAGATCATGGAATGGGCACAGTAATTGGAGAAACAAGTGAAATTGGTGATAATGTAACTCTTTATCATAGTGTTACACTTGGAGGTATTAGTCCTGCTGAAAATTCTAACGACCAAAGAAATACTAAGAGACACCCAACTGTAGAAGATAATGTTATAATTGGCTGTGGCGCAAGTATTTTAGGTCCTATTACGATTGGTAATTGTGCAAGAGTGGGAGCAAATACTGTTGTATTAAAAGATGTACCCCCTTATGCTACAATGGTCGGTAACCCTGTTAAAAATATAAATATTAATAAAGATACATCATTTAATCCATATGGTGTAAGAGATATTGATGATAACAAGTAATGTTATTGATCTAATTGGCAACACACCTTTAATTAAACTTAAATATCCTTCAGAAATCTCTGGTTGTGAAATATATGGTAAGGCTGAATTTATGAATCCAGCTGGTTCAGTAAAAGATAGGACAGCACTTGGAATTATCGAGGATGCAGAGGAAAAAAAATTATTGGAACCAGGTGGAACTGTCGTTGAAGGCACTTTTGGGAACACTGGAATAGGCTTAGCTTTAGTTTGTAATGCAAAAAACTATAATCTAGAAATTGTAATGCCTAACATAACCGTTCAATCTAAAAGAGATATACTTGTAAATATGGGAGCAAAACTTCATTTAGTTGATGCAAAACCATATTCCGATCCTGGAAATTATCAAAAAGTCTCAAAGCAATTAGCTAAGGATATTGAAAAACAAACAGGTAAGAAAACTTTTTGGGCTGGTCAGTTTGAAAATTTAGCAAATTACAAGTTTCATGAAAAAACAACATCTGAGGAAATATTTAAACAAACAGATGGAAAAATAGATGGTTTCACATGTGCAATTGGAACTGGAGGAACATTGACTGGTGTTAGTATTGGTCTAAAATCAAAAAATAAAGCAATTATCATCGCTTGTACAGACTCACAAGGATCATCAATGTTTAATTATTTTACTAATGGTAAACCAGAAAAAAAAGGTGATGAATCAATAACAGAAGGCATCGGACAGGCTAGAGTAACAAAAAATTTAGAAAATTGTAATGTAGATCAATCTTTTTTTGTTTCTGATCAAGAATGTATGGAAATGCTATTTAAAATTATGAAAACAGATGGATTATTTCTAGGATTAAGTTCTGGAGTAAATATATGTGGTGCAGTAAAATTGGCAAAATCAATGGGTACGGGTAAAAAAATAGTAACAATACTTTGTGATGATGCAAATAAATATTATGATAAAATGTTTAATAAAGAATACTTATTATCCAGAAATTTACCTTATGCTGATTGGATGTAATTATGAATAATAAAGATAAAAAATTTAATTCTAAAGTAATTCATTCAGGTCATGGCGCTGATGAAACTACAGGTGCAGTAATGCCCCCTATTCATCTTTCATCGACTTTCAAGCAAAATTCTCCTGGGGACTTTACTTATGAATATGCAAGAACAGGAAACCCAACAAGAGATATATTAGAAAAGTTATTAGTTGAATTAGAAGATGGTAAATTTGCTTATGCTTTCAGCTCAGGTATGGCTGCTATTTCTGCATTATCAGATGCTTTAGGTAAAAATTATTCAATTATTTGTAGCGATGATGTTTATGGTGGAACAAGAAGAATTTTTGATAAAATTAAAACAGTAAATCAAGATGTGGAAGTAACATATACCGACCTTAGTAAAGAAAATAATTGGCAAGGTCACCTAAAAGAAAACACGAAAATGATTTGGGTTGAGACACCCTCTAACCCATTATTAAAAATTATAGATATAAAAAAAATTAGAGAAAACCTAAAGGATGATAATATTATTGTTGTTTGTGATAATACTTTTGCATCACCCTACAATCAGCAACCCTTAAACAATGGAGCTGATGTTATTATACATTCGTCTACTAAATATCTTGGTGGACATTCTGATATAATAGGTGGCGCATTAATTATAAATGATAATAAAATTTTAGCTGATAAAATTAAATATATCCAAAATGCAGTTGGTGCTGTTCCCAGCCCCTTTGATTGTTATTTACTTATTCGATCAATTAAAACACTTGCTGTAAGAATGGAGAGGCACAATAATAACGCCTTAGAAATTGCTAATTATTTATTAAAACATCCTAAAATTAAAAACGTTTTTTATCCTGGATTGGCAAATAACCCAAGTTATGAAATTGCAAAAAAGCAAATGACTGGATTTGGAGGAATACTATCAATTGAATTAATGGGTGATATTAGTTCAGCAAAAAAATTTCTTGAAACAATTCAAATATTTACTCTAGCAGAAAGTTTGGGTGGAGTTGAAAGTTTAATTGAGCATCCAGCTATAATGACACATGCATCTATTGATAAAAAAATTAGAGATGAATTAGGAATTTCTGATACCTTAATCAGACTTTCAATTGGCATTGAAGATATTTTAGACTTAAAGAAGTCTTTAGATGATGCTCTAAAAAATATTTAAATTATTTTTTTCAAATCTGGAGGTGAATAATTAGGACCCTTCATCACTTTACCGAATTCATTATAAATTGGCTTACCTTCCTCTGAAAGTTTACTCATATTACTACGATGAACTTCGTTAAAACATTTATCTAGATCTATACCAAAAGCAGCACCTGCTCCGTATGTTACTACTAAAATATCAGTTAATGCATCAGCAACTTCAACGATATCATTATCATTAATTGCATCTTTTAATTCATTAAATTCTTCATCAATCAATTTTTTTCTTAATTCAACAATTTTATTTTCTGGAAATTCAGCACTAGTTTTTACTTCTTGACCAAAAGTTGTCATAAATTCTTTTACTTTTTCAAAATTTGTCATTTTATCTCCCAATAATATTTATTTATAAAAAATATCGTTGTAAGTCACAACTATAAAGAGAAAAGATATTATTGTTATCCCCACAGCTAAATAAACTCTTGTGACAAACTCAGGAAGTGAATTTGAAAAAATTCTTCTTATGATAAAATACATTATATGGCCTCCATCCAAAAGTGGAATCGGTAACAAATTAAATAATCCTACGAATAAAGAAATTATTATAAATAAAAAAAGTACACCCCTTACTTGATCAAGCATCATTTGATCAGCATTTTTTACAATTCCAATAGGTCCAGCTAACTGATCTCCTAATGTATTTTCTTTATAAGATTGTTGAAGAAAAGCAAAAGAAGCCACATAGTATGTGGGTATGAATGAAGAAGAATTTTTAATTGAATCGATTAAATTATACCTATCAATAATAGGGTTTTGAGGAGAAGATATTCCAATAATATATCTGTTTAATTCTTCATTAAATTTTAGATCAAAGCTTTTTTCAATTAACTGATTATTTCTTTCTATTAAAATATTAATATTAGGATTGTTTGCAACTGCTTTTGGAATATCAGAAAACTCTTCAATACTAATATTATTTATTTCAAGTATTCTATCACCTTCTCTAAGATCATTTTCAAAAGCCGATGAATTTTCACTGACTGATCCAATAATTGGCATTAAACTAACAATACCGAAAAAGAAAAATATGCTAAATAAAGCAAGCCATGCACTAAAAATATTAAAAATACTTCCTGCTAAAAGCACTAATATCTTTTGAAGAAGTGTAAGAGATTGAAAGGATCCTTCTTCATTCTTAGTGTTAGGAGAAAATATATTATCAAGACCTTTGATTTTTACATATCCACCTAATGGAATGGGAGATAATTTCCATGTAGTGCCTTTTTTATCTGTATATTTTAAAAGTGGTTTGCCAAATCCTATTGAGAAGTCTGTAACTTCAGCTTTAAACAGTCTCGCAACTATATAATGACCGTATTCATGAATTGCGACCAAAACTAAAAAAACTAAAATAAGATTGATATAAATCATAATTATTATTAAATAAATATTTTAAATTATTGATAAATAGTATTTATCCTGTTTTAGCCTCCTTATATTCATAAATTGGAGGACAAACACAAAATAAATTTCTATCACCATATACATTATCAATTCTACTAACTGGACTCCAGTATTTATTATCTATCAAATATGGATGAGGGTAAGCAGCTTCTTTACGAGAATATTTATGATTCCAATTGTCAGAAGATACCTCTTCAATAGTATGAGGTGCATTTTTAATAGGATTATCTTCTTTATCAAATTTACCATCTCTAATCATATTAATTTCATTATAAATAGAAATCATTGCTTCACAAAATCTATCAAGCTCCTCTTTTGACTCACTTTCAGTAGGTTCTATCATAAGAGTTCCTGGAACAGGAAAAGACATTGTAGGTGCATGAAATCCATAATCAATTAGTCTTTTAGCAATATCTTCGTCTGAAATATTTAATTCTTGTTTAAATGGCCTAATATCAATAATAAATTCATGCGCTACCATATCATTCTTACCAGTATATAAGATGGGGTAATAATTTTTTAATCTTTCTTTAATATAGTTAGCATTTAAAATTGCTACTTGAGTTGCTAATTTTAATCCATCGTCACCCATCATAGAAATATAAGAATATGAAATGGGTAAAATAGATGCGCTGCCCCAAGGAGCTGCAGAAACTGCCTCTTGAGAAGTTAAACCTATTTCATTTTTAAACATAGGATGACCTGGAGCAAAATCTGCTAAATGTTTTCTTAATCCTATAGCTCCAACTCCAGGCCCACCTCCTCCATGAGGTATACAAAATGTCTTATGTAAATTCATATGACAAACATCAGGCCCAAATTTACCTGGTTTAGCTACACCAACCATTGCATTATAATTAGCACCATCTAGATATACTTGCCCACCAGCATCATGAATTTTTTTACAAATCTCAACAATACTTTCTTCAAATACACCGTGCGTTGATGGGTATGTAATCATTAAAGCAGATAATTTATCTCCTGCTTCTTCAATCTTTTTATCTAAGTGAGTTAAATCAACATTACCTTTGTCATCACAGTTAACGATTAAAATATCCATGCCACACATTTGTGCACTAGCTGGATTGGTTCCATGTGCACTTTTTGGAATTATACAAATATTTCTTTTAGTATCTGAATTTTTTTCATGATATTTTTGTATAGCCAATAAACCAGCAAATTCACCTTGTGCTCCAGCATTAGGTTGAAGTGAAACAGCATCAAAACCGGTAATATCTTTTAACATAGAAATTAATTCACTCATCATTTCATTATATCCCTCACGTTGATGAGACTCTAAGAATGGATGTGCATTTGAAAAACCTGGTAAAGTAATTGGAAGCATTTCGGATGCCGCATTTAATTTCATCGTGCAAGATCCAAGAGGTATCATTGATCTATTTAAAGCAACATCTTTATTTTCTAGTTTTTTTAAATATCTCATCATTTCTGTCTCAGATTGATAGATATTAAATACTGGATGAGTTAAAATAAAATCTTTTCTTTGTAAATCACTTTTGAAAATTGAGTCTTCAATTTTACCTTCAATCTCTTCAGAATATATTTCATTATTATTTTCATTAAAGAATTTAATTAAATTATCAACATCTTGTAATGATGTAGTTTCATCTAAAGAAATAGAAAAATGATCATCATTTACAAGTCTAAAATTTATACCATTCTGTATAGATTTATTTACCCAGTATTTGGATTTATTATCTTTTACTAGTAAAGTATCAAAATAATTTTTTGATTTTACTTCAAAATTTAATATCTCTAATGATTTCTTTAGATATCTAGTTTTATAGTGAATGTCCTCTGCAATATTTTTTAATCTAGTTGGACCATGATATATTGCATATGCAGCAGACATAATTGCTAGTAAAGCCTGTGCAGTACATATATTACTTGTAGCTTTTTCCCTTCTAATGTGTTGCTCACGCGTTTGCAGGGCCATTCGATAAGATCTTTTATTTGTACGATCAACCGACACGCCAATTAGTCTTCCAGGTATCATTCTTTTGTATTCATCTAGTGTTGCAAAGTATGCTGCGTGAGGGCCTCCGAGACCCATTGGAACACCAAACCTTTGTGTACTCCCAACAACTATATCAGCTCCAAAATCTTTTGGTGATTTCATAATTACCAAACTCATTATATCAGCTGCTATAATTGATAACGCATCGTGAGATTTATTTATATTTATTAAATCATTAAGATTTGCAATTTCTCCGTATGTATCTGGATTTTGAATTAAACAACCAAATGTATCATTATCTGGATTATCAAAAATAATTTTAATACCTAGAGGCTTAGCTCTAGTTTTTAAGACAGACAGTGTCTGTGGATGGCATTTATTTTGAACACAAAAAGTAAACTTTGCATTTTTTTTAATTTTAAAAGCCATCATCATAGCCTCAGCTGCCGCAGTACTTTCATCAAGTAAAGATGCATTTGCAATATCCATTCCAGTCAAATCAATTATCATTTGTTGAAAATTCATTAACATTTCCAGCCTGCCCTGACTTACTTCTGGTTGATAAGGTGTGTAAGCAGTATACCATCCTGGATTTTCAAGAATATTTCTTAAAATAACGCTAGGAGTAATAGTATTATAATAACCCATTCCGATATAAGTTTTTTTGAAATTATTTTTTAAAGATAAAAGTTGAGTATTAATTTTATTAAATTCCTCAGACATACCAGGTCTAAATTTAAGTTTTTCTTTAAAAATGATATGATTAGGTACAGTTTTTTCAATTAATTCATCTAAAGAAGAGCAATTTATTAATTTGAGCATTTCTACAATATCTTCATTTCTAGGTCCTATATGTCTGCTAACAAATTTATCTATTTCAATCATCTATTGTTCCAAAAATTGTTTATACTCATCTTCTGACATAAGATCAGAATATTGATTTGAATCAGAAATTTTCATTTTAAAAATCCATCCCTCATTTTCTGCATCTTGATTAATAATAGCAGCGTCATTTTCTAGATTATTATTAACTTCAACTATTTCACCATCTATTGGAGCATAAATATCAGAAGCCGCTTTTACAGATTCAACGACGCATATTTCATCTTTTGCTTTTACCAAATTTCCAACTGAAGGTAATTCAATAAATACAATATCACCAAGAGATTCTTGAGCATGATTGCTAATACCAATTGTAGCAATTTCATTTTCAATTGAAACCCATTCATGATCTTTTGTGTATTTTTTTTCACTCATATATGCTCCCATTTTTTTTATAATTTTTTTTTACAAAAGGTAGATTATTAATTTTTACTAATTCTAATTTTTTTCTAATTTCACAAAAAATTGAACTGTCAGAATTGTATTCAGACTTTATATATCCAATAGCGATAGATTTGTTTAGATTGGGAGAAAAACATCCACTTGTAATTTTGCCAATTTCATTATTATTATTATCGAATAATGTCATTCCATCTCTTAGCATTGATTTACTGGTAGAAATTAAACCTATTTTTTTATTAGATATTTTATTTTTTAATTGATCGGATAAAACTTCATTTCCATTTAAATTTTCATCTTCTAATCTTTCTTTATCTAAAGCCCATGTTAAACCAGCTTCTATTGGTGTGATATTTTCATTTAATTCATGACCATATAAACTTAATCCAGCCTCGAGTCTTAATGAATCTCTAGAACCTAAACCACAAAGCATTGTATTTTCATTTTTAAGTAAATCAGTAATTAAATTTTCTGCACATTCGTTTGGAATAGAAAGTTCAAAACCATCTTCACCAGTATAACCTGATCTACTTACTATTATTTCATTGTTATTATATTTACTTATTAAAATATCAAAAAAACTCATATTATTTGGAATATCAATAATATATTTTAATACATTAATAGAGTCAGGCCCTTGGATCGCTAATAAACAATTTTTATTATAAATTTTTTCAGCATTAGGAGCACAAGAAATAAAAATTTCTTCGTCTTCTTTTTTTCTAGATGCATTGTAAACAACATATAAATATGACTTATCTTTAATATCAATATTTGAAACTATTAGATCATCAATAACACCACCATCTTTATTGAGCAAAAATGAATAATGTGATCTGTTTTTAATTAATTTTTTTAATTGTAATGGAATATATTTTTCTAATTTATATAAATAAGATTCATTATTTTGAATTAAAATTTGCCCCATATGACTAACATCAAAAATACCAGAATGATTTCTAACATTTTTGTGTTCATTAATTATTCCAGTTTTATAATTTATAGGCATATTAAAACCTGCAAAAGGCAATATTTTTGCACCATTATTTTGATGAAAATTTTTTAGTGGAATATCTAATGGTAACTGATTCAAATAAAATCTCCAAGCTACCCCTCTGTCTTTTTACCTGAGAGCTTTTCACCTTCGGTAGAGCTAGGTGCTCTTTTCCAGAGTTTTTTTTTAACGGTCCATTGTGCCTGAGAGTTTCCGGGTCGTTGCTCCTTCGGCTCTGAAATTTCAGTATCTCCCGTTAATTATTAGTATACTTATTTTTATAATTTAACAATTAATTTAGAGGAATTTTATTATCAATTTTTGATTTTTGATAAATTTCTGACATTTTTTGGTACTCTTCTTTAATCTTATAAATTTTATCGGCTAATGAGCCCTCTATGCCTAATCTTTTGATTTCAGATAAAATTGAGTAACTCTCCCAATAATCATTATTAATATTGTATTCACCGTCTTTGATCTTAAAAACCTCTGTCAAAATTTTAAGATCGTGAGGGATATGAAAACCTTTTTTTGTGTCAGTATAGGAAAAAAAATAGTAAAAATTGTCAAATCCAGCCCAGGTTATAGCTGATAAACACATAGAACAAGGCTGATGTGTGCTTATGAAGTAATAATCTTTTGTATTAAATAGTTTTTTCTCAAATAAATTAAAAAGAGTTGAAATTTCTCCATGAAATAAAGGATTTTTGATTTCCTGGTTTGTGCCTAAACAAACAAGGCTTAGGTCAGATTTTTTAACAATAAATCCACCAAATATTTTATTTCCCTGATTTATTGAAATTTTTGTTAATGGGATAAGATCATCTAAAATAATATCTAAGATTCTTTCATAATTTATTATCATTATGAAATGCCTGATACTTTCATTTATTAAATTTGTCCATAAAACAAAAAAAAAAGGACCCAGCAAGCTAGATCCTTTTTGTGTATCGTGCATTTCCTCCCGATACAATTTAATAATCGTTTCCTTTTATTAAATTGATTATTACCTTTGCGTGTAATAATTAAGAATAAAATATCTTTTTGTTATTTATCAATCAATAAAAAAATGTATTTTTTAAAGTAATTAATCTTTTTTTGTTGATATCTTTGTTAATAAAATGTGAAAAATTAAATTTGAATGAAATGAGTAAAAATTCAAAACTAAATGTCTTAGGAGTTATGACAGGCACATCAATGGATGGCATTGATATCAGTTTGATTAATACTAATGGGACTAACTTTGTTAAAATTAAATGTGAAAAATCATATAAATTTGATAAAAATTATCAAAATACAATAAACAATCTAATAATAAATAAACCAAAAACTAATTATAAAATTAAAGAATATTTTTTAAAAAAAGATAATTTCGTTACAGATATTTTAGAAAAAAAAATAATTTTATTTCTGAAACAAAAGAAAATTAATAAAAAAAATATCGATTTAATATCAATTAGTGGGCAGACTGTTTACCACGACCCTTCAAATAAAATATCTATACAATTAGGAAATGGTAACAAAATTGCAAAAAATCTTAAAATTAAAACTATAAGTAATTTAAGAGATAATGATATTAAAAATGGCGGTCAGGGAGCGCCAATTGGATCATATTATCATAAGTATTTAATACAAAAATTTAAAGAAAAAGTGATTATAGTAAATCTTGGAGGTATAGCAAATTTTTCAACTGTAGTTTCAAGAACATTATTATCATCGGATATAGGGCCTGCAAATTGCTTAAGTGATGATCTTTGCAATTATTTTTTTAAAAAAAAATTTGATAATGATGGAAATTATGCAAGAAAAGGAAAAATTGATAATAAATTAATCGAAAAATTCAAAAAAGATAAATTCTTTAAGAAAAAGTTCCCAAAATCATTAGATAGAAATTATTTTAGAAATTATTTTAATAAGCTAATAAAATTGAACAAATATGATGCGCTAATAACTGCTAACTACATGACTTATATTGGATTTAAAGAGTTATTAAAAAATAAAAAATTTAAGATTGAAAAAATTTTACTTACTGGAGGAGGAAGAAAAAATAAATTACTCAAAGAAATATTAGTGAATAAACTGAATAAAAAGATTGATCTTATTGATAAATATAAAATAAATGGTGATTTAGTAGAAGCTCAAATGTTTGCATATATCGGCATGAGATCATTTAAAAATTTAGACATAAGTAATAAAAATACTACAGGTGTTAAAAAAAATTTAAGTGGTGGTATTTTATATTTTCCAGATTAATTAGTTATATCTAACCAAGTTTTTTTATCAATATTTGAGCCACACAATATTACCATTGTATTTTTGCCAATAAGCTTATTATTGATTTTATATTTTAAAGCAGCAAGTCCAGCAACACATGCGGGTTCGAGAAATAACTTAAATTTTTTATAACAAAAAATCATAAATTCTTTCATTTGATCATCAGAAACAGTGACCATTTCATCAATTACTTCTTTTGCTACATCAAAAGAATATTGCATATGTAAAGGTGCTGAAAGGCTGTCAGCAATACTATTCACATTAATATTATTTAATGGTTTGTTAGCTCTAAAACTTTGATTTAAACCATTAGCATTTTCAGGCTCAACACCAATAATTTTAATCTTAGGATAAAATTGTTTTACATACGACGAAACACCACTTATTAATCCTCCTCCTCCAACTGAAATTAATAAATTGTCAATTTTGGTATTAATTGATTTTAGATATTCTACTATTTCTAATCCCAAGGTAGCACTACCTTGTAAAGTCAATGGGCCATCAAAAGGGTGAATAAAATAGTAACCTTCATTTTTAGCATTTTCAGCATCAAGAAAAGCTTGTTTTGGGTTTGTCAAGATAATGTTAGCACCATAATTTTTACAAGTTTGAACTCTATATTTATTAGCACTTTGATATAAGAAAATTTTATTTTTTAATTTAAATTGATTAGCTACAAATGAAGCAGCAATTGCATGATTTCCAGCACTAACTGCTGTAATTCCTTTATTAAATTTATTTTGATCTTGAGAAATTATATTATTAATTGCCCCTCTTGCTTTAAATG
Source organism: uncultured Alphaproteobacteria bacterium (assembly GCA_902623545.1). GTDB lineage: Bacteria > Pseudomonadota > Alphaproteobacteria > HIMB59 > CACPNW01. Next base: position 118,691 of record CACNUI010000001.1, on the reverse strand, counting down.
AGCCAGATTTTTGTAAAAATTCACATTTAAAATATAAATTAGTAGAAAAATATTTATTTATATCATCAGTGCATTTTAAAATAGGAGTATTGTTAATAAATGGTCTAATTTTTTTGTAAATTTTATTAATATTATTGAAAGATAAATCTTTTGGTATCAAGAAATTCCTCTAATTTCTTTTATTTTATCATATGCAATATTTATTGCTGCTAATTCCTTATTAGATTGTCTAATAAATTCTTTTGGCATACCCTTAGCAATCAAATTATCTGGATGATGTTCTTTATTTAATTTTATCCATTTTTTTCTTATTTCTGAGTCACTACTGGATCTATTTACACCAAGAACTTTATAAGGATCTGATTCAGTATTTTTTAAATTAGCTTGAAATATTCTTTGAAAATCCTTTTCAGAGAATTTAAAAGATTTTGAAATTGATTTAAGTAAATCAACTTCACTTATTGAAATATTGCCATCGGAAGCTGCTATATAAAATAAATTATTTAACAATTCTTCTAATAATACTTTATTAGAAGAAAATAATTCTCCTACTTGGTTCGCTATTTGCTTGTAACCATAAGTATCTTTTTTAGCTTCATTAAAAATTTTAGAAACTTTTGAAATCTCTGATTTTGGTACCTTAAATTTATCTTTAAAAGCTCTTATTTCGTCTTCAGTTACCTGACCATCGGATTTTGCTAATTTAGCTGAAAGTATAATAAAACTTAATGTAAAAATTTGTTGTTTTTGATCAGTATTTATTCGATTAAAATTAAAACTAGTACGAGCTCTAGATCTCCTATCAAATGCACCTCCTGCCATGACGCCAAGTATTGCACCAATAGGCCCACCTAATGCAAAACCAGCCGCACCACCTATTACTCTTCCCCAAATACTCATTTTAAAGCATTAGTAATATTTTTTAATTCATTGACTTCAAATTTAGAAATAAAACCATCTTTATTTAAATCAATAAGTTGAAAAATTATTTTGATCGATTGGTCAATTTCTGATTGTGAAATTTTATTATCATTATTAAAATCTATAAAATTAAAATACATTTGTTCATCATCTGTTAATTCTTCACAGAAAATGTTTGCAGAAAATAAAAGTGAAAATAAAATGATAATTTGTTTTAACCAAACCATCTGTACATCCCTATTATTCCAGCAAGAGCATAAAAAATTTGCAAAAATAGAATACCGTTATGTTGTAATCTGTAAGACCATATTCCTATGAGTATAGCAGATAGAAGAAGTAATGAGAAACCAAGAAATTCTAGACCTATATTAAAGGCTACAAAAAGAGAATATAGGATTGCAGTAATTACACCTATCCATTCTAACAGTTTATTTAAATTCAAAAATTATTTTTTCTTTATATTTATAGCGTTCTCTTTTCCACGATTTTCACCAATTTCAAACTCAACTGGCATACCTTCTTCTAAAGTATCTATTCCTGCAGCTTCTAGGGCTGATACATGAAGAAAAACATCTTTTCCTCCATCATCGTTTTCAATAAATCCATAACCTTTAGTTGGATTAAACCATTTTATTTTACCACTTGGCATATTTTATTCTCCTTTGTTAATGATATTTGTGAGGTTTAATTATTATTTTGTCGTATATATAATATAAGTATTGATTAATTATCTTCATTAAATAACTAATAAGTAATTAATTTCAAGCTATATTTTTATATATTTATGTTAAGCTATAAACACGGATTTCATGCTGGTAATCATGCAGATGTATTAAAGCATATTGTTCTTATATATCTATATAATTTGGAAAAAAAACGTAGTAAATCAATTAGTTACATCGATACTCATTCAGGGAGTGGACTATACAAGTATATTTCGAAATATATGGAAAAAAATAAAGAATATAAATTCGGTATAAAAAAAATAGAAAAATATAATGGCGATAACAAATTAATAAATAATTATTTAAAAACAATAAAAAAGATTTCAAAAAAAAATAATTTTTATCCTGGTTCACCTTTAATAATTTCAAACATATCAAATAATTCTGATAAATTATATTTCTGTGAGCTTCATACTAATGAATTTAATAATATTAAAAAAAATTTAAATCAGTTCACTAATATAAAAAATATTAATTCTGATGGATTTAATTTTGTAGAAAAAAAATTAATCAAAAACAAATCATATTTTATTTTAATTGATCCATCATATGAAATTAAAGATGATTTTTTTAAAATTTATAACATCTTAGACAATATAGAAAAATACGAAAAATCAAAAATATTAATTTGGTATCCAATTTTAAGTTACGAAGAAAATGATGAATTTATTGAAAATTTAAGGAAAAAAGGAATAGATAATATGATTAATTTAGAATTACCTATAAAAACAAAAAATGAAGAAAGAGGCATGAAAGGTAGTGGACTTTTAATTATTAACTTTAAAGAAAACAAAATATTAAAAGATTTAAAATCTTTATCTAAAGAATTACATAATTTATTAAAGCAAAATGATGATGTGTATAATCCTAAAGTAAGATATTTATAAACAAAATATGAAACGAATTAATTTAATCGAAGATAACATTTATAACCTTTTTTGGAAAATAGCTCTTCCATCATCAATAGGAACAATTTTTCAAAATCTATATTCTTTAGTTGATGCAATTTTTGCAGGGAGAATGATTTCCGAAACAGCTCTTGCTGCTATTGGTCAAACATTTCCAATTTATTTTATTATAATAGCTGTGGGAATAGGTTTGAGTATAGCAACAACAAGTATTATAGCAAATGCAATTGGAGCAAAAAAAATAAGCAAAGCTAGTCAAATATTTTGTCAATCTTTAGTAATAGCTTGTTTTGTTGGCATAATAATTTCAGTTTTTGGTATTTCTTTCGGCCCCTCAATTTTAAATTCTATTAACAATGATCAAGAAACCTTAAAATTATCCAGTGATTATATGAAAATAATTTATTTAGGATCAGTTGTTATATTATTGTTAATGATTTCTAACTCATGTTTAGCCGCATTAGGTGATACAAAAAGCTATAGAAATGTCCTAATTTTTAGTTTTTTTTTAAATATAATTCTAAATCCAATTTTAATATCAGGAAAATTTTTTGGCTATGAAGTTTTTGATCCATTAGGAATATCAGGCATTGCAATTGCAACAATCTTTTCTCAATTCATTGGTTTTTTATACCTGCTATATAGGATATCAAAAACTGAAATATACAGTCATTTTAATAACAAATATCTTCTTCCGAAATTAAGAGAAATTACTGAAATTTCAATTCAAGGAATCCCAGCATCAATTGGTCTTATGATGATTGCATTAGGATCTTATATTTTATTATATTTTGTAAGTTATTATGGAAATGATGCTATTGCTGGATTTGCATCTGCTGGTAGATATGAACAACTGTTGTTCTTACCTTTATTAGGTCTTAGTACAGCTGTAACTTCCATTGTAGGTCAAAATTTAGGTGCAAATAAAACGCATAGAATATTAGAAACTTATACAAAAGCAATAAAAACGGGTGTTATAATTTTAACTGTTGTTGCATTTTTTTTATTTTTTTCAGCTGAATTATCAATGAGATTATTTACAGATGATAAAGAAGTTATATTTTATGGTTCTATGTATTTAAAAATTTGGGCATTTGGATTTCCAGCTTTCCCACTTTTCTTTATACCTAATGCAACTTTCCAGGGATTAAAAATGGCTATAATAGTAATGTATATGGCTATTCTTAGATTTGTTTTAACACCAATTATTGTTGTAACTATAATAAATAATTTTATTAAAGAAGATTATATTTATATGTTTATAGGCTTAACCGCCATTCATTGGGTAGTTGGTGTTATATATTATAGATACTCCTTATATAAAATTAAAAAATTAATTTGAAATTAATTTATCCCTTTGAGATTAGGAACAAACAAAACATCATCAAATTCCTCAGAAATTAATTTATCATTCTTTCTTATATATTTAATAATCACTTGTTTATTGTTTTTAACTATTGGGCAAACTATAATTCCATCTTCTTTAATGTGAGAAAATATTCTATTTGTTATATTTTTTGTAGCGGCAGTAAATATTATCCTGTCAAATGGTATTTGTTCTGTCCATCCATTATTACCATCTTCATGCTTCGACACAATATTAGTAAGTTTAAGTTCTTCAAAAATTTTATCAGACCTTTCGTGAAGATTTTTTATTCTCTCAATTGTATAAATTCTTCTAGCAAGTTTTGATAATATTGCACATTGATAACCGCTTCCAGTACCAATTTCTAGAACTTTATGATTATTTTCAACTTCTAATAACTCAGTCATCTTTGCAACTACATAGGGTTGGCTTATTGTTTGATTATTTCCTATGGGTAAAGCAATATTTTCATAAGCTTGATATCTATAATTTTCGGGAATAAATTTTTCCCTAGGTATAGTTTCTAAAGCTGATAAAACATCAGAGTTAGAAATACCTGATTCTCTTAACTCTAAGATTAATCTTATTTTTCTAACATCAAGCACTACAAAAGTGTTTTATTATTATAATATTTTACTAATACTTCAGGTATTTCAACATTACCATCTTCCATTTGATAATTTTCTAAAATTGCAATCAGAGTTCTTCCAACTGCCAATCCAGAACCATTTAGTGTATGAACAAAAATATTTTTATCTCCATTTTTATATTTAGTATTCATTCTTCTTGCTTGAAAATCACCGCAACTAGAACAACTTGAAATTTCTCTATATTTTTGTTCACCAGGTAGCCAGACTTCAATATCATATGTTTTATTAGCAGAAAACCCCATATCACCAGTGCATAGTGTCATTACTCTGTAATGAATATTTAAATCTTTAAGAATACTCTCTGCACAAGTAAGCATACGTTCAAGCTCATTTTCAGATTGATGAGGCTCAACTATAGATACTAATTCTACTTTAGTAAATTGGTGTTGTCTTAACATTCCTCTTGTATCTTTACCAGCGGCGCCAGCTTCTGATCTAAAACATGGAGTAAAAGAAGTTGATCTTATAGGAAGCTGATTGATATTTAATATTTCATTGCGAACTAAGTTAGTAAGTGGGACTTCAGCTGTAGGGATCAACCAAAGATCATCACCGGCAGTAAATAAATCATCTCCAAATTTTGGAAGCTGTCCAGTACCAAATAATGTTTCTTCTTTTACAAGAAAAGGAACACTATACTCTACATAACCATTTTCTTCAGTATGTTTATCCAACATAAAATTAGATATTGATCTTTCAAGTTTAGATATTTGATTTTTTAATGTTACAAATCTTGAGCCTGATAATTTTGTTGCCGTTGCGAAATTAATGAGTCCAATATTTTCTCCAACTTCATAGTGGTGTTTTGGCTTAAAGTTAAATTTAGGTTTTGTGCCCCATTCTCTGTAGAACTTGTTATCACTATCATCTTTACCGTATGGTACTGAATTATGTGGAATATTTGGCAATCTGCTTAAAATAGAATTTAATTCATTGTCTTTTATGTTTTCCAATTCTTTTAAAGAATTAATTTTTAATTTTAACTCTTCAACCTTGTTAATTTTTTCATTAGCATCCATGTTTTTACTTTTTAAATTTCCAATTTCTTTAGAAAGCTTATTACGTTCTGATAAAATATTTTGAAGAACAGTTTGAGTCTCTCTTTTAATTTTATCTATTTCTATAATCTTTGAAGATATTGAATCTTCGCCTCTTAATTTCATAGCATTGTCAAACTCAGTAGAATTTTCTCTAATATAATTAATATTATGCACTACTTATTTTCTTTCTTTTTTTGAATTAGTTTAGCAATATAAATTGAAATTTCATATAAAATAATAATTGGTAAAGCTAAACTTATTTGGCTAAATGGATCTGGCGGTGTTAAAAATGCTGCAGCTAAAAACGCTATTACAATTGCATACTTTCTAAATTTTTTGAGTGATTCATGTGTGACTAAGCCAACTCTAGCCATAAGTGATAAAACAACTGGTAATTGAAATGCTAGTCCAAAAGCAAAAATAAATCTCATCATTAGAGATAAATATTCACCCATTTTTGCCTCCAATCTAATTGGAACACCTGAAGAACCCATATTTTGATAGGATAAAAAAAATGACCAAGCTAATGGTGATATAATATAATAAACCATCGAACCTCCCGCAAAAAAAAGAATTGGTGTTGCAACTAAATAAGGAAGAAATGCACGCTTTTCATTTTTATATAAACCAGGTGCAATAAATCTCCATATTTGAATAGCTATAAGAGGAAAGGCAAAAAAAAGAGCGAAGAAAAATGCAATTTTTAATTCAGTAAAAAAAGCCTCTTGAAGTGCTGTGTATATAAAACCTTGACCACTTTCGATATCAAGAAGATTAACCAATGGTTTTGCAAGAAATGCAAATAATTCATCTGCATAATAGAAACATACAATAAATATAATTAATATATAAAGAAAACTCCATAAAAGTCTTTTTCTCAACTCAGTTAAATGGTCTATTAGTGACATTTCTTGAAATTTTTCATCTGACATTTAAGTTATTACTTTTCTTTAATATTTGAAATATTATCTTCAGTTAATTTGACTGTATCTTTTACTGTCTTAATTTCGTTTTCAAAATTTTTTTTTATATTTATACCATCTTTTATTTTTTTTACTTCATTAACAGATTTAGCAAATTCTTTTATTTCTGACTCTTCAGCTAATTCGTTTATTGAAGATTTAAAATCTGAAGAAATCTTTCGAATATTTTTTAATAAAAATCCTACCTGTTTTATAAATTTTGGAAGGTCTTTAGGTCCAATTACAATAACTATTATAACACCCAAAAGAAAGATTTCGCTCCAACCAAATGAAAACATTGGATTTACTTTTCTTCGTCGTTCTTATTCTCTAAATTTTTATCTTCTTTTTTTTCCTCATCAGACATCCCTCTTTTAAAAGATTTAATACCTTTAGCCATGTCACCCATTAATTGAGGAATCTTACCTCTTCCAAAAAGAAGAAGCACAATAACAAGGACAATCAATAATTGCCAGATGCTTGGTGTCATATTTCGCTTATACGGAAAGAATTAGAAAAGACAAGAAAATTTAAACTTAATTTGCAAATGATATTTCAAATAAATAGCCTTAAATTGTTTAATTTTTTTGAATAAAATCGTCTAAATTATTATCTTCATCAATCTCTAAATTATCTAAATTTTCAATCGAATCATCATTTTTTGCTAAATCACTAATTGTTGCAATAGCTGCTCTTTTATCTAAGAAACCACTTGCCTTTAGCTCATTTTTACTAGGCAAATCAGAAAGATCATTTAAACCAAAATGCTCGATGAATAAATCTGTTGTTGACCATAAAGTAGGTTTACCAGGAATATTTTTTCTTCCTGATGGTTTTATCCAACCAATTTCCATAAGATGATCTATGGATCCTCTTCCCATTTGAACACCTCTAATATTTTCAATTTCTGATCTTGTTATTGGTTGTTGATATGCAATAATTGATAAAGTTTCTAATGCAGCTCTTGATAATTTTCTTTTTTGGGTTTTAAAAATAGTTAACTCGTTAGATAAATCTGGAGAAGTTCTGAAAGACCATTTATTTCCAGTTTTAATTAAGTTAATTCCCCTACTTGCATAAAATTTTTGCAATTCATTTAATAAGTTTTTAAGATTTTCTCCTTTATCTATTTTTTCTTTCAAATCACGTTCTTCAACAGGTTCGCTTGATGCAAATAAAATTGCTTCTAGTAATTTTAAATCTTTATCAATCATTTGTTTTTATATCTTATATAAATATTTCCAAATATTTCATCTTGTTTAACTTCAACAAAACCATTTTTAGATAATTCTAATGATGCTACAAAATTTGATGAAATAATAGATTTATTAATCACATTATTGGAGTTAAGTAAAGTTGGTATAATGCTAAGTAAATTTGTCCATTCAGTAATTGTACCAAATATTTCTTTTAGTCTTTTTACAGCTTGATCAACTGAATATAATTCAGAATACTCTATTGTTAAATGCTTAACTTGTTCTTTTGATTTAAGTATCTTACTATATGAATGTAGTAAATCATATAAATTTGAAGTATATTTTATATTGTATTTAACTTTCAAACCATCAGCAGAACCTCCATAAAATAAATCTCTATAAACTAATGGTCTAGCATATAAAATTTTAGAGATTTTTTGAAATGCTTCTAATCTTTGTAATTGAAATAGTAAGGCTTTTTCAAGATCATCAGCAGAATGTTCCTCAAGTTTTTCTTCTTTAGGTAATAATAATCTAGATTTTAAATATGTTAGCCAAGCAGCCATAACAAGATAATCTGCAGCTATTTCAATATTAATATCCCTGTATTGACTTATAAATTTGATGTATTGATCAGAAAGTTCAGCAATTGAAATATTGGATAAATCAACTTTTTGTGATTTAGCAAGAACTAGTAATAAATCTATTGGACCCTCAAAATTATCAAGCAAAATATGAAAGCTTTCATTATTTTTTAAATGATAGAGTTCATTATTCATTGAAAATTTATATCAATATATTTATGATTCTCAAAAATTAATCAGTAGTAAGATTTAAAATTAAACATTTTTTAATGATATTAGAATTATCACAATAATTATTAGCTTCTTTTTTTGTCAAAAAATTTTTGTATGTTAAGAAGTAATCAATTCCTATCGATGTTTCAATTGCAAAAATAAACAAATCTTCTTGGTTAATTATTTCAGATTTAAAGTTAATGAAATTGTCCATAAATATTTTAACATTTAGATAATTCAAATCACTAAATAATTGAATTGTATAGTTTAAATTTTCAACGTTAGATAAAACAATATTATTTAATATTTTTTTGTTATTAATACTTTTTTTGTCTAAATATTCAATTTTCTCACCCTCTTTATCTTTTGGAATGATAAAATATCTAGTTTCATTATTTTTTAAATAAAAAATAGGCTTATTTATATTTAAGTAAAATAAAAATATATAAGTAAAAAATAAAAAAATAAAAAAAATAGTCAAAAACTTTAAGGTTATATTTTTTTTAAAAAAAAATAATTTTTTCATTACATTTTTTCAGGTGAATCTATATCAATTATTGCAAAAATATCTTTTAAAACAATTCTGAAAGCCTCCAACCAAAATATTTTTGAATTAGTTTTTGCTATATTTTTTTCATCTATAAAACGAAGTGACTCATTATCTTTACCTTTATTCCAAATTGAATGAAAATCAGATGATATTTCTTCTAAGTAATTGATTAGCCTATGGGGCTCATTATAGTATGATGATTGATACAATAAATAAGGATAGGAAATTAACTTTTTGATTAATTTTTCTTCTTCATTAGTTAAATCTTGTATTGCAGTAAAATTATAATCACTTTTAACACTTATACCTAAATCGTTTGCTTTATTAATAACTGATGAAGCTCTAGCATGCGCGTATTGACAGTAAAAAACTTTATTATCTTTGTTTTTTTCAACAACAGCATCTAAATCAAAGTCAATTGCTGTCTCATTTTTAGTAGAAATCATGTAGTATCTTATTGGATCTTTACCAACTTTGGAATGAACATTAGCTAATGTCACAAAGTTTCCAGATCTTTTTGACATTTTAATTTTCTGTTTATTTTGAATTAAACTTACAATCTGACAAGTTAGAATATTTAAATAAGTTTCATCACCTTTAATAGCTTTAATTAATGAATTCATTCTTGGAATATATCCGATATGATCAGATCCCCAGATATTAATTATTCTATCAAAATTTCTTTTACATTTATCTAAATGATATGCTGCATCATTTGCAAAATATGTCCATTCACCATTTGATTTTTTTAATGCCCTATCTTCATTATCTAATAACTTAGAAGATCTAAATAATAATTGCTCTCTAGCCTCCCAATCAGAATCATCTCCTTTTGGTTTTTCTAATATGCCTTCATATAATAAATTTTTTTTATCCAAAATTGTAAAAAGTTCATCAATAATTTTACTTTTTTCTATTTCTGTTTCGTGAGTAAATTTATCAAATTTTATATTTATTAATTCTAAATCTGATTTTATACTTAAAAGTATATTTTTTAATGCAAAATTTTTAAAATATCTAATAGTTTCCTCTTCCTGGAAATTTAACCACTTATCACCATCTTCATTTTTAATTTTTTTAGCAATATCTATTAGGTATTCACCAGGATACTCATCTTCTTCTAACTTAATTTTTTTATCAAATAATTGTAAATATCGTTTAAAAAGAGAGCTTGATAGTATATTAATTTGAGAACCTGCATCATTTACGTAATACTCTCTGGTAACATCAAAACCTGTTTTAGTATAAAGCGAGCTTAATACATCTCCAAATACAGCACCCCTTATATGAGCTATATGCAATGGTCCAGTTGGATTAGCTGAAACAAATTCAACATTAATTTTTTTACCTGCGCCATAATTTATAAAATTTAAATAATTTTTACTATAAATTTCTTTTAAACTTCTAAATACAAATTCATCTTTTAGAAAAAAGTTTACAAAACCATTATTAGAAACAACAAAATGATCAATAAATTTAATTGATTTAATTCTTAGATTTAGTTCTTTTTCGATATTAAAATTCTCATTAATAATTTTTCTTTTAACTATTAGATAGAAATTTGTAGCTAAATCACCTTGTTTATTATTTGATGAGTAATCAATGTTAATCTGTTTTTTATTTACTGGAGATATATATTTTTTGCTTTCTAAAAAGTCTGCAAAATCAAATAAAAAATCTGAAAGGTCTTTTATAAAATTATTCACTAATCTCCTTATATAAATTTAGTGCAAATCTATCTGTCATTCCTGAAATATAGTCACAAATTAATCTTTCAATTTCAATATTTTGATTTCTCCAATCTAATGGTAGTTTATTATTATTTTTTTGGAAATAAGTAAACAGAGTAAATATAACCTTTTTAGAATACTGCCTCTTATCTAATAAATTACTATGGTTATAAACTCTATCAAACAAAAAATTTTTAATTATGTCGCAATTATTTTTCATTTGGTCTGAAAATGAAACAACAAAATTATTTTTTTTACGAATATCATCAATAGAATTAATATTATTTTGAGTTAAATTTTTTTTTGTAGTTTCGTATATATCATTTATCATACTTGATATGGAGTTTCTTAAAACTTGATATACTAGAAGTTTATTCGAAATATCTTTATAGTGATCCTTTAAATTGATTATAATTTTTTTAAAAAAACTTAACTCACCAATATCATCTAATGATATCAAATTTGCTCTAATAGCATCCTCTAAATCATGATTATTATAAGCAATATCATCAGATATACTTGCTATTTGTGATTCTAAATAGGGTTGATCACTTAAATTTAGATTATGTAATTTTGAATAATTTTTTAGGTGATAAGGAAAATTATCATTCAAAATTCCATTATGTTTTATTATCCCTTCCAAGCTTTCCCATGTAAGATTTAACCCATCAAAATCAGGGTGTCTTTTTTCAACAAATGTTAAAACTCTTAAAGTTTGATCATTATGATTAAAACCACCAAAACTTTTCATTGAATAATCAAGTGCATCTTCTCCAATATGACCAAAAGGAGGATGGCCTAAATCATGTGCGAGAGCAACTGTCTCACCTAGATCTTCATCTAATTCAAGTAATCTACAAATTGATCTTGATATTTGGGCAACTTCCAAAGAATGAGTAAGTCTTGTCCTAAAATAATCACTTTCACTTTCAATAAAAACTTGGGTTTTGTGTTTTAATTTTCTAAATGAATTAGAATGAATAACTCTAGCTCTGTCTCTTTCGAAAGGATTTCTTAAATCATCATCTAACTCATTATATAATCTTCCTTTAGAATAATCGGGATTTGAAGCTAAATGTTTGAACATAAGAAAATTTATATTATAGTTGTAAAAAAATAACTAATAACAATATTTAGATAAATGGACAATATAATTGAAGTAACGGAAAGTGCCCAAAATCATATAAATAAAATACTTATCTCAGAAAAATCTAACTATTTCAGAATTACAGTATTAGGTGGTGGTTGTGCTGGATTTCAATATAAATTTGATTTTTCTGATAAACCAAATGATGACGATTTAGTCTTTAATTATAAAAATGTCGATGTATTGATAGATAAAACTTCAATTGAATTAATTAAAGGATCGAAAATTGATTATGTTAATGAATTGATTGGATCATCATTTAAAATTTCTAATCCACTAGCATCTTCATCTTGCGGATGTGGAACTTCTTTTTCCATATAAATGAAAATTACAACCTGGAATGTTAATTCAGTTAATGCAAGAATTGAACATTTAACAAAATTAATAAAAAAAGATCAATCAGATATATATTTAATTCAAGAATTAAAATGTACAAATGAAAATTTCCCTAAAGAGGAATTAGAAAAGATTAATTATAAGTGTTATGTAAATGGGCAAAAAGCTTGGAATGGAGTAGCAATAATTAGCAAAGAAGATATTGAAATTACAAACTTAAATATTCCTAATTACAAAGATGAAAATTCAAGGTTTATTGAAACAGAAATATCTTTGAAAAAGATAAAAAGTAAAATTAAATTAATAAATATTTATCTTCCAAATGGCAATCCAATTGAAACTGAAAAATTTGATTACAAAATTGATTGGATGATAAATTTTAATAAATATATCAAAGAATTAATTGATAACAATAAACCAATTATTATAGGCGGAGATTTTAATGTAATACCAAACGATGAAGATGTTTATTCACCTGAAAATTTTAAAAATGATGCTTGTGCTCATCCCTTAACAAGAGAAAAGTTTAGAAATCTTTTAAATTTAGGTTTTGTCGATACAGTTAAATACTTTGTTGATGGAAATACAAACTGGACTTTTTGGGGTTACAGAGGTGGAAATTGGCAAAAAGGTAACGGTCTTAGAATTGATCACTTTCTTACTACGCCAGAAATAACTGATTTGATTAAATCGGTTAATGTTAATAGGGAACCAAGAGGATGGGAAAAAGCTTCTGATCACACACCAGTGACAATTGAATTATTTAATTAAAACTAAATATCAGCGTATGTATGCGTTTCGTTTTTTGCTCCTGGTTGAGTAACAGCACCTTCGTAAGCTGGTCCAACAGTTTGTGAGTATTTCCATATAGATCCAGAATTATGATTAGTTTTTCGTGGTTTCCAATCTTTTTTTCTCTTTTCTATTTCATCATCTGAAAGTGTAACATTAATTTCACCTTTAACAGCATCAATAATAATTTCATCTCCATCTTTAAGTAAACCTATCATACCTCCTACAGCTGCTTCCGGCCCTACATGACCGATACAAAATCCTCTTGTACCTCCTGAAAATCTTCCATCTGTAATTAAAGCGACGGTTTCACCTAAACCTTGTCCATATATTGCACCAGTTGTTGAAAGCATTTCACGCATACCAGGCCCTCCTTTAGGACCCTCATATCTAATTATTACCGCATCTCCTGCTTCAATTTCATTTTTTAAAACTGCAGTTAAGGCATCTTCTTCAGAGTCAAAACATTTAGCTTTTCCTTTAAAAGTTAATTTTTTTAAACCTGCTATTTTTGATATACATCCATCAGGGGCAAGATTACCCCACAACCCCACGACTGAACTATTTTCACTAATTGGGTTATCGCATTTATAAACAACATTTTGATTTGAAGGAAATATTACTTCTTTGTGGTTTTCTCCTATTGTTTTTCCTGTAACTGTTATGCAGTCACCATTTATATAACCACCATCCAATAAGGATTTAATAACTACTGGTACACCTCCTACATCATATAAATCTTTTGCAACATACTTTCCACCAGGTTGCATATCTCCGATATAAGGAGTTGAATTATAAATTTCCACTACGTCTCTTAATGTGAATTTTAGACCTGCTTCATTAGCTATCGCAGGAAGATGAAGTGCTGCATTAGTTGAACCTCCCGTAGCTGCAACTACTCTTGCAGCATTAACTAATGAGTCAATAGTTACTATATCTCTTGGTCTTATATTTTTTTCTAATAAATTCATTATAGCTTTACCACTCTTTTCACCATAAGCTTTTCTTTCTTCAGTATTTACTGCTGGCGGCATTGCTGAATTTGTTAAAGCTAAACCAACTGCTTCTGAAATACATGCCATTGTATTTGCTGTAAATTGTCCTCCACACGATCCAGCAGATGGACAAGCAACTTGTTCAATATCTTTTAAATCTTGATCTGAAATAGTTCCTGCAGCATGTTTTCCCACTGCTTCAAAAACATCAATAACTGTAACATCTTTACCTTTATATTTTCCAGGTAAGATTGAACCTCCATAAATGAATACAGAAGGTACATTTAATCTAACCATAGCCATCATTAAACCTGGCAAAGATTTATCACAACCGGCAAGCCCAACTATTGCATCATAACAGTGACCTCTCACAGATAATTCAATGGAATCTGCAATAACCTCTCTGCTAATAAGAGAAGATTTCATTGCTTCATGGCCCATTGCAATTCCATCTGTTACCGTTATGGTTGTGAATTCTCTTGGGGTGCCTCCAGCATCTTTGACACCTGTTTTCACATGTTGTGCTTGATCTTGAAGGGTAATGTTACAAGGAGCTGATTCATTCCAAGTACTAACAACACCTACAAAAGGTTGGTAAATCTCATGTTCTTTCAAACCCATAGCATAATAATAAGATCTATGAGGTGCACTTTTAGGCCCTACACTAACATATCTACTAGGTAGATTAGATTTTCTATTTGATCCTTTATCTTCCATTCTATTTGATAGTATTTATTATTTGATCAATTTTTTCAATAGAAGATTTATAAATATCTGCTTCATTTTTAAATTTTTTAATAATTTCTTCAGTTGCTTTGTTCATAAAGTTATCATTATTTAATTTATCATTAAGATTATTAAATTTTTCTTGCTCAACTTGTTTTTTCTTTTTTAATTTTTTTAGTTCAGCTTCTGAGTCAATTATACCATCCAAAGGGATTAAAACTGACAATGATGTTAATACAATTAAAGCGGAATTTTTATTAGGTTGAATTTTATCAAAACTAATATCGTTAGTTTTTAAAAAATTACTTATTTCATTTTTATGAGCAAGAAGAAAATTATTAAATTCTTCATTTTTTACTTCTATAGAAATATTAATTAATTGTTTATAGGGTATATTTAGTTCTGATCTCAAATTTCTTATTGATGTTATGAATTCAACAAATATTTCGAAATTTTTTTTAGAAATATTAAAAGAATTATTTGTTGCATAATTTTGATAAACTTGATTCATTAAATATGATTTATCATCAACTAAGGATCTCCATAATTTTTCGCTTATAAATGGCATAATAGGATGTATGATCTTTAAAACTTGAATAAATGTCCATCCAGATACTTTTTTAATTTCTTCAGCAAATTTTTTATTATCAAAATTTTGTTTAATAATTTCAATGTACCAATCGCAATAAGTGTGCCATACGAAATGATAAATCTTATTAGCTATTTCATGAAAAGAATACTTTTTAATTAATTGATCAAGTTGATAATTCAAATCATTCAATTCTTTTATTATCCATTTATTTGCATCAAAAAATATTGTATCTATTGACATATCGTCTTTGAAAATTGAATTGTTAATTTGTAAAAATTTTCCTGCATTCCAAATTTTATTTGTGAATGATTTATATCCTTTAACTCTAGCTTCAGATAATTTTACATCTCGTCCAGGATTTAAAAGTGCTGTTAGTGTAAATCTTAATGTATCAGCACCATACTTATCTAATAAATCTAAAGGATCAATTATATTTCCTTTTGATTTAGACATTTTTTGTCCTTTTTCATCACGAATTAAAGGATGAATATAAATATCTTTAAATGGAGTTTCCTTCATAAAATATGAACCCATCATCATCATGCGTGCCACCCAAAAAAATATGATATCAAAACCAGTAACCAAAACATTGCTAGGATAAAACTTATCTAATTCATATGTTTTATTTGGCCAATCTAAAGTAGAAAATGTCCAAAGAGCAGAAGAAAACCATGTATCTAAAACATCATCATCTTGTCTTAGCTCAACATCCTTTCCATAATATCTTTTTGCTTGATTTTCTGCTTCTTCTAAAGTTTCACTAACAAAATATTTATTATCTGGGCCATACCATGCGGGAATTTGATGCCCCCACCATAATTGTCTTGAGATACACCATGGCTGGATGTTTTCCATCCAATTGTAAAATGTATTTTCCCATTGTTTAGGAATAAAATTAGAACTATTATCTTTAACAGCTGATATTGGGTCTACTGATAATTTTTTTGCATCACAAAACCATTGGTCAGTTAACCATGGTTCAATTACAACTCCAGATCTATCACCATATGGGACTACCATTTGTTGCTTTTCTTCTTTAACTAGTAAATTCTTTTCATCTAATTTTTTTAAAATTAGTTTTCTTGCATCAAAACGATCTAAATTTTGAAATTCTTCAGGTACATTTAAATTCAACTTAGCATTTTCATCAAAAATATTTATAAATTCTAAATCATGTCTCTTTCCAACTTCAAAATCATTAAAATCATGTGCAGGAGTGATTTTCACTGCACCAGAACCTTTTTCAGGATCCGCATATTCATCTGCAATAATTGGAATTTTTTTATTTGAAATTGGTAAATTACAAAATTTGCCAACTAAATTTTTATATTTTTCATCTTCAGGATGAACAGCAACTGCTGTATCTCCTAGCATCGTCTCAGGTCTAGTTGTTGCTACTATGATATGATTATTTTCATCTATAGGATATTTAATATGCCATAAACTTCCCTCAGTATCTCGTTGTTCTACTTCTAAATCAGAAATAGCAGTCAAAAGTTTTGGATCCCAGTTAACCAATCTCTTATCTTTATAAATAATTCCATCATTGTATAAATTTACAAAAACTTTCTTAACTGCGTTTGAAAGTCCATTATCCATTGTAAATCTTTCTCTTGACCAATCTGCAGATGCACCCAGTCTTCTTAATTGATTGCTTATTTTTCCACCCGACTCTTTTTTCCATTCCCATACTTTTTCAATAAACTTTTCTCTACCTAAAGATCGTCGATCTAAATTTGACTCATTTAATTTTCTTTCAACAACCATTTGAGTAGCTATTCCTGCATGATCTGTTCCAGCTTGCCATAATACTTCCATACCTTTCATTCTATGGTATCTGATTAATATATCTTGAATTGTGAAGGTTAAAGCATGGCCCATGTGTAAGCTGCCTGTTACATTAGGTGGTGGCATCATTATAGAATAAGGATCACCTCCTTTTTTGGGTTTAAAACAATTTGACTCCTCCCACTGAGAATAAAGATGCTTTTCATCTTTTAAAAAATCAAAAAATTTATCAAGCTGCATTGTGACTATTTTGAATCGTAATAATTTTTCAGTAATTGCGGAATTTTCTCATCAAGTATTTTTTCAATTTTATTTTCTACAAGATAGGAAAGTTTTTGATCTATGATATTATTAATTTCAATATCCATATCTTCATTTTTTTTAATTAATTTTATTGTGCCATCACTGTTTACTTTCTGATTAAGCGTCAAAATATTAGATGATAAATCCTTATTTGATAGATCTTTTTCGTCTTCGAGTGCTCTTCTTATAAGCTCAAGAGATTCATTGATTGAATTTTTTTTATTCATATAGTTACTATAAATGTTTAATTAAATTAATAAAACTCTAATTATAGTTGGGAAGATACTCTTCAAATAATTTAATCAGTGATCCGTCTAAAGCTAGTAAATTAAAATAATTAATCAGGTAATTTTTATTTGCATTAAAATATTCTACTTTAACGTTTAAAAGATTAGTTTCTGCCTCAATAAGATCGGTGATAGATTTTGTACCAAGGTTGTATTCCTCCTGAGTACTTTGTAAAAGAGTATTTGCATACTCAATAGTTAACAAAGATGTATTTAAATTTGATTTACTAATTAAATAATTTTTATAATAGTTTGATGTTTCAATATTTAAACTTTCTTTAAGATCCTCTAACTCAATTTCAGTTTGAAAAATTTGAGAATTAATTCTTCTAATATCAGATTTATCAATATTTTGTTGAAAAATAGGAATAGTTAATGTTAATCCTATTGATGCGTTAGTGTTTTCGGTTCCTGCATCTATTCGTGAACCATCAGAGTACTCAGTTGATGCAGTTATATCTAAACTTGGTCTATTAGAACTCTTTTCTTTTGAGAGATCAAGCTCTTTAATTTTTATATTGTTTTGAGCAATTAAAATATTGAAATTATTTTTATAAACTTCAGATAGTATGCTTTCAAAATTTAAATCATCTTCTATATTTACATAATCTTCTAAATTAATAGCTTCTTTACCAACAATTGATTTAAATGTTTTTAAACTAACTTTGTAGTTTTGTTCAGCGGAAAAAAGATTTGTTTCTGCAATTGAAAAAGCGCTCTCGGCATTTTTAAGTTCAGTTATGGTTGCTGATCCTAATTCGTATTTTAATTTTACTTCTTCTAAAAATCTTACAACAGAATCAAAATTCTTTTTAGAAGCCTCTAATGATTTTTCATAATTTATTACGGTTAAATAACCCTCTACAGCTGTTAAAGATAGATCTTGGACTGTTTTATAGAAATTTATTACTGCATTTTCATAAATAATTTGTGATCTTTCAATTTCTAAATTTTTTTCACCACCATCGTACAAATTTTGAGTAATACTAATTTTATACTTATCTGTAAAAGTTTCTGGTGTTGTTGATATACCAGCTGCTGATATTGTATCATTACTACTATATGTACCAGAAATAGTACCAGTAACTGTTGGAAATTTTTTGCCTATAGCTACTTCAATAGTTTCTTTGCTTTCATTCAGTCTTTCAAAAGCAATTTTTACCTTCAAATTATTAGCTATCGTGCTTTTTACAGAGTCATCAATGGTAAGAGCAAATAAAGATTTGGAATAAATAAATACTAACAATAATATTAAAAATCTCATTTAAAATTTAAAATCCTCTTGTTGTTCTTGAATTTGATAAGTACTCATTACATCAAATAAATACTCAGATGAATAAAAATTTTCATTTCTTATAATTTTATAAGCTTTACCCAAATTATCATAAATTTTTTTAATATATATTAACCTTCCCCCATTCATTACTAATTGCTTCTTTAAGTTATCAGTTAATTTAAATATAGGTCCATCAATAATAATTAAATTAAATGGAGATTTATCAACTAATCCATCCAATAAATTATTATTGTATAAGCTAACATTATTAGTATCAGTTTTGCTAATATTATTTTCTAATAATTTAAATAGTACTCTGTTTTCTTCTACAACATGAAGTTCTTTACATATTGAACTAATAAGAATAGAAAAATAACCAGTTAAACCACCTATATGCAATACCTTATCATTAGGTAAAATTTTTGAATATTTCAAGATTTGAGCTAGGTGTAAATTTTTAAGATATCCTCTTTTATCAGCTATATCTAAATTGTTATCTAGGTAACAATTCTTGCCCAGACTTAGATCCAAATAATTTTCTTTAGGAGTATTTTCAAATATTTTTAAGATATTTTCTTCATTAATTTTGTTTGGTCTTAACTGATTAACAACCATATTTTTTCTCGCAATTTCAAATGTTTCACTCATTTCTTAAAGGATGCTTTATATAAACCTTTTATATAATCAATTATTTAAATTATATTATTAATCTTTAGAATTTTTTTCATTAATTAATGAGAAATAGTATAGTAATAATAGTCTTTTTTAAAGGCTCGGTGGCAGAGTGGTGATGTAGGGGCCTGCAAAGCCTTGCACAGCGGTTCGATTCCGCTCCGAGCCTCCAGTTTTTTCTTGTTTTTTAATTTTTTTTTATTATCAACAAAATTGTGTTCCTCGGTAGCTCAGTGGTAGAGCAATCGGCTGTTAACCGATCGGTCGCTGGTTCGAGCCCGGCCCGGGGAGCCAATATAAGCTATTTATTTTTAATATTTTATTCTCTTAATTGGTGGTTATACTCAACCACATGAAAATTATACTAATTCTTCCCTTTATATTCTTAATATTTCTTTTTTCTTCAACTTCTTCATTTTCAAAAGAATATTCTCAATTTGGATTATATTTAACTGATGAAGATAAATTTGATCTTTGGGGATCATATAACCGAGGTGAAGGTGCTGTAACTGATGAATCTCCAGATGAGCTAATATACAATCATACGTGCCTTTTTTTATCTATAAATGAAGAAAATCTTGATATGAAAAAAGGTCCATATACTAGATATAAAAAAGTTAATAAAAGGAAATTAGAAGAACGGATTGAATATTTATCTAGTAAATCTTTTGATATGACCAATTGTATTTTGGATTAAGATTTCACTTCAACTAGCTCTTCAAATCTTGTTGTATAACAAGGAGATACATTCTCTCTTTTCATCTGCCATACTTTTTCTGTACCTTCTGAAGCAATTTTTAATGTTGAGCATCCATATCTAGAATTAATTGTATCAATAGTCTCCATCATCTTATCAGACATATCACGATCATAATCAAGTAACCCCTTCGTAGTACTATGCCTACTAAGTCCAGATAATATAATTCCTGCTTTTTTATAGCGATATCCAGGACGATAAATTTTTCTAATTCCTTCAAGAGCTCTTTTGACAATTTTAATACTATTATTTGTTGGAAAAGGTAAATTAAGTTTTATTGAATTTGAGTACTGTCTTTCTCTTCGATTAAAATGATTAGTTAGTACAAAAACATTCATTGACTCTGCTACTAATCCCTCCTCTCGTATCTTTTCAGAAACCCTGGAGCCATATGTTGAAATAGACTCTTCTAAATCAAATAGCTTTTCTATTGGACTACTGAATGATCTTGAAACACAGCAGCTTTTTTTATCACTTGGTAATAAATCAAGGTCTAAGCATGATACCCCATTTAATTCTAAATAAGTTTTTTCTCCAACTACACCCATATTTTTTCTAATCCACCCTCTATCCATTTGAGAAAAGTGATAAGCTGTATTAATATTATATTTTTTAAGAAAAATAGACAAACGCCTACCGATACCCCAAACATCCTCTATTGACGTTGACTCTAAACCTCTTTTTATTTCTATTTTATTTTGCAATATACACACGCCTTTGTAGTCTGATTTCTGTTTTGCTAAGTGATTAGCAATTTTAGATAGTGTTTTTGTTGACCCCACTCCAATACTAACTGGAATGCCAACCCACTTCTTAATTGTTTGTCTAATGTTTCTACAATAAGTGTTTAACTCATAGTTCTCAAAACCATTTAGACCAAGAAATGCTTCATCTATAGAATAGATTTCTACCTCTGAAGAAAAACTTGATAAAGTCTCCATTACTCTCTGAGAAATATCGCCATACAAAGAATAATTAGAGGAAAAAACTTTAACATCATTTTTTTCAATAATATTTTTTGCTTTAAAATAAGGTTCACCCATTTTTATCCCTAATTTTTTTGCTTCTTTTGAGCGCGCAATGATACAACCATCATTATTGGAAAGCACAACAATCGGCTTTCCTATAAGTTTTGGGTTAAATATTCTTTCACATGACGCATAAAAATTATTACAATCTATCAATGCTATAGATTGATTTATTGAGCTATGATTTCTATTAAGTAGTTTTGTGTATGACATATGTCACTACCCCCCATATAAAACACTCCATTTCTTCTTTAACTTGAATGCTAGGATACTCGCTATTGGCAGAAATTAAAAATAGTGACTGATCTTTCTTTTTTAGTTTTTTAACTGTTAGGTCACCAAAGATGGAAGCTATAACAATATTGTCATTACGAGGTGTAACACTTCTATCAACAATAAGTAGATCGCCTGATAATATGCCTGCATCCGTCATAGAAGGGCCATTAGCCTTAACGATATACGTTGCTGTTGGACGTTGAACCAAATATTCGTTAAGATCGAGTTTGTTCTCCATATAATCGGTAGCTGGAGATGGAAAACCCGCAGATACTGTATCCAAAAAATAAGGTGTTATTAGATCTACTTTGGATTCAGCTTTAAATATTAAATTTTCTATTTTTTTATACATAATATTAAAAAAAGCATTTAAATAATTGATAAATAATAATTATATTATTTATAAAATTATTTGTTCTACTTTTGTTCTAATTTATTCAGAATAACAAAAAAGTCAATATAATATTTTTAAAATACTGTTAAAAAACGTTATGACAAAATTATTTGAAGATGATGCATACCTCAAGGAATTTAGAGCAAGAATTATAGGTATTGAGAGAGGAGATAATCGTATAGAATTAGATCAAACAGCATTTTATGCAAAAAGTGGCGGTCAACCAGGAGACACAGGTATTATAGAGACTGAGAGTAAAAAAATACAAGTTTTAGATACTATTAAAGAAAATAATAAAATAATAAACATTGTAGATGATCTCAAGGATGTTGAAGAGAATAATGACATAATTGGAAAAATAAATTGGGATTTAAGATACAAACATATGAGAATGCATACGGCACTGCACTTATTATGTTCTATAGTTCCCTTAGGTGTAACAGGTGGTCAAATTGGTTATGAAAAAAGTCGTTTAGATTTTAATGATCCAGATAAACTAATAAATAAAGAAGAATTAGAAGAAAAAATAAATTTGTTAGTTGAAGATAATCATGCAGTTAATAGTGAAGTAATTGAAAGTAGTATATTAGAAGAAAAGCCTGAACTTGTAAGAACCATGTCAGTAAAACCTCCTCAAGTAGACGGTAAAATAAGATTGATTAGAATTGGTGATGTCGACCTACAACCTTGTGGGGGTACACATGTGAAATCGACTACTGAAATTGGTAAAATTCAAATTGGTAAAATAGAAAACAAAGGTAAAATGAATAGAAGGGTTAATCTATTATTATCTTCTTAAATTACTGATGAAGAATTTGACTTAAAAATAACTTTGTACGATCACTCTCTGGATTATTAAAAAACTTATCTGGACTAGCTTCTTCAACAATCTTTCCTTCGTCCATAAATACCATTCTATCAGCGACTGTTTTAGCAAAACCCATTTCGTGCGTAACAACAATCATTGTCATTCCACCATTTGCTAAATCTACCATAACATCTAAAACCTCTTTAATCATCTCAGGATCTAAAGCCGAAGTAGGTTCATCAAAAAGCATAATATTAGGGTTCATTGCAAGAGATCTAGCAATTGCTACTCTTTGTTGTTGACCACCAGATAATTGACCAGGGTATTTGTTAGCTTGCTCAGGAATTTTTACTATTTCTAACTGTCTCATGGCTAGTTCCTCCGCTTCAGCTTTAGGCATTTTTTTTACCCAAATTGGAGCTAGTGTTATATTTTCTTTTACAGATAAATGAGGAAATAAATTAAATTGTTGAAATACCATTCCAACTTCTTTTCTAACATTATCAATATTTTTTAAATTGCCTGTTAACTCAATACCATCAACAACTATTGAGCCTTCTTGGTGTTCTTCTAACCTATTAATACATCTGATCATTGTAGACTTTCCAGAACCAGAAGGACCACAAACAACAATTCTTTCTTTTTTCTTAACTTCAAGATTTACATCTTGTAATACATGAAAATCACCAAACCACTTGTTAACATTTTTTAATGAAATTATTGATTCTTCACTCATTTTAATCAGCCCCCATATTAATACCTGTTTTTAATTTCTTTTCCAAATACAAACTGTATCTAGACATTCCAAATGTGAATATAAAAAACACTAAACTAACAAAAAAGTAAATTTCATAAGATAAACCTAACCAATTCGTATCAGCTAAAGTACCCCTACCAATACCTAATAAATCTAATATACCTACAATAATAACCAATGTTGTATCCTTAAACAAACCTATAGACGTGTTGACAATTGGGGGTATAGAAATTCTAATAGCTTGAGGAAGAATAATTAATAAATTCATTCTCCAATAAGACATCCCAAGTGATTTAGCAGCTTCATATTGACCAGGAGGTATTGCTTGCAGCCCTCCTCGTATAACCTCTGCCATGTAAGCTGATTGAAATAATGTAACAGCTACTAGAACTCTTACTAGACCATCCATATCTATTCCTTCTGGTAAAAATAAAGGTAGCATTACCATTCCAAAAAATAATAAAGTAATTAGTGGAACCCCTCTGATAAATTCAATAAACAATGTACACATCATGCTTATAACTGGTAATTTAGATCTTCTCCCTAATGCTAGCATAATCCCAATAGGAAAAGCTAAAGCTATTCCAGTACAGCCTAGGACGAGTGTTACTAGAAGACCACCCCATTTGTTAGTAGAGACTTCAGTAAAACCTAATCCGCCATTAAGTAAAAAATAAGCAATAACAGGAAAAATGTATGTAAAATATAAGAAGT
Organism: uncultured Alphaproteobacteria bacterium; assembly: GCA_902623545.1. Taxonomy (GTDB): domain Bacteria; phylum Pseudomonadota; class Alphaproteobacteria; order HIMB59; genus CACPNW01. The sequence goes on along the minus strand of CACNUI010000001.1, from coordinate 94,198 downwards.
ACTTTCTATATGGAAGTTTTGCATACAAAAGAGGTAGCAATGCTAATGCTAACATAGCATAAGCTATATTTACTCTCCAAACTTCAACCTTTGGATAAAATCCATAAATAAATTGATAAAACCTTACATATATAACTGCCCAACAAGCTCCACCATTTTCAGGATCTAAATTTCGTGAACACATTTCTTGATTTGTAATTTGTTCGCCAAGATAATTATATTTAAAGTCAGCTGAAAATATTGTCCAATCTAAGATCCAAGGAATAAACTGATACAAACAATAAATAACAAATAAAGTTATTAATGAGTTTGTCCAATTGAAGAATAGATTAATTCGTAACCAACCAATAAAACCTGTAGTTGCTACTGGTGGTTTTCTAACTTCATTCATTTCATTCATTACTTTTCCTTAAATTGTATGCTTCTATTATAAATGTTCATAAAGAATGATATTGTAAGACTAATTGACAAATAAGTTGCCATAACAATTGCCATACATTCAATAGCTTGACCAGTTTGATTTAAACTTATTCCTCCAAAACCATGAACAAGGTCTGCATAACCAACTGCAATACCTAAAGAAGAATTTTTAGTTAAGTTTAGATACTGACTTGTTAGTGGAGGGACAATAACTCTTAGAGCTTGGGGTATAATTATTAATCTCATTATCCATGTTTGTTTTAAACCTATAGCAGCAGAGGCTTCTCTTTGTCCTTTTGATACAGACATTATACCTGCTCTAACGATTTCAGAAATAAATGCTGCTGTATAAATTGATAGGGCTAAAAACATTGCAATAAATTCAGGTCTAATAACTAAACCACCTTTAAAATTAAATCCTTTCATTTCTGGGTGTTCAAAAGACATTGGTGAGCCAAGAATAAAAAATAAAATTAAGGGAACAATAAATATTAATCCTATTGAACTAGAAAATACTGGAAATTGTTGACCTGTTTCATCTTGTCTTTTTTTTGCCCATCTATTTATTAAGAAACTTGAAATTAAAGCTAATACAATTGCAATTAATACATATGAGAATCCACTTTCAAATATTGGTCTTGGAGAATATAATCCTCTATTAGAAATATAAAATACATCTAGAACTTGAAGTGATTGCTTTACACGAGGAAGTTGAATTAAAATACTATACCATAAAATTATTTGAAGAAGTAAAGGTACATTTCTTGAAAACTCAACGTAAATATAAACTAGACGACTTAGTAGCCAATTTGAAGACAGCCTTACTATACCTAAAATAAAACCCAAAATTGTTGCAGCTATACATCCTGTAACAGAAACTAAAAGAGTATTTAAAACACCAACAAAATAAACTTTTAAGTGAGTGTCAGTAGATTTAAATTCTAAAAAAGGTGAAAAACTTATATCAAAGCCTGCTGGATTTTGAAGAAAACTCCAACCAGTTGCAATATTTCTTTTTTCTAAGTTGTAAGAAGTTGTACTAATTACAAAGAATAAGCCTAAGGCAAATAAACCTACAACTAAAGTTTGAAAAAAAATGGATCTAAATTTTTCATCAGAAAAGAAACCTAAGTTAGATCGCATCGTTAGTATATACAAAAAAAATGGGGGGTTTAAAACCCCCCGTTTAAAATTAATTACGATTTATCTGAATGGAGGTGCGTATAAAATACCACCTTGAGTCCATAGAGCATTTAAACCTCTTGCAATTTCTAGAGGTGTGTCTGGACCAACGTTTGCTTCGTAAGATTCAGAGTAGTTACCAATTTGTTTAATAATTTGATAAGCCCAATCATTACTTAGCTCAAGCATTTCACCATAGTTACCCTCAACACCAAGAAGTCTTAGTACTTCAGGAACATTAGAACTCATTTGAGCATCAACATTTTCAGATGTAACACCAAGTTCTTCAGCAATAATCATTGCGTTTAAAGACCAACGAACTACGTCACCCCACTGGTGATCACCATGTCTTACAAGTGGACCAAGTGGTTCTTTTGAAATAATTTCTGGTAAAACTTTCCATTTATCTGGATTAGGAGCAGCAGCTCTAGTTGAAGAAAGACCTGAAGCATCAGTAGTGTATACATCACATCTTCCAGCAAATAAGTTTTCTTTACCTTCATCATTAGTTTCAATTGGAAGCGCTTCGTAGCTGATTCCATTTAATCTAAAAAAGTCAGCAAGGTTTAACTCTGTAGTAGTACCAGTTTGGATACATACAGTAGCACCATCAAGTTCAGTCGCACTTGATACACCAAGAGCAGATGGAACCATAAAACCTTGTCCATCGTAGAAATTTACACCTACGAACTCAAAACCAAGATTAACATCACGGCTAATAGTCCAAGTTGTATTTCTCGCTAACATATCAACTTCACCAGAAGCTAATGTTGGAAAACGAGATTTACCAGTAGTTGTAATAAATTCTACTTTTGAACGGTCTCCAAAAACAGCAACTGCAACTGCGCGACACATATCTGCATCTAGACCAGCCCATTCACCGCTATCATCTGGAGCAGCAAAACCAGCAAGACCAGTTGTTACTCCACATTTTAGAAAACCTCTATTTTTTACATCATCAAGAGTTCCAGCATTAGCTGAGAAAGCAAATGCAGCAACTGCAAAGATAGATAATAGTTTTTTCATATTATTTTCTCCGTTTAAATAATTATTTAAATATCTTTTTTCAAAGATTGCTTCCCTATACCAAATTAATAAGTTAATCCAAATGATAGATTTATGCATTATTGTTACACTCTATAAGTTGTATAGATAAATATTGTATTAACTATATGTAGTATACTAATGAAAAGAAAAACAAGATTAACAAAATTAGGAAGAGATCCTCTTAAACAGAAAGGATTTATTAATCCTGGAACCTACAAAGGCTCAACAATGATATTCAGTAATTTTAAAGATTACTTGAATGATGTTAAAAATGCAGACGATAGAAAAACATATTATGGAATAAATAAAAATCCATTTCATAAACAATTGGAGGATTCAATTAGTGATTTATATAATTGTAATGATACTGTGCTTTCACCTTCAGGTTTAGCTTCAATAATTATTCCATTTTTTGCTCTATTAAAAAAAGGTGATGAGGTTTTAATTAATGATAGTGTTTACAGTCCCACAAGAACGTTTTGTGAAAATATATTAAAAGAATACGGTGTATCTATAAAATATTTTCATTCTATTAATAATAGAAAAAATTTTGAAAAAAAAATAAGTCTAAAAACGAAGCTTATTTATTTAGAATCTCCTGGAACAGCTACTTTTGATATTATTGATATACCTTTCATAACTAGTATCGCAAAAAAATATAAAATACCCACAGTAATGGATAATACTTGGGCATCTCCTTTATTTTGTAATCCTATTAAACTTGGAATAAATATAATAATTGATGCTGGAACCAAATATATTAATGGACATTCTGATGTTTTAATTGGCTTTGTTTCGTCAGATAAAAATTACAGTCGTAAAATTAGAGTTACTGCTAAAACTTTAGGTATATGTCCTGGTTCAGAAGAAGTCTATTTAGCATTAAGAGGTATCCCTACTCTGGAACTTAGAATGAAAGAAATAGAAAAAAATGCATTATATTTAGCAAAAAATTTATTAAAACATAAATTAGTTAAAGATGTATATCATCCAGCTCTTGAACACACAATAAACCACTTAATTTGGAAAAGAGACTTTACTGGTAGTTCTGGTTTGTTCGCATTTATTTTGAAGAAAAAATATTCAAACACAAAACTGGAAGAATTTTATAAGAAATTGAAAGTTTTTAAACTTGGTTATAGTTGGGGTGGATATGATAGCTTAATAACTTTTCCACCTTTGATAAATAGAACATTTAAAGATAATTTAAAAGGAACACTTATTAGATTATATTGTGGACTAGAAGACAAAGAAGATCAGCTTAAAGATATTCATAATGCACTGAATATTTTATCATAATGGATTTATATTTCCTTTTTTTTGCATCTTTCGGTATTATTGTCTTTGGTTTATCAAAAGGTGGTTTTCCAGGCCCAATATCTATGTTGGCAGTGCCAATTATGTCATTTGCAATGAGTCCTTTAAAAGCAGCTGGGATACTTCTGCCCTTGTTGCTTGTTATGGATTTAATTGCCTTGTATTTATATTGGAATAGATGGGATTTAAAATTACTCAAAATAATAATACCATCATCAATTATTGGTATAATTATTGGTAGCATTACTTTTCAATATACTTCAGAGAATCAAATCAGAATTCTAGTTGGTATTATTTCTATTTTGTTTGTTATAATTTCGATTTATCAAAAAAATAGCTCATTATTAAATCCAACAAAGTCTAAAGGTGTTTTTTGGTCTGGCGCAGCAGGATATACAAGTTTTTTAATACATGCTGGCAATCCTCCTATAAATTTTTATGTTCTGCCTCTTAAATTAGATAAATTAACTTATCTTGGAACAATGACTATGACCTTTTTTATTATTAATTTTGTTAAAATATTTCCATATTATTATTTTGATTTACTAGCACCTTCAAATTTAAAAATTTCTTTTTTATTATTTCCTTTAGCTATAATCAGCGTAGTAATTGGATTTTATATTCAAAAATTTATCTCTGAAAAATTATTTTTTAATATTGTTTATATTTTACTTTTCGTGAGTGGACTTAAATTAATTTTCGATGCACTTTAGATATTAAATCTTTTCTTTGTATCCTGCTCTTTTATTTTTCCTTAGGCCAAATGGGCCTGGAATAAATAAAGTCATTGTACTTTTACCTGGTTCAAGATCGACTCTATGCATATGATCCGCAGAACGAAATCCTATGTATCCAGGTGCTCTCCAAAATTTACCTTTAGGTGTGGTTTCCCAATACCCACCTTTTAATATAATTGTAATATAAGGACATAAATGATTATGCACTCCTTCTCCATGGTCATCATCTAACATTTTATGTATTAGAATATTAAATGGAAACCATTTAGGTCTTTTTCTAAATAATAGATAATATCTTTCCATCCATGGTTTAGCTTTATGAAATTCTGGATGTGATGGACCTCTGTCTAGAACAAGTTTTTTTCTTCCAAGTTTTTCTAAAAACCTTAATAACATTTATCTCAAACTAGCCTCAATATTACCTCCATCAACAGTAATGATATTACCAGTTGTTTTTTCAAAAGATAATTGCGCAAAGAATACTTCAGCTACATCCTCTGCAGTTACTTGTTTTTGAAGCAAATTATTATTCAGATATTCTATTGCTGACATATTTCTAGCTTTTGCTCTTTTTTTAATAAACTGATCAGTTAATAAGCCACTTTTTATACGATCAGCGTTAATTCCATTAACTCGGATATTATATTTTCCAAATTCTAAAGCATATTGTTTCATAGAAAATAACGAGCTAGCTTTTGCAATACCATATGGTCCAAAATCCTTACCTGGATTTACAGATTGTTTTGACAAATTAAGAGAAATTGAACCTCCAAAACCTTGTGATACCATAACATTTGCAATTTTTTGGACTATATTATGATGACTATAAAAATTAACTTCTAAACTTTTTACTAAAACTTCTTTTTTTACATTAATCATACTGCCCTGAAATGCTGCGCCAGAGTTTGCTATTAAAATATCTATTCCACCATATAATTTTAATACCTTTTTTAATGCTCTATCAATTTGAGAGTTGTTAGTTAAATCACATTCAATACACAGGCATTTTTTTTTAATATTTAGATTAAGTTTTTTAAAGTTTTTATCTAACAATATAACTTCAATATTTTCATTGATAAATTTATTTGCAATAGCGCTTCCAATTTTACCAGCTCCACCTGTTATTATTGCAACATATCCATTAAATTTTTTTGTATTTTGATTACTCAATTTTGCTCTTTCTAATGGCCAGTATTCCATTTTAAAAATATCTGTATTACTAATTGATTTGAATGCTGAAACATAATTTGCTTTAATTATAACTTTTTTCATTGCATCAAATATATCATAGGAAATTTGCATTTCTTTTTTATTGAGACCTATAGACAAGAAACCTATTCCTTCTAAAATAATAATTCTTGGTAAAGGATCGGCAATTTTTGAATTTTTAATATTTTTTTTATATTTTTTAAAATAATTTTTATATTTTTTAATATATGTATCAATGTGTTTAGTTAGTAATTTTCTAGATGATAAATGTTTATTAGGTATTATTAATGGTTCTGGTTTTATTCTAATAACATGATCAGGAGTAACAGGTCCTTTATTAAATAAATTAAATAGATCCTTTCGATTTGTAAATTTAATATCTTCAAATTTATTATTTAATCTTATTATCCATCTTTTTTTTGTAAAGGAATGGTATAAATTTCTGATACATAGCTGAAGATCTGTTATATTTAATTTATTATTATTATTATTATTATATTTTATTATTTTTTTTTGCTTGTTTAGAAAATTTTCAGCTAATGTTACAAGCTTAATCATTCTATCATAACTTTGTTTTGCAGAGTCACCAAAAGTAAAAATACCATGATTTAAGAGCATTAATCCCTCAACTTTATAATTTTTTGAAATTACTTTATGACATAATTTAGCAAGTTCAAATCCCGGCATTACGTAAGGAACTATTGCAATTTTATCTTTATAAATTTTATTTAATATCTCTTTTGAATTATCTAGATTGACTAAACTTAAAATCGCATTTGAATGTGTATGATCTACATATTTAAAAGGTAAATAAGCGTGCAAAAGAGTTTCAATTGATGGATTAGGAGAATTTGAATCAAGTAAGTTTGATCTCAAATAATTAACCATTTTTTCATCATTCATATTTTTTAATGATAGAGTTTTAATCAATGGATCAAGATACAGACCTGGTAATCCTCTTTCATTTAGGTCAGACATATCCCAACCACTTCCTTTAACAAAAATTACATCGTTATCATTTCCAAATAAATTTTTTTTAATTGATTTTACAGATGTATTACCTCCTCCATGCAAGACAAGTTCAGGATTGTTACCTAGTAAATGTGTTGAGTAAATTCTCAATGCTAAATCTTTGCTGACATTTTTTAGCTGATATTCTTTAATATATTTTTTAGCTAAACTCTCTTTCCATTCATTTTTCATATTAATTTTTTAATCCACCTATAGATTCTTCATTACTATCTACAACTCCTTTTTCCGTAATTAATTTAGTAATATATTTTGCTGGAGTTATATCAAAGGCATAGTTTTTACAGTTTGAACCTTCAGGTATAATTTTAATTTTATTTCTATTATTATTTTCGTCAATACCTTCAATAATGGATACTTCGGTTGGATCTCTTTCTTCTATAGGTATTTCTTTTACTCCATTTTTAATATTAAAATCTATACTAGAGATTGGTGCAGCAACGTAAAAAGGAATATCATTATCTCTTGCAGCTAAAGCCTTTAAATATGTGCCGATTTTATTGCAAACATCACCATTTAAAGAAGTTCTGTCTGTTCCTGTTATACAAAGATCTATCATACCATTTTGCATTAAATGGCCGCCAACGTTATCTACAATTAATGAATTTTCTATCTTTTCATTCATTAATTCCCAAGCTGTAAGATTAAAACCTTGATTTCTAGGTCTGGTTTCATCAATCCAAACATGTACTGGGATTTTTTTTTGATTTGCAATAAAGATTGGTGCTAAAGCGGTTCCCCAATCAACAGCAGCTAACCATCCAGCATTGCAGTGAGTTAAAATATTTACTTTTTTTTTCGTTTTTGTATAAATATTTTCAATAAGTTTAGAGCCATTTTCGCCTATAGCTTTGCAATTAATTATATCTTGATTTCTGATCTTATTAGCTATTGAAAGGATTGTCTCTTGTAGGTTTGATTTTCCCATATCTTTTATCTCAGTGATAATTTTATCTACTGCCCAGGATAAATTAACAGCTGTCGGTCTTGTTGACTTAAGACTATCACCTGCTTTTTCTAATTCTGAAATATTTTTAGTAGTTTTAGATGCTACATACATTCCGTATGCAGCAGTGACACCTATCAGGGGTGCACCTCTAACTTGCATTTCTTTAATAGCAAAACAAAAATCTTCCAGTGTTTTTAACTCTACAATCTTTAATTGAAATGGTAAAAGCCTTTGATCTATTATTTTTATAACTTCTTCAGCTTTATCATACCAAATAGTTGTTAAATGTTTGTCATTTACTAACATTAAATTTTTTCTTATATCTTTTTAATATATTGGTTAAATTATTTTCTAAATCTTTATCCCAAAATTCTTTTTTTGTAATTATAGATGTATCCAAAATATTGGATGTTTTATCGTTTTCAAAGGATACACCTTCATAGTATTTTGAACTAAAATTTTTAATAAAATTTTTTGAATTATCAACATTATCACTTAAGGTTTTTATAATCATACTTAAATCTACTTTATCATGATCTGGATGCCAGCAATCATAATCCGTAACCATGGAAATAGAACAATATCTAATTTCCGCTTCCCTTGCTAATTTTGCCTCTGGCATATTTGTCATTCCTATAACATCACAACCCCAATCAATATAAAGATTTGACTCAGCATAAGTTGAAAACTGAGGTCCTTCCATTGCAAGATATGTACCACCAAATGAATAATTGATTTTAATATTTTCACATATATTTTTTGATAAATTCATCAAAACTTCACATGTAGGATGAGCCATTGGAACGTGAGCAACTATTCCTTTATCAAAAAAACTTTTTTTTCTGTTTATTGTTCTATCTATAAATTGATCAACAATAACAAATGTACCAGGTTTTAAATTATCTTTTAAAGAACCTACGGCAGAAAGAGATATCAAATCGGTTACACCAACTTGTTTTAAACAATCAATATTAGCACAATAGTTAATGGAAGATGGTGATAAAGTATGACCTTCTCCATGGCGAGATAAAAAATATACGGTATTATTATCTATTTTACCTTCAATAATTGGACCTGAAGGATCGCCAAATGAAGATTTAATGTTATGTTCTTTTATATCAGTTAAAAATTCTAGTTTATAAATTCCACTTCCACCAATAAAAGCCAATATATTCATTTTACTGGTCCAAAATTTTTAATTACTTTTTTAGTATGTTTTTTTAATTCAATTATTGATGGTTTTATTATTTCTATCTTATCGAAACTTGATTTTTTTTTATTATAACTTTTTCTTAAACTTTTACATGCCGTAATTCTTAGTTCAGTACCTATATTAAATTTAGCTACTTTCGTAGTTCTTGCTATTTTCTTTCTCAAACTAGAATTTATACCACTACTACCATGCAAAACTAAAGGCAGTTTAGATATTTTTTGAATTTTTAAAATCTTATTATAATCTATTTTTGCAATTTTTGATTTTTGCAAATGTGTATTACCAACCGATATTGCCATTGCGTCTACTCCACTTTCTAAACTATATTTTTTTGCTTCATCAATGTCTGTTCCAAAAGATTTAATGCCATTATGATAACCTACTATCCCTACTTCACCTTCAACTGAAATGTTATGTTTATGAGCAATATTTGATATTTTTGAACTAATTTTGATATTTTTACTTAATGGAAGTTTCGAACCGTCAAACATTACTGAAGTAAAACCAGATTCTATACCTTCAATACATTCATCATATGTAAAACCATGGTCTAAATGACAGCAAATAGGTGTTTTGGTTTGTTCAGCAAGATGTCTAAACATCTTTCCCAAAATAGAAACTGGAGTATATTTTCTACAGGAAGGTCCTGCTTGTAAAATAATTGGAATTTTAGATTCATGCGCTGCTTCTGTATAAGCAATTGCATCCTCCCAACTAATAACAACTAATCCTGCTACTGAATAATTATTACGATTAGCTTTAGTAAGTAAAGTTTTTAAATTTACCGCTGTCATTTATATTTAGCTATCATATCCTTAATACCAGGAATTGTTTCAACTTGATATGCATGTTCAGGTTGAAAAAATTGCACAAGAGATCTTTGAGATAAACCTCCAAGAATTGTAAAATAATACATCTCATACCCAGGTGCCACAACACAAGGATGATAACCCGTTCTAATCATTATTGTTGATCCATCAATTATATGTTCAGCTTTACCAACTTTATCATCAACTTGCTGAAACATCTGAAAACCAAATCCATTATTAGGTTTAAATCTATAATTATATGTTTCATCATGTCTAGTTTCATCAGGTAGACGATCTGTATCATGCTTGTGAGGTGGAAATCCCGACCAACCCCCCTTCCCTACAGTATAAAGTTCGTTACAAAGCAATCTTCCAACTTTATCATGATGCTTAGCACCTAAAATATGTTTAATTTTTCTATGAGTTTTTGTATCGTCAGAGCCATACTGAACTAAATCAATTTCATTTGTTCGAACAGCAAATGGTTCAAGAGTTTTATCATACTTTGCACCAGCAATAAAAATTTCTGAATTATCTACTAAAGATGTAAATTGAGCTTTTGTATTTGATGGAACATAAACACCCTCTGGTTCTCCATCCCACACATCAACTGTTCTAGTGCCTAATGACTCAACTTTTATTCCTTCAATTTCTACATTAATTGTTCCAGTAGCAGGCACTATACATGTTTCATAACCAGGTGTTTGATATTCAAAAGATTGATCTTTATTTAATTTTACTATGTTAAAATAATTTAGAGGTACTCTACTGTCTTCAATATCTACAATTGGCTCATTTTTATTATCAAATGGTGGAATATGCATATTATTCTCCTTCATTAATTTTATTATATTTCATAAAATCTAAAATTTCATTTAAATTTGGCATTGCTGGAGCGCAACCGACTTTTGTTACTACAATAGCTGCTGCGGCAGAACCTATTTCTATGGATTTTTCTAAATCATTAGCCTTTAAAATTGATCCTATTAATGATCCCATAAATGAATCACCGGCTCCAGTTGGCTTTAAAGGCTTAACAGGAAATATTCCTTTTTTAATTTCTTTGTTCATTGCAAAAGTAATGGAACCTTTTTCACCTTTTTTATAAATAATTAAGCTTACATTTTTCGCTAATTGTTTAGCATGATACAAACCATTATTGTAATCACCAGCTAACACTCCAAACTCATCATCATTTCCAATTACACCACTACATTTACTTGCTGCTAAATTATAAACTTCTTTTGCTTTATTTGATGATTCCCAAGTATATGGTCTATAATCAATGTCCATAATTGCAGGAATATTATTTTTATTTGCTACATCTAAAGCATATAAAGTAGCACTTCTTGAAGGTTCAGCTGCTAGAGAAGTCCCGGTAAGTAATACACAATCAAAATTTTGTATATTTGCGTTTTCAACATCATCCTTATTTAAAAATAAATCAGAAGCTTTATGTCTATAAATAATTGATTGATGATCTTTAACTGTTGTTTCAACTATAGCAAAAGAAATTCTTGATTCATTTTTTTCAAATTTTACTAATTTATTCTTAACACCATAGTGATTTAGTTGATTAATAACAAATCTGCCTAAAGCATCGTCTGAGACTCTGGTGAGTAAATTACAATTACCTCCAAACAGAGTCAATTGAACGCCCATATTAGCAGAAGATCCTCCAAGATGAGTCACAAAGGATTTAGCATTTTCAGTTTTTGTTCCTGGGGGATCAGGATATATATCTACTCCCGCTCTACCAATAAGTAAAAAATTATTCTTTTGAATTTTAGAAATTAAAAATTCAAATGACATAAATTATTTATTCTTCATATCAATAAACTCAGCTTTATATTCAAAAGGATCGATTGCATCTATGCAACCTATGTTTACTGCAGCACCATTTGGATCACTTCTTCTATTGTGATGAGTATATATACCACAAATTTTACAAAAAAAATGCTCAGCAATCATTGTATTAAATTTGTATGAAGTTAGAAATTCTACTCCCTTAATAATTGATAAAGATTCTTTTGATACCATTGCCATTTTAGCATTTTTTCTTTTACAAATTGAACAGTTACATTGTTTTATAGTTTTTAAATCTGATAAAACTTCAATTTGAACAGCTCCACAATGACAATTTAAATTATGTTTCATTATTATTTTTTTAATTACAATATCATAAACATCATGATAATTAAATTTAATTTAAGTTATAAGGCTAAATATGTAAATGGTGCCATAAACTCAAAAAGTTTAAAAACCAAAAATAATATCGATGCAATAAATAACGCGAAGATCAACAATAATTTTCCAAAATCGAGGTTTTTAAAAACAAAGGAAAATAGTTGAAAAAATGTTTCAATTCTAGAAATAAAACTTTTTATAAAATTAATCATTCTGATAAATTTTAAAATTACCGATATACATTATGTCGCAATTTGATCTTAAAAAAGTTGAAATTGCTTTTATTGGATTATCAACAATTGGTTCTCCCTTTAAATTTAATGAAGTATTTAATAAAAGAGGTATGTTTGATAACTCAAAAAAATTTTTAATCAAATTATAATATAAACTATTATCTGTTTCTTCAACTAGTTGTATTCTGCAAGAATTATCTACATGCAAAACACCTTCAATTTTATTAGTATTTTTCTTATTGTTATAAGCAACAACACTCATGTATTTATAACTATTTTTAAATTTGCTATCAATTTCAAAAAATTCTTCAGCCTTTTCATACAAGACTGATGATGCGAATGGCTGATATTGCTCTCTATTTTTAATTACATTATTTATCTTTTGGGATAATTTTTTATTATCTGGTCTTGCTAATATTGATCTATTCCCTAGAGCTCTTTTTCCAAACTCTAATTTACCCTGAAACCAACATATTATTTTATCTTTAAGTAAATAATTTGCAGCATCTGAAAGTAATTCTTTAGTAGACTTAAATTTAGTGTAATTAATTTTTAGATCTTTTAAAGTCTCTTCAATAAAATCGTTATCAAAAGAGGGGCCTAGATACACATCTTGATTAAATATATTTTCATTTTTCTCTATAACATTATTCCAAGCCCACAATGAAGCACCAATTGAACCTCCAGAGTCAGAAGGGCAAAAATTAATATAGATATTTTTAAATTTAGAATTTTTAAATGACTCATTATTTGCTTTGCAATTTAAATGCACGCCTCCTGATAAACAAATATTGTCTGAAGGAAAAATTTCATATGCATGATTAGATTGTTGTTCAATTATATTTTCTGTAATTTTTTGAGTAGAGTAAGCGATGTTTGCATATTTTTCAGATTTATCATTAGAAAGAACAAAATCTTCATTCAAAAATTCAGAGTTAGGTATTCTTGGTTCTCCTAATAAATTAGAGAGTTTATTTGAAAAATTATTATACAAACTAAATTGATATTCAAAATAATCCATATTTTGATGAAAAATTTTTTTGTCTGAAATTGACATTACCTTATTTAATTTATTATCAAGGGAATTATTACCATAAGCAGACATACTCATGACTTTATTTTCCCCTTCATTTATTTGATGACCAAGAAATGACGTCATTGTTGAATAAAATAAACCTAAAGATTTAGGAAATAAAATTTCATCTAATAATTTTATTTTACTTTTTTCTCCTGACCATATTGAAAAACTTTGATCTTCTCCAATACCATCATTAACCATGATACAACTATGGGTTAGGTTATTAGTATAATAAATACTAGAAGCATGTGATAAGTGATGTTGACAAAATAATATTTTATCTGCAGAAAATTTTAATTTTTTAACAATATTTGTTTTTGTCCATATTTTTTCTGATAACCATCTCTTCATTTGTGAGATAAAAAAACTTCTTGATTTAGGAAAATATTCTATTGAAGAATTTAAAATACGAAGAAATTTTTTAAGAGGTTTTTCATAAAAAACAATATAACTAATATCGGAAATTTTAAGATTATTTATATTTAAACACCATTCAATTGACCTAGAAGGAAATGATGAATCACCTTTAATTCCAGTGAAACGTTCTTCTTGAACTGCAGATATTATTTTTCCATTTTTAATTAATGATACAGAGGAGTCATGGAAATAACATGATATTCCGAGGACATATTTATTCATATCATAGATCGAGGATCGTAAGTATTAAATTTATAATTTTTTTTAAAAAATATTTTATTTATTGGAATAAAAATGAAAAATATTAATGCAAGAATTAAGTCTCCTAATTTTGTCCAAATCTTTCTCGTATTAGAAAGTAAATCAGTTTTAAATCGAAACCATTTAATGTAAAGATAGGATCTGTATATACCTTTAACACCATTCTTTCGTCTCTTTTCCAATTCATTTTTTGCATATATTACATGATGGCCTTCTTCTTTAGCTATTAATGAGAATAAAGCTCTTGTTTCGGAATTAAAATTTTTATTATTTGAGAGTTTTGTAAAATACTTCTCTGCTGCGGCTTCAGATATCATTACAAAATTGATAAAATCAAGTTCATTTAATTCACTGTAAATTGGTTTTTCTCCAATGAAATTAAGATATCTTATTCTTTCACCAATTTCAGCGATACCAGAAACATTAACTAAATTATTATTTGATTTATTAATTAAATTTTTGGCATGATTAAAAAATAATTGCGCGTGCCTAAATTCATCTATAGCATGATTTAAATAACCTTTTTTTAATTTATTAGTCGTAGTTAATTCAGCAGCAGCAAGCATATCTAGAGCACTACCAAATTCAGCTAAACCAAAATTATTTAAAAAATCAGATTCTTGATTATTAAAGGAATTATTTTTTTTGTTAATTTTTTTAAATATTGATTTGAAATTAAATGATCCCATAAAAACTTAGCTATATTATCCAGAGTGATGATCTTCTCCTGGATTAGGATTAGGATCATCTGGAGATGGAGGATTTAAAACACAACTATAATTAGGACAAATTACGGGTGGAATCACTATATCTGCATTACAACTATCACCAAAATCATAATTTCCTTCATCATAATCATCTGTGTGTTCATCTCCATTTTCATCATGAAAATGATTATGAGTGCATGTGTCCGTATTTATCTGTTGTACTTTAATATATATATCACCAAAATTTGGATTAATACAAGGGTCGCCATTAGCATTTGTAATAGATGGAAGAATATCATTTAGAGGCATCTCATCAAACATGTTTTTCACATCTTCAATATTTGAAATATTAACGTTGCCTAGTTTCATAGCAGCATTCTCAGAATAGAACCTAAATTTAGAGACTTTCGTTCCACCAGCGTTGACGATATCAATATTATTTTCTTTTAACACTCCAAATTTTGCATCAAAACCTTTAGAAGTTATCGCATCATAATGATCCATTCCATTATTTTTTATATTAATAGTAACTTGTGAATTTGTTTTTCTTAAGGTCTTAAAATAAAATCCTCCTTCAAGAAGACAAGCTTTGATGAATTGAGTACCATCTTCGTCCACAAAGTAAGAATTTATAATTATTTTTGTAGCGTTTTTTAAATAAAATGATGTATTTTTATCTAATATAAATATGCATCCTCTTGAACTTTCTCTACATGTCAAAACTTTATTTGTTGAAACTTTATTATTTTTTTTAAGTTGAGTATCGTCTTCAAAAAAGCCTTTTGCTCCTGTTTTTTGAACTTTACCCATTACATCTTGCTCACTATCAACATCATAATTAGCTATTTTACTTCCATTATTTTGTCCATTCTCCGTTTCAGTTTCATTTTCTGCCACATCTTGTTTAGCTTCTGTTATGCTTTCAGCTACCAACGCTTTACTTATGACCTGAAGAGAATTTTTGATTTGAGATTCATCAAAATTAGCTATACCTGTTTTTAGATCACTAAAAGCCAACCAAGCTTTAATTTGAAGATCATTTTCAATATTTTGCTTACTCATTTCATCTAAAATATAAGGATAAATTATATCTATAATTTTTTCTAAATTATTTAATAAAGTGTAAAGTTGGTTAAAATCATTTATATTTCCGTTGGAAGAAATACGAAGTATTTCCTTTGTCGATTGTAGTAATTGAGTTTTTTCATCTTCTTTTTCATCTTCATTTAATTTTTGTGATATTACACTTGCATATGTCGCTATTGCTTTTTGTAAATCTTTAGAAAAATTTTCATTAATAACTTTTGAAAGAGCTTGCTTTAAATCTTGAGTTAGATCATCATGAGAGTCAGCCTTACCAACATTGACATTGAGTAAAACAAATATAAAAAATAAAAAAATAAAATATTGTTTTAGTCTATTCACTAACAAATTCATCGATGCAACCTTCAAATTGATTTATAGTTTCTGCAATACAGTATGTAATATTCTTAAATAATAATGAATGGTTTGTAAAATAATTTCTAAGAAACATGTCATTATCTATATTATTAAATATTAATAGTATATTTTGATTATAATTATGAAAATATAAATTTAATAGTCTTTCATGAAGAATATTTAATAAAGGATAAAACATTTCATTATAAGTAATTCTTTTTTTTTTATTGCATATTATTTGATCTCTAGCACAAGATAATAAAAAATAATCAGCCTCAAATAATATTGATTCTAGATAATATTTATCAACAAAGATTATTTTTTTATTTGTATTTTGTTGAGATATCTCTTCATAAATATCAGCCTGATCAAAAATCGAATTAATATTGTCAGAATAGCTAATTAGATTTAAATTTTTCTTATCCAAATAATTTTTAAGTGAAGATTGATCTATTTCAATTAAATTATTGGCCATTGAATTAATAAAATATACATCATTTTGATTTGCAAAAACTGTTTTTGAAACAATAAATATTAAAAATAATAATCTAAAATTTTTTAAATACTTCATCATGTCCATTTTCATTTAAATGATAGTCAGTTTTAAGAAAACTTGTTTCTGGATTATCTAGTTGATCAATTAAAATATAGTCAATCTCATCTTTTTTAAATTTTTTAGAAAGGATTTCTAAATTATTTTTCATTTTATTATAATAGTAGTCATAATCATTAAATAAATTTAAAAATTCTTCATTTTTAAAACCATAATTAAATTTCCTTAACTGGTTCTTATCAAAATACCAAGCAGGTGGTAATATTATAAATTCATATTGTTTAATTGAATTTGTATCAATAAATAATTTATATTGATCTACTATTGAATATATTAAATATTCTATTTCATCATCAGTTAGAAAATTAAAATATAAATTATACGGTTGACCTTTTCTTTTTTTTGAAAATTTTAAAATTTTTTTTATATATTCGTATGATCTAAAATATTTACTAATCTCAATATCAAATTTTCTGTTTTTTATTCTCCAATTTTCATCCCAACTTAATACAAATCTATCAATATCTACCCATATATTTAGAAAGAAAAATATTTTTTCATATTTTTGGAAGTTAAAGTCATCATTAACTTTTTTAAAATTATGTAAACTTTGCAGTTTAAAAGTTGGTGAAGCCAGTATTTCTAAATGAGCATTCTTATTAAAACTTAGATATTTATGAAGAAAATGATCATCAAAATTAATGCCATATCCCATTGCCTGACTATCTCCAACTAATAAATAAGTGTTTTGATTATTTTTAATCTTATTATTTTTTACTCTCAAACCATAATCATCTGTTGAATAAAATGCTTTGGGATGACCAGTATATTTCGCACAAAAATTTTTATTTTTTGGCAATGTTTCTATTTCATTTTCAATATAGACTGGGAAAAATGAATAACAGTTTTCATCAACAACTCTAATAAATATTTCCAAAATAAAAAAGGAACAAAACAAAAGAAGAAAAAATCTTAATAAAAATTTAGCAAATATATTATTTATCATAATAAATAATTACATTTATGTGGCGCGCCCGAAATGATTCGAACATTTGACCTACCGCTTAGAAGGCGGTTGCTCTATCCACTGAGCTACGGGCGCATAATTTGCATTTATCATAGTCTAAAAAATAAGGAAAGAAATTATACTCAGTGTGTCCAAGGCTCTTTTCTATTTGTATCAAAATTTGAAGCATAACTTTTAGGTTTAATTTTTCTTTGCTTTGGTTCTTCAACAAAATATTGATAATTATTTTTCTTTGCCCATTCAACAGCCTGTTCTTTCGTATCAAAAAAAAGTTTTATCTGAGATTTGGTATCTAATGAACTATTCCAACCCATTAACGAATCTTTTACTTTTTCTACTTCGGAAATATATTCTGCTAACCATAATTTTGTTTTTTTAAAACCTGACTGCATAGAAGTTTTCGAAGGTTTATAAATTTTTATAGTCATTAGATTGCTGTTTCGAAATATTTATCATTATAATCATTATAGTATTTTCCACCAGATTTTATATTTTGACAAAGAACTTGTGTTTCACCTAATAATTTAGTTAAAAAGAAGTTACCTGTTTCAATTTTAGATTTATAAAAACTTTCATCTTGTTTTTTTAATTTTGCTAATGAAATTTCTATGTACTGTAACCAAATATAGCCTAAAGAAATTAATGATGATAAATTTAAAAATTCTACTGCATGAGAATTAATTTCATTTTCATCATCTAAAGATTGAATATATTCAAAGATACTTTTGTAAGAATTGTAAGAAGGTATGAATAAATCACTATATTTTCTCATGTCTTGATTATTATTTATTTTATTTTGATAATTATCTATCATACTAAAAAATTCTTTGAATAAAGCACCATTATCAGTTTGTAATTTTCTTCCTATTAAATCTAGTGCTTGAATACCGTTTGTTCCTTCATAGATTGTTGTAATTCTAGCATCTCTTACTAATTGTTCCATTCCATGATCAGTTATAAAACCATGGCCTCCATAAATTTGCATAGCTCGATTTGTGTTTTCTACAGATTTGTCTGAAGCGTATGATTTAATAATTGGCGTCATGAGTGCTATAAAATTTTCAGATAATTTCTTATCTTTGTCATCTGAAGAATTTTCAATATTATCAAAGTGATTTCCAGCTAATAAAGTTAATCCTCTTACTGCCTCATTGATTGATTTAATATATAATAAATTTTTTCTTATTTCAGGGTGAACTATTATGGGATCAGCAACTTGATTACTAGAAGATAATTTTCCTTGTAAACGCTCTTTCGAATAATAAAGTGCAGATTGATAAGCAGTTTCTGATAATCCTAAACCTTGTATGCCTACAAACAAACGGGCTCCATTCATCATTATAAACATGGCTCTCATACCTTTATTAATATCGCCTACTAACCAGCCCTTAGCCTCATTGTAATGCATGACACAGGTTGGGCTAGCATGAATACCCATCTTCTTCTCAATTGATCCGCATTCAACTTTATTTCTTTCAACAAATTTGCCACTTTCATTTGGTAAAAATTTAGGAACTAAGAATAAACTTATACCTTTTATACCAGGGGGCGCATTTGGTGTTCTTGCTAGTACTAAATGAATAATATTTTCACTTAGATCGTGCTCTCCACATGTAATAAATATTTTAGTACCAGTAATGTTATAACTTCCATCATCTAATGGTGTTGCCATTGTTTTACTTAATCCAAGATCTGTTCCACATTGAGGTTCAGTTAAATTCATTGTTCCTGTCCACTTACCATTTGTTAAATTTGGCAAATAGGTATTTTTCAGATCTTCATTAGCACTCTTTTCAATTGCATCGATTGCATTTGCTGTAAGACCTGGATAAAGACCAAATGACATATTAGTAGAGCTTATCATTTCATCTAAAATCATATTCATAATATAAGGAAGGTTTTGACCACCATATTCTTCTTTTACTTTAAGTCCCTGCCAGCCATTTTCAGAAAAAGTTTTATAAGCTTCTTTAAATCCCTTTGGTGCAGTCACAACTCCATTATTAAATAAACATCCTTCGCTATCTCCACTTTGATTAAGTGGGAGTAAGGTTTCTTCACATAGTTTTGCTGCTTCTTCAATAATTAGCATTAGATCGCTTGTTTCTAAATCTAATTTTTTTAATGTTTCGCTTTCCTTAAGATTTAAAAAATCTTCAATTAGAAATTTAAATTCACGAAGCGGTGTTTTATAAATTTGCATAATATCTAATTAATATTTTCTAACACAGTTGCAATACCTTGACCTAAACCTATACATTGTGTCGCTAATCCATACTTTTTATTATTATTTTGCAATAAAGTTGCAACTTTACCTGCAATCCTTGCTCCAGTAGCACCTAAAGGGTGGCCTAATGCTATTGCTCCACCATGTATATTTACTTTACTTATATCCATATTTAATTCTTTAATACATGCTAAAGATTGAGAAGCAAATGCCTCATTTAGTTCCACAATATCAATATCGGTAATAGATAAATTAGCTCTTTTAAGAGCTTTTTTAGACGCATTAATTGGGCCAAGGCCCATTAATTCTGGAGGACAACCTACTACAGCTGTAGATTTGATACGAGCTAAAATATTTAAATTATTTTTTTTTGCATATTCTTCCTCACAGACAATTACTGCTGATGCACCATCTGTTAATGGTGAAGCAGTACCAGCTGTAACTGTTCCATTCTCATCAAAAGCGAGTTTTAATCCGTCTAAAATTTCATGTGAGGTATTAGGTCGAATTCCACCATCTTTATTAATTTTCTCACCATTGTTTGTAATAGAAACTATTTCATTGTCGAACAAATTTGATTCTCTAGCTAAATTAGCTTTAGAGTGACTACTAATAGCAAAATCTTGTTGTTCTTTACGAGAAATATTAAATTTTTTTGCAACATTTTCAGCTGTAATACCCATAGACATATATACATTTGGATTATCTTTGCTTAATTGAGGATGAGGATCGTATGTTAATCCATTCATAGGTATAAATGTCATACTTTCTACACCACAACATAAAAAAACATCTCCAGAGTTAATAGCAATCGCGCCAGTTGCATCATGAATAGCTTGCATTGAAGAACCGCACCATCTGTTAACTGTCATACCTGCTACATGTTCTGGCATATCTGTCATGAAAGAAACAATTTTAGCAATATTATTTCCTTGTGCTCCTTCAGGATACGCACAACCAGTAATAATGTCCTCTATGTCATTTTTATTAATTTCTATTTCATTAAGTAATTGATTTATTGTTTGTGATAGAATGTCTTCGGGTCTAATATTGGCCATTTCACCTTTACGAGCAAAAGTGAATGGTGATCTTTTGTAACCCACAATAACAGCATTTCTCATTTAAAACTCCATTAAAGAATGTATCTCAATTCCTTTTTCAATTAATTTTTTATCACCATTTAATTCAGGTAAATTTATTATAAAGCCTGCTCCAACAATATTTTTATCCTTGAACTTATTTATTAATTCTACTGCCGCAAGTGCAGTTCCGCCTGTCGCTAAAAGATCATCAATAATTAGTAAATCTTTATGAGCATCTAAAGCATCTGTATGAATATGCATTTCAGTTGATCCATATTCTAAATCGTATGAGACTTTAAAAGTATCAAATGGAAGTTTATGAGGCTTTCTCAACGGAACAAATGCTGCATTTAAAAAATAAGCTATTGCCCCTGCCATAATAAATCCACGAGATTCTATACTTAAAACTGCATCTATTTTTTTATTTTGCCATGGTTTTACCATGTCATCAATAACTTGTTTAAAGTGTCCTGCATTTTGCAACAATGTTGTAATATCTCTAAATTGAATTCCTTTGACAGGATAATCAGCAATTGTTCGAACGTATTCTTTCATTAGTTTTTCTCAATGTCCTTTATATCAAATAAAGTAACAGGTGCAAAATTTGAAGAACAATCGTATGTTTTAGTATAAGGGAATTTTAAAAATGAGTTTGAGATTTGATTGCTAACGTCTAATTTCTTTTCAAAGTGATTTATCAATAACTTATTTGGGTTTGCATGGGGTGCAAGATTACGAATATATTTAATTGTATTTTCAATATTAGTTTTGTTTTCTCTACATAGTAAATAGGTAGCTGTTGCCATTGATCTTGAGACACCACACCAACAATGGATAACAACATCTTCGTCATACGTATATGTAGAAGTAAAATTAACTATTGAATTTACATGCTCTTCCCCAGGAAGAATTTGTGGTATTTCATCTGTATTCAATCGAAATATTTTATTATTGCTACTAATTTCAATAATATCGTCAAATCCTAACTTTAAATGATTTTTTACACCCTTGGGTGTTTCTGGAGCATATCCTGGATCAATAACTGATATAAGATATTTAGGCTGTATGCTTTCACACACATTAGATAAATCACTTAGAGAACAAACAATGATCATAAAAAAAGGGTGGTATAAACCACCCTTGATAAAAGTAAATTAATTAAACTACTCTGCAGTTGCATCAGCTAATATTGCATTAGCATCTTCATTTAATTGATTTAATGTTGAAATGATATCATCACCATTAATGATTGCTGCATAAGCTTTTTCAACCTCACCTCTAACTGAATAATAACCAGGAACAGACGGTTCACCTTTTCCGTATTGAACCATTGTTAATGATTTATCATATTGAGGTAGTTGTGCTCTTTTTTCAGCAATTAATGGATGATCTGCAGAAGAGGTTCTAACAAAACCATATCCACTTTCAGTTGACCAAACTGCTGAGTTCTCAGTATTAGAAATATATTTCATCCACTGATATGCTGCTACCATTCTATTAGCATCACCTGTATTTCCCATAATTAAACCACCGCCATATAAGTTAAGCACTGGTTCACTAGTGGTGTATGATATTGGGGCTACATCCCAATTACCATTATAACCCTCTTCAATGGCTTTCTGGAAGTAAGTTATACCAGAAGTAGAGCCTGCAGCAAATAAAACGGAACCTTGTCCTAAGTATTGCTGATCAGTATATTTACCTCTTGCAACTATTGCGCAACCTTTATTAGCCATATCTTGTATGAATTCCATAGCTTCAATGGCTTTAGGGCCATTGTAAATATACTGACCATTATCATAGTCAAATACATCACCTCCATGCGCAAATACCCATGCTGCAAAGTTACTTGCATCAGTATCTATTTCATATCCATAACTTGGAACATCTTCTCCCATCTTACCACTGTAATCTTGATTGGTCGCAGCACATGCTGCTTCTGCAAAATCAGCGGGCGTTTTAGGAGCGTCTAAACCTAGTTCCTTTAACCAATCTGCATTGTAATAAAGAATCTCAATTGATTTTCCAACTTCATGCAATAGTTTTGGATTACCATCAAAATATGGTGAAAAGCCAACAGTCCAGTTTGCACCCCAATCTTCTATATCATCTTGAGAAACACCCCATTTTTTACTATTTGCCAAAATATTTTGATCAATTGAAGCCCCAACTAAGTACATATCTGCAGCAGCGTTACCATAACCTCTTGCAACATCTGCTATATCTTTTGTTCCTGCAGCAGACATCATAGCAGATTGAACTTTTCCATAATGCCCTTTGTGAACAACATTAACTTTTATTCCTGTTTCAGCTTCAAATCTTTCAGCTCTTGCCATCATTGCATCTAATCTTTCATCTGAATATTGAACCCAGAATTCAACAGTTTGACCTGAAGGATCTGCATTTTCAATATCTTGTGCAGTAATTGCGAATGATTGCGAGGAGATAAAAAATAAAGAAGCTAAGAAGAAATTTAAAATATATTTATAAAATTTCATAATCACCCCGTAAAATTATTAAAACAATATAGAGGTAAAGTTAAAATTTTGTTACAAAAAATTTAGCGATTTATTCTTTTAATCCAAAGTTTGATATACTTTCTATGAATAACTTCTGAGTAAAAAAGTATAATACTAAAATTGGGAAAATTGCAATTAAGCAAGCAGCCATCAATAAATTAAAATTAGGCCCCACTTCTCTCACGAAACTATAGATAGAAACTGTTACAGGATACCAATCATCTCTAGTTAATATAAGTAAAGGCCAAGCAAAACTATTCCACGCTATAATAAAAGTAAATAAAGAGACTGTCACAATAATAGGTTTACTCATTGGGATTACTACTTTGAGTAAAAAATTTAAATGAGAAGATCCATCTAGTCTTGCAGCATCCCATAATTCATTTGGAATTTTTTTAAAATATTGTCGTAACAAAAATATAACAAAAATATTGCCCATAAATGGAACTGTTAACCCTTGAAGACTATTCATCCAAGAAGGTCCAAATGGCAAAGGAATAATTTCTCCTCTGATAATTAATAAATGAGGCAGTAGTGTAATAATTTCTGGTATCATCAAAGAAAGTAATAACATATAGAATATGAAATTTTTAAAAGGAAATTCTATTTTAGCAAAAGAATACGCAGCTGGAATGCTAGTTAATAAAACACCAATCACAATTATTGAACTTATTATTAAACTATTAAATGTATAACGTTGAAATCTATTTGATGTCCAAACTTCATAATAATTTTCGAATATAAATTTTTTGGGAAATAAATATTGATTAGATGCTTCTCCAGCAGTCATTAAGGATGTAGATATCATATAAAAAAATGGGTAGATTGAAATAATAAAAACAATTAATAAAATTAAATAAGGTATCCTAGTTTCAGCATTAATTATTCTAGTCATAACTTAACCTTTTTCTAAAAATTACATATTGTGATATTGCTAATATATTAAGTAATATAAATAATATTACTCCTTCGGCTGCAGCATAACCATATTTAACCCTACCCCAAAAATGATCAAAAATTTCTATTGTAACAACATCCATTGTATCCCCAGCAGAGGACGTTTGCATAACAAAAATACTATTGAAAGCCTGAAAAGTATTTATAAAACCTGTCAACATGAGAAAAAATATAATAGGCATTAATAGTGGTATAGTAATTTTAATAAATGTTTGCCAACGACTTGCTCCCTCTGCTTTAGCTGCCTCATATAAGTCAGAAGGTATAATAGATAAACCCGCAAGTAAAATTATTGCATAGTAGCCAGTATAAGACCATATTCCATATATTATTGATGACATTAGAGCTAAACTTGGTCCAGCTAGCAGACCTTCTATTTTTACACCAAATAAAACTTCGGTGATTGGTCTTTTATCAAATAACCACATTTGAGGATCAAAGCCAAAAACTCCTATTAGCTGGTTTAAAAAAGAATTTTCAGCTTTACCAAATATTAAAAAAAATACTGCAGCGCCCATTACTGCAGGAGTTATGTAAGGAAATAACAAAATCATTTGAAAGAATTGTTTGCCAGCTAGTTTTTGATACAAAGCAAATGCTATTATTAAACCCAACCCAACTTCAAAAATGATAGTAAAAAAAGAATAATAAAAAGTATAAATAAGAGAATAAAGATAGTCTTCATCACCTGATAAAAGCATTTTTTCCCAGTTGATATTTATTAATATTATACCAAAAATAAAAATTGATATGGATAATAATACTAAATAAATTTTATTTTTTACTTTATTTTTAAATTCACTCCACAACCAATAACTTAATATCAATAATAATAATCCTAAAACGAATAACCAAAAAGCGGGAATATCTCCAAGTATTTTTTGATAATTTTCAAATCCTAAAAATCTCCCTTTAAAAACTTTCCACTTGTGTACACTCATGTACATTCCGAAAAAAACAGGAAAAATTCCAAATAGACCGATAATTAAAACAGCAGGAAGAATTAATAGATATCCTGTAATTTTTTCTAAATGATTTAATAAGAATTTATTCATTAATTTTTATAAGATCACCTCTATTTATTTTACCATCATTTAAAGGATCTAAATATATTCCTAAATTTATATGGTTGTATATTTTTTTTAGATCAAAAGGAATATTAAGATTTATATTAGAAGTTTTGGGTTTAATATTAGTTGCTGAACATCTAGGAATTTCTTTAATTACTTTAAATTTTATATCATTTATTGATATTACTTTACCAACTAGCTTCCTTTCTTCCCATTTACCTAAATCCTCCACATATATATTCCCTCTAAAACGCTCATGTTCAATTTTATTGTTTGATAGATTTTCAAAATCTTTAATAGTGTTTAAATTTATTAATGATATTGATTTATTTGGCATTGTATCAAAAAAGGGATTCATACTGTCTTTCAATAAATTGATATTGTTTATATTTGGTAAAATGTCCTCAAGTTTACTGCATAAAATTTTTACTTGTTCTTGATTATCAATATCCGTCTTTAAAACTATATTATTTTCAAATTCTAGAATTAAAAAATTATCTTCTAATAGAAAATTATATTTATTTAATTCAGGGAATTTTTTTAGTGATAAAAAATTATGAATTTTTCGTTTTAGAGGGAAATTTTTTATTAATTCTATATCTTTAAAATTAAGATTATTACTGAAAGCAAATATTCGATCATTTTTTATACCAATATGTTTAATGATTTCTAAGGTATCGACTTTATTAAAAGAAAGGGATTTTACAGGTGAAAAATAGAGATTTTTAACTTTCACTTATATTAGTAGTTAAGTTTTTTTTAAAAAATACTGATCTAAAAATGAATCTAACCAATTTGATATATTTTTATTGTATTTATAACGATAATAAAGTTGAATAAATATATTTTGAGCACCTTTAACAAATAATTTTTTAGGATTTTTTAATAATACTAAATACAACCATCTTAGATGAAGTTTAAAATTAACTTCAGGATGAAATTGGAGCGCATAGCAATTTTGATATTTAAAAGCTTGATTATTAAAAATATCCCCCCTTGCTAATAACTCACATCCTGTAGGTAATGAAAATCCCTCAGAGTGAAATTGAAAAAAAATCTTTTGAGAATTAAAGAGATTTTTTGCATTTTCAGTTGGTTCAATTTTATAAAAACCAATTTCTGAAAGCCCATCTTTATTAGTTGTAATTTCTGAACCTAAGCATTTAGCTAATAATTGCGCGCCAAAACAAATTCCAAGATAAGGTATTTCAGTTTTTATAACTTTTTTTATCCATTCTAATTCTCTACTAATATATTCATCTTCATCGTTTATGCTTCCTGGAGCACCAAATACCACAATTGCTGAGAATTGATTTATATTTAAAGGAAGCTGTTCGCCCAAAGGCGGTCTACATATATCAATTAAATATCCTCGATCTCTAAATTTATTTCCTACATCTCCCGGAACCGAAGTTTTTTGATGTAAAACAAACAATACTTTATTCATACTAAATTATTAATAATAAATATTTTATTATTATGAAAATATTATTTCATAAAAATTATAACTATCTTTTATATTATATAATAATGATATTTATGTGACAAAATAATCAATATCTAATATTTTTATGTAAAACATAAGAGTAAAATATCCAAAATTCATCATTACAACAAAACTGATAAGCATATTAATTGATTTTGGAAGTGAATTTCCTAAAAAATCATCCCAAAAAACTTTTTCTAAAAATAAAGCTAATTCAAAATAAATAAGTGTAATTATAGCTGCATTAAAAATTATTAAAGAACTTAACCCATTTAGACTCAACCAGTAATTAATTAAAATTAATGTTAGAGAAGAGAAAGAATAAATAAAAAAATTTAATAAAATTTTTTTATTTTTTGAAAATTTTTTAAAAAAAATAATATATTTTGTATTTAAAAATAAAGAAATTATAATGAGCTAAAAAGAGAAATAATAATAATTTTTGTTATTTGATATTCCATTTATGTATATTTTTTATATAACTAAAAATTATATAAGAGAATTAAAAAAATGAAATTTGATAACGAAACAAGTATTATTCAACAAAAAATAGCTAATGGGTATGCTGGAGTTTCACGAAGACTTGCTATTGTAAATGCCCTCAATTTAAAAGCAAATGAGACTGTTATTGATATAGGTTGTGGTGGTGGCCATTTAGTCGAAGAAATGTCATTATCTGTTGGAGAAAAAGGCAAGGTAATAGGAATTGATCCAAGCCAAGATCAATTAGACGTTGCAAGCAATAAATGTAAAAATCAAAATAACGTTAAACTTATTTGCACTACAGCTGATGATATCAATATAGATGATGCATCATGTGATAAAATTACTGCTACACAAACATTAGAATATATTCCTGATATAGATACATCTTTAAAAGAAATAAAAAGGATTTCTAAAACAAATTCAAAATTTGTTAATGTCTCAATTCTTTGGGATTATTTTAGGTTTTATGGACCAGAAAAAGAAACTAATGATCTGATTCATGACGCATTTAGAGCACATTGCTTTCACCAAATGCTTCCACTTGATTTAAATGGTAAGTTAAAAAAACTTGGATATAAAAACATAAATACTCAAAACTTATCATATTTAATAACAAATAGAGATAATAATTCACCGGCAATTTTTTATGAAACTATGTTAAGCAAATTTGCATTAAGTCAAGGTGTTTCAGAAGACAAAGTAAATGATTGGAGAAAACAATTAAATGAATCTGAAAAAATAGGTAATTTCGGATTTACAAGCTTCCCAGTATTAACCTCAGCATATTTAGGTTAGTTTTTAAATATGAAATTAAA
Organism: uncultured Alphaproteobacteria bacterium; assembly: GCA_902623545.1. Classification (GTDB taxonomy): domain Bacteria; phylum Pseudomonadota; class Alphaproteobacteria; order HIMB59; genus CACPNW01. Next base: position 65,741 of record CACNUI010000001.1, on the reverse strand, counting down.
AGTTTATTTATCTGGTGAAATTCATACAAATTGGCGGAATGAGATAATGGATAAATGTAAATCTAAAAATTTAGAAATAGAATTTTCAAGCCCAACTACCAATCACGAATTATCGGATGATGTTGGTGTTAAAATTCTAGGAAGTGAAGAAAAAAAATATTGGCATGACAACAAAAGCGCTAAAATAAATGCAATTAGAACAAGAAATTCAATTCAAAAAGCTGATATCGTTATTGTAAGATTTGGTGAGAAATATAAACAGTGGAATGCAGCTTTTGATGCTGGTTATGCTTCAGCTTTAAACAAATCATTAATCATCATTCATAATGATGAGCATCAACATGCATTAAAAGAAGTAGATGCAGCTGCATTAGCGGTTACAAAAAATACTGATGAAATTGTAGATATACTTAATTATTGTATAAATGGATCTCTTAAATAAATATTAAGGGCGCAACAGAACCTTCATTGACTGATCACTCATTGCTACGTCCATAGCTTCATGAACCTTTTCAATTTGAAAATTGTGGGATATTATCTTCTCCCAAGGTAATTTATTTATATTTCTTTCTAAGATTTTTATTGATGGATAATATTGTGAAATATCATCTCCACCAACCCCTATTACTCTAGCACTTTTTTCTAAAATTTGTGAATGAGGATTTATTGGTATATCGTGAGAATTAGAAAAAATACCAACTTCTAAAACCATACCTCCTTCACGAATTAATTCTAATGCTGTTGTAAAACCTTCGGAAACACCAGTACAATCGACAACTAAGTCTGCTCCATAGTTCCTTGTAATTTTTTTAATCTCATCTTTAATTTCTTCTTTATCATTACTAACTACAACTTCATTAGCTCCAAATTCTATTGCGATAGATGTTCTAAATTTATAAGGATCAACAGCTATTATTTTTCCTGCTCCCATCAAACTTGACTTTATTAAATGAAATAAGCCAATAGGGCCTGTACCAAGTATTACAACAGTATCTCCACTTCTAAATGGTTCCCATTCAGACGACCATTGTCTTGCTTTATCTAAGCAACCTGTGACAGATAATGGCTCTATAAAAGTACCATATTTGGGGTCTAGGCTATCTGGATATTTAAAAAGATGACTTCCTGGTAAAATATATAAATATTCACTCCATCCACCAAATATATGAGGTTCTTCACCTGCGCCTATGTTATTTCCATAATCTAGTTTCTCATCGCAATAATAATAAGGTCTATTATTCCTGCATGCAAAACACTTTCCACATGATACATTTGGTGCTGGGACAACTCTATCTCCTACCTTAAGGATTTGACCATCATGATCTAAAAGTTCACCATTAATCTCCTCAATTATTCCAACATTTTCATGACCTTGAATTACTGGTAGTGGAATAGGTCTTCCACCTTTTTGATGAAAAAATCCCTCAAAAGAATGCTTATCAGTTCCACATATTCCTGAATATTCCATTTTAATTATTGCACAATTTTTTTTTAAATCAGGATATGGGAAGTTTTTAAGAGACAACTTTCCTTTACCTTCTAAAACAACTGATCTAACATATCTATTTTTTATCATTTACTTAAAAGTTATGTCTTATTTGTACCTGTTGGGTGTTGCTTTCCATTGATAATTAATTTTGGTTCAACACCGACATCAATTAAATCTGGTCTGTCAGTTAAATACTTTGAAATACTGTCTATCGATGAAATATCATCTAAAAATTTTTCAAGTCTTGGAAAATTTTTAATAAGTTCATCATCAAGTTTTTTTGACAAATCAAGATGATGGAAAGCTGCAAAATCACAAGCTTGTGGTTTATCATAAATAAAAAATTTTTTACCGCCAGAATTTAAAGATCTGTCTAAGTCATCAAAACGTGATAGTAGAAAATTCTTCATTTCATCTCTCTTTATATTGAAGCTATCACCTACTGCAAAATTTACAGTTGGATTAAGTGGCATAAATAATTCTTGCGAGCTCTGCATTATTGCATCAGCTTTTGCTGCTAATATGTCATCCTTGATATTTATACTAGCTAATTTTTCTATGTAAGACATTATAGCAATACTTTGTGCAATTTCATATTTATCATCAATCATCAGTACCGGTAATTGCTTAAATGAAATAGTTGGCTTTATTTCTGACCACTTTTTATCATAGTAATCCCAAGACATTAAGTAGTCATATTCAATTTTTGTATAATGTAAAAGTAGTTGAGGAGCCTCAGCTAATGCTCTCATTTTAAAATAAATAAGTTTTAAATTCATACAAATATAATTACATTTGTAGTTAATAATTATCAAGAACAGTTATTTGCCAAAGATTCCTAACTTTACTCCATAGTCAACGGCAATTCCATAATCAGGATCATCATCACTATCAACAATAAGCTGCCCTGTTTTCCTAAGTAAACGATGACAATCTTTTGTTAAGTGTCTCAATTTGACTTGTTTTCCATTTTTTGAGTATCGTTCTGCAATATCTTCTATTGCCTTTAAAGCGGACTGATCGATTACTTTTGAATTTGCAAAATCTATAATTACTAAATTTGGATCCTCATTAGGTTTAAATATTTCTAAAAAACTATTTGTAGAGCTAAAAAAAAGAGGACCTTCAATTTCATAAACCTTAGCGCCCTTTTCGGTTTGAGATTTTCTTTCAACTGCTCTAATTCTTGAAGCAGACTTCCAAGCAAATACCAGTGCATTAATTATAACACCAGCAACTACAGCTACAGCTAAATCTTCTAAAACAGTTATTACAGTTACTAATATAATAACTAATGCGTCAGATCTTGGGACATAAAATAGTAGTTTAAGAGAGTTCCAAGCAAATGTTCCAATAACAACCATAAACATAACTCCTACTAATGATGCTATAGGAATAAGCTCAATTAAATTTGATGTATAAAGAATAAAAATTAGTAAAAAAATTGCTGCAGATATACCCGCAATTCTTGTTCTACCTCCAGATTTCACATTTATCATTGATTGTCCAATCATAGCACAGCCACCCATACCTCCAAAAAAACCAGTTATACCGTTAGCTACACCTTGGGCTAAACATTCTTGTCTGGTTCCACCTTTTTTGTTGGTAATTTCTCCTACTAGATTAAGAGTTAATAGACTTTCAATTAATCCTATAGCTGCTAAAATAATTGCATAAGGGAAAATAATTAAAAACGTATCTAAATTAAGTGGAACTGTTGGAATAGAAAAAATTGGTAATCCTCCTGCTACACTTGCTAAATCTCCAACTCTTGGAACGGGTAAGTCTAAAAGTAAAACGAGAAAAGTCACTAGAAGAATAGCCGCTAATGTAGATGGTATGAATTTAGTAACTCTTGGTAAGTACCATATGATTAACATAGTTAAAAAAACTAATATTAAAGAATATGTAAGAACTTCACCTGACATCCATGTAAATGTTCCATCATAATTATATATTTGAAATTGATGTAATTGTGACAATCCAATTACAATAGCTAGGCCATTTACAAAACCTAACATTACAGGTTGAGGAACCATGCGCATAAACTTTCCTAATTTAAAAATTCCTGCGAGAAATTGTAGAATTCCCATAAGGATTACTGTGGCAAATAAATATTGAACTCCATGTTCCGATACTAGTGATACCATAACAACGGCTAATGCTCCTGTTGCACCAGAAATCATTCCTGGCCTTCCACCGAATATTGAAGTTATTAATCCTACAATAAATGCTGCATACAAACCTGAGAGTGGAGTTACACCTGCTACAAATGCAAAGGCAATTGCTTCCGGAACAAGTGCAATTGCAACTGTTAATCCTGATAAAATTTCAATTTTAAAAAGTGAAAAGGAAGCTTTTCCTTTTGGAATATATTCGTCTTTATTTAACCCTAGAGAATTAGCGAATTGACCAATAGTTGTTCTAATCATAATGGTGCTAACTATATATGTGATTTATCTCTAAATAACAGGCAATTTACAAACAAATGGTCGGGGAGAAAGGATTCGAACCTTCGACCCCCTGGTCCCAAACCAGGTGCGCTACCAGGCTGCGCTACTCCCCGAGAAAAATTTGTTATATTCATAAATAAGCTAAAAACAATTCTTTTATGTTTGTTTTTAAAATAATATTTATTATAATTAATTTAGGGGTGCTTAAATGCTGAGATTTATACCCTTTTAACCTGATCTGGATAATGCCAGCGGAGGAAAAATGAAAACAATACTAATTTTTTTTACTACCTTATTTATCTCTTTCTCAATCTATGCTGATAAATTAACTATTTATACTTATGACTCTTTTGTTTCAGAATGGGGTCCTGGACCAATAATTGAAAAGATATTTGAAGAAAAACATAACACAGATATAAAGTTTGTGTCAGTAGATAGTGCAGCAACATTATTAAATAAAGTTATTTTAGAAGGTAATTCCTCCAAAGCAGATATAGTTCTAGGTCTCGATATGAATTTATTTGACCTAGCAGATAAATCACAGCTTTTTACAACCCATAATATGGGCAACATAAACAGCCTAATGAATCTACCATTAAATTGGGAAAGTAATAAATTTGTTCCATATAACTATGGATACTTCTCCTTTGTATACAATGAAGCAAATTTAGTATCGCCTCCAAAATCTATGGATGAATTAATTAATTCTACTAATGCTAGAATTGTAATTCAAGACCCTAGAACTTCTACTCCAGGATTAGGATTACTTACTTGGATGAAAGCTTTATATGGAGATCAAGCTAGTGATGAATGGAAAAAGTTAAATAAAAAAATTATCTCAGTTACCAAAGGATGGACAGATTCATATTATAATTTTTTTATGGCTGGTGAAGCAGATATGGTTTTGAGTTATACTACATCACCTGCAGCCCATATTATGTTTGAAGAAAGATATGATATTCTTGCAACGACCTTTGAGGAGGGAAATTATATAACAATTGAATTTGCTGGGATCTTAAATAATTCAAACAATAAAGATTTAGCAAATAAATTTCTTAATTTCATGTTGTCAGAAGAATTTCAATCAGTAATTCCATCGACAAATATAATGTACCCTGTAACAAATATTAAAGATTTACCTGAAGCATTTGATAAACTCAAAGTTCCTAAATTTATTCAAATAGATCCAAAAGAAATTAATAAAAATAAAGACAAATGGATTGATGAGTGGCTTAATGCATCTTAAATAAATTGTATTATAAACATAATATTATAGTTTTATTTTTTTTTGGGGTAGTAATCGTATTCCCTTTCATAGGTATTTTTTCGAAAATTAACTTTGATTTAAGTTTTATCAAAGATTTTTTAAAAAATTCTTATACACATCGTTTAATTTATTTTTCATTATACCAAGCTTTTCTCTCTGCTTTATGCAGTTGTTTATTAGCTATTCCATTTGCATTGGCATTAAATAGGCATAAGAATTTAAAAATAATTAAATTAATTGTTTCAATTTGTGGATTTTGTTTTGTGATTCCAACTATCTTAATAGTATTCGCTGTTATCAAACTTTTTGGAAATAATGGGTTTTATAACTCATATTTTAATTTATACGAAATTTTATCAATAGAAACAATTTATGGTATGAAAGCAATTCTAATTGCACATATACTTCTTAATGCGCCATTTGCGACTCGATTATTTTTTCAGTCCATAAATAGTATTCCTTTAAAATATTATGAAACCTCTATCTCTCTTAATATAACTTTTATTGGTAATCTTATAAAATTGGAATTACCTTATATTAGACAAAATTTCTTTTCTGTTTTCTCAATAATATTTTCTCTTTGTTTTTTAAGTTTTGCAATAGTAATGGCTTTAGGTGGTGGGCCTATGTATTCAACGATTGAGGTGGCAATTTATCAATATGCACTTTTTGAACTAAATTTTAGCAAAGCAATTTTGTTAAGTTTTGCACAAATTTTTATTTGTATATTTTTTTTATTTATTGGTTTCTACAAATTAAAAGGTTCAAGTTTTTTTGAAATAGATCAAATTGATTTTATCCATCCTCATAAAGATTATAAAATTATAAAATTAATAGATTATTTTGTTATTATATTTTTTTCAATCTTTCTTTTTTCTCCAATACTTACTGTAATATATAATTTTATTAACAATGGTATTTATTTATCTTTAATTAATATAAAATTTTTAGAATCTTTTTTTAATTCTCTAATTATTTCAATTTCAACAGGAATTATTGTGAGTATAACTGGGTTGATAATTTCATCAATAATTGTAATAAATTATAGAAATATTATTTTTCAACAATTAATATTTTTAATAAGTTCATCAATAATAATTATTTCACCAGTAATATTTAGTCTTGGTTATTTTATTGTACTGGATGAATTAAGATATATGCAATTTATAAAATATTTAGTGATAATTTTGATAAATTGTCTTTTCTTATTACCCTTTTCTATATTAATACTTTTTAATAACCTTAAAAATATTTTTCTAAATTTTGAAAATTTTCAGCAAACTTTTCGCATCAATATAAATAATTATTTTATTATTTTACTCCCAATGATTAAGAAAAATTTAATTTTTGTTTTTGCATTTTCAACAGTTATTACGTTTGGTGACTTTACTATAATATCATTTTTTAATGATCAAAATTTTGATACTTTGCCATCTTATTTATATAAATTGATTAGTGTTTACAAATTTAATGAAGCTTCTTTTGTTGCTGGTGTAATTTTAATATTAAGCATGATTATCTTTTTAGCTATTGACAATCTAAATTACCATGGCAGATCTGCCATTAATACGTGAAGGTAGATACTAGCTACATAGCCTATAAAAATAACAGGTGTCCATTTTAGATGACCAAAAAATGTATAATAGCCTCTAGCTTGACCCATTAAGGCAACACCAGCTGCAGATCCTATTGATAATAAACTTCCCCCCACACCAGTGGTTAGGGTGACTAATAACCACTGATCAATAGACATTTCTGGTCTCATTGTAATGACTGCAAACATTACTGGAATATTATCAACTATAGCTGACAATACTCCAACAATTGAGTTTGCCATTGTAGGGCCTAAGCCAACGTATAAAAATTCTGATACTAAAGTAAGGTATCCTATGAACCCTAATCCACCTACGCTGAGTATAACACCAAAGAAAAATAATAGTGTATCCCATTCAGCTCTTGAAACTTTTCTAAAAAAATCAAATTTTTCATCCTCAGTTGATGGATTGTGAGTTACCTTAAGGTAAAAAGAGAAAAGACCTAGAAGACCTAAGCCAAACATCATTCCTAACATGGGTGGTAAGTGTAAGATATTATGAAAATTAACTGCACTAAAAATAGTAAATAAACCTAAAAAAATTATAAATTTACCACCTCTTTTTATTATAACTCTATCTGAACTTACTTCAGGTTTTTCATTGGGTATAAAGAAATACATAATAGCAGCAGGTATTATATAATTAACAACTGAAGGGAAAAATATTTTAAAAAAAGTAAAAAATTCGACAATACCAGCTTGCCATACCATTAATGTAGTAATATCACCAAATGGACTAAAAGCTCCACCTGCATTTGCTGCAACAACAATATTTATACAGCCAATAGAAATAAATTTAGAATTGCCTTTTCCACAAGCCATTACAACTGAACACATAACAAGTGCTGTGGTTAAATTGTCTGCAATTGGTGAAAGAAAAAAAGTAATAATACCAGTAAATACAAAAAGTTGTCTAAAACTAAAACCTCTTGATGTTAATTGATATCTTACATTATCAAAAACTTTTCGCTCTTCAAGAGCATTAATGTAAGTCATGGCAACCAAAAGAAATAAAAAAAGTTCGGCAAATTCAAGAATATTATGTTCCAAAGCATATTCAATCTTTTTTGCATATTCTTTATCTCCAGCAAAATAAAACGCAATAATTGCCCAAATGACTGCGGCTGAAATAATTACTGGCTTAGATTTACGCAAATGACTAAATTCTTCAGCCATAACTACAGCATATGCTAAAACAAATACTATAAGACTTAAAATACCCACATATGATGTTGTTAAATCTATTTCCATATATTTAAATTAAATGCAATTACATCTTTTTCAATGCCATAGTCGTATAGATTATTATGTATTGCTTCGTCAATAAAAACACCTTTTTTTATTACTTTTGCTTTATTTAATAAAAGTAAACTATGATTGTGGGGTACTACTTCATCTTTTTTACCACTTAAAATTAGCAATGGGGATTTAATTTTATCAATTTTGCTTAAATTATCAAATTTATCTTTAACAAGATATTTTGTCGGATATATTTTATACCTTTTACTTGCAATATCATAAATTGATGTAAATGGAGCTTCCAATACTATACTTAAAAAATTATATTTTGTACCTAGTTCTACTGCTACTCCAGAACCTAAGGATTCTCCATAAATAATAATTTGATTTTTAGTAAAATTTGTATTTTTTGAAACCCATTTCAATACTGCTTCTCCATCTTTATATAGGTTTTTTTCAGTTGGCTTACCATTATTACCTCCAAACCCTCTCCATGAAACTAAAATGACATTCCAATTTTTATCAATATATTTTTTTATCCTATTGGCCCTATCACCAATATTAAAAGAATTTCCATGAAAATAAATTAATAATGGTAGTTTTTCATCTGCTTTATGAAACCAAGAAAGAAGAGTAATATTATCATCAGTAAGAATATGTATCTCTTTAGTTGAGTATAAATCATAGTCACTAGGTGTGCCAGGATGTCCAGAAGTGTTGAAAAGTAAACGTCTTTGAAGGATAAACAGCATACAGCCAAAAAATAAATATAGAAAAATTGCTGAAAAAATGTAAACCATATAATAGTAAAATATGAAATCTGAAATTAAACCTTATGATCCATTTAATGCATATAGCATAGCATTAAAGAAAATTGAAGAAAGTGGCATTATTCCAACTAAACAAAGAAGAATTCTAGCAAAAATATTGTTTCAAAAAGGTAATCGTCACATCTCAGCTGAAAATTTATTTGATGAAGTGAAAAAAGAGGATCGTAAAATTTCAATGGCAACGATCTATAATACTTTAAAACAATTTACTAATTTAGGGTTAATTAGAGAAATTGTAGTTGATAAAAACAAATCTCTTTATGATACAAATAATAAACCACATTATCATTTATATATCGAGGATGAGGGAAAAGTTCATGACATACCTACAAATAATGTAAATTTAGATTTACCATCTATCCCCGCATGTCTAAATTTACATAATATTGATGTAATTGTCAGAGTAAGATCATTAAAAGATAACAAGAAGAATTAAATAACAATGCACAACTTAAAGTTGTGGAATGCACCTAAAAAAGAAAATAATTTAACTAAGTTTACTAATAGCTTAAAGAATCATTCAACATTCCTTTCATATTTTGACTTACATAAATGGAGCATTGACAATAAAAATGATTTTTGGAAAGAGGTATGGAAATTTACAAAGATTATAGGTGATTTAAAAGGAAGGATTTATATACACAACGAAGAATTTATTAAGTGCAATTTTTTTAAAGATAGTAAAATTAATTACTCTGAAAATTGTTTATCTAAACAAGATGATACTGATGCTATAATTTTTTATTCTGAAAATAATTTACGAAGATCATTTTCCTGGAATCAATTACGAGATAAGGTGTTTAAATTTTCATATTTTTTAAAAAACACAATTAATATTAAAAAATCTGATAGAATAGCAGCCATTTTACCAAATCTACCTGAAACTGTTGTGTCTTTTCTTGCAACATCACAGATTGGTGCAATTTGGACATCATGTTCATCAGATTTTGGAAAAAAAGCAGTTATTGATAGATTTAAACAAATCGAACCTAAAGTATTAATAGTAACTGATTATTATTATTACAATAAAAAAAAAATTGACACAACTAGTATAGTATCACAAATTTTAGAAAATATTTCAAGTATAGAAAATATAATTGTTATTCCATATGAAAAAGAAAGAGCAAATTTAAAAGTTGATTTTGAATATATTGAATGGAGTACAATACAAAAATCAAAAAATAAAAATGAAAAATTTGAAAAGTTTGAATTTAATCATCCACTTTATATTTTATATTCAAGTGGCACGACAGGAATACCAAAGTGTATAGTACATGGTGCTGGAGGATCATTAATTCAACATAAAAAAGAACATCAATTACATTGTAATATAAAAGAAAATGATAGGGTTTTTTATTTTACAACATGTGGTTGGATGATGTGGAATTGGTTAATTTCTGCATTATCTTCTAAAGCTTCGATTGTTTTATTTGATGGTTCTCCTTTCAGACCAAATTATGAGTATTTATTTGAAATTGCAGAAAAAGAAAAAATAACTTTTTTTGGAACAGGTGCAAAATATTTAGATACTCTTAAAAATAAAAAAATAGAAATAATTAAAAAATATAATCTTCAACAATTAGAGATTATTGCCTCAACAGGATCACCTTTGGTAAATCACACATATGAGTATGTATATAAGTTTATTAAAAATGATGTGCATTTAGCATCTATTAGTGGCGGTACTGATATTGTATCATGTTTTGTATTAGGAAATCCATCAATGGATGTTTACAGTGGAGAAATTCAATGTAAAGGTTTGGGAATGGATGTTGATGTTTTTGATGAAAATGCAAATTCAATTAAAAATCAAAAAGGTGAATTAGTATGTAAATCATCATTTCCATCAATGCCATTATATTTTTGGAATGATAATGATAATAAAAAATATTTTAATTCTTATTTTAGTAAATATGAAAACATTTGGTATCATGGTGATTATATTGAGAAAACTGTAAATGGCGGTTACATTATCCACGGTAGATCAGATGCAACTCTCAATTCTGGAGGCGTAAGAATTGGTACTGCTGAAATATATAGAGTAATTGAAAACATTACCGAAATTGAGGAAGCTGTAGCGGTAGAATATAAATTACAAAATGATACAAAAATAGTACTGTTTGTAGTCTTGAATAATGAATATGAATTTAATGAAAATTTGAAGCAAAAAATAATAGAAGAAATCAAAATTAATCTTTCATACAAACATATTCCATCGCAAATTTATGCTGTAGCTGAAATACCCAGAACTAGAAGTGGTAAAATAGTAGAAATACTGATTAAAAAATTAATTAATGGTAACAGTATTGAAAATGAGGAGTCATTAGCCAATCCAGAATGTTTAAAAGAATTTGAATTAGTGTATAAAAGCTTAAAGAGTATATATGCCAAATAGAGTTGTAGTCAGTAAACTAGGTGGTCCAGAAGTTTTGAAATACGAAAACTATGATTTATCTAAAAATATAGATGAAAATATGATTAGGATCAAACAAACTTCAATAGGTATTAATTACATAGATACCTATCACAGAACTGGGATATACCCACTTCCTATAGAAATTCCTTTTTGTTTAGGAGTGGAAGCGGCAGGAGATATTATCGAAATTGGTGATAATGTTAATCACTTAAAAATTGGTGATAGAGTAGCATACTCCTTTAGTCCCCCAATTGGCGCTTATTGCGAAATTAGAGATTTTGATGCTCAAAGAGTTGTAAAATTACCAGAATATATTTCTAATGATGAAGCCGCTTCAATATTGTTACAGGGAATGACAGTCGAATATCTTTTTGAGAGATTGTATAAGTTACAAAAAGATGAAATTTTTTTATTTCATGCAGCTGCAGGAGGTGTTGGATTAGTTGCCAGTCAATGGGCAAAATCAATTGGGGCAAAAATGATAGGTACTGTTAGTACTGATGAAAAAGCATCATTAGCAAAAAAAAATGGATGTGAATTTACGATTAATTATAAACAAGAAGATGTACATAGTAATGTTATGAAATTGACAAACAATGAAGGAGTTAACGTCGTTTATGATGGAGTTGGTAAAGATACATTTGATACATCTTTAAAATGTTTAAAATTTAGAGGACTAATGGTGTCTTTCGGACAATCTTCAGGAATGGTAAATGAAGTTAATCTTCATAGTACATTTAATCCTAAAAGTTTATATTATACAAGACCAACACTAATGCATTATATCCGTAATTCAGAAGAATTATTAGAATGTAGTAAAAAATTATTTTCAAAAATTAAAAATAAAGAAATAAGGCCTAATATATTCAAAAAATTTAAACTATCCGAAGCTAGTCAAGCCCATGAGTTGATTCAATCCAGAAATTCGGTTGGGTCAATAATTCTTTGCCCCTAGTTTAGTGGCATCCCCTAGGAGAGTCGAACTCCTCTTTTCAGGATGAAAACCTGATGTCCTAACCGATAGACGAAGGGGACACATTGTTGGTATATAGTGGATATTTTGATTTTTTTCAAATTATTTAATTTGTTACTTTTAAATCATGGATCAATATTTGAGGCATGAGACTATTTGAGAAATTATCTTTTTTAATAGAGCACAAAATATGAAATTTAAATTTATTAAACTTCATAAGATAATCACCAATCTCTGTATTTATGCTATTGAAAGAAATACCTTTTAAATTTTCACCAAAATCATTTTTAAAAAAAATTAAAATATGCTTATTTTTTAAATTTTTGACCTGATCTATTACTAAATCCTTGATTATAAATTGAGGTTCCTCATTACCTTTACCAAAAGGCTCTAACAATTCTAAATTATCTAAAAGTTCTTTATTTAATTGATTTACAGAAATTTCATTGTCATAAAATATTTTTTTTTCAAACAAATTATCATGAAATGAATCAAATTTTTTAATTAAATATTTATTTATTTCATCTAATTTATTTTTGTTAATTTTTAAACCCACGGCCATTCTATGGCCACCTCCCTCTTCTATTAGATTATTAGCCTTGAGATCTAGAACAATACTGCCAATATCAATTTGATCTATAGATCTGCCTGATCCAGATCCAACATTATTAATAAAAGAAAATGCAAATGTTGGTTTATTATAAAGTGCTACTATTTTGCTAGCCACTATACCTAAAACACCTTGGTGCCAATTCTCTTTATAAACAATAATAAATTTTTTATTTACTTGATCTTTTATTTGTTCTATTGCTTCATTAAATATATTTTGCTCAATTAATTTTCTTTTTTCATTAATTAAAAATAGTTTTCTAGAAATAGTTTCTATTTCAGAGTCATCATTTGATATTAGAAGTTTACATGACAAGGATGAATCATCTATTCTACTTGCTGCATTAATTTGTGGTCCTAAGATAAAACCAATATCTTTAGCTGAAGGTTCATGATTTATATTTGAGTTATCTAATATTTTTGTTATTGATTTATTTTTTCTACTTCTTATGAGCTCCAAACCCTTTGAAACAATTGATCTATTGTAATGGGTAATATTAACAATGTCACAAATTGTTCCAATTGCAACTAAGTCCAAAAAAGACATTAAATTTGGTTCTTTTATGTTTGTGAATAACTTTAATTCTCTAATTTGCCTTCTTAAACCCATTAAAAATAGAAAAGTTACTGCAACTGCAGCAAAATCTTTATAATCATTACTTTCATCAAATCGATTTGGATTAATAATAGAATGAACTCTTGGAAGTTTGTATTCACTTAAATGATGGTCTATAACTATAACATCAATATCATTGTAATTAGGTAAATCAATACAGTTAAATGCTGACGTACCACAATCAAGAGTGAATAAAAGTGTGATATTTTCATTAAGCATTTCATTCATAAGCCTAATATTTGGACCATAACCCTCCGATAATCTATTAGGAATTTTACAAACAATATCATTGGTAAAATTATTTAGAAATCTATATAAAATTGAAGCAGATGTAGATCCATCAACGTCATAATCAGCAATTATTCCAATTTTTTCATTTTTTTTTAAAGCCTCAATACACCTCTCAATTCCTTTTTTCATATCTTTAAGCTCAAAAGGATCAGGAAGGTTATTTAAAAAATTAGGACTTAAATAATCATCATAATTATGTTCAAAGACACCTCTAGAAATTAGAAGTTTTGAAAAAAATTCAGAAATTGATTTTTTTTGAGAAAGGCTTTGGGTATGACGAGGATCTATTTGCTTTTCTTCCCAATATTTATCAGATAATGATTTTTCAATATTCACATTAATTAATTATCATGAATAGCAAGAACAGTAACTTTTTCTTTTACAAATTCTAAACTTTCAATTTTCTTAATTACGTTACTTAATTTTTCTTTTTGAATACTATGTGTAGTAATAATTATAGGAATAGGTTTATCAACATCAGAATTTTCAGGAAGTTGAAGTATTTTTTTTACAGAAATATTAAATTCACTAAAGAAATTTGTAATAGATGAAAGAACACCCGGTTTGTCATCTGTCATTATTCTTAGATAATAACTATTAATTATATTTTCTGTAGAATATTTTTCATAGTCTTGTAATTTATCAATTTTAAAGCCTAAATTATCAAATTTTTCGTTTTGGGATATATCATACAAGTCTGACAAGACTGAATTTGCTGTTGGTTTACCTCCTGCGCCCTCACCCTCTAAAAATAAATTTTCAAGATGAAAAGTTTCTATATTTATTGCATTTAAAGCATTATCTACACTTGCTAAAGGATTACTCTTTTTAATTAATTTTGGTGAAGTAAAATTTGAAATTTTATCTTCTATTATACATGCTTCAGAAATTAATTTTATCTTATATCCTAATTTTTCAGCGTAATTAATATCTTCAACTTTTATATTAGATATTCCTTCAATATAATTATTTTTAAAATTCAAATTAGATTTAAAACATAAAGTCGACAATATTGTTAATTTGTGTGCAGCATCATAACCGCCGATGTCTAATTTTGACTCCTGATCAGAGGTAAATCCCTTATCTTTTGCAATTTTCAGAACCTCATCAAAAGACATGTTATCTTCTTGCATTTTGGTTAAAATATAATTTGTTGTTCCATTTAAAATTCCAGAAATTTTATTAATTTTATCCAAATTTAAAGTATTTTTTAGTGTTTTTATTATTGGAATACCTCCTGCAACAGCAGCTTCATAAGATAAAGCAACTGAATTTTTATTAGCTAAATCAAATAATTTTTTTCCATGGTTTGCTATTAAGGCTTTATTCCCTGTAACTACATGTTTATTTTTATTTAAAGCCATTTCAATTAATTCATAACTAATACCTTTTTCTTGGCCAATTAACTCAATAATTACATGACAGTCATCTATTAATATCATTGCTTTTGGATCATCAAACCACTTATAATTATTTATGTTGAATTTTCTTTTTTTATTTTTGTCTTTTGCAGATATTCCTAAAATATTAATTTTTATTGATCTATCTTCAAAATGAAATTTATTATTATCTTCAATTGATTGAATTAGTGCAGAACCAACATTACCAAGTCCAGCAATACATATATTAAGTTGTTTCATAATTATTTTTTACTATTATAATCTTTAATACAATTTTCTATATTTTTTTTACTTGTATTAATAGATGAACAATAATCCAATATTTCTTCTTCAGATAGTTCTAGATCTTTAAAATCTGGAACATTATCAATATCTGGATATCCACATGATAATAAAAGAAAAATTAATGATATTAGAAGATATCTCATTAAATTAAAGATAATTTTTCATCAAAGCCTTCAATGATATTTAAGGATTGAATTGCCTGACCTGCGGCTCCCTTAATAAGATTATCTATACCGCTAACAATTATAATTTTATTTTCACTATGATGATTAAAAATTTTTATTTTGCAAAAATTTGTATTTTGAACTGAGAAAAGATCTAATCTTTCATTAGTCTCTATAAATTTAATGAAACAATTATTATTTTCAAATTCTTTATATTCATTAATTATATTTTTCTTACTTATATTTATTTTAAGATCACAGTAAATTGTTGAAAGCATTCCTCTAAAGTTTGGAAGAATATGCGGATTAAATGAAAAATTTAAATTTTCATTATTTATACATTTTTGTAATTCTTGGTTTATTTCAATAATATGTCTATGATTGTTTGTATTGTAATTATAAAAATTTAATTCATTATTTGATTTTACATTATTTAAATTAAACTTTTTTCCCGCTCCACTATATCCAGATTTTGTATCAATAATTATATTATCAGTATTAATTAATTTTTTCTTAATAAGTGGAATTAAAGGTAATAAAATGGATGTTGGATAGCAACCTGGAACTGCAATGTTTGTAGCTTTAGTAATTCTTGCTCTATTGATTTCTACTAACCCATAAATAAATTTAGATAATAATTCTGGGCAAGTGTGTGTATCTCCATAATTTTTTTTATATGAATGTAAATTATCTAATCTAAAATCAGCAGATAGATCAATAATTCTTATTTTATCATAAAGTTTTTTGACATATTGGTTTGAAATACCATGAGGTAAAGCTAGGAAAACATAATCAGATTTGGATGGTTCAAACGAGTTATTATTGTTTAAAATTGGTAAATTTTTAAATTCACTAATATTATTAATATTATTTAGGAATTTTCCTTCCATTGTATCTGATCCTAAAAAATTAATTGATATATTAGGATGTTTAGTAAGTAACTTTATTAATTCCATACCAACATAACCAGTAGAGCCTAAAACGGCTACTTTAATCATATTTTTCATTAAGATTATCTTTTAGAGAATTGATAACTTCTTCTTGCTTTAGCTAAACCAGATTTTTTTCTTTCAACAACTCTTGGATCTCTAGTTAAAAAGCCAACTTTTTTCAAAGCTGGTCGATTAGATTGATCATACAAACTTAGTGCTTTACTAATCCCATGTCTGATAGCGCCGGCTTGTCCGGACAAACCACCACCTTTTACAGTGGCCATAATCTCATAATGCTCTTCAGCTTGTAATACGCTTAAAGGCTGATTTACTATCATCTGTAAAACTGGTCTAGAAAAGTATGTTTTGAGGTCTTTGCCGTTAATTTTAATCCCACCGTTACCTCTTTTAATCCAAACTCTAGCTATTGAATTTTTTCTTCTTCCAGTTGAATATGATCTATCTTTTGAATCTAATTTGTTTTCAATTATATTTTCGGTATTACTATCGATATTTTCCATATTAAATTATATTTTTTTTATTTAAAGATGCAAAATCAATTATTGTAGGATTTTGAGCTTCATGTTTATGATTTGAGTCTCTATAAATTTTACAATTAGAAAGCTGAATTTTTCCAAGAGGGCCTGCTGGTATCATTCTTTTAATTGCCATTTTTATAATTTGATCTGATTTATTTTTATTTTTAAGTTCTTTTGGAGTGGTTTCTTTAATTCCACCTGGATAGCCAGTGTGTCTGTAGTACTTTTTATTAGTCTCTTTATTCCCTTTTAACTTAACCTTATCTGAATTTATAATTATAAGATTATCACCACAATCTAAATTAGGTGTGTAATTAGGCTTATTTTTACCCCTTAATATATTTGCTGATAAAACAGCAAGCCTACCCAATACGGCATTATCAGCGTCTATAAGTAGCCATTTTTTATCAATATCACTTTTTTTAAGAGAAAAAGTTTTCATGGCGAGCCAAATACATATTAAAAAAAATTAAGTCAATATATTAATAAAAAAACCCTCTGTAAAAAGAGGGTTTTAGATTGTAAAAAAGTTTGCTAATTATGCAGTAGCTGAGTCTCTAGCTGCAGCATTCCATATAATTAGACCAAATAAGATTTTATTAACAAAATCTGCAAGATTGTATACCCAGTTAAGTGTATCTGCATCAACAGATCCTAACATATAACCAAATACATAACCTAGTGGGTAAATAGCCCAACCTATAAGAACAATTAATCTCATAGCGTTAAAAGCCGCAGTAACTGATTCTTTAGTTGAAGCAGCTTGACTTGCTTCACCTCTGAAGATTTCCCAGATAATTACAGCCCAACCGATCATTCCAATAATGAAACCAAGAGTTGCGTTGATATGACCTGCTTCTCCCAAGTATCCACCAATTACCATAACTAGGGTACCTACTAATAGTCTCCAAAATGCTCCACCAGAAACGGCAGCACCTGCAGCTACTAAGATTAGGAAGAATTCAACCATTTGAAGAGGTACAGTTAGAACCCAATCAATATATCTGTAAACAGTTGGTGAAGTACCAGTTGCTACCCAGAAGTCCCTCATGTACATATAATGTACAGCAGCAATAAAGGTTATTAAACCTGCAACTACCATTGAAGTTCTCCATTTAGCAGAAACTCTCATTCCTTCGTAAAAGAAGAATATTGTTGAAGCCCACATTCCGATTGAAACAATCCAAAATGTAATTCCAACAAAATCACCTTCGCCTAAAAAAGTATCGGCAGCAAAAGCTGGAACAGCAATAAAAGCTATAGTTGCAGCTATGATACCAATAAAACTAGTCTTATTTAACATAAAAACTCCTTATAGTTTGTTTCCTTACTAATAAGATGAGGTTCATATATTTTAAAAGACGTCTAAATAAAACATTTAAAATTATTTTTTTTTATAAATTTTTTGTATAAAAAATATAATTAAATTATTGAAATATAGTGCTTTTTTATTAACATGTTAATAATTATTATTTAATTTAACTACAATTCTCATTTTTTTAAGAATCTGATTAATCTTTTTTGCGTTTTCTGGATTGTCAATATAAGTAATATTTTTTGAAGAATATTCAGGTTTTTTATTTTTATAACTCATAGATACTAATCTATGAGCTAGCCTCAATGAGTTATTATGTTTACCATTTTCATATACGAAAGCTTTCATTTTTTTAAGTTTGATTATATTTTCCTTATTAAAATATCTAGTTCCTTTTTTGCTTTTAGTTGAAATTCCCTCAACCCTTAGTTTATTTGTTTTAGGATCAATTGAATCCCAATATCTTATTATGTACTCTTTAATATCAAGGAGTTCTGAAACTTCACTGATATTTAGATATTTTTTCATTATGTTTCAATATTAGTTATTTATTGATTTTAGAATTTTCTTACTAGCTTTAAAAGTAATTACGTATCTATCGCTAATAATCACATCCTCTTTAGTTTTAGGATTTCGTCCAATTCTGCTTGATTTCTTTTTTAACTTAAATGTTCCAAAATTATGAATCTTAACAAGACCATTTTTCTCAAGTCCTAATATAATAATTTCAACTAAATCATTTACAATTTCTAGACATTCTTTTCTTGAGAAACCAAATTCTTTATGAATTGAATTTGCAATATCATCCCTAGATATATTTTTTTTAATTATCATAAATTGTTGACTGATTTAATTATTTGTTGGTTCAAGTTATTTTTAATAGATGTATAGCATTTATTAATAGCATGACTAAAGGCAGTTTCTGATGCATTACCATGACTTTTAATAGATGTTCCACCTAATCCAATTAAATTTGCTCCATTATATATTTCAGGATTAACTTGATCTCTAAATATTTTAAGATCATTTTGAACAATTTTGTATGCTAATTTATTTAATAAATTTTTGCTGAACATATCTCGTAGATTAGATGTTATAAAATTAGAAATACCTTCTGCAGATTTAAGCATTATGTTACCTGTATAACCATCTGATATGATTATATCACAATCTCCTAAAGTAATCTTATTAGGTTCTATGAAGCCAATGAAATAATCCTTTAAAAAACTTTTTGAAATTAATTCTGCAGCTACTTGGAGAAATTCTAAACCTTTATTATTTTCAGTACCTATATTTAGAATTCCAATTGTTGGTTTTGAATCCTTGTTAATAATAGTATAATAACTAAATCCCATTAAGGCAAATTGAAATAAATTTTCAGGATTTACTGTAACATTAGCACCGAGATCCAACATTAAAGAATAATTTTTTTTGTTTGGGATTAGAGAACAGATAGCAGGTCTATCAATTCCCTCAATCATGCCTAGGTGTAATCTAGATAAAACCATTATTGCAGCTGTGTTGCCAGCAGATACAAATCCAGTATCAGGATTTTTTTTAACAAATTCTAAAGCTCTATAAATACTACTATCTTTCCTAGATCTTAATATTGTATTAACATTATCATCGTCCTGAACATTTTCTGTAGTGTTTACAATTTCATAGTTTGATATATCGATTTTAAATTTACGTATATTAGAAGTAATTTCAGTTTTATTTCCAAAAAAAATCATTTTAACATTTTGATTTTTATTTTGAAAAATTTGTGCACCCTTTAGAACTTTATATGGGCTATTCTCTCCTCCCATTGCATCAATTGCAATGGTTACTTGGCCATTAGACATTTTATATATTAAGATTTATTTTTTTTATTGTTTAAAATTTTTCTACCCTTGTACATACCAGTAGATTTATCAATTTGATGTGAGAGTCTAGGTTCACCAGAATCTTTATCAATTATAATATTAGCATCTTTAAGAGAAAGATGTGATCTTCTCATATTTCTTTTTGACACACTTGTTTTTCTTTTTGGAACAGCCATAAAGTCCCACATATTAGAATTTTAGATATTTGCAAGAAATTTTTTGCAAATTAAAAGAATAATAATTATTATTTTATATATGATTGTAGAATAATATTAAATTCTGCATTAAACTTTATCGAAGAGTTCACAATAAGATTTGGTTTAATGATATTAAATAATTTAAGATAATCTTGAAATTGTTTTTCAGATAAATTATTTATGTTATTTGGAAATTTTTCTAATCTAAAGTAAAATTTTTTAACAAAAGATTTTACGTACTTGCCGATTGACATATCACCAATTCCTTCGGTCCTTAACGATTCATCTAAATCGTTAATAAAAGTTGATATTAAATCTTCATTTATTTTTACATAGTCATTAATTCTATATTTAATATTTAATTTTATATAAATAATTAAAAAAAGAGATACTAATTCAAAGGAAGTATTATAGTTTTTATTAATAAAAAAATTATTTTTTTTTAAAAGATTTTTACTTAAATTAATAATATTTACATAAATTTGTTGTGCTTTTCTTTTCTGACTATTTTCTTTTTTATAAAAATATTGTAAAATCATAATGTGTCAAAAATTATCTTAATTATAACTATATTTATATTATCATGTAGTAATCAAACTATCTACTCAGGAAAAATACTAAATGATGAAAATATTAAAAATATTAATTTTAATAACAAGAAAACACTTATCGAGCAGTTGGGTGAACCAAGTTTTAAGGATCCAATAGAAAATAAATTTTTATATTTTGCTGAAAAAAAGAATAAACGATCAATATTTAAAACTGAAATAGAGTACAGCTTTTTATTTGTTTTTGATTTTGATGAAAAAAATAATATTAAAAGCTCGAAAGTATATGATTTGAAAAATCAAAATGATATTGAAAAAGTTAAAGATATTACATCTAATGATATAATTAAAAGAGGACTTATAGAAAAAGTATTTGGTGGTGTTGGAGCTCAACAAGAACTGCCAACAACACCTTAAAATATTTAATTATTAAATAGAAATTGCAGCTAAAAGTAATAAAGCTACAATATTTGTTATTTTAATCATTGGATTTACAGCAGGTCCAGCCGTGTCTTTATATGGATCCCCTACTGTATCACCTGTAACAGCTGCTTTGTGAGCTTCACTACCTTTACCTCCGTGGTTACCATCTTCAATATATTTTTTTGCATTATCCCAAGCGCCCCCTCCTGCTGTCATGCTAATTGCTACAAACAATCCAGTGATAATAACACCCAGCAATAGAGCTCCTAAACATGATAGAGCAGCTGATTGACCAGCGATAAATAAAATAACAAAATAAACCACTATTGGTGATAACACAGGTAACATTGACGGTATAATCATTTCCTTAATTGCTGATTTGGTAAGAATATCAACACAAGTTCCATATTCTGGTTTTCCTTTACCTTCCATAATTCCAGGAATTTCTTTAAACTGTCTTCTTACTTCAAGAACTACAGAACCAGCAGCTCTACCAACTGCAGTCATGCTTAAAGCTCCAAATAAAAAAGGTAATAAGCCTCCTAGCAATAAACCAACAACAACATAAGGGTTAGATAAATCAAAAGAAACCTCTATTCCATATAAAGGGCTACTTATATCTTTGGCAAAATGATCTAGGTCTTCTGTGTAAGCTGCAAACAATACTAGTGCTCCTAATCCTGCTGAACCTATAGCATATCCTTTGGTAACAGCCTTAGTTGTATTGCCAACAGCATCTAAAGCATCTGTTGTCTTTCTAACATTATCATCTAAATTCGACATTTCTGCTATACCACCAGCATTATCTGTAACTGGTCCGTATGCATCTAATGCAACTACCATTCCAGCCAAAGCTAACATAGTTGTAACGGCAATTGCAATACCAAATAAACCAGCTAGTGAATAAGTTGAAATAATTCCAGCAACAATAATTAGAGCAGGAAGAGCTGTAGCCTCTAAGCTGATTGCAAGTCCTTGTATTACATTTGTTCCATGACCAGTGGTTGATGATTGAGCAATACTTTGAACAGGTCTATAATTAGTACCTGTGTAATATTCTGTCACCCAGATAATTAAGCCTGTAATTATTAATCCAAGTAAACCACAAATAAAAAGTGACATTCCTGTGAATTGAGTTGATGTTCCTTCAACGACTAAAACATTATTTAAACCAACTATATAATCAGTAACAAAATATAATAATACAGCAGATAAAATAGCTGATACTGCAAATCCTCTATAAAGTGCTGCCATAATATTATTATTTTTACCAAGCCTGACAAAGTAAGTTCCGATTATACTAGTTAATGCACAAACTCCTGCAATAGCTAGAGGAAAAATCATCATTGTATAAGAATTTTCTATGAAAAATATTGATGCTAAAACCATTGTAGCTACAACCGTTACAACATAGGTTTCAAAAAGATCTGCAGCCATACCTGCACAGTCGCCAACATTGTCTCCAACGTTGTCTGCAATAACAGCAGGATTTCGTGGGTCATCTTCAGGAATACCAGCCTCTACTTTACCAACTAAATCTGCGCCAACATCAGCGCCCTTAGTAAAAATACCTCCTCCTAGTCTCGCAAATATTGAAATTAATGATGCACCAAATCCTAGCGAGACTAAAGGAGCTACAATCTCTCTGCCTGGAAATGAACCAGAATTGTGCAAAACGAAATAAAAAATTGCAATAGAAAGTAATGCAAATCCTGCAACTAGCATTCCAGTTACAGCACCTGCCTTAAATGATACCGATAAACCTTCAGCTAAACTATTACTTGCAGCATGTGTTGTACGAACATTAGATCTAACTGAAATATTCATTCCAACATAACCTGCAGCACCAGAAAAAAATGCCCCAATCAAAAAGCCAATCCCAGACGCCAAATCAAAAACGATCCATATAAGAGCAAAAATAACAACCCCCACAATTGCTATTGTCATGTATTGTCTGTTTAAATAAGCTCTAGCCCCTTCTTGAATTGCGCCGGCAATTTCTTGCATTTTATCATTTCCAGAACCAAGTGATAAAATTTGTCTAGATGTAACTAAACCATATAGAACGGCTGCTAGACCGCATAAAACAATTAATACTTGCAGTGTTGTCATTGAAAACTCCTTAAAATTTTGGGTGATATGACAGAAACTATAGAAAAAATCAAGTTTTTAGGAGAAATGATCAAATTTCTTGATATTCTTCATGTCTAAATGTGAATCGAAATGAATTCCTTTTTCACTTATTATTTTTCCTATCAGAGTAACATTAATATTATTTTTATTAGCTATACTTAAAATTTTATTTCTATTTTTTTCACTAGATATGATTATCAGTCCATAATCATCACCAGCATTTAAGATGTCTTCTAATCTAAAATTATTTTTATTGTTGAGAATTTTTTTTGTTTTAACACTTAATGGAATTTTATTTACATTAATTAATGCACCATATTTATCATTTAACATATCAGTTAGATCCCCAATCAGACCATCAGAAATATCTTTCATTGAATTAACATGATTTGCAATCAATGGTCCAAGTTTACAAGGTATGGGATATAAATATTTTTTAATAAAATATTGTCTCAAATTTTTATTTGAAGAAATTTTTTTTTTTAAAATTTCTAGACCAATTTTTGACTCGCCAATATTCCCAGTTATTAATATATCATCGTGTAAATTAAATCTATTTTGAAATATTTCTAATTTCTTTTTTATAGATCCAAAAAAAGTTGAAGAAACGATAAGTTTGTTTGATTTTGATAAATCACCACCCAAAAGATAAAATCCATATTTATTTTGTATTCTCTTCAATTGATTTGAAAAAGAATTTAACCAATTTTCATTAATATGTTTTGGCAAATACAAATTCAAAAGATAAGAATGAGGCAAAGCTCCCATTGCAAAGATGTCAGATAAATTTACAGTTGTAATTTTTTGGGCTATTGACTTAGGGTCATCATTAGAAAAAAAATCTATATCCTCAGAAATATTATCAGTTGTAACAGTAAGTTTATAATTTTTATTTTTTAAGTCTAAATATGCTCCATCATTTTCAAAATCAAATGTTCCCTTTTTTTTAAAATTTAATTTTTTTAAATATTTATTAATTATTAATTTTTCAGATAAATTACTTTTTAATAATTTCATTTTTATCTATATATTTTTGAATTATGGCATTAACTAATTTAGTTTCTTTTTGAGAAATAAGACTTTTACTAATATTTAAGTAATCATTAAAAACAATTTTAACTTTATTTTTTTCAGTAATTAATAATTCGGCAATTATTGCAAATATTATCGATTTTAAAATTTTATCCCATTTTTCAAATTTACGATTAATATCGATAAAACCATTTAAATCTTCAATAATATTTTTTTTATCAATATTGTTTTTAAGACTAGAAAAAAGCTTATTTAAAAAATTTTTATTAAATTTAAGCTTAATTTCTTTCTTCTGATTAATCGTAGCAATATTAGTATCATAAAAATGCTTTTGAAAATCATCGATACTTTCTAGTGTATCTGTCTGTAAGAATTCATTCTGAAAAATATATTGAACAAATGCAAGCCTTGTTTGTGACTTGATAAAATTTTGCATTTTTTATTTCAATAACTCTAAGCAAGCTAATGCGGCTTCTTGACCTTTATTTTTTTGATTAATATCACTTCTTATTATTGCTTGCTCTAAATCGTAACAAGCCAAAATACCAAATCCAATTGGAACATGAAAATCGACAGATATATCCATAATTTTTCTAGAAGTTTCATTCGCAATGACTTCAAAATGATATGTGTCACCTTTAATAATACACCCTAAAGATATAAATCCTTTATAATTATCAATATTTTTTTTAATTAAATAAGGAATTTCGAAACAACCCGGTGCGTTAATAACTTCATATTCATAGCCATTTTCTTTAAGAGTATTGATTGCACCTAACTCAAGATTTTTCGATATTTCTTTATAGTAATTTGCTGAAACTATTAGAATTTTATTATTCATATTTTTTTCTGATCAATTATTTCAATATTAAATCCATCCAGGGCAATAATTCTTTTCTTACTATTTGTTAATAATATAATTTTATTTATTTGAAGTAATGATAAAATTTGAGCGCCTACACCATATTCTCTTAGTTCTAATTTATTAGTTGATCTTTTTCTTTTATTAAAAGTTTTTAGTATATTTGGTGACATGTCACTATTTATTAAAACTATAGCACCACATCCTTTCTTCTCAATAAGCTGAAAGGCAGACTTAATTTCACTTCCAAAAATATTTTTTTCTTCAAATATATCCTTTGTAACATTCAGTCTGTGCATTCTAACAAGCACAGGATTTTTTTCTTCATTAAGGTTTTTTGCAAGAGCATAATGCTCTTCACCAGAAATGGTATTTTGAAAAACTTTTAAAGTAAATTGGGAACCCATCTCACTTTCAAATGGTCTTTCAGAGATCTGTTTCACAATTTTAGTTTTTTTAAGCCTAAATTTAATTAAATCACTAACAGTACCAACTTTCAAATTATGAAATTTTGCAAAGTTAATAATTTCTGGCAATCTAGCCATTGACCCATCTTCGCTCATTATTTCACAAATAACTCCAGAAGGATTTAGGTCAGCAAGTTTTGAAATATCAACTGCTGCTTCTGTATGACCAGCACGCACTAATACTCCCCCATCCCAAGCCATAAGAGGAAAAACATGTCCAGGGTAAACGAGATCGTTTTTGTTTTTATTATTATTTACAGCTACTGATATAGTATGAGCCCTATCAGCTGCAGAAATTCCAGTTGTTACTCCTTCTTTTGCCTCAATAGAAACAGTAAAGGCAGTTAAATCATTTTTTATATTGTTTGGGTTCATTAAAGGAAGTTCCAATTCTTCTATTCTTTCCTTAGTTAATGCTAAACAAATTAATCCTCTGCCATGTTTTGCCATAAAGTTAATAGCTTGAGGGTTGGCATATTGAGCAGGAATAATTAGATCACCTTCATTTTCTCTATCGGGATCATCAACAAGAATATACATTTTACCATTTCTTGCATCTTCTATAATTTCTTCAATAGAAGAAAGATTCTCTTTGATATTATCTTTATTCATTATTAAGAATGAAACGTGCAAGATAATCAAATTCAATATTTACTTGATCACTTTTATTTAAAAACTTTAAATTAGTTTGATTAAATGTATGATCTATTACAGAAATCATAAAAGTATTACTTTCTACTTTTGCCACTGTTAAAGAAATACCATTTATTGAAATTGATCCTTTTTCTACAATAAATTTGTTGTTTTTATTAAAATTTTTTTCAAAATGATATTCCCAACTATTTTCAAGTTCTAAAATTTCACTTACAGTAGTAGTAGTGTCAACATGACCATATACAAAGTGACCACTGATTTCATCCCCTATCTGAAGAGATTTTTCCAAATTAATTTTTTCATTTTTGAAAATAGAATTAGCTAGATTTGTTCTTTTCAAGGATTCTTCTCCAATGTTCACCTCAAAGCTAAATGATTTATTGTCTTTTTGAGTTATATTTTTTGCTGTAAGGCAGACTCCATTACAAGAAATTGAAGATCCTTCCTTGCATTTACTCAAATCAAGATTTGTAGATATTTTATAAAGACCCTCTTGCATTGTGTTAATTGTGCCTAAATCTTGAATAATACCTGTAAACATCAATTTACCTGATAGTTTGTATATATATCATTTTTAAAATTTTTTCTTTCATTTAAAGTAACATTTAGTTGATTAAGTTTTTTGCCAACAACTGCTGGTTTGCCATGTTTACCTATAATAATTTTAGATTTAAATAAATGAATTTCGTCTACTAAATTATTATTTAATAATTCTGTAAATAAAATACCTCCTGCCTCAACTAACATATCAGATATTTTCAATGAGTATATCTTGTTAAAAATACTTTTTAAATTAAGTTTTTTATTTTTATTTAATTTACAAAAAATAATTTCACATCCTAATTTAATTAAATTTTCAGATTTTTTATTTTTTTTTGAAGTAAAGATAATTATTCTTTTTTTAGAAATATCTTTTAAGATTTTAGATTTCATTGGAATTTTGAGATTATTATCAATTATTATAATTGGAATGTGATGCTCTAAAGTTTTTTTTAATCTTACAGTTAATCTCGGATCATCTTTTATTACAGTTTTAGAAGTTGTTAAAATAGCTTGACTCATTGATCTCAGCTTATGAGCATATTCTCTACTCATTTTATTAGATATCCATTTACTTTTATAATCACTCCATGCAATTTTTTCATCTGCTGAGATTGCAATTTTAACTTTTGTAAATGGTTTTTTCTTGAAAGTACTTTTAAAAAAAAATTTATTTAAATTGTATGTTTTATTTTTTTCTAAGCCAACATTTACAATTACATTGTTTTTTTTTAACTTTTTAATACTTTTATAATTTGTTCTAACATCTGGGTCAGCTGCAGATATAAATATTTCTTTAATTCCAGACCTTAATATTTGATCTGTGCATGATCCATTTTTTGAACTATGAAAACAAGGCTCTAAAGTGACATACATGGAAGCTCCTTTAGCTTTATAACCAGCTTTAGCTAGAGCTATTTCTTCAGCATGAGGCCTTCCAGATTTATTTGTTACAGCTTTAGAAATTATTTTTGAATTTTTGGCAATTACACAGCCCACAGTAGGATTAGGGAATGTTTGACCATATTTTTTTTTAGCAATATTATGAGCTAAATTAATCATTTTTAAATTTATTTGTGACACAAAGGTTTATTTATCTTCTAAATTACCTAAAAAATCCTCAAAGTCTTTTGCTTCTCTAAAATTTTTATATACTGATGCAAAACGAACATAAGCAACCTGATCTAAATGCTTTAAAGCTTCCATAATGTATTGACCAATAATACTGGATTTTATTTCTGTCTCACCTGAATTTTCAAGTTTTCTTACAATAGCATTTACAATTTTCTCTATTTTTTCATTATCAATGCTCCTTTTTCTAAGAGCAAGGGACAAAGCTCTAAACATTTTATCTCTGTCGAAATTTTCCTTTTGACCTGTACTTTTAACAACTACCAGGTCTCTAAGTTGAATTCTCTCAAAAGTAGTAAATCTAGAACCACATTGATCACATATTCTTCTTCTTCTAATTGAAGTGTTATCTTCTGTAGGTCTTGAGTCTTTTACTTGGGTATCTTCATTACTACAGAAGGGGCATCTCATTTAGAATGCCTCATCATAAATTGGATATTTACTGCAAAGTTCAATTACGTCCTTCCTAGTCTTTTTAAAAACTTCTTCTCTTTCATTCTCTGTTAGTAGTAGGCTATCGAGTATATTAGAAATCATATTTGCAACCTTCTTGAAGTCATCCTGATTAAAACCTCTTGTGGTTGCTGCAGCAGTACCAAATCTAAGTCCACTTGTCACTTTTGGTGGATTTGGATCATAAGGGATAGCATTTTTATTACATGCAAGTCCTACTTCCTCTAAAATTTTTTCAGCCTTATCTCCAGTTAATCCTTTTGGTGTTAAATCCAACCACACTATATGAGAGTCAGTCCCACCAGTTACAATCCTAAATCCTCTTTCTACAAGAGTTTGAGACATTACTTTTGCACTAGCTATGACATTCTTTATGTAATCTTCGAATTCAGGCTTTAGAGCTTCACCGAAGCATACAGCTCTGGCTGCAATTATATGCATTAATGGGCCACCTTGTAATCCAGGAAATACTGCCGAGTTTATTTTTTTGTATAAATCTTCATGATTTGTTAGTATCATTGCACTTCTTGCACCTCTTAAAGTCTTATGAGTAGTGGATGTAACTACATGAGCGTGCTCTATTGGATTTGGATATTGTTTTCCAGCAACCAGGCCTGAGTAATGAGCCATATCTACTAAAAAATAAGCCCCAACTTTATCAGCAATATCTCTAAACCTCTTCCAATCTATCACTCTTGGATAAGCAGATGCACCAGCTATTAACATTTTTGGTTTATGTTCAAGAGCTAAAGCCTCGACTTCATCATAATCAATTAAATCTTTGTCGTTACCATCTTTTTTTACACCATACTGCACTGCATTAAACCATTTACCTGATAGATTAGGTTTAGCACCATGAGTTAAATGTCCGCCAGAAGCAAGTGACATTCCTAATATTGTATCATGTGGCTGAAGTAGTGCTAGAAATACTGCTTGATTTGCTTGGGCACCACTATGTGGTTGCAGATTTGCATATTGACAATTAAAAAGTTTCTTTACTCTTTCTAATGCAATCTCTTCAGCTTGATCAACAAACTCACAACCCCCATAATATCTTTTACCAGGATATCCTTCAGCATATTTATTTGTCATTACTGAACCTTGAGCATTTAAAATAGATCTTGAGGCAATATTTTCTGATGCAATTAATTCTATTTGGTTTTGTTGTCTCTCTAATTCCCTACTTAATGTACCATAAACTTCTGGGTCTGCTTCCTTTATTCCTTTTTTAAACAAATCTGATATCATATTTTATTAATCCTTTTCTTATGTCGCCCAGACTCAAACTTTGTATAGAGAAAGGCCTGAACGCTTTTTTTAGCTTCATTTGTATTTATGAACCTGCCTGGTAAAACGAGTACATTAGCATCATTGTGCTTTCTTATCAATCTTGCTATTTTAGAATTGTTTGCTAAACCTGCCCTGATACCTTTTTTTCTATTGGCCACAATACTCATTCCAACCCCCGTTCCACAGATTAAAATACCCATGTTTTTCTTATTCTTAAGAACTTCTTTAGTTAATTTGTGTGCAAAATCAGGATAGTCAACACTTTCATCAGACTTTGTTCCTAAATCGGCTATCTTAGGGAAAATTTTTAGTAACCATGACTTAAGCTTAAATCCTGCGTGATCTGAGGCAATATATACTGTTTTATTTTTCATATTTAATTTTATGATTATTTACATTAAAAAAATGATAATGCCTAATATTGTATGAAACAAAATAATTGGTTTGACCCATTCTATATTCAATCTCATCTATCTGAAGATGAACTAAGAATACAAGAAAATGTAAGGGAGTTCTGTGAAAAAGAATTAAAACCTAACGTCATAGAAATGAATAGAAAAAATCAATTTAATATTGATCTTTATCCAAAATTTGGTGATCTTGGTGTCTTAGGACAAACATTAAAAACCCACGGTGGTTCCTCTACTTCAAATCTGGCATACGGACTAGTAGCTTATGAATTTGAAAAAATTGATAGCAGTTACAGATCTTCAATATCTGTTCAATCTTCATTAGTAATTCATCCAATAAATGAATTTGGAACTGAAAATCAAAAAAACAAATATTTGCCTGAACTAATTAGTGGAAGAAAAATTGGATGTTTTGGATTAACTGAAAGTGAGGCAGGTTCTGACCCCTCATCTATGAAAACTACTTTCAAAGAAGTTAATGATGGTTATATTATAAGTGGATCGAAGAATTGGATTACGAATGCACCTATTGCAGATGTATTTATAATTTGGGCTTTAGAGGAAAAAAAAGATTACAAAAGTATTAAAGGTTTTATATTAGAAAAAAATTTTAAAGGATTAAAAACATCTCAAATAGAAAATAAAACAAGTCTAAAAATTAGCCCGACTGGACAAATTATTTTAGATAATGTTCTTGTGCCTAAAGACTCACTTCTAGAGAATACAAATGGTTGGAAATCAGTATTCAGCTGTTTAAATAAAGCAAGATTTGGAATTAGTTGGGGTGTATTGGGTGCAGCGACTGAATGTTGGATGATTGCAAAAGAGTATGTAGAAAATAGAATAATGTTTAAAAAACCACTTGCATCTAATCAATTAATTCAAAAAAAATTATCTGAGATGCAAATTGAGATTAATCTTGGTCTAGCATCATGTTTATTGACTGCTAAAGCTTTAGATGATGGTAAAGAAATTATTAATGCAATAAGTATTTTAAAAAAGAATAATTGCCAAAAGGCACTTGATATTTGTAGAGATTCTAGAGATATGCTTGGAGCTAACGGATTGCTTGAGGAGTATCATGTAATGAGACATCTAGTTAATTTAGAAACAGTTAAAACGTACGAAGGTGCTGAAGATATTCATTCACTAATTTTAGGGAAAAATCAGACAGGAATTTCTAGTTTTTAATAATTTTCTTATTATTTATATGATTTGAAATTGATAGATATTATATTTTTGTATAGTTCTATTAGTAAATTAATTAATTAATTCATATTATCTCGGGAGGACATATGAAAAAAAACTTTAAAAGACGTGACTTCCTAAAAAAAGCAGGAATTGGTGCAGCAGCTGCAACAGCCGTTTCATCTTTCCCAGCTCCAGCTATTGCAGCTGATAGAATAGAAGTCAACTGCGTCGCTACTTGGGGTAGAGGCTATCCTGGATTAGGTACAGGCGCAGAAGCTGTTTCTCAAAGAATATCAGACTTAAGTGATGGTCGTATTGTTGTAAATCACTTTGCTGGTGGTGAAAGAGTAGGACCATTAGATGTATTCACAGAAGTTACATCTGGAAATGCCCAAATGTATAATAGTGCAGACTACTATTGGATTGGACAACACCCAGGCTGGGGTTTCTTTGCTGCAGTTCCTTTTGGAATGATAGCAACTGAAATCAATGGATGGATACGACATGGTGGTGGACAAGAACTTTGGGATGAACTTGGTGATGAATTTGGTTTGAAAAACTTTATGGCTGGAAACTCAGGTGTACAAATGGGTGGATGGTTTAATAAAGAAATTAATTCTCCGGACGATTTCAAAGGTCTTAAAATGAGAATTCCTGGATTAGGTGGAATGATGATGTCTAAACTTGGTTTATCTGTTGTAGGTGTACCAGGTGGACAAATATATGAAAACTTGATCAATGGAACAATTGATGCAACAGAATGGGTAGGACCATGGAATGATGAAAGATCAAGATTCTATGAAGCTGCAAAGTATTATTACTGGCCTGGATGTCATGAACCAGGAACATTAATAACACTAGGTTGTAATAAATCTTGGTTAACAAGTTTAAGCAAAACAGATCAAATGATTATTGAGCATGCTTCAACAGTTCAAAATGAAAGAATGTTGACTGAATATAATGCAAATAATGGAGCTGCGTTGCAGAGACTTGTGAATGATCATGGTGTAGAGCTAAGAGAATTTAATGAAGATGTTATCGACGCAATGGGTGAGGCAGCAGAACAACTGTATGAAGAACTTGCTGAAGGTAATGAATTAACTGGAAGAATTCTTGCAAGCTTTAAAAAATCAAGAAATGAAATAAGTGGTTGGTTGAAAAAAGCTGACTCAGCTTTCTTTACTCAAAGAAATAGAGTACTTGAAGGTTAAAATTTCAAATCATGTGGGGAGTTTACTCCCCACTTTTTTTTATGAATATCTCAAATATTTCTAAATTTTTTTCAATTTGTTTAATCTCAATAGTATTTGCGTTTTTAATTAATAACTACTTAACTTTCGCAGGTGATTGGCCTGGCGCATTTACGATATATAATTCAGCAAATATATATTCATCGATTCAATTTTTTCTTTATGTATTAGCAATTATTGTTCCATTAATATTTATTAATTATAACAAAAAATTGGATAATCTGACTCTTGCTAATAGGCTTGAAAGAGTGAATGATTATATAATTAGATTTGGTTTTTGGTCAGTATTAATAATAGGAATAATTGACGCTATAATTTCTTTTCTAATAATTGAAGGATTCCTCGAGCAAATGATTGGAAAAAATTGGAACATAAAATTTTCAAACAATTCTTTTCGAGCTCCATATGTTCATTTTCCTCTATTATTTGTTTCATTAATATTTGCATTTTACTTCAGAGCTCTAAATTTCTACTGGTTAGCATTTCTTGTTGTAATAGCAGAATTTCAAATTGTCATTTTAAGATTTGTTTTTTCATATGAACAAACTTTAATGAGTGATCTTGTAAGGTTTTGGTATGGAAGCTTATTTTTATTTGGAAGTTATTATACTTTAATTAAAGATGGCCATGTTAGAGTTGATGTTTTGTATACTAATTTTAGTGAAAAAAACAAAGCAAGAGTAAATCTTTTTGGAAGTTTATTATTAGGTATTCCACTTTGTTTAACTGTGTTCTTTCTTGGGATGTACTGTAAACAATGTGTTTTAAACCAACCAATAATGAATTTTGAAACATCTCAAAGTACTCAAGGAATGAATATCAAATATTTGATGGCGGGTTTTTTAATTATATTTGCTCTTACAATGCTGATACAATTTATAATATATTCATTAAGAAGTTTAGAAGTAATTAGAAAGAATTAATAATGGAATTATTTTTTCTTTTTTTGTTAATATTTTTAATGGCATTTGCACTTGCTTCTGGATATCCATTAGCATTCGCTCTTCCTGGTTCAGCTATAATATCAATATTTTTAGCTGCTTTAGCAGGATATTTAATTGAAGGTAACCCAAATGAATATTTTATATCTGATGGTCCTTTTCAATGGCTAAATGCAGGAATAACAAATTTTCGAGGAGTATACTGGGAAGTAGAAAGAGATACATTGATAGCAATACCTCTTTTTATTTTTATGGGAATAATGCTTGAAAAATCAAAAATTGCAGAAGACCTATTGATAAGTATGGGACAATTATTTGGACCTATTCCGGGGGGATTAGGAATTTCTGTAATATTTGTTGGTGCATTACTAGCTGCTACGACAGGCATTGTAGGGGCTACAGTAGTTGCGATGGGTTTAATTTCTTTACCAGCAATGATGAAAAATAATTATAATAAATCACTTGCGTCAGGAATTGTTTGTTCTTCTGGCACACTTGGTCAAATAATCCCACCTTCAATTGTCCTTATTATTTTGTCAGACCAATTGGCATCTGCTTCAGATGCAGCAGATAATATGAGAATTGAAAATTATAAAAACGTAACTGGTTCTACAAATATACCAAGTCAATTTAGTGTAGATTCAGTCAGTGCTGGGAATATGTTTTTAGGAGCTTTCTTACCTGGGTTAGTTCTTGTTGGTCTATACATGTTATATGTTTTACTGATTGGAATATTTAAAAAAGAAGCAGTACCTCCAGTAGAATATGAAGGAAATTATGACAGAGATTTCTTTAGGAGAGTTTTTCTATCGCTTGTCCCACCATTAGCATTAATTTTTGTAGTTTTAGGTTCAATATTACTTGGTATAGCAACAGTAAATCAAGCAGGTGCCATAGGTGCTGTGGGTGCAGGTGTGATGGGTGGTTATAGATTGTATGATAAAAAAAACAAATATACACCAGCTTTAATAACTATAATTTCATTAATAGTAATAACCTGTATTGTAATTAATTTTCAACTTAATGTTAAAAATATTTCATCAACATCAGAAGTGGTAGCTTTAGTAATTGCAATATTTGCAGTTATATTTTTACTTGTTGGTATTGTTTGGAGTTTTTGGAGAACATTTAAAATAAATAATGTTTTAAAAAACGTAATGATTGAAACAAGTTTAACTACTTCAATGGTTTTTATAATTCTGATTGGTGCTGCAATGTTAACAGCAGCGTTTAGAGGTTTTGGAGGTGAAGAAATAGTTAAGGATTTTCTTACTAGTCTTCCTGGAGGTTTTTGGACACAATTTATAGTCGTAATGGCAGTTATATTTGTACTAGGTTTTTTTTTAGATTTCATAGAAATTGCTATTGTTGTTGTTCCTATAGTTGCTCCGATACTATTAGCTGAAACATCAGCAAATGTTACTGCGGTTTGGCTGGGTGTAATGATTGGTGTAAATATGCAAACTTCATTTTTAACTCCACCATTTGGATTTTCACTATTCTATCTAAGAGGGGTAGCACCAAAATCAATAAAAACGACTGAAATTTGGAAAGGTGCAAGCGTTTTTATATTACTTCAACTAGTAGGTTTAGGTGTAGTTGGATATTTTCCACAATTAGTAAATTATTTACCTCTTAGGTCTTATTATTCATCAGAAGTTTCTCCTCCTCCAATCAATCCTAAACTTCAAGAATGTTTAATAGATTATTCTTATAATAAATATGAAAAGAATTTTTCTACATCAATATTAATTACAAATGATCTAATGACTACTAATATTGATTTTTTACCAGAGAAACAAAATAAAAAATTTACCAATATGATTAATAACATCAATTAT
Source organism: uncultured Alphaproteobacteria bacterium (assembly GCA_902623545.1). Taxonomy (GTDB): domain Bacteria; phylum Pseudomonadota; class Alphaproteobacteria; order HIMB59; genus CACPNW01. Next base: position 30,101 of record CACNUI010000001.1, on the reverse strand, counting down.
TCAAAGAATTTAATTGAAGAAGTAAAATTATCACGTAAAAATTTTAATGATTACTCAATTAATTATAAACCACTTCATACAAAAGTAAGGAATATTGAGAAAAATATTTATAAGAAATTGTCTAAGATAGAAAAGATTAAAAAAGAAATTAGACTTGAAACTGATCTTAATGAAATTCAGAAGTTTGAAGAGGAAATTTTAGAACTAGAAAATGATATTGAAAGTATAAAAATGACAATTCCATCAAATTGGAAAGAGGAAAATGATAATTTCAAAGGAATATTAAATGAATTTAAGAAAAAGAAACTTAGTTATAATAAATCAGTAGACAACTCATTTAATGATTTACAAAAATTTATCAAAATTTTTCAAAATGCTGAAGAATTTTCAAAATTAGAAATTAATTTTAATGAGTTATTAAATAATGTTAATGAAGAGAGGGATGGAATTGAAGAAATAATAAAAAATTTTGAGAGATTATTTAATTCTTTCACTGATACTTCAGACATTACAAAACCAATCAAAAAAGCAAGAAAATTGTTGAAAAAAAATTACAATAAGAAAAAAGAAGCATTAGCTTTAATTAATGAAGCAAAAAAAATATACAATTTTGAAAAAAATTGGAGAATGATTGGTAGTAGAATTATCTTAAGTGATTTAATTAAATTATCTGAAACTGGTACTGAGACTTTTGGGTTAAGAAAACAAGATAAACTTAATAAAGAGCAAGCTATTTATTTAGCTTCGTGTAAATCTGTACATGAAGATATTTCTTTATATTTTTAATTTATTTTTTTTTCTATATCCATTACTATATGAATATAATCCATTGCATGGCCTGTTGGATTTTCTACAATTTCCTCAAGATAAGAATTATAAAATTGATCGACAATTTGATTTATCTCATTAAGATTTCTTTTTTCTAATGCTGTTTTAAATACAGTTTCTGACCAACTCCTCATTGTTGGTATTAATGTTTCAGCATATTCCCTTGATGACATAGTAGATTTATTTTCATTATAATGAACTTTAAAAGGACAATCGGTAAACATTGTTTCACATTTTTTAAGAATTAACCCAGATTTTGATATTTCTGAATTAGGGTCATCAAAAGGTTTCCTAAATTCTTCAAGAGTTCTATAATGTTGAGTAAAAGTTGCGTTAACAAATTCTTCATTTGTAATAATTCCTTTTTGCTCTAAATGTTTCCAATGTTTAGTAAAATTATTAAACATGTTATGACCACCTGTATTACCTAAATATTGACCCTTTTCATCTATTCCAAAATTTATACAAATAAACCTTCCACCTGGAACTAATTCATTTGATCTATTTAATAAAATTGTTTCCCAATCTTTTAGAGCTTGGTTTTTAAATTGTTTTTTTTCTTCTTCATTTGAACCCACCATATGAACATGATCTTTTATTAGGCAAGGCCTTTCAGAAACATAGTGCATTGCTGTGGCAGAAAACCCAAGAGATAATGTATTATTTGCCATTAATTGTTTATGAAAACCAGTGCCGCATCCATGTACAAAAACATTTTCAAATTTATTTTGATATGCAAAATTATTATTACCCTGCATACCCTGCATCATTCTAAATAATACAGAAAAATCGTTAGAGGCTAAATCAGTATATAAAATCTCAATCTGTCTTTTATCTCCAGATTTTTTAATATTTTCTATTATATTAAACCACATCTCTTGACTTGTACCACCGTCAGCACTCCCAAAGTCAGCAATTTTTAAAATATCTTTTTTTGGTATTGTTTTAAGGGCTGATTCAAGTTGTTTTTGCACCTTATCAATTGCATTCTTTGCTCCTATTGTTTTTTGAGAATAGTAACCTTCCCCCTTCATTGATAACACTGATTGAGTATTAAGATTGGTTTTAGTCATTTAGTAGATAATAAACAAATATTTAAATAGAAAAACATTTATTCACTAAATTTTAAAACTTTATTAAAAAATTTTGGAACTTTTTTTCCTGATTGTGCTCTTTTACCAACCCAGAAGTCAATTGTATCAATTTTTCTTTTTTTTGAACCAGATGTCCACTCAAATCCATCTTCCGGATTAATATCAGTAATATCAATGAGATTATCTTTATCTTTAATTTTTATAAGCTGAACACCAACTCCTTTTTGAATCTGAGGAATAGTTGTTAAATCAAAAGCTAACATTTTTTCCTGTTTAGTAACACAAATAATATGAGATTTTTTTACACAAAATACTTTTATTACTTCATCATTTTTTTTTAAATTAAAAAATTGTTTTCCTTTTCGCTGAATAGTAATGAGTTGGCTTAGATTACTTGCAAAACCTTTTCCAAATTTAGATGCAGATAAAATGATATTATTTTCAGAAGATATTATCCCAACAACTTTATCATTTTGCTGGCTATCAACAAAATAAATAAACGATTTAGGCTTAGAATTTCCTCCAGGAATGTCATTTGGATCAATAGAAAATACTTTGCCCGATGAAACGAAAAGCATTAATTTTTGATTAGATAATATTTTTACGGATTGTTTTATGTCAGTATTATTTTTCTTTAGATCATTATGGTCAATATGATCTTTAAAACGTTTAAGATTATAATTCTTATCAATTGTAATAGTTAATTTTTCAATTTCTTTAAATTCATCAATATCAATGTCATTACTATATATTGTTTCATGAAAAATATTAGTTCTTCTATCTTTAATTAAAGGATCAAAATCATTGGTTATATTTGTTAGATCATCTGTAATATACTGATTGATAGTTTTCTTATCTGAAATTAATTTCTTTAAAAATTTTAATTCTTTAATTAAATCTGAGTTTTCTTTCATTATATTTTTTTCATCTATTTTTCTTAATGATCCTAATCTCATCGAAAGTATTGCATCTACCTGATTTTCAGAAAGTTTAAATTTTTTTATTAATTCTTTTTTAGGTTCATCTTTTTTTCTAATAATATTAATAATTTTTTCAAGATTTTTGAATACTATCTGATAACCTTTTAAAATTTCTAATCTTTTTTTAATTTTATTAATATTATATTCAGATTTTCTCTTGATAGATATTTTTCTGTGATCTAAAAAATTTAATAATATTTCAACAAGTCCAATTTGTTTTGGCACTAAACCATTAATAAGAACATTAAAATTACATGAAAACTTAATTGATAAATCTGACAATTTAAAACATAATTCTATTAATTTTTTATGATCAATATTTCTGTTCTTTGGTCTTATAACTATTCTTATATTTTCATCTGATTCATCTACAACATCATCAAGAGGGATTTTTTTTGTATTAATTGAATTAGCTAGTTGTTCAATTATTTTAGTTTTATTTATTTGATAAGGAATTTCTGTAATAACAAGTTGGTACATTCCATTTTTTAGGTCTTCTTTTAGCCATTTTGAGTTTATAATAAATGTCCCTTTGCCGCTTGAGTAAATATCTTTTTTTTCTTTTTGATTTAAAATTACTTCTCCACCAGTTGGAAAATCTGGTCCTTTTAGAATTTTTAGTAGCTTAGTTATGTTTGTTTTAGGATCTTTAATTAACAAAATTAAGCAATCTACAAGTTCTTTTATGTTATGCGGTGGAATATTTGTTGCCATACCAACTGCTATTCCCATTGCACCATTAATTAAAATATTTGGAAGTTGGGATGGTAAAACTTCTGGTTCTAAGTTTTGTCCATCATAATTTTCTTTAAAATTTACAGAATTTTCTTGAATTCCATCAAAAAAATAATCTGTGTATGAATCTAATCTTGCTTCTGTGTATCTCATTGCAGCAGGATTATCACCATCTATATTACCAAAATTACCTTGACCGTCGATGAGTTTAATTCTAGTTGAAAAATCTTGGGCCATTCTTACTAAGCTATCATATATTGCTTGATCTCCATGTGGATGAAATTTTCCCATAACGTCGCCAACAATTCTAGCTGATTTTTTATAGGATGAAGAATTAAATAGTTTTAATTGATACATAGAGTAAATAATTCTTCGATGAACAGGTTTTAACCCATCTCTTACATCAGGTAATGATCTGGAGATAATAGTAGAAATGGCATATGATAAATATTTTTCACTTAATATATTATCAATATTTTTATGTAAATTTTTTTCCATAATAAATAAATTTATATCTTATCTATTATTTGTTTTTTAAATAATTGATAGTGATTTGGCAATTGGATATTAATGTTTGATAGATGAAATTTTACAAATACTAATTCAAAAATTTTGAATATATTATTTACAGAAGTCTTATCTATATCCGAATAATCCTCTTTAAATAAATGAAATGGAAATTTGACTGAATCATTCGATTTAACTTTAACAAATTCAAGTTTATTGAGATCAAAATAAATATTATGATCATTATTAGTATACTTAATTTCATATCCAATAACTTTTAATAAATCAAATAAAAATATATGAAAATCAATAAGCCATTTTTTTTTTACAAACATTTTATTTAAAAAATTTTCTACAATAAAATAAATATCATTCACATGCTGTCCTTCAATAATTGCTAAATTAATTATAGACGTGACACAAAGTAAACAATTTAATTTATATTTGTCATTAATTATAAGTGAAATATGTGGAGGTATTATTTCAGCATTTATAGACAGAGGTCTATTATTTTTTTCTAAAACTTCAAAATTTAAGAAATATCCAATTTGGTAAATAGTTCTTTTTTTTTTTGATAATCCTCCGTATACAATACCTGAAATAATTTTGTCAGAATTAGATAAGATTTTAATTATTAGATCATTTTCCTTAAGTATTTTTTTTGAAATTAGAATGCCTTTATATTTATTCATTATGGGACTTGACTATATTTATGTAAAGATGGGTTTTCTTTTTTAAAATATTTGAAATTTCAATTTGACTTTTTTCTCTAATTTCCTTGATTTTATCACCACTTCTACCTAATATAATTTTTTTATACCTTGAATTATTGATTAGTATTTCTTGTTTTATTTTAAGGTCACCATTTCTTAAATACTTAAATAATTTATTAATAATCTTTAAATTATAAGGAATTTCATTATGTAAAAATTTTAGTATTGAATTTCTTGTAATTTCATTGGTTATAAATATGTCATCTTTATCTGAAACTTCATCGTTTTTGTATATCCAATCAGAATTATAACAATTATCCTCTAAATACTTTAGTAAATTTTTTAAACCATATTTTTTTTTTGCAGAAATTAAAAAATATTCACTTATTTTTAAATATTCATCTAATTCTTTAATTTTTGGTAAAATTTTGTCTTTGGAAATTAATTCACATTTATTAAATACAATTAATATTTCTTTTTTAGTTTCTTTAATTTTGTTTATATTAGAAACGATTTCATCAAATCTGTAAGTTTTAACATCAATGAGATAAATTATAAGATCAGATTTTAATAAGCCATTCCATAAACTTTGTTTAAAATTTTTATTATTTTTTTGAATATTTTTAAGATGTTGAATTCCAGGTGTATCATAAAAAATTAATTGATTATTTCCTATATTTAAAATTCCTGATATTAAAGTTTCAGTTGTATTTACCTTTTTATTAATAATTGAAATTGTCTCACCAATAATTTTATTTATTAATGTTGATTTACCAGCGTTAGTTTTCCCAATAATACTAATTTTTAATAATTTTTTTTTCATTAATTAATCCTAATGCTGTTAGCGCTGCTTTTTTTTCAGCTTCTCGAATTGATGATCCCTTTGCTGTTATTTTATTTAAGTTTAAAACTTTTAAAGTAATTGTAAATATAGGTGAATGTGAGGGACCTTTTTTGTTTATCAATTTGTATTCAGGCAATTTTTTTAATCTTTGTTGAGAAAGCTCTTGTAAAACAGTTTTAGGATCTTCTGTTTTTAATATCTTTATATCAAGGTATTTTGACCAAAATTTTTTAATAAAATTATAAGATGCTTTATAGCCTCCATCAATAAATATAGCCCCTATTAGAGATTCGACACTATCTGATAAAATTGATATCAACATTTTTTGGTTATTTTTTTTAAAATTGTAAACTAAAATGTCTCTTATAAAAAGTTCTTCAGATATTTTATGTAAAAAATTTTTTTGAACTAAATATGAATATTTTTTTGATAAATCACCTTCATTAAAATTTTCATATTTATGAAAAAGTAAATTTGAAACTATTAATCCAAGAACTCTGTCTCCTAGAAATTCTAATCTTTCAAAATTATTAGGATGTTTGAATAATATATTTTTATCTTTTAATGAACTGGGATGTGTTAAAGATTGTTTTAGAATAGACCTATCTTTAAAATTATAACCAATTATATTTTCAAATTTATCAATCTGCTTTTTTAAAATCATTGAATATTTTTAAAAATTCTTTCATATCTTATTGAACTTGGCCATTTCCATATTTGTAAAAATCTTGCATTTTCTAGAGAAAAAAATATGAATTGTGCCTTTCCAATAACATTATCAAGTGGAATATAACCTACTGTGCTAAATCTACTATCTTGAGAATTATCTCTATTGTCACCCATAACAAATATATTATTTTCTGGTACAAAAAACTCATTTGTATTGTCCGCAAAAGTATAGTCTTTTATATCTAAAATATTTATTTCTTTATCAAAAAAATATTCTAAATATTGTCTGCGTCTACCATTATCTATAAGAATTTGATTTGAATCAGTATCAATAAAATGATCAATTTTTTTTCTAAAAATTTTTGAACCATTTACGAAGAGATCGCCATTTATAATTTTTACTGTGTCTCCAGGAAGCCCAATTACTCTTTTAATATAATCAGTTCTATTATTTTCAGGAGTTTTAAATACAACTATATCACCTCTTTTAGGTATTTTAGAAAAATATTTGCCTGAAAAAAATTTACCATTTTTATCACCTAGGGAAAAAGGTAATGAATGTCTGGAATAACCATAAGAATATTTTGATACAAATATAAAATCACCAACTAAAAGATTTGGCTTCATTGACCCAGATGGAATGTTAAAAGGTTCAAAAGCAAAAGATCTAATTAAGAGTGCAACGAATACTGCTATACAAATAGATAGGAAATTACTAAAAAACTTATTTTTTTTTTTCATTTAAATATAATAACATTTGATATAGCAAAATCTTTTTCATCACTAATTGAGACTTCAATTTTTATTTCACTTTTATTAAATGACTTTAAATATTTAAGTGCATTTTTATGAAGTTGAATATATGGCTTACCATAATCATTGTTCCTAACTTCAATATCCTTCCAAAATATACCTCTAGCTAAACCTGTTCCTAATGCCTTAGCGCACGCTTCCTTTGCAGCATATCTTTTGGCATAGGATTCAACAGTTTTATACATTTTTTCTGCTCTAATTATTTCATGTTTGTGAAAACATTTTTGTTTAAATCTATCACCATATTTAAGTATTACTCTTCTTATTCTATTTATATCAATAATGTCGGTTCCAACGCCAAATATCATCATTTAACCCTTTAAACGCTCTAAAGATGAGATTTCTGGCTCTAATCTCAAAGCTGCTATTATGTTCTTTAAATGATTAGCATCTCTTACTTCAATATCAATTATTATTTCAAAAAAATCAGTTTTTCTTATTGAAAAATTAATATTAGAGATATTTCCATTATTTTTAGCAATTACAGTTGTAGCTTTTCCCAAGCTTCCAGGTTTGTTTTTTAAGACCACAACTATTCTTGCATTAGGATTTGGATTAGTACCATTATCAACATCCCAAGATAAATTAATCCATCTATCAGGAACATCTTCATATGAAATAAGAGTTTGACAATCTATTGTATGAACTGCAACTCCTATACCTGCAGTGACTATGCCGACTATTTTATCACCTTTTAGAGGAGAGCAACAACCTGCTAAATGATATGACATACCAGCAGTTAAACCTTTTAATTGAACAGAATGAATATCTTTTTGATTAAATGTAATATTTTTTTTTGAATTAAATTCAGGATATATTTTTTTTAAAACCGAAAGTGCAGTTACACTCCCAGATCCTATCAATTCGTATAGTTCTTGCATGCTAATTAATTTGAATTCCTTTTTAATTTTTTCTTCAATAGTTGGGGTAATCTCAAAATTTTCTTTTTGAAACAAAGATAACAAAATTTCTCTACCAAATATTATATATTCATCTTTTTTCTTTGATCTAAAAAATCTTCTTAATTGAGATTTTACTTTTGTTGTAACTGCAAAACGTTCCCATAAAGGAGAAGGCTGAGATGTCTCAGAAGTAAAAATTTCAATTTGATCTCCATTATTCAAAATTGTTTTAAGTGGCTGCATTTTTTCATTAATTTTCGCAGCTACACATTTATCACCAACCTGACTATGTATTGCATAGGCAAAATCAATTGGTGTAGCATTTTTTGGGAGTTCAATAACATCACCTTTAGGAGTAAAAACATAAATATCATTTTGAAACACTTTTAATTTTGAATTTTCAATTAATTCATCCTGGGAACTAGATGCATTCATAGAATCTACCAAATCATGTATCCACATATATTCTTTTGTGTCTTTAATTTTTATTTTTGTTGGATCTTTATACTTCCAATGTGCAGCTACACCAAAATCAGCAATTTGGTTCATAACATTGGATCTAAATTGTATTTCTATTTTTTTATTTTTTGGTCCCATAACTGATGAGTGTAATGCTCTATATCCATTTGACTTTGGAGCAGAAATAAAATCTTTGAATCTACCTTGTATATATGGAAATCTTCTATGTATAATCCCAAGACATCTGTAACATTCTCTTGTTGAGTTGGTAATAATTCTAAATGCCATTATATCTGATAGCTGTTCAAAAGAAATATTTTTACTTTTAATTTTATTCCAAATTGAAAATGGAGATTTTATTCTTCCTTCAATATTGCATGATAAATCTTCTTCTAAAAAAATTTTTTTTAATTCGTATCTTATTTCATCTACGATGTTTTCATCTTTAGATTTCAGATATTCTAGCCTGTCAATTATTGACTGTCTGGCATCTGGGTTTATAATTTCAAAAGAAAGGTCTTCTAATTCATCTTGCCACTCCTTCATACCTAATCTTTGAGCTAAAGGTGCAAAAACTTCTAATGTTTCAAGAGCAATATTTGTTTTCTTATTGTTATTATCTAATGAATTAATTGTTCTCATATTATGCAATCTATCGGCTAATTTTACTAAAATTACTCTTAGATCTTTCGTAGTCGCTAATATAAGTTTTTTATAATTTTCTCCAAATTTTTGATTATTCACCTTTAAAGAATATTTACTTATTTTAGTTAGGCCTTGAACTAATTCAGATATATTTTTTCCAAACTTTCTATCTATTTCATCAATACTTAATTCAGTGTCTTCTACTGTATCATGAAGAAGCCCTGCCGCAATTGAATCACCATCTAATTTTATAGATGTTAAAATTTTTGCAACTTCTAAAGGATGAATAATAAATGGATCACCAGATTTTCTAAGTTGATTACTATGTGCAATTTCACTGATTTTAAGAGCAGTTAAAACCTTATTTTTTTCTTCTTGCTTTAGATAATGTGTTAATTTATCCAATTCAGTAGAAATCTGCTCAACCATAAATAAGATAAATTATTTAAAAAAAAAAAATTATTTTTCAATTTTAGCATCATGACTTTTTACTTCGTCTGAACTATTTTCTTCTACTGTATTATCGTCACTGTCTACTAATGAACTAGAACTATCCTCTGCAATGATATCTTTTTCTTCATTTTCAACAATCTCTGGTTTTGCAAATTTTTCATCATCAACAGAGGTGTTGTCTACATTGTCTTTATCGTCTTTATTTTCAAGACTCTCCATTAATTCATCATCTTCAGTTAATGTCACAGTTTGATATTCCTCAACTAGGTCATTTTTTAATTGCTCAACAGTTAGAGCTTCATTTGCTATTTCTCTAAGTGCTATTACAGTATTTTTGTCATTGTCTCTATCAAGTGTAGAATTTTCACCAGAATGAAGTTTTCTAGCTCTATTTGAAGCAACTAATACCAACTCAAATCTACTAGGGAATTTATCTATACAATCTTCTACAGTAATTCTTGCCATATGAGGCTTATAAATATCAAATTTAAAAAGTAAACAATTTAATTATTTTTTAAAATTCTTGATTTTTTAATATTCCAGTCTTTTTCCTTAATTGTTTGTCTTTTATCATACTTTTTCTTTCCTTTTCCTAATCCAAATATAAGTTTGGCAAAACCTTTATTAGAAAAATATAAATTTATAGGCACTAATGATACGCCCCCCTGCTTCAAAATACCAAAAATTTTGTTAATTTGTCTCTTCTTTAGTAATAATTTTCTATCCCTATTTGGAATATAATTTTTTTCATCAGCATTTTCATATTTCTTAATGAAACAATTGGACAGCCAAAGCTCACCATTTTTTTCAGATATGTATGAACCACGAAGAGAACCAGTATTTATTCTAAGTGACTTTACTTCAGATCCATAAAGTACAATACCTGCATCAATTTTTTCAGAAAAGAAATAATCATAATTAGCTCGCGAATTTGCGGCAATGATTTTCATTTAAAGTAGGTCGTTCTCTTGCAAGCATTTTTTAACCTCTTTTTTTGTTTCTTCACTAATTTCAACTAATGGTAATCTAGTTTCTGCTTCACAAAGACCTTTTAAATATGCAGCATATTTTACTGGACCTGGGCTTGACTCAATGAATAATGCATTATGTAGGCTAGATAATTTTAAATTAATCTCTTGTGCCTTAGTTATGTTGCCTTCTCTCCAATATTTTTGCATATCAGAACATGATTTAGGGGCAATATTTGCTGTAACAGATATACAGCCATGGCCTCCTTGAGCCAAGTAAGCTAGTGCGGTGCCATCTTCACCAGATAAATAACAAAATTTGGAATTCATTTTTTTATTTGTTAATAAAGGTCTGAACAAATCATTTGTAGCATCTTTTACGCCTATTATGTTTTGCAATTTTGATAACTCAATCATCGTATCAATTGACATATCTACAATTGATCTTCCTGGTATATTATAAATTATAATTGGTAATTTTGTATTTTCCGAAATAGATTTATAATGATTATATAAGCCATTTTGCGTGGGTTTATTATAATAGGGTGTTACTACTAAAGCAGCATCTGCCCCAACCTTCTCTGCATGTTGTGTAAACTCTATTGCTTCAGTTGTATTATTAGATCCTGTACCAGCTATAACTGGAATTCTTTTATCTGTTATTCTTATAGTCTCCTCGACAATTTTTTTATGTTCATCGTGAGATAGTGTAGGAGATTCACCTGTTGTTCCACAGGGAACTAGACCATTTGAATTATTTTTAATTAAATATTCTAAAATTTTATTTAATGAATTATAATCGACTTCATTATTCTTAAATGGCGTTACTACCGCTGGTATGCTGCCAAAAAACATTATTTATCTTCAATGGCGGAGAGAGAGGGATTCGAACCCTCGGAAGGAATTACTTCCTTCGCAGGTTTAGCAAACCTGTGGTTTAAGCCACTCACCCATCTCTCCTGTTTTTGTTTCATGTACTACTATTTATCTATTAACGAAAATAAGCCAGAATCTCAACAATATTTAAATTATTATTCAAAATAATGTTAACAATAAAGAGAATTTAGTTATGTCGATTATTAGCCTAAGTCTAATGATCCTTGTTACCATACTGTAGCTAAAAAATTTAAGTAAATTTTAAAATATTTGAATTAGATCAAAATAAATTAATTCTTTCAAAAAACCAATATAAACCTATAGTTGCTATTAAAGTAGATGCAGGTATTTGAAAAGCTATTCTATAATACTGATTTTTTGCAAATTTAATTCCAATTAATAAATATAAAAATAATATTAACAAAATTTGTGCTACTTCTATTCCGATATTAAAAGAAATAAGATTCAAAAATAATTTTGAACTTCTATAACCAATATCACTTAAAACTAACGCAAACCCAAGTCCGTGCAGTAATCCAAAAAATAAAATTACGATATATCTAAAGTTTTCCTTAATATAATTTTTAAAAATATTTTCTAATCCAACATAGACAATTGAAAGAGCTATAATAGGTTCAACAATGTGAGGGTTAATTTTAATTAAAGATAGAGAAACAAATATTAATGTTATTGAATGGGCAATAGTAAATATGGTAATTTGTTTAATTAATTTATTTATTGATGATGAAAATAAAAAAAGTCCAAAAATAAACAAAATATGATCTAAACCCTTAGGTACAATGTGTTGAATTCCTAAGACAAAGAATTTTGTAAAACTAACAAAAACTGATCTAAAATTGTTTGCACTAAAAAATATTTGACCTGACTCTTCTCCTGACTGCAAGTAATCTGTAAATAAATCATCTTCAATTTTTGAATCATTATTTTCTCTTAGAATAATAGGTCCATAATTTTTTAGCCACTTAAAAGTAAAATGTTCAGAATTTTGATTTAATAAAATCTTAAGATAAATTATTGAGTCTCTGCTAATTTCAAAATTGCTAACGTCTTTAACTTCAATTTTGACTAGATCAATCTTGGATAATTTTTTATTTATTTTAATTTCAATATTAGAATTAATTTTTTTCCATTCTTCTAAGAAAATATTTTCGAGCTCTACTTTATCTAATTGCCGATATTTATCATAAATATCAGTCAATGGTGAAGAATTAGTATTTGATATTATTGAAGCATCAATATTTGATAAAATCAATTCTGCATTTAATCTAATTTCAAAATTTAAATAATTGTCATCATAATAAAAATCAGCAATTGAAGGTTTTATTTCATGAGTAAATGAAATTGTAGTCAAAGAACTTAAAAAGATTGAAATAATTATTACTAGATATAATTTTACAAATTTATTATAAGAAAAAATCATGAAATTTTTATTAAATAATCTAATATTTATTATAATTATAAGTTCAATATCAAAAATAAGCTTAAGTCATGAATTTTGGATTGATCCTGTAAGTTATCATTTAACAAACAAAGAAATAATTACAGCTGGGGTTTTTATTGGAGATAACTTTGAAGGAGATCAAATTGCTTTTTCCAGAGACTATTTTAAAAATTTAAATTTATTTTCTAATAATAAAAAAATAAATATAGTTGGAAGATTAGGTGATTTTCCCGCACTTAGTATAAAAAAGACATTTAAAGGATTGAATATTATACAAATTGAGTCACAGATGAATTATGTTCATTACAACAATTTATTAAAATTTGAAGTTTTTTCGAGAAAAAAAGGTTACAATAATTTAGCAAGTATTCATAAAAAAAATAACTATCCTGAAAGCTTTATAGAAAGTTATAAAAGATATGCGAAATCCCTAGTTAGTGTTGAAACCATTGATGGAAATGATGTTGATACTAACATGGAACTAGAATTAATATTTTTAGACAATCCATTAAAAAATTTAAAAAAGAATAAAAGAATTTTATTAGAATATCAAAATAAAATACTTGCTGACCATAAAGTTTCTATAATGAGTTTTAATAATGGATATTTTAGAAAAGAATATGTTAAAACAAATAAAGATGGATATTTTTATTATTTATTTAAGAATGATACGAAATATTTAATTGAAAGTGTTGTTATAATTGAAGGTAGTAATAAAAAAAAAGATAATTATGCAAAATGGCATTCTTTGTGGACTTCTTATACATTGAAAACTCCAAAAATGATTTAATGGTATTGTATTGCTTTTCAAAATTTAAAGAACAATTATAATATTAAAGATAAATAAAAATGATTAATACAAATCTAATAAAAAATTTTTTTGAAGGAAAAGTAAAACTCTGGAAATCCTATTGGTTAGTTGGTGAGCTATTAAATGGGATTGTTTTGTTGATTATATTTAATCTTGAAATTTATATTTTTAATACAAATAGCTCTGTTGCTCAAATACCTTTTTTAGATTTTACTAATCTTACCTCAATCTCAAAAATTTTTATATTTATTTGGACAATATTTATTTCTATTGGAATTTGGAGGGCAGCAGAAACATACAAAGGAAATATTATTTGGATAGTTTTAACTTTTATAATTGTTGCTTATAGATGCTATTCTTTACGTTTAATTTTTTTTATTTAATTTACTTTTTAAAATATCATTTAACATTTTTGGATTAGCTTTTCCTTTAGTTAATTTCATAGCTTGGCCAACAAAGAAACCTAATAGCTTATCTTTACCAGCCAGATACTGTTCGACCATTTTTGGATTATCTGCAATTACTTCATCAATAACTTTTTCTATTTCTCCATGATCTGTGACTTGTTGCAAGCCTTTTTCATCTACTATTTGTCTAGCTGTTTTTCTTGTAGAAAACATATCTTCCAATACATCTTTTGCAATTTTACCAGAAATTTCATTTGTAGAAATTAATTTTACAAGTTGCCCTAGGTTTTCAGGTGATACAGGAGAATTATTTAAATCGAGATTATTTTTATTTAATAATGAAAATAATTCAGATGTAATCCAATTTACAACTAATTTTGCATGATTTTTTAATTCTGGATCTGAATTTATTGATCGATTAAAATAATCAGATGTCTGTTTTTCTGCAATTAATAATGAGGCATCATAGTTAGATAATTTATAGGTCTCAATAAATTTATTCTTAAGCTCATCTGGAAGCTCTGGTATTGATGATTTAATTCTTTCTATTTCATCTTTAGAAATTTCTAGTGGTAATAAATCAGGATCAGGAAAATATCTATAATCATGAGCTTCTTCTTTATTTCTCATTGGTCTAGTTTTACCAGTAGATGTATTAAAGAGCATTGTGTTTTGTTCAATAGAGCCACCGGACTCCAATATTTCAATTTGTCGTTTTGCTTCATAATTAATAGCTTGTTTAATAAATTTTATAGAGTTTAAGTTTTTAATTTCACAGCGAGTTCCATATTCATCACCAGGTTTTCTTACTGAAATATTTACATCAGCTCTTAACGACCCCTCTTGCATATTTCCATCACATGTATCTAAATACATTAAAATTGATCTGATTTTGGATATATACATTCCAGCCTCATCAGGTGTTCTAATATCAGGCTCACTCACAATTTCCATTAAAGCAACGCCTGATCTATTAAGATCTACATATGTTTTTGAAGGATTTTGATCGTGTAAACTTTTACCAGCATCTTGTTCTAAGTGTAATCTTACAATTCTGATATCTTTTGATGTTCCATCTTTAAAATCTATTGTAACTTTTCCTTCTCCAACAATTGGATATTTATACTGACTAATTTGATATCCTTGTGGGAGATCAGCATAAAAGTAATTTTTTCTATCAAATACTGAATAATTATTAATTTTAGCATTTAAACCAACTCCAGTTTTTACTGCTTGTTCTACACAATACTTATTAATTACTGGCAACATTCCAGGCATAGCAGCATCAACTAAAGATACTTGACTATTTGGTGATGAGCCAAATTTTGTAGAGGATGAAGAAAATAATTTGGATTTTGATTTTACCTGAGCATGTATTTCAAGACCTATTACCATTTCCCAATCATGCTTTTCACCTTTTATTAAATTATTCATATGATCTCTCTAAAGATAGAGCAGCATTAAAAACTTGTTGTTCATCAAAGTGTTTTCCTAAAATTTGTATACCTAAAGGTAAGTTATTTTTATCTTTTCCAAACGGAATTGAAATACCTGGTAGGCCAGCTAAAGAAGCAGGAACCGTAAAAACATCATTTAAATACATCTTTATAGGATCATTTTGTTTTTCATTTAAAGGAAATGCGCCACTTGGCGCAGTAGGAGTAACAATAAAATCACATTCTTTAAAAGCTTTATTAAAATCATCTGCAATTAATTTTCTAACTTTTTGTGCCTTAAGATAATATGCATCATAATATCCGGCAGATAGTACATATGTCCCAATTAAAATTCTTCTTTTTACTTCTCTTCCAAAGCCTTGAGCTCTTGTATTTTCATACATATTATCAAGAGAATCAATTTCATCAGATCTAAAACCATATTTTACTCCATCATATCGAGCTAAGTTTGAAGAAGCTTCAGCTGGAGCAATGATATAATAAGTAGGAAGTGCATATTTAGTATGAGGCAGTGAAATATTCTTAATTTTAACACCTTTTTTTTCTAAAACTTTAATAGCATCTTCCCATATCTGACTTATTTCTATTGGTGTTCCATCAATGGAATACTCTTTTGGAATACCAACAGTTTTTCCATTTAGATCATCATCTAAATTTTTAAAATAATTCGGAATATCTACTTTAGCACTTGTACTATCTCTTTGATCAAATCCAGCAATTGATTGTAATAATATCGATGCATCTTCAACATTATGAGAAAAAATTCCTGCTTGATCTAAACTAGATGCAAATGCGGCTATACCCCATCGTGAGCATAGACCATATGTTGGCTTAATACCAACAACACCACAAAAGCTAGCTGGTTGCCTTATTGACCCCCCTGTATCTGTTCCAGTAGCACCTAAACATAAATCAGCAGCAACTGCAGCTGCAGATCCACCCGACGATCCACCTGGGGCTAAAGGTTCATTTTCTTTTGATAACGGATTAATCGTATTTCCAAAAAAACTTGTATTTGTTGCTGATCCCATTGCAAACTCATCTAAATTTGTTTTACCAACAAAAATAGATCCTTCGTCTAATAATTTTTGAGTCACAAATGATTCATAAGTTGGATTGAAATTTTCTAATATCTTTGAAGCTGCAGTTGTAGGCATACTTTTAGTACAAAATAAATCCTTAATTGCAATGGGAATGCCTTTCAATTTTTTTGTTGAAGTATCTTTTTCTATTTTATCTATCTGTTTTAAAACATTTTCTTCACTAAAATGGATAAAGACATTTAAATTTTCTTTTTCCTTAATTCTATTTAAATAATCCTGATTTAATTCTCTTATTGATATTTTTTTTGACTCAAGATCTTTTAATATTTGTTTCAAAGATGGCTTAGACATTATTCTACAACCTTTGGTACTGCAAAAAATCCTTCAAGTTTATCAGGAGCATTTTCAAGAATTTCCTCACTAGAATTAACATCCTTAGATACATCTTCTCTTTTAGGTAAAGTAGATGATGATATGTTACTTAACGGTTCTACATTTTCAGTATTTACTTCATTTAATTGCTCTACCCAGTCTAAAATGGAATTAAGATCCTTAATATAATCTTCAGATTCTTTATCATCTAACTTTATTCTAGATAGACGGGCGATTTTATTTATTGTATCTTTATCAATTTTCAATTTATGAACTCCATTATATGAATGATCAAAATAATTTAATCGATGGTCTTAATACATCACAAATACTTGTAGGTCTAGACCTAGGAACTAAAACGATTGGTGTTGCAGTAAGTGATAGATCAAAAATAATCGCTACACCTCTTTCAATTATCCAAAGAAAAGGAACTAATAAAGATTTAATTATCATGAAAGATATTTTGAAAGAGTATGAAATTGGTGGATTTATTCTTGGTCTGCCGATTAGCCTGGATAATAGTGAAAACAAACAAAGCCAATTAGTAAGAGATTTTAATATTAATCTTCAAACCTTTTTTAAGAAACCTACAGCTCTTTGGGATGAAAGATTTTCATCAGATGTAATCTTTAAAGAAATGAGAAAAGCCGATTTAAGTAAAACAAAGATAAAAAGTAAACTTGATCAACAATCGGCTGCTTATATCTTACAAGGATATTTAGATAGATATAGAAATAATAAATAAATTAGTTTACACATACTTACACATTATTGACACATATGAATTCAAAGCTATTTAAATCAGGACACATAAAATTATATAAAAGAGAAAATTCAAAATATTGGCAAATGAAAGTGAAATTGCCAAAATTAAAAGCAATCAGATCATCTACTGGTTCAAAAATTCTTAAAGATGCAGAAAAAATAGCTTTAAAATATTATTCATCAATTTCTTCAAAAACAAATATCAAATTAAAAAGAAGTAAAAATATTTTTAAAAAAATTCATTTAGTAGAAACAGCTGATTTAACCAAGAAAGAAATTGAGCACATTTTAGATGAATCTAAAAAATATATAACTTTTAATAAAAGGAAAATAAAAAAAATTAATGTTCTAGAAGGAAGAACAATATTTAATCTTTTTTTTGAAGATTCAACAAGAACAAGAACAAGCTTTGAAGTTGCCGCTAAGAGGTTAGGAGCAGATCTCATTAATGTAGTTGTAAAAGATAGCTCTATTAATAAAGGCGAAACCTTACTCGATACCATGACTACTATTAACTCAATGAATCCTGACGTTTTAATTGTCCGACATCCAGAGGAAGGAATTAGTAAAAAAATTTCTGAATCAGTTGATGCTTCTGTTATAAATGCTGGTGATGGCAGTCATGAGCATCCTACACAAGCATTATTAGATGCACTTACTATAAAAAATAAATTTGAAAATTTTTCAAAATTAAAAATTGCTATATGTGGAGATATTTTACATAGTCGTGTTGCTCGATCAAATATTATTATACTTTCAAAGTTGGGAGCAAAAATTAATGTTATTGGTCCTAAGGAGTGGTTACCAAAAAGTTTAAAAAAACTTCCTGTTAATGTTTATACGGAAATGAAAAAAGGATTACAAGATTGTGATATTGTTATGATGCTACGTATTCAAAAAGAAAGAATAGTTGGAAAAATTATGCCAAATCAAAAGACTTATTTTAAAAAGTATGGATTAGATTACAATAAACTTAAATATGCGAAAAAAAATGCTTTCATTATGCATCCAGGTCCAATGAACCGAGGTGTAGAAATAGACTCAAAACTTGCCGATGATGTCACAAGAAGCTTGATACAAGAACAAGTAGCTATGGGTGTTGCAGTGAGAATGGCATGCTTAGATTTAATTATTAAAAATAGAGATGACTTTGATAATTAATTTATCATTAATAATAATTTTTTATATTATAGGATCATTGCCATTTGCATTAATTTTTACAAAATTATTTGGCTTTGGAGATATAAGAAATATTGGTTCTGGAAATGTAGGTGCAACTAATGTTTTAAGAACAGGAAATAAATATTTAGCATTCGTTGTTCTGTGCCTGGATATTTTTAAAGGATTTCTTCCATTTCTAATTTTACAAATTTATTTTCAAGATTTTTCTTTATTGAATAAAATACTTGTATGTCACTTTGCGATATTAGGTCATATCTTTCCTATGTGGTTAAAGTTCAAAGGTGGAAAAGGAGTTGCAACATATATTGGTTTCTTAATTGGTCTTAATCCTTACATTGCACTTTCATTTTTGTTGGTATGGCTGGCCACTGCTTTTGTTAGTAAATACTCTTCTCTTAGCTCTTTAACTGGAATTTTAGTAGCTCCAGCTTACTTTATTTTTATTAATTATAATTTTTATACTCTAATATTTTTTGTTTATTTAACTTTGATTATTTATCTTAAACATACAGAAAACATTAAAAGACTAATAAATAAAACTGAAAGTAAAATTAAATTATCCAAGTAAATATATACTTTTTTTTAAAATTTCTTGACGAATTATCTTTTAACTGAAATTTGGGGCAAAATTTATGAATGTTTTAATTGTTGAATCACCGTCAAAGGCAAAGTCTATTAATAAATATTTGGGCTCTGACTTTAAAGTTCTTGCAAGTGTTGGGCATGTTCGAGATTTATCTGCAAAAAATGATGCCATAGATACTGAAAATGATTTCCAAATGAAATGGGAAACCAGTGATCGTGGAAAAAAAGTGATAAAAGAAATAACAGATGCTGCAAAAAAATCTGAAAATTTATATCTAGCAACTGACCCTGATCGTGAAGGTGAAGCTATTGCATGGCATGTAGAAAAACTACTTAGAGATAATTCATCACTTTCAAAATTAAATATTCACCGAGTTACATTTAATGAAATTACAAAAAATGCCGTACTTGATAGTCTTAAAGAGCCAAGAGAAATAGATGAAAATCTAGTTAATGCTTATCTTGCAAGAAGAGCGTTAGATTTTCTTGTCGGTTTTACACTTTCTCCAGTGCTATGGAGAAAATTACCAGGATCAAAATCAGCAGGTAGAGTTCAATCTGTTGCTTTAAGAATAATAAGTGAAAGAGAACTTGAAATAGAAAAATTTATTCCACAGGAATATTGGTCTTTACAAGGCGAGTTTAGAAATAAAGAAGATAAAATCATTAATTCTAGACTAACAGTTTATGATGGGAATAAAGTAGATAAACTTGATATTAAAAATGAAGGTGAAGCGTCAAAAATTTTTAATGATATTAAAAATTCTACTTTCACTGTTGGAAATATCACAAAAAAAGAAGCTAGAAGAAACCCCTACCCTGCTTTTACAACATCTACCATGCAAATTGAGTCTAGTCGTAAACTTGGTCTTAGTGCGAGTCAAACAATGCGCACAGCTCAACGCCTTTATGAAGGAACAGACATTAAAGGAGAAACAACTGGCTTAATAACCTATATGCGAACAGACAGTGTCGTCATGTCAAAAGAAGCTATTAACCAAGTTCGAGGTTTTGTGAATGAAAATTATGGAGCAAATTATTTGCCTGAATCTCCAAGAGTTTATAAATCGAAGGCTAAAAATGCCCAAGAAGCACATGAATGCATTAGACCAACAAATATTTACCTAACACCAAAAGATATTAAGCAATACATTACATTAGAAGAATATAAGCTATATGAAATTATTTGGCAAAGAGCGGTAAGCTCACAAATGGCAAGTGCCGTATTAGATCAAGTAGCTGTTGATATTACAAATGAAAATAAAAAAATTGTTTTACGAGCAAATGGATCGACAATTAAATTTCCTGGAATGTATAAAGTTTATCAAGAAGCTAAGGATGATGATAAAGATGAAGAAAAAGAAACAATTCTTCCTGCGATGACTGAAGGAGAGAGTTTAAATTTAAAAGAACTTGAAAAGACACAACATTTTACCTCCCCTCCTCCTCGTTACACCGAAGCAAGCTTAGTTAAAAAACTTGAAGAACTAGGCATTGGGAGACCATCTACTTATGCTTCTATTATTAAAGTTCTACAAGATAGAGATTATGTAATTTTAGATAAAAAACGTTTTAATCCTCATGATAGAGGAAGAATAGTATCGATATTTTTAGAGAAATATTTCAATCAATATGTCGAATATGATTTTACGGCTGATCTTGAAAATCAACTTGATGAAATTTCTGATGGTAAACTTGATTGGAAAGAAGTTCTAAGAAAATTTTGGGAAACATTTAAACAACTTTGTGACGAAACTGTAGGCAAATCAAATAGAGAGGTCATTGATGTGTTAGATGAAGCACTAGGTCCGCATTTCTTTCCGCCAAATGGATCAGATGAAAAAAGGAAATGTCCAACCTGTGATAATGGAAGACTGGGAATTAAAGTTGGAAAGTTTGGAGGATTTATTGGCTGCTCTAATTATCCTGATTGCAAATATACTGTTCAGTTTAATCAATTAAACGATAAAGATGGCGCTGCTCTTAGCGGACCAAAAGAAATTGGTATTTATCCAGAAACAGGTGAAATGATTACTCTTCGAAAAGGTCCTTATGGATTTTATATGCAAGTTGGTGAAGGGACAAAAGAAAAAAAACCAAAAAGAGTTTCTATTCCTAAGAATTTTGAGCCAGATGAAATTGGATTAAACACAGCTATTCAATTACTTGGTTTGCCACGTAAATTAGGATTTCATCCAGAAACAAATAAAACAGTGAGTGCCGGAATTGGAATGTATGGGCCATATATTTTGCATGATAAAAAATATAAAGCTCTCGAAAAAACAGATAATATTCTTGATATAGAACTTGAAAGAGCCATTGAATTAATTGCTAAACCTACACAGAGAGGTAATGCAACATTAAAAACATTTGGAGAGCATCCAACAGAAAAGAAAAATATTACTGCTCATGATGGCAAATTTGGACCATATGTAAAATGTGGAAAAATAAATGCATCAATTCTTGGTGATCAAACAATTGATAGCTTAAAACTAGAAGATGCCATTAGGTTAATTGATGAAAGAAAAGCTAAAATGGGTCTCAAAAAAAAGAAAAAAACAGTTAAGAATTGAATTAAGCTGAAATAGTTTTAAATAGAGAATATGGCAAAAAATATATCTCTATCAACAATCAAAACTTTCAAAACTAAATTTCTAAGAAATAATAAAAATACAGCATCACGAAATGCATTAATTAAAAATGATTTAGCCAATGTTGCGCTCAATTGGGAAAACTTTAGTCAAATCAATCATAATTTTTCCAATCTAATAAAAAAAGAATTACCTGCAACAAATCAAATGGCATCAGGTAGATGTTGGGGATTTGCAGGATTAAATCTTATGCGTTTGCAAGTTGTTGATAGCCTTGAATTAAATACATTTGAGTTTTCACAAAATTATTTCATGTTTTGGGATAAGTTAGAGAAAGCGAACTATTTTTTAGAGAATATAATTAAATCTAGAGATGAATCATATGAGAGCAGACTAATAACTCATCTTTTAAAAGCACCAGTGCAAGACGGCGGACAGTGGGATATGTTTGTAAACTTAATTAATAAGTACGGTGCAGTACCTAAAGATGTAATGCCTGAAACAAATCATAGCAGTAAATCTGGTGCCATGAATTATATTTTAACTCACAAATTAAGAGAGTTTGCTTCTATGCTAAGAAAGAAACCAGCTAAAAATTCTGCAACTCTAAAAAAAGACATGATGGAAACAATTTATAATTTACTAGCAATGTTTCTTGGTCAACCACCAGATGTTATCAATTGGTCTACTAGAAATAAAGATAATAGACACATTGTCATTTCAGATATGACACCAATTGATTTCTGCAAAAAATATGCAGATATCAATATTAAAGATAAAGTTTGCTTAATTCATGCTCCAATGAGCAATAAAAAATTTAATACAATGTATACCGTTGAATATCTTGGTAATGTTGTTGAAGGACAAATTATTAAATATCTTAATGTAGATATTAAAGAATTAAAAAAATCAGCAATGGACTCTATAAAAAACAATGAAGCTGTATGGTTTGGTTGTGATGTTGGGAAACGTTTTAGTCGTGATATGGGTGTACTTGATATGGGCATTTACGACTATGAAAATGTCTTTCAAACTTCATTTAAAATGAATAAACAGACTCGCTTAGAGTACGGTGATAGTGAAATGACTCATGCCATGCTTTTAACGGGCGTCGATATTAAGAAAAGAAATTCAACTAAATGGAAAATTGAAAATAGCTGGGGAACGAAAAGTGGTAATCAAGGGTATATGATGATGACTGATGAATGGTTTGATGAATATACCTATGAAGTTGTTATCGATAAAAAATATCTAAACAAAAGACTTCTAAAATACTTAGATATGGAACCAGTAGCGCTAGCACCTTGGGATCCAATGGGTGCTTTAGCTAGATAAGTTGAATAAAGAAAACGCATCTAAAATTTGGAAGCTAATTCAAGAAACAGGTGATTTTTTAAAAGGAAAATTACCTGATCACCCCAATCATCCAAAGGGTAGAAATCCTTATGCTCATGTTGCTTTAGAGGTAAAAAATCATTTTGGTATGACCTATAAAGATATACCTGATGAAAAATTTAATGAAGTTATTAATTATCTTGAAGAAATAAAATCTAATCCTGAATAGCTGTTCTTTGATTACCTTGAATTGGTAAGAAAATAATAAAGATTGAAATTATAGCCATCATTATTGCATTAATTAAAAACAAATAAGTAAACTCTAAAGTTATGGAATATATTTCTGAAATTAAGAATACCGCAATTGGTCCTGAACCAAATGCAAGAATAAACTTAATTCCATATACAACACCATGATACTTTTGGGGTGTAAATTTCCCAAGTAAGAGATTTTCTGTAGGCAGAATACTTGCATTAAATACAGCAGCTAGAATACATAACACTACTAAAGAGTAACCAGATATGTAAGCTATTCCTAGGTAGCAAGGAAACTGAAGAAATATACCAATTAAGTAAATAGTTTTTAAATTAAATCGATCAGCAAGTAAGCCTCCAACAAATGTTGTTGCACCAGAAATAAAATAGATAATTGCTATCATAAATCCAATTTGAATTGAGCTTGTGTTACCAATTCGTATTTCAAATACTTTTGGTAAGGCTGTTTGTGTATTGTGAAAAGATAATCCAAGAGCAAACATTGATAATAGCATTATTAATGCAATTAAAATCATCTCATTACGAGAATGATCTTGATCATCATTTTTAATAAAATAATTTTTGTAAGATATTTTATCAATTAAGATTAAGTAAATAAGAATAAAACCAATAATAATTGAAATTAAACCAGGAAATATAAAAGCTAATTGCCAATTTAGTAATTCTGTTAGAGTACCAGCTACAAATGCTCCAGAGCCTATCCCTACTCCACCAAAAATACCATTTACACCAAGCGCTTTTCCTTGTTTGTTTGCTGCGTGAATTACCCAAGGAATGCCTACAGGATGGTAAATTGAACAGAAAAGTCCAAGAAGTGATAAGGAAAAAAATAAAAAAGAAACTGATGTGCTTAAACCACATAGAATGGAGGCTAATCCCATTCCAATAAACATAATTGTCATTGTTCCTGAACGGGACCATTTATCACTTAACCATCCAAAAGGAATTGCCCCTAAACCAATTAGTAGAGCTCCAAGAGACCATAATCTAATTAATTGATCGTAAGAAATATTCCATTCTTTTTCTATCGTCAGAACGATTACAAAATAAAATGCTGCAAACATATGCATGAGTGCATGGCCTATTGATGAAAATAGGAGTGTATTAAAACTATTATTCAAACTCTTCGTAATTAATTGAAAGAGAATTTACACAGTATCTTTTGCCGGTGGGCTCAGGCCCATCATCAAAGACATGACCTAAATGAGCATCACATTTGGCACACATAATTTCAATACGCACCATTCCATGAGATCTATCAGTCTCTGTTTTAATTGCTTCAGGTGATATTTGTTCAAAAAAACTTGGCCACCCACAATAAGAATCATATTTTGTTGAACTATTAAATAATTCATTACCACAGCATTTACATTTAAAAATACCGCCATTAATAATTTCGAAATTTTTACCAGAGAAAGGAGGTTCAGTACCCTTTTGTCTTGTAACATAATACTCATCCTCAGTAAGTTGAGCTTTCCATTCGTCCTCAGTTTTTATTATCTTAGTCATTTTTTATTTTTATATTTGATAATATAATTCCCGATAGTATAAAAAGTACACCAATGACATGAAAAAAAGTAAATTTTTCATTAAGAAATGAAATAGCCCAAATACCACTAAAAACTGGGATCAAATGTAAATATAAACTAGCTCTATTTGCTCCAATGATTGAGACCCCTTTATTCCATGAAAAAAAAGCTACAATACTAGCAAATACTGCCACATAGCTTATGATTGCAAAATCCATACTATTCGAAGGTACAAAAGAGGTATTTAGGGATTCTAAAATATAAAAAGGAAAAATAAATATTAAACCAATAATAATCATAACTTCTAAATTTGCTAGTTGAGACATAGTAGAGTCAATTTTTTTTAATAGCACAGAATAGAGACACCAAGATATAACTGCGGCAACCATCCAAATGTCCCCAGATGTAAAATATAAATTATAAAGATTAGAAATATTACCTTTTAAAATAATTGAAAAAGCTCCAAGCAATGACAAGACAATACCTGTGAATTGTAACATTGTTGTTTTGGTTCTAAAAATTAGCCAAGAAAATCCAATCATCATTACAGGAGAAATAGAAGCCATTAAAGTAGAGTTAATAACCATTGTAGTTTGAAGTGAAATGTAAGTAAAAGAATTAAAGATTGTTACTCCTAAAATTGCTATTACAGTCATAAGCAATAAGTTTTTTTTATAATATTCAAAATCTTTTATGATTTGTGAATATGTGAAGGGTAATAAAATAAGTAATGCAAGGAGCCATCTAAAAAAACTAAGCTTAAAAGGTGTAAGTTCAGTTAAGTGTGCAACTTTACCAGCAAAAAAATTACCTGACCAAAAAAAAGATGATGCTACTAATAAAATAATTGCCAAAAATAAATTTTTGGACATTTATTTATCAACTAAAGTCATTAATGAAGAAGTGTCTAAACGATTACCACCATTTTTTTGAACCTCAGCATAGTATCGATCAACAATCTCTGTTATTGGTAGTGATGCTCCATTTTTTTTTGCTTCACTGAAACAAATAGATAAGTCTTTACGCATCCAATCTACGGCAAAACCATAATCAAACTTTCCATCTAGCATTGTACGGTATCTATTTTCCATTTGCCAAGATTGTGCAGCACCCTTAGATATAACACTTAATACTTTTTCCATATCAACATTTGCTTTTTTTCCAAATGCCATTGCCTCAGACAAACCTTGAACTAATCCCGCTATACAAATTTGATTGACCATTTTTGCAATTTGACCAGATCCCGATGGTCCAATTAATTCAATCGCTTTGCCATATGATTGTAAAATTGGTTTTACTATTTCATAGAATTTTAACTCTCCTCCAATCATAATTGATAATAGGCCATTTTCAGCCCCAGCTTGACCTCCTGATATTGGAGCATCAAGAAATCCAATTTTCATATTTTTTAATTTTTCAGAATACTTTCTTGCTATTTCTGCAGAAGCTGTTGTATGATCAACAATTATGGAATTTTCTTTAATGCTTGAAAGAATTCCATTTTCTCCTTCCATTACTTCAACAATATCTTCATCCCTGCCAACACACATGAATATTATTTCACTATTTTTACAGGCGTCAGCTGGTGTTTTACTCATTTGCCCTTTATGTTCATCAATCCACTTTTGTGCTTTTGTCTCTGTTCGATTATAGACAGTAACATTATATCCATTTTTTTGTAGATGACCTGCCATAGGATATCCCATGACACCTAATCCAATAAATGAAACATTTTTAATACTCATGAATACTCTCCTAATTTATTTAAAATTTTTAAATTAAATTCTTCTGAATTCCCAATTATTAAATTCTTATTTTTAGAAGTAAAATCATATTGCTTTTTATCAAAATCAGTATCAGCTCCCCCAGACTCTCTTACTAACAATATTCCAGGTATATGATCCCATGGTGATAATTTTGATAAAATTGCAAAATTTCTAACACCCAAAGCTATATCTGTATATTCAAAACCAATACATCCATAAGATTTAACTTCAGCAAAATAATTCTTTAATAATTTTAATTTTTCTAAATAATCTTCATCCCAGTATTTAGTGCTTATTGACCCTTTAGCTTGATTTAATTTAAGTATACCTTCAGTATAAATTTTTTTATCCTCAAAGTATGCTCCTTCATTATGAATAGCATAAAACATCTCTTCTTTAAGTGGTTTGTAAATCCATGAATACAAAATTGAATTTTTATAAGTTAATGCAATCATTATAGCAAATTTTTCCTTACCTTTTACAAAATTTGTAGTTCCATCAATCGGATCTACAGTCCAACAATAATTATTTTCGTTGTAATAATTTAAAATTTCATTTTTAACTGAATATTCTTCTTCACCTATGAAATTAGCTTTAGGAATAATTTTCAATAAGTTTTTTTTAAGCTCCTTTTCGGCTTCTATATCAACTAATGTAACTAAATCAGTTCCATTTTTGTATCTTATATCCTGATCTTTGAGATTTTTATATTTAGGTAAAATTATATCTTTGCTAATTTTATAGCAAATATCCTTAATATTTTCCTGTTTTATTTTATCCATTCATACATAATTTAAAATACATTTGTGCAAGTTTCAAAGTAATATTTCCAATTTTACCTTTATTAATTTTCTTTTTGTCTACTTGGAGTATTGGTGTAATAAAACTACCTGAACTTGTAAGAAAAACTTCATCGGCATCTAGTAACTGCTTGTGTGTAAAACTTTTTTCAATTAATTTTAGTGACGTTTTACTAATTATTTTAAGTAAAGAAGTTCTTGTCACACCTTTCAAAATATCTGAATTTGCTGGATGAGTTATCAAATTATTTTTTTTTATTATCCAAATATTTGATGATGTACCTTCAGTAACTTTGCCGTTTTGCAATAGAATAGCCTCATAAGCATTCATCTGCTTTGCTTTATTAGCTGCAATAATGTTTGGAAGTAAATTTACTGTTTTAATATCTCTTCGCTTCCAGCGCAAATCTTCAAAAGTTATTGTTTTAACTCCTTTAAATTGTTTTCCAGGTAAATTAAATTTTTTATTTCTTGTGTATATTATTAATGTTGGAATTAATTTCTTTTCATATTTATGATCTCTATATTGTATACCTCTTGTAATCTGTAAATAAATAATACCATTAGAGGTTTTATTTTTTTTTAATAAATCTGTAAATATTCTTTCAAAAGATATCTTAGAAAAACTGAATTTAATTTTTAATTCATTAAGTGAATATTTTAATCTTTTAAGATGAAATTCTAAATCAATTAAATTATTGTTTAGAACAGCAATTACTTCATAAACACTATCAGCAAATTGCAAACCTCTATCTTCAATATGGATTTTAGCTTTTTTAAAATTCACATATTTATTGTTAATATAGGCAAAATTTGGCATTTAATTTAAACTTTAGATAAAAGTTTTTCTAATGTTTTTATGCAGTTTGTCTCAGCAAAAAATACTACATCGTCATTTTCTTTAAATACAGTTTGGCTATTTGGAATTATGACTTTTTTGTCTCTTAATATTGATCCAATTCTAATCCCTTTAGGCAAATTTAATTCTTTTAAATTTTTATTACATAAAGTTGAATCGGGTTGAATATCAGCCTCAATCACCTCACCAAAACCATCACCTATAGAATAATCATTTCTAATTTTAACACCTCTTACTTTTTCTAAAATTTTTGATATTGTTATGATTTTAGGATCAACAGTCATGTCAACCCCAATATTGGTCAATAGTGATGAATAGTTTCCATTGTTTATAAGTGTTAATGAGACCAAGGCTCCAGCTCTTTTAGCAAGTAATGAAGATAAAATGTTTACTTCATCATCTTCTGTAACAGAAATACAATATCCAGCTTCAGAAATATTAACTTCCTCTAAAATTTGATTATCAAGGCCATCACCATTAGTGACTGTTACATTTTCTAAATTTGATGCAAGAAATTCTGCGCGCTCTTTATTGTATTCTATTAATTCAGTTTTAATATATGTGTCTGATTTTTCTATCAACTGTGCTAGAGACAAGCCTATGTTTCCACCTCCTATAATTACAGCTTTTTTTGCTTGAAGTTCTTGGTGTCCAAATTCTGATAAAACGTCTGTTAAATTATCAGTTTCAACAACTAAAAAAATAGAATCATTTTTTTCAATTTTTGTTGATGAATTAACAGTAAATTTTTTGTCTCCTCTAAAAATAAACATAATATTTGCCAAATAATCTGGGAATTTTTGAGATAATTCTCTAACTGTCATACCTGCATGAGAAAAATTATCTTCACATTTTAAGCCGATTAATTTCAATTTTTTTTCAGATAATTCTAACATATCAATAGTTCCTGGAGAAATTAACCTGCGATAAAGAGATTTAGCAACTTCTTGTTCAGGAGAAATAATAGCATCAATCGGAAAATTATTATTATTATATAAATTTTCCCATTGATCTTTGAGATAATCTTGTTGTCTTATTCTTGCAATTTTTTTTGGAATATTAAATAATGAATGACCAATTTGGCAAGTTACCATATTTGTTTCATCACTTTTAGTAACTGCAATTAAAATTTCGCAATCTTTTGCTCCAGCATCTAATAAAACCGAAGGTAAACTTGGAATACCTCTTATAGTTTTAACATCTAAATTTTCTGAAACTTTTGAAAGTTTTTCTTCTGAGTCATCTATTACAGTAACTTCGAAGTTCTCTTTAGATAATTTATCCGCAATACTATAACCAACATCCCCTGCCCCACAAATAATTGTTCTCATATATTTTAATCTATTTTTATATCTAAAGATTTAATTTTTCTATA